>DATHKR010000242.1:0-36366 GCA_035489015.1 Kofleriaceae bacterium | reverse complement strand
CGGCCTCTGTCATTCGGCGGTCAAGGCGGTCGTGCGCGTCTCGCTGCGCTGTAAGGATCGGCAGATGCGACGCCTCCGCCCGGCCCTGGTTCTCCTCATTCTCATCGGCCAGTCCCCCGCCCGCGCCGATCCGCCGCGGCCACGCCTCCGCGACTGGGGCATCGCGATCGGCAGCCTTCCGCCCGGTCCCCTCGACGCCATCACCGACGTGCCCGGCGTGCGCGTCGGCCACGTCACCATCACCCGCGGCGTCACGGTCAACACCGGCGTCACCGCCGTGCTCCCCCACGGCCGCAACCTCTTCCGCGAGAAGGTGCGGGCCGCGGTGGTGGTCGGCAACGCGTTTGGCAAGCTCACCGGCGCACTCCAGGTCAACGAGCTCGGCGAGCTGGAGTCGCCCATCGTCCTCACCTGCACCCTGTGCGTGGGCAAGGCCTGGGACGCCACCGCGGGCTACCTGCTCGGCCTGCCCGGGAACGAGGACGTCCGCTCCGTCAATCCCGTCATCGGCGAGACCAACGACGGCTTTCTCAACGACATCCGCCGCCGCCCGATCAGCGAGGCCGAGGTGCTGCGCGCCATTCGCGGGGCTCGCCCCGGCCCGGTCGAGGAGGGCAGCGTCGGCGCCGGTCGCGGGACCGTCGCGTTCGGCTGGAAGGGGGGCATCGGCACCGCCAGCCGTCGGCTCGAGGGCGGCACCACCGTCGGGATCCTGGTGCAGACCAACTTCGGCGGCACCCTCACGATCGCCGGCGCTCCGATCGGGCGAGCGCTGGGCGCCGGCACCACCAGCAGCCGGCCCGGTGGAGGAAGCATCATGATCGTCCTCGCCACCGACGCGCCGATCGATCACCGACAGCTCGTCCGCCTCGGCCGCCGCACCCTCGTCGGCCTGGGCCGCGCGGGAAGCGTGATGGAGCACGGCTCCGGCGACTTCGTCATCGCCTTCACCACCTCTCACCGGCCGCCCATCGCCGACGAGGCCCTCAACCCCCTCTTCCAGGCCGCCGCCGACGCGACCGAGGAGGCGATCGTGAACTCCCTCCTCCGCGCTCGCACCGTGCGCGGCGCCCGCGGCACCGCCCAGGCCCTCCCGCTGGATCGCGTCCGCCGGCTGCTGCAGGACCACCGCGTGATGCCACCCGGCGGAGCCAGGTGACCGCGCGGTCGGCGCGCGAGCGCCGGCCGCGCCGAGTCGGTCCCCAGGGTCACGGCGTCCTGGTGTAGCCGAGCTGGTAGTCCCCGGTCGAGGCGAGGCCGCTCGACCAGTCGTAGACGACGAGGGTATAGGTCCCGCTCGACGCCGCCGTGAACGACTTGCTGGCCACGATGGGGCCCGTCGCCGAGTGCACGAGGTTCCCGGTCGGGCCGTACACGCTGAATCCAGGCGTGAGCGCACCCGCCGCGATGTCGGTGACGCTCAGGGCGATGCCGTTCCCGCTGACCGCGGTGAAGGTGTAGGAGTCGAGCTCTCCCTTGTCGATGTGCTCGACGATCGCAGTCCCCGAGATCAGCGCGCCGCCCTGGTTGGCCCCCGGCGCCCTGGTGTAATACAGCTTGTAGTCGCCGGTCGATGCCAGTCCGCTCGACCAGTCGAAGACCACCACCGTGTACGTCCCGGTCGAGGGCGCGGGGAGCGCCTCGCCGGCCACGTTGGCCCCGGATGCCGAGCTGATCAGATTTCCGGCCGGGCCGTACACGTAGAACGCAGGCGTGAGCGCGCCGCCCGCCACGTCGGTCGCCCGCAGCATGATGCCCTCGCCGCTCGCTGCGGTGAACGTGTACGAGTCCAGCTCGCCCTTCTCGATCGTCCCCAGCTTCACGCCGCCCGGGCTCAGCGCGCCGCCCTGGTTGGCCCCCGGCGCCTTGATGAAATACAGCTTGTAGTCGCCGGTCGACGCCAGTCCGCTCGACCAGTCGAAGACCACCACCGTGTACGTCCCGGTCGACGGCGCGGGGAGCGCCTCGCCGGCCACGTTGGCCCCGGATGCCGAGCTGATCAGATTTCCGGCCGGGCCGTACACGTAGAACGCAGGCGTGAGCGCGCCGCCCGCCACGTCGGCCATCCGGAGCGCGATGCCCTCGCCGCTCGCTGCGGTGAACGTGTACGAGTCCAGCTCGCCCTCGTCGATGTGCCCCGCCTTCACGCCGCCCGCGACCAGCACGCCGTCCTTGTTGGCGCCGGGCGCGACCGCGAGATACCAGGCGTAGATCGCACCGGTCGCCTGGGGGTGGGCGGCGTCGTACACCCTGACGCTGTAGGTCCCGGTCATCGCCGCCTGGAACGAGGTACCTGCGACGCTGGCGCCGGAAGCCGACTTCACCGTGTTGCCTGCGGGATCGTAGACGGTGAAGGCGGGAACGAAGGCGGTGTGGGCCGTGTCGGTGACGCGGATGACGACCCCGTATCCGCTGCTGGCGAAGAACGAATGGACCGATTGCGGCGACACGATGAGATCCAGCTCCGCCTCACCGATTGTGTCCTCGCCAGTCTCGTCATCGCCGGCACATGCCGCCACCGCGAACACGAGCGCTATCAGACTCCCCTCGATCAGCTTGGTCATGGCTTTGCTCCTTGCCCATGCATTGCGCGGGCGAGGGACAGAAGCCGTCACCGATCGTCATTCGCGCCGAGCGGGTGGAGGCGCCGACACCGGAGGGGTCTCCTCCACCGCCAGCTCGACCCGGAACCGCGCCGCCTTGTCCGCCTGGCCGAGCGCCTCGTAGATCGCGACCAGGTCCTGGCGCGCCGACACCAGCCACTTCCGGTCGGGTGTGGACTCGACCAGCACCGCATACCCGGCGAGGACGTGCGCCTCGGCCTCGGCGAAGCGCTTCTGCAGCACGAGCGCGCCACCCAGGCGCACCTCGCTGACCGCCGTCGAGGGGTGACCCGCCGGCAGCGCGTCTCGATAGATGGCCACTGACTCGCGGAAGAGTTGCTCCGCGGCGGCGTAGTCCTTGCGCGCGAGCCGCACGCTGGCCAGGTTGCCGCGCACCACCGCATGCAGATGATGCTTCTCGTCGAACAGCTCGCGGTAGATCTCGCCCTGGCGGCGATAGAGGGCCTCGGCGTCATCGAGCCTGCCCTGCTTGATGGCCACGTGGCCGAGCTCCCCGACGGCCGACGCGACACGCGGGTGCACCTTGCCGTGGGCGCGCTCGTAGATCTGCAGCGCCTCACCCAGGACGGTGCCAGCCTCGACCAGCCTGCCCTGCCCGACGAGCGACCGGCCCAGATAGGTGAGGCCCGCGCCCACCTCGGGATGGTCGCGGCCGAAGAATGCCTCCGATATGGACAGCGCCTCGCGCACGAGCTTCTCGGCCTCCTGGAAGTTTCCCGATGCCTGCTGGGTCGCGCCGAGGTTGTAGAGGTCGGACGCGACGTCGGGATGCCGCGCGCCCAGGTTCTGGCGGTCGAGCGCGAGCGCGCGCCGGTTGAGCGCGTCCGACTCGGCGTAGTGGCCGAGGAAGAAGTGGGCATTGGCGAGCAGACCGATGCTGAGCGAGAGGTCGCGGGCCGGGACATGCTGCGCGGTCTGAAGCCGGATGACCTCCTCCATGGGCGGGATCGCCTCGGCATACCGGCCGCGATTGATCAGCACCCGGCCGAGGGCGGCCTCGGCGCGCGTCGTGCGCGGGTCGCCGGCGGACAGGTGGCGGCGGCCGATCTCCAGCGCTCGCCGGAACAGCGACTCCGCCTCGGCGTACCCGGCCTGTTCGTCGCGCAAGGAGCCGAGCCTCACCATCGCCTCCACGGTGACCCCGCTGTCCTCCCCGTGGAGCTCCCGGTGCCGCTCGAGGGCGGAGCGAAGCAGGGAATCGGCGGTGTCGTACTCGCCCAGCGCCTGGTAGAGCGTGCCGAGCGTCTGGAACAGATCGGCCTGCACCTCGGGATCCTGATCGAGCCGGCGCGCCTCCTTGGCGGCCAGGTCGAAGAGCGTGATGACGCGCAGATCCTTTCCCGGCCCGACGTCCTCGCCACCGCCGGTGAGCATTCGCTCCATGAAGTCCCGGACGCGCTGGGTGCGCGCGGCCTCGGCGAGCGCCGCGTCGCGCGCGGTCGCCAGCCGCACGGTGAAGAAGACCACCAGCCCGACGACCAGCATGGCCGTCGCGGAGGCCAGCAAGACCGAGCGCCGGTTGCGGGCGACGAACTTGCCCAGGCGATAGGCGAACCCATCCGGCCGTGCGTCGAGCGGCTGGCCGCGCAGGTAGTGGTCGATGTCGCGCATCAGCGCCTCGACCGAGCCGTAGCGCCGCTGCGGATCCCTGCGCATGGCGGTCAGCACCAGCACATCGAGATCCGCCCACGCGGATTTCGACGCCGTCATCCCGTCCGGCGACGCGGCGGCTGCGATCGAAGGCCTGTCCGGATCCGGATCGGCGACGACATTCATGGCCTCGGCCGGCGAGCGGGACGATCGATCGAACGGCAGCCGGCCGGACAGGAGCTCGTAGAGCACCACGCCGAGCGAGTACACATCGGTGTAGATGCCGATGCGATCGCCGGCGAACTGCTCCGGCGCCGCGTACGCCGGGGTCATCAACCTGAGAGCGGTCCGCGTCTGCGTCGCCGGCGCGTCGAGGTGGTCGAGATGCTTGGCGATGCCAAAGTCGAGCAGGCGCACGCTGCCGTCCCGCCTGACCATCACGTTGGACGGCTTGATGTCGCGGTGGACGATCGCGTGCCGGTGCGCGAACTGGACCGCCTCGCACAGCGATCGGAACAGGAGCAGCCGCTCCTCGATCGTCGCCGAGCAGGCCCGGCAGTGATCGGTGATCGGTTCTCCGTCGACGTACTCCATGACGAAGTAGGGCGTGCCGTCGTCTAGCGCTCCGGCGTCGTAGAGCCGGGCAATGGCCGGGTGGTCGAGCTGAGCCAGCATCTGCTGCTCACCGGCGAACCGCTCGAGGCGCGCGGGCGAGAGCCAGGCGTCGCTCAGGATCTTGATCGCCACCAGGCTGCCGAGGTCGATGCGCTCTGCCAGGTAGACCACGCCCATCCCGCCCTCACCGAGGAGCCGCTTGATGCGGTACGGCCCGAGCTGCTGGGCGACGAGGTCCGGCACCGATGCCCCCGCCAGCACCTTGTGCGCGGCCTCGGCGACGCCTCGGTCGAGCGGCGACGAACCACGCGCGTCCTCGGCGAACAGGGCCAGAACGTCCGCCATGAGCCCTGCGTCGCCCTTGCACCCGGACTTCAAGAATCCACGCTGCTCCGTGGCCGGCAGATCGGCGGCGGCGTGAAACAGCTCCTGGATCTGCTCCCAGCGCGCGCTCTCCATCGCGGCGCTCAGCTCGCCTGGCGAAGGGTGCGGGCCAGCCACGCCCTGACCGCCCGCCAGTCGCGCTGGATGGTGGCCTCGGAGACCTCGAGCAGCCGGGCGGTCTCGGCGATGTCGAGCCCGCCGAAGAAGCGGCACTCCACCATCTGGGCCTGCCGCGGCTGCAGGCGGGCCAGCTCGTCCAGCGCGGCGTCGAGCGCGAGGATCTCGCTCGGGGTGGATCCGGCCTGGGCGACCGACTCGTCGAGGGTCACGAAGTTGACCTCGCGACCGCCGCGCTTGCCCGCGTACCGCCGACGCGCGGCCTCGACCAGCACCTGGCGCATGGCGCGCGCGGCGATTCGCTTGAAGTGCAGGAGCGACGTCGAGGCCACGCCCGGCGACGCGGCGAGCTTGACCCACGCTTCGTTCACCAAGGTGGTGGGGCTCAGCGTCAGCGCGGGCGAGCCGCGCCGGATCGTGGCGGCGAGCCGGCGCAGCTGCTCGTAGGTGGCGCTGTAGAGCGCGTCCAGTGAGCGCCGATCCTGTGACGTCACCGCCTCCGCGACGACGGCGAGGTCGTCCGGAACTCTGGCCCCCTGCTCACCCATGGTGTGTCCCCCCAGCCAGCCAGCAAGCAAGTCACGCTAACAGCCGCGTTCCGCGCCCGTCAAGCGCATCTCGCCGCGCGGCCAGGCGCGATGACCGTTCTCGATGCGCGTCTGCGCAATGTGCCAGTGGATGACCATCGAACTTCAAACAAGGAATCAGGCGATGCGACGGACCACGAGAAATCGATCCCTGGCAATCCCGCTGTGCGCGGCCCTGGCGGCGTGCGGCGGCGACGACGACGGCGGGAGCGACGAGGGGGCAACCGGCACCGAGAACGCCGCGATCGACCGGAGCTTCGACTACGGTACCCCGACGAACGCCAGCGCCGCCCAGGCGATGGTGCTGCAGAGCGGGCTCTCGAACGTCGTGAGCCTGAGCGATGCGCCCAGCGTCTCGGCCGCGATCGCCCTGGCGTCCATCACCACGGTGACGGCCACCCTGCTCGGGCCGACCATCGGCCTGGCCGCGGGCCTGGCCGCGCGGAGGGACCGGCCCGCGGCCGCGGCGGCGGCTGCGGCGGCGCGGACCAGCCTCGACGACGACTGCACCGTCGTGACCGACACGACCATCACCTTCGACCATTGCGAGCTCACCCTCGGCGGGACCTCGACCATCACCGATGGCGCGTTCTACTTCAGCGACGGCGGCCGGATGCTCACCTGGGATCTTTCCGTCACCAGCGTCATCGAGATAGAGGGCCTGTCCAGCGAGGCTGGATATCACCAGGCGGGGAGCATCACGATCGGTGAGGGCACCATTCGAGGTGAGTTGCTGTCCGAGTACAGCGCGAGCGCGACCAGCGCCGGGACGACCTTCGCCTACGAGATGTCGGAGGCGCTGATCCTCGATCTCGCGTATCTGACCGCCCCACCCTGCGTCACCGGCGGCACCCTGGAAGCGCGACGGGTCTGGACCAGACGACCGGATGGCTTCCCGACCTCGAGCTGGCCCGACGGCGGGGTCCTCATCGTCTGGTCCGGCTGCAACCAGGCCACCGTCGCGACGTCGATCTGACTCCAGCGGTCAGCGGCGACCGGGCTGTCCACCCACGAAGTCGGGCTGGTTGCAGGCGCCGTAGTGCGGGGCCTGGGCTCTGGGAGCCGGCGCCGGGGACGGCGCGGGCACCGGGGGAGGTGCCTCGACCTGCGCGGTCGACGTCCTGGCCATCGTCGTCGGCGGCTCGGACGAGATGCTGAGGTCCATCGGGACGGCAGTCGGAGCGACGCCCCCGTTGGCGCTCCTCCAGATGGCCACCGCGTCCACCTCGAGCTCGAATCCGACGAGGACCTTGACCTTCATGCCGATCTTTCCGCCACCCCAGCTCCACCCCCCACCGACGGCGATGCCGATGCTGACGCCACCCTTGACCGGTCCCGCGGAGCCGGCGGCCTTGGCCTCGGCAGCGACGAGCTCGCCCCGGACGCTGGTGAGCCCGATCTCGCCCGAGGCGCCGCCGGCCTTGAGCTCGAGCTCCCCGGCGACGGCCACTCCCTTGATGTGGCCATCCGTGCCCAGAGTCATCTTGGCGACGTTCGCCTCGGCCTTGATGGTGGCGTTCTCGACCTTGATCTCCACCCCGAAGGCGGTCACCTCCAGCGCGCCATTCTTCTCCTTGTGGACCTCGTTCGAGTAGATCGGGATCTCGAGCGTCGGTTCGGAGTGGCGCTTGCCCTCCATCCCGTCCGGGTCCACGAAGCTGACCGGGTTGTTGCGGGCATAGCTGTAGAGGTTGCACTCGACCGGCGACCCGGCGCACTTCTCGATGGCCTCGAGAAAGAGCGGATCCGGGGTCCAGAACTGCCCGAGCAGCGGGTCGTAGTCGCGCACGCCCATGCGGACGCTGCCCAGGTCCGGGTCGTAGGCCTTCTCGACGTAGTCGAGAGCCGCCGACAGATCTGGCCGGGTGGCGCGGACGCCGTACGGGCTGGCCAGCTGCGGGGTGCCGTCCTGGTCGGCGAGCAGGGTGCCGCGCGGGTCGGTGGCCACCAGCCGGAAGGCGCCGTCCTCGAGGACGCCGGCCACGCGGCCGCCGATCTTGACCGGGCTGATGAAGCCGTCGTCGGTGAGGTAGCCGCCGCCCAGGTACGCCGCCACCGGGACGCCGGCCTCGCGCTTGAGGAGGCGGTTGCCGTCGGCGTCGTAGTCGTAGGTCAGCGTTCGCGAGCCGACGTGCGCCGCCGACAGGTGGCCGTCGGGGCCGTAGTCGAAGGTGGTGTCGCCGCGGGCGATGACGCGGCCCGAGCTGTCGTAGCGGTACGGGATGCCCGCCACCGTCGCGGTGGCCCTGGTGCCGCGGAAGACCGCGCGGGATCCTCGGTCGTCCTCGATGCGGTCGAGCTGGCCCTGTCGGGTGTAGGAGTAGGTCGCCAGCTGGGCCGGGTCCTCCGAGCCGGTCAGGAAGCCGCGCGCGTCGTAGTCGTAGGTGCGGAGCCAGCTCTGGTCGGCGAGGGTGATGCCCTCGCTGGCGACCAGGCCGCGGTGGTCGAGGTTCCACTCGACCCCGCTCTGCCAGCTGCCCGCCTCGCCGGCGACCTCCTGGGTGTAGCCAGACTGTCGGTGCGTGGCCGGATCGTAGAGGTGGTCGATGCGCTGGCCGCCGGCGACGTCGACCCAGGCGATCCGGTTCTCGTCGTCGTGGTGGAGCGTGGCCAGGACCTCGCCGTTGACCGTGATGCGCTCGAGGCGACCCCACGCGTCGTAGATCTGCCGGGTGGTGACGTCGTCGATGACCGCGTCGTCCGACAGCCGGGTGATCACGCGGTGGGTATCCGCGAGCTCGCCGCTGGCGTGGTAGGTCTTCTCGATGTCGACGCGCATCCATCCGGCCAGGTCGATGGTGGAGCTCGCCTCGGTGCCGTCCGGGTTGTGGATCGTGGTGGCCCGGTAGGCCGGACCCTCGATCTGGGTGGTGTAGCCCCGCTGGCCGGGCAGCGGCTCGGCGCCGCCGACGTCTCCGTCGTGGCGGAACGAGAAGCGCCGCTCGGCGCCGCTGGTCGGATCGGTGTGGACCCGGGCGATGACGCGGCCGATCGCGTCGTACTCCAGCTTCACGGTCCGCTCGAGGACACTGGCCGCGTCGCGGTGATCCTTGTGATCGAGCAGGCCGGTCGCCGGCTGGTAGGTGTAGGTCACGGTCCCCACGCCGTCGCGGGTGACCATGGCGGGACGTCCGGACCCGTCGAACGACAGCCGCTGGCGCGCGCCGTCCGGGAGGATCACGCCGACCAGCCGGCCGAGCGCGTCGTACTCGTACCGGGTGACGTTGCCGACCTGGTCGCGGGCCGAGGACACCAGCCCGCGCGCGTCGGCCGCGCTCTGGGTCTCGAAGGTGCCGTTCTCGCGCGTGGTCGTGACCAGGAGACCGTCGACGATGGACAGGGTGGCGTCGACCTGGCGCTCGACGCCCTCCTGGATCAGGTCCCGCGCGGCGACGAGGTTGCCGAAGCCGGACGACACCTTCTCGTTCAGCTGCGTGGTCCCGGCCCGGAGCGAGTCGTAGGTCTGCATCGCGACGTCGGCGCCGTCGAGGAGCGGCTGGCGGCGGTGAGTACCGGCGCGCAGCTCGGTGCGGTCGACCGTCGCGACCGCGTCGAACACCCAGCGGCCCGGGATCCGGGTCGCGCTGGCCAGCTCGGTCCCGTCCGGGTAACTCCAGAATGCGCTCTCCTGCCGCGCGCCGGTCGCGGCGTCGACGAGCGTGTCGATCTCCACCAGGGCCGGGAAGTCGGTGGTCGGGAACTGGTACTGGATCGACTGGCGCGGCCGCGCGGCGCTCGAGCCGCCGAAGTCGGCCCAGCTGGTGGCGAGCCGCTCCATCCCGTCGTAGCGGAACGACGACGTCATGACCCCGCCCGGCCCGTGATCGCCGACCAGCTCGAGGAGAGCGTCGGTCTGCGGGTCGCGGCCGGGCGCCGACGCGACGACGCCGTCGGTGCCGGTGGTGTGCTCGAGCTGGCCGGTGTCCGGATCGTAGGCGAGCTGCTCGGTGCCGCGGCCCGGCGCCGACACCGACGTCACCCGGTGGGTCGCGGGATCGTAGGCAACCTCCTGCAGGGTCTCCACCTGCCCTCCGGCGACCTGCTCGATCCGGGTCATCTGACCGAGGTCGTCGAGGGTGACCCGGCTCTCGAGCCGGAAGTCGCGCGCGGGATCGGCCGGGTGGGTGCCGGTCCAGGCCTGCCCGGCGGGCAGGCAGTGGAGCGCGCCGGCGAGGCCGGTCGGCGCCGCCAGCGAGGTCTCGGTCAGGAGCTGACCGTGGCGACCGGCCCGGCGCACGCGGGTCGGGCAGACGTCGCGGCCGTAGGCGAGGTTCTCGGTGACGTCCATGCTGGCGCTGGCGGTGCCGGCCACGCAGGCGGCGACATCGGTGCCGGTGCACCAGCCGCTCCAGGTCGTCCGGCCCCGGCGGACTCGCACCCCGGCGTGGGCAGCCTCCTCGTACGCCGTGCGCGAGAACTTCATGAGGCCCGGCGTGCGGTCGTCGAAGGTGCGGCTGGTCTCGACCTGGCCGGCGACGTCATCGTCGTGATGGAAGTCGACCAGGGTGCGCGTCTGGGGCGCCGTCGCCTCGACGGTGCCGAACCCGACCAGGAAGTGACCGACGCCGTGGAGACGCGGCGACCCGTAGGCGTACCGATACGCGACCGGGTCGGCGCCGGCGCTCGCGACGGTGAGCGCGGTCAGCACCGAGGGCCGCTGGCGGAGCCCGGGCGCGGCCGCCGAGCGCTCGTAGTCGAAGCCGATCGAGGTCCCCTTGCCGTCGTCGGCAGCGACCAGGAGCCCGGTGGTCGGCGCGGTGAGCGCGATCGCCGCGACCTCGGCCCCGACGAAGGTGAGGTCGAGGTCGCCGCGGGCGCGGAGGTCACCAACGATCGGGACGCCGAGCTGGAGCTGGACCGCGTCCTCCAGCGCCGGCGCGGCGACCTCCTGCAGGTGGTCCCCCTCGTTGATGAACAGGGCAGACTCCTGGTCGATCGCCAGGAGCGCGTCGGTCAGTCCGTCCTTGTTGGCGTCGACCCACGTGATCGTCCAGTCGTCGAGGTTGAAGATCTCGCCGCCGCTTCGATTGAGAAAGGCGAGCTGGGTCTCCAGGGTCTCGAAGCGGAACCTGCCGCGCCCGTACCAGATGGACACCCGGTCGTCGGTCCGCTGCACCAGGTCCGGGTTGCCGTCGCCGTTCATGTCCTGGGCCCAGCTCGCGGTCGGCGTGAACGGGAAGCCGTTCAGGTACTCGAGCTCCACCGCCGGATGGGTGCGGAACCCGAACGGAACGCAGGTCCCGCCGCCCGGCCCGCATCCCTCCCCGCTGATGTTCTCGAGCACCTCGACCTGACCGGTGTCGACCATGAGGAGGTCGGGCCGGTCGTCGCGGTCGAGGTCCACGACCTTGCTGTTGGCGCCGAGGCTCCAGCGACCGGGGACCTGGACGGAGAACCGCGGCGCGCCGGCTCGATCGCACACGCGGACGTCGGTCGTGGACGATTGGGCTTCGAGGACGAGGACCTGGAGGTCGGTCCCCGGGCCGGCCATCCGCACCAGGGAGCGCGCCTGGTTGAAGATCGACGCGGGCGGGCGGCACTGCGAATCGCTGCCCGCGGGCGGTGGCGGCAGCGGCTCCGCGACGAAGGCCCCGTCCGCGGACTGGCGATAGAGGGTGAAGTCGGCGCCGTGCTCGAGGTCGGGGAGCCCGTCGTCGTCGACATCGGTCAGCGCGGCGTGGTCTGGCTGGACGGCGTCCGGATCTCCGGTGGCGGCGAGGAGCGCCGCGACGCCGGGCGCCTCGTCGAGCTCGCCGGTGCGGAACGCCAGGCCGGCCGGGGTGGCCTGCTCCGGCAGATCGTAGTCGTATGCGATCGGCGGCTCCGATTCCCCGGACGCGAAGGTGCGCATGACGGAATCGAGCTGGAAGCCCGGGCCGAACGCGCTCTCGCGATAAGTGATGTCGTGGCGCCAGCGCAGGCCGTAGACGCCACGGCCGCCGGCCTTGGCCGACGACACCACGCCGGTCACGCGGCGGTCGAGCGCCAGCGGGTACCCCGATCGGTAGTCGACCAGGGCGACCGGCAGCGCCTCGTACTCGAAGTCCAGGCGATAGGTCGCGGGGTCCTCGCGGCCGCCGTAGAGGACGCGGGACACGAACGGCCGTCCGCCGGCGCTCGCCGCGTACTCGATCGTCGTGGCGTCGCCCAGGATCGTCTGGACCCGGGTCAGGTACCAGGCGTAGACGCCCTCGGGGGTGGCGACCTCGCGGCGGAACTCGTAGCGCGTCCCGGACGGGTCGATCGCGGTCCAGCCGTCCGCGCCCTGCTCCAGTCGCACCGGCGTCTTCAGGCCCGCGGCGTAGTACGCCCCGTCGGTGCCGCGGACCAGGCGGCCCCACGGGCTGGAGAAGCTGTCGGTCTGGTAGTCCACGTCGCCGGTCAGCCGGAACCGCTGGATGGCCAGCTGGGCCGACCAGCCGACGCCCCACTCCGAGATGCCGTTCTCCGGTGCGTAGGAGGGAAGGACCTCGGCGCGAAGCGGGCCGCGCTCGCTCGGGACCTCGATCGGGAGCGCCAGGGAGAAGGAGCCGCGCGAGACGTCCTCCGCGCCGATGGCGAAGCGGGCGAGCCCGCCGGTGAGCGACCCGCGCTCGGGCTGCTTGAAGGTGGGTGTCTGGACGAGCGCGTCGCGCGGCCCCTCCGCCGCCGCCACGGTCGGGATCGACCCGACCGCAGCGGCGATGGCGGCAAGCGCGAGGCGTGAAGCGTTCTGACTGGTCATCGATTTCCTCTCCGGCTCATCGCGTTCTCCATCACCCAGTCGGTTCGGTTCGACTGCGTTCGCATCGAGCTCCGGCCACCCAGCAAGCGCGATGCCGGGCGCAGGACCGCGATTCGACGAGAGCGCGATGCTCGGGTCGATGTCCCGGCGCTGGACCGAGGTGGACCATGGTTCACCTCGGTCCACCCGGACGAGGCGACGAGATCGAGGCTGTCGGCGCGTCAGGCGAGGAGCGGCAGCGCGCTCACGGACGGACCGACCGGGCCCGGGCGACCACACCCTTGCCCGGTGCGGGATGTCGCTGGAGCCACTGGTCGACGCGGGCGAGATCGGGACGGCCGCCGAGCTCGTCCCGCGCGGTACGCGCCAGCGCCACGGCGCGCGCGCGATCGCCGGAGGTCCACAGCGCCTCCGCCAGGGCGAAGCGCGCCCGGCCCGCGGGGGTGCGGGCCGACGAGCGGTCGGCGTCGGCGATCGCGATCGCTCGGTCCAGGACCTGGATGGCCTGGCCTGGCTGACCGGCCCGGAGCCGGGCGCGGCCGAGGTCGGTCAGGATGGGCACCAGAAACGGGTGCGTCCGGCCGCGCGGGCGCTTCTCGATCGGCTGGGTCGCGCGCTCGAAGCTTGCGATGGCCGCGCCGGTCTTGCCCTCGAACAGCTCGACCTCCCCGAGGCCGCTCAGCGCCGCTGCGACCTCGAGGGGATCCGCCTCCCCGTGCTCGCGGGAGATGTCCAGCGCCCGCTGGTACGCGGCCCGAGCGGCCGCCGGCTTCCCGTCGTGGAGCTCGAGGGCTCCCCGCGTGATGTTGCGACCGACCTCTCCGTCTCCGTTGTCACCCTGGTCGCGATGGAGGTCGGCCAGGATGCGGCGGGCGAGGGGCGCGTCGCCGCGCCGCAGCGCGAGCTCGGCGAGGTCCTCGCGGATGACCGCGAGCGTCCACGGGTCCGGCACCGGCGCCCCTCCCGCGATGCGCTCGGCGCGCTCGAGCAGCTCGGTCGCCTCGTCGTCCCGGTACTGGGCCTGGCGGACGATCGCCAGGTTCCTCAGCCCGGTGGCGATCGCCGGATGATCGGCCGGGTAGATCTTGCGGCGCATCTCGAGGCCGCGCTCGGCGCTGCGACTGGCGCCGGCGTAGTCTCCCATCTGGAACAGGATGAGCGCCTGGTTCTGGAGCGACGTCGCGACCTGGGGGTGCTCGGGTCCGAGGGTCTGCTCCAGGAGCGTCCGCACGCGCTGGTTCAGCGCCAGCGCCTCTTCCACCGAGTCCGAGTCGAGCATGACCGCGGCGAGGTTGTTGGCGGCCGCGTAGACCTGGAAGTCGTTCGCCCCGTGGAGCTTCTCCTTCAGCGCCAGGGCGCGGCGCAGCCGCTCGATGGCCTCGACGCGCTTTCCCTGCTGCGACAGCACCACGCCCTCGGTGCCGAGCAGATCGGCCGTGAGATCGTCGTGGTTGGCAACCCTCGCCACCGCGGCTTCGGCCACCTTCCACAGCACGTCGACCTCGGCGAAGTGCTTGCTGTCCAGGGCGCTGTAGTAGAGGGCGAGCCGCATGATGGTGGCGGCGCGGACGTCGTCGTGCGCCTCGCTGGCGGCGTGATAGGCCTCGTGGAGCAGCGCGAGACCGTTCTCACGCTCGCCGAGATCGATCTCCATCTGGCCGTCTCGATGGAGCGCCTCGGCCAGCAGCGGCGCGTAGCCGAGCCGCCTCGCCTCGGTCACGGCCTCGCGCCCCAGCGAGAGGCCCACGTCGACCTGGCCCGCCCGCTGGAGCGCTGCCACCCGGTCCAGCGTTCGCTTGAGCGCTTCCACCTTCCGGCGGACTTCCGGATCGCGGGGAGGAGGGGCCGCCGCGGTCAGCGCGTCGGTGTTCTCGCACGCCTCGAGCTCGCCGACGGTCAGCGCGGCCTTCACGGCGTCGTCGAGGCTCACCTTCTCCTGCCAGAGCCCGGGCAGGGCCGCGATCTGGCGCCGGGCGCGCTCGAGGCACTGCATGCGGAGGTCGAGCAACGCCTCCGACTGTTCGCCGCGGACGCGGGTGGCTCGACAGGCCTCGCGATGCGCGCCGACCCAGCTGCCGAGCCGGTGCTCGAGGGTGCGATCCACGCGCTCGAACACCGCGGCGGCGCGCGCGGCGCCGGTGGCCAGGAAGGCGGCGCGCACCTTCTCACGCACGGGCCCGGCCCACACCCCCGCGACCCGGTCGCTCGCGGGAGGGCACGGGTCGGCCTCGGCGGGGCTCGCCAGCGAGAACCACGCGACCAGGCCCAGCCCCGCGACCAGCCCTCCGCCGAGGAGCCAGCGCCGACGGCCCTGGCCCTCTTGCCGCCCCAGCGCGGCGATGAGCGCGTCCATGCTCGGCCACCGATCGCGGGGATCCGGCTCGAGGCCGCGGAGGACGACGGCGCGCAGCCAGCGAGGCATGTCGGATCCGGGGGCGACGCGGCGCGCGACGATCGCGTCGAGCATCTGAGCGGGGCTGCTGCCGGCGAACGGCCGGACGCCGGCCACGGCCTCGTACAGCGCCACGCAGAAGGCGAACTGATCCGCGCGAGCATCGGCCCTGTCGCCCAGGTGCTGCTCGGGCGCCATGTACGAGGGAGTGCCGAGGATCCCGCCCGTGCGGGTCAGCGAGTGCGAGCCGGCGGGGGTGGACAGCGGGTTCGCGGGCCGCGGCGCGCCCGGCTCGGGCACGTCTCCGACGACATCGGGGCTGTTGCGCGAGATGCCGAAGTCGGTGACCCGCGGGCGATCGTGCCGGTCGACGAGGACGTTCTCGGGCTTGAAGTCGCGATGGACGAGGCCGGCGGCGTGAGCGGCGGCCAGCCCGCGGCCGGCGGCGCGAAACAGCTCGAGGATCGCGGACAGGGATCGGGGCTCGGCGGCGAGCCAGGCGCGAAGGTGCACTCCGTCGACGAACTCCATCGCCACGAACACGCGATCGTCGACGGTTCCGACCTCGTAGACGACCGCCACGTTGGGGTGCGAGAGGCGCGCCATCGCCTGGGCCTCGCGCAGGAGGCGCATCTCGGCGATGCCGTCGCGAGCCGACAGGTGGGCGCCGAGGAACTTGAGCGCGACCCGCCGATCGAGGCTGGGATCGTACGCGGCGTAGACGACGCCCATGCCGCCCTCGCCCACCCGGTCGAGGATGACGTAGCGCTGCACCGAGGATCCGCGATCGAGGGCCGGGAGGCGCTCCGGCAGCGCATCGGTCCCCTCGAAGGGCACCGTCTCCCGGAAGGCCGTGTTCTCGGCACCGCTCGGCGGATGGTCGGCAGTCATGCGCCGGGCAGCATAGCCGAGGGGTCGCGCGGGGCTCGCGTCGATCTCTCGCTTGCTTCGAGCACGTGCTATCGTCGCCAGCCGCCATCGCGGGATTGCCAGAGGAACGACGACGTCCATGACAGATCCGGGCGGAACCGTCTCGATGCCCGATGGTGTGGCGGGCGCGGAGAGTGGCGCGGAGCCGGCGCTGATCCTCGTCCTGCGCGGCGATCACCCGCTCGGCCCCCCGCTCCGGGTCTCGCTCGCCGATGCGGACTCCGTCGTCATCGGCAGAGGAAAGCAGCTCGGCGCCCATGCGGCGCCCGGCGGTCCGGCGCGGAGCCTGGCCGTGACCGTCCCCGATCGTCACATCTCCAGCACCCATCTGCGCCTCCTCCGCGCGCCATACGGCCAGTGGATCGTCCAGGACAGCGGGTCCAAGAATGGCATCGCGCTCAACGGAGCGCGCTGTGACCGGGCGACGCTCTCGAACGGCGACGTCATCGACGTGGGCTGCTCGTCCTTTCTTTATCGCGTGTGCCCGGCGTGGCCGGTCGGCGAAGCGGGCCGGCGGCCGGTGCTCGATCCACTGGTGACGATGTCGGCGGCGCTCGCCGCCAGCTTCGCCTCGATCGGGCTGGTCGCCGGCTCGGGGCTGTCCATCCTGCTCATGGGCCAGAGCGGCGTCGGCAAGGAGGTCGTCGCCCGCGCGGTGCACGAGCTCTCCGGGCGCCGCGGCGCGTTCGTGGCGGTCAACTGCGCCGCGATCCCACCGAACCTGGTCGAGTCGACGATGTTTGGCCATCGCCGGGGGTCGTTCTCGGGCGCGACCGAGAGCCGGGCCGGGATGGTGCGGAGGGCGGAGGGCGGCACGCTCTTCCTGGACGAGATCGGTGAGCTCTCGCCCCCGGCTCAGGCGAGCCTGCTCCGGGTCGTCCAGGAGCGCGAGGTGGTACCGGTCGGCGAGAGCGAACCGATCCCGGTCGACGTGCGCTTCGTCGCGGCGACCAACCGGGACCTGTGGTCCGACGTGGAGGCCGGTCGCTTCCGCGAGGATCTACTGGCTCGTCTGACCGGCCTGACGGTTCGCCTTCCCCCCCTGCGCGAGCGACGAGAGGACCTCGGCCTGCTGGTCGCCAGGCTCCTGCGGCGCGTCTCGCCCGAACCGGACGCGGTTCGCATGACCCCGCGCGCGTCGCGCGCGCTCGTCCGCTACGACTGGCCGCGCAACGTGCGTGAGCTCGAGTCCTGCCTTTCGGCCGCCATCCTCCTCGCCGAGGGCAAGGACATCGATCTCCATCACCTTCCCGCCGAGATCCAGAAGGCCGCCGGCCCGGCCACGCCGTCGTCCACCAGCTCCGCGCCGGACCAGCCCCGGCCGAGCATCGCGGCGCTCATGGACGCCCACGACGGGAACATCAGCGCGGTGGCCCGTGCCCTGGCCACATCTCGTTCGCAGGTGCGCCGGCTGCTCAAGCGCGAGAGCGGCTCTTCGTCCAGCTCGTCGTCCACCGGCGAGATCGATCCCTGAATCCGACGCGGGGTCACGACGCGACGGGGGCGGCGCCGCCGGGCGCCAGCGGCTCGGCGCGGAAGACCGCGACCGATGCCACCTCCCCGTCCGGCGAGAAGCAATGCTCGGCGGCGCCGACCAGCTCGGCCACCACGCGCGACACCCGGATGTCTCCGCGGCCGGTCGCCTCGACGATGGCGGCGGCCACGTCCAGGGCCGGGCCGCTCATCGCGGCGCCGTCGCGCGCGATCTCGCCGATGTGAACGGCGAGGCTGCAGCGCGTGCCGAGCGCCTCCCGCAGCGCAGCGGCGCAGCGGAGCGCCCGGGCCGGGCCGTCGAAGGTGGCGATGAGGCGCCCGCCGCCGATCGCGATGACGGTGGCCGCGAAGCCGCGCAGCACCGCCTCGATCGCGTCCCGGTCCTCCCGATCCGCGCGCCCGTCGCCGTCGCCGTCGACATCGCCGGCCGCCTCGTAGCGGACCGCAAGCGCGGTGGCGAGGAAGCGACGCTGCTCGGCCCCGTCGCGCCGCGCTCGGTCGAGCATCGCGCCCACCTCGCGCACGAGGACGTCGCGGCCGTCGTACATGAAGGCGTGATCGTCGCCCTCGACCTCCACGTAGCGGCAGCGCGGCAGGTGGTCGGCGACGTGGCGGCCGCACCCGACCGGGATGATCCTGTCGCGGCGCTGGTGCAGCACCACGGCCGGCACGTGGACGGAGGGGACCAGCGGGCGCGCGTCGATGAGCAGGTTCATCTCGACCAGATCGAGCGCGGCGCCCGGGCTGGCCCCGCGCTGCTCGGTGGTCGACGCCCACCGCACCAGGTCCGGATCGCTGGCGTGCTTCGGCACCATGGCGCGGATGGTCGCGCCCGCGCCCCAGCTGGTGCGGATGTACTGGCGCAGCGCGGCGACGCGCGCGGCCGACCAGCCCCAAGGATGGTCTGCGGCCGCGGTCATGCGGGCGAACCCGCCGACCAGGATCAAGCCGGCCACCCGCGTCGGATGGGTCGCGGCCAGGAGCAGCGCCAGCGGAGCGCCCTCGCTCATGCCCATGACCACCGCGCACGACGAGCCGGCCGCGTCGAGCACCGCGCGCGCGTCCTCCATGCGCTCGGCCAGGCTGGGGGCTCGCTTGACCGGATCGCTCATGCCCACGCCGCGCTTGTCGAACAGGATGAGGCGCGCGAGCCCGGCCAGCTCCTCACACAGCAGGGTCGTCCGGGCCAGCTCGACCCACGAGCTCATCGGGAACGACCAGCCCTGGATGACCACGAGATCGACGGGACCCGCGCCGAGCGCGCGCCATGCCAGGTGCACGTCGCCGTTGCGCGCGTAGCGGGGCGGCGCCTCGAAGGCGGCCGCAAGGGCGCGCGGCGGGGCGGCCGGACGGTCCGGAAACGTCGCGGTCGGCGCGCCGGCCGGCATGACCCGGACCTGCTGGACCGACGGTGGCGCGCTCGCCGCCTCCCCGCGCCGGCGCCTGGTCTGCGCCGGGAAGCGAGCGACGAGGACCTCCTCCAGCTCGAGCCCCGCGCGGGGGCTGATCGCCGACGTCCCCAGCAGCGCCTCGCGCGCGGCGTGCGCGGTCGGGTAGCGCGCGTCCCGATCGCGCTCGAGCATCCGCATCACCACCACGTCCAGGTCGAGCGGGGTGTGCGGCGCCAGCTCGGCCGGGTGCGGGATCGGCTGGGTCAGCAGGCGGGCCAGGATCTCCGGTTCGGTGGAGCCGCGAAACAGGCGGTCGCCGACCAGCATCTCGTGCAGAACGACTCCGACCGCGAAGACGTCGGTGCGACCGTCGAGCTCGAACGCGTTGGCCTGCTCGGGGCTCATGTACGCCACCTTGCCCTTCACCGCGCCGCCCCGCGAGACGCCGGTCTCTGCCATCGCCTTGGCGATGCCGAAGTCGACCACCTTGATCGCCCCGTCCCACGAGACCATCACGTTGTGCGGGGAGATGTCGCGGTGAACGATGCCGAGCCGGCGGCCGGCGTGCTCGAGCTCGTGGGCGTAGTCCAGTCCGCGCAGAATCTCGGCGGCGATGTGCACCGCGATCCGGGGCGGCACCAGGCCGGTGTCCATGAGCTGGCGGAGGTCGACCCCGCGGATCAGCTCCATGACCAGGAAGTAGCGGCCGTCCTCGTCCCGGTCGAAGTCGAGCACCGCGGCGATGTTCGGGTGGTGGAGGAGCGACGCGATGCGCGCCTCGTTGACGAACATCTGGCCGAAGGTGGCGTCGCTCGACAGCGACGGCTGGATGCGCTTGACCGCGACCGGACGCGCAAATCCCTCGGCCCCGACCAGGGTGGCCTCGAACACCTCGGCCATCCCGCCGCCCCCGATGCGTCCGCTCAGCTGATACCGCAGGCTGGGCGGCTCGCGGGCCATTGCCGCCCAGTATAGTCGATCCGGCCAGCGCGACAGGATCGTCGGCTCGGTCGACCGCGGCGCGGCTCTGTCACGCAGAAGGAGCGAAGCGACTGGAGCGGGACACGGGGGTCGAACCCGCGACTTTCAGCTTGGGAAGCTGACACTCTACCACTGAGTTAGTCCCGCGAATCGAAGTCGGATCTTGTCGCATCGCGTGCGCATGTCAAGCGGTGCGGAAGGCGAGATAGGCCTCGCGATCCCAGTCCAGCTCCATCGGCGTGCGGCACTTGGGGCACGCGATGGCGATCGGGAGGTCGTCGAGGTAGCCGTGCAGCTGCTCGATCGTGTTCTCGCAGCCCGGGCAGTACCACGGGGACAGGAACGACTCGACGCGGCTGTCGCCGATGAAGGTGGTGATCATGCTGGCCTGAGAGACCATGGCCGGCGGCATCTGGCGGATCACGATCTCCGACGTCCGCGACTGCAGCCGTTCCATGAAATCGATCCAGTTACGAACGCCCATCGAGTTCATGCGCTCGACGCCGCGCACGTCGATGACGACGCGTCGACCGTGCGGATCGGGCACCTCGAGCTTCGCTTCCTCGGAGACGACGCCGGCCACGGTGATCAGCAGCTCTCGCGGGCTGTCGGTAACGCGAAGCGCGAATTCTTCAGCCATCTAGAAAAGGCTATCAGAATCCGGCTGTCGGAACCGATGTGGGGCGCACCGGCACGTGGCTCTACACGCGGTAGGGAAGCAGGCTACCTCGGGGGGGTGCTTCCTTGCCTGGTCAGTTTGGCCGCGCGTATACTCACGAACGTTTTTACCCCGGGGAGAAGCCAATGTGTCGTCGTCTCGTCCTGGTCCTTGCCGCCCTTGCGACCGTGTTGCTGGTCAGAGAGCTGCGCGCCGATGCATGCGGCGTGAAGCTCAACATCAAGGCGCCGCGCGTCAAGAAACAAGCGGATCGCTCCACGAACCCCAGCCAGATCCTCTTGCTCGGTGATCCACCGAGAGCGCTCTCCAAGGAGCTATCCGCTCGCGGCCACAAGGTCGAGGTGGCGGCCAGCGCCGACGAGGCCCGCCGGGTGAAGTACCACGCCATCGTCGCCGATCCGGATCACGAGGAAGAGGCGAAGACCCGCTGGCCGGGCGCGCTGGTCGTGGTGCGCCGCGGCAACGCCAAGGCCGACGCCAACCTGGTCGAGGAGCAGCTGGGCGCCTCGCCCACACGGACGCTGGTCGCCCGCACGCCGGAGCGCACGTCGCGCGGCGAGCGCGCTCCGATCCGCACCGGTCCCGAACGCGAGCAGGATCGCGGCGGCCCGGTGTCCGCCGGCGGCGGCGCCGACACCGAGGAGCGCGCGGTCGAGGCTTCGGGCAGCGGCGCCACCGAGCCGACGACCGCCGCGGCGACTCCCCCGGCCGCGACGCCCGATGACACGGCCGCGCCCGCCGGTCGCGGCAAGCGCGTGGTCGCGGTGACCGCCGACACCTCGGCGACGGCCGACGTGAACGCCGACGAGGAGGCCGACCGGTCGCCGGCCCACTTCACCAAGCGGATCTTCTTCGGTAACAGCACGGCCGACCTGAGCGCGCGCGCCCGCGCCAAGCTGACGAAGAACGCCAGGTGGCTGCAGAAGAACGCGGACCGCTCGGTGGTGGTCGAGGGCCACGCGAGCACGACCGGCGCGCCCGAGGCCAACCAGGCGCTCAGCGAGGCGCGGGCCCGGTCGGTGAAGGAGTTCCTGGTCGAGCAGGGCGTCGCGGAGTCGCGCATCACCGCCGAGGGTCTCGGCAGCACGAAGCCGGAGTTCCGCCCCGGCACCAACGGCAAGAACCGCCGCGTCGTCATCAAGGTGCAGTAACCGCGGCGCTCGCCGCGCCGGGCCGCTTGCTCATCGCCGAGCGGCCCGGCCTCTCCCGACCCAGGCCTCGCGGCGCCGGACAGGAGCGAGACCGGCCCGGCTCGCCTGCGCGGTCGCGGATCGGGCGAGCCGGCAGCGGATCGGCGGCCGGCCGATTCCGAGCCGACGCCGACCACGGCGGGCTCCCTCGCCGGCGCACCGTCGGGCCTCACGGTCGCACCGCCCGGGCCTCGCAGCGACGCGCGCGCCCGGCGCTGACCCGCCAGGCCGGCGCGCGCCCCCCCCGGATGCCGCGCAGCATGCCGCCGGCCGCGAGCCAGCCATGCGGGTCGTCGAGCGCGCGGTCATCCGCGCATCACCGCGCCGAGACGCCCTCGGCTCGACTCCGACCGGCCGGCCACCAGCCAGCCGGTCGATTCGGGTCTTCCGACGATGTTCGCGGGGGGACGAGGCGCCCCGCGGCGAGCGCTACCGACGCAGCTCCCGGGCCTTGCCGTCCTTGCCCCTGACCGTGAGGACCAGCGAGCGATCGTCCTTCTCGAGCCGGGCGGCGAAGTCGCGGCTGTTGCGCACCGGCTGGCCATTCACGGCCGTGACCAGGTCGCGGTTCTCGAGCCCGAGGCTCTTCAGGCGGCCGCCGACCTCCAGCGCGACGACGCCCTGCTTGACGTCGGGGGTGCGCCAGACCAGGCCGGGGAACATGGTGACCACCTTGGTGCCCGCCACCTCGACCGGCACCGAGTACTCGTCCATCAGCGACCTCAGCCCCTCGGCGTTCAGGTCGAAGCGCACGAACACCAGGAACTCGGTGCCCGTCGCATCGGAGCGCTTGTACTCCTCCCAGTACCAGTCGGCCTGCTGCACCGGCGCGGCCGAGCCGCCGGTCAGCGGCAGCGCCTCGGCGGCGGCCTGCCGGGCCGTGCGCACGACCTCGAGCGCCCGCTTGTAGCCGTCGCTGGCCGGCGCCGAGCGCGCGGTATCGAGCGCGCGCAGCGCGTCGGCCCGGACGCTGCCGAAGAGCGGCCGCACCACCTCCTCGAAGCCCTTCACCGGGATCTTGAGGCCGATGGTGTTGGCCATCTCCTCCAGCGCGCCGTTGATGGCCTCGAGCCGGGCCGCGTCGCGCGACACCAGGTACGACGACACGCCCACGCAGGCGAGCTTGTCGGCGTACGCCGTGCAGTACGAGGAGAGCGGCGTGTCGGAGGTGATCCAGGCCGGCCGCGGCGCCACCGGCGCCGACGGCTTCGCCTCCGAGGTCACCCTCTCCAGCTGGCTCAGCGTCTCGCGCTGCTGGTACCAGTTGATGACCACCAGCGACCCGGCCGCCACCACCGCGATGACCATGATCGTGGCGAACATGCCGAGCCGCGACCCGGCCGCGGTCGCCTTCTTGAGCGGCTGCGGCCGCTCCGGCTTGCGCTCGCGCATCTCCTTGATGAACTTGCGCAGCGGCGAGTCGATCTCGACGTTGGGGAGCGCGCGCAGGCGCGACAGCAGCGCCTCGGGCGCCACGCACACGGTCGACGACTTGCACTGCGTGCACTTCATCTCCGGCGGCGTGGCGAACTTGAGGATGTCGTAGTGCTCGGCGACCTCGATGAGCTGCGACCCCGTCGTCGCGCACTTGGCGCACGAGTACGGCATCGTGAACGACACCAGGTGATCGCCCAGGTCGCCGGGCCGAGTCAGGCGCTGCAGCATCACCGGCGGAACCCCGACCAGGTACACCCGCTCGGCGGTGGACTTGGTCATGGTGATGAAGTTGCGCCACTCGGCGGCGCCGGCCAGATCGACGGTGCCGACGCCCGACAGGTCGACCACGATGACGCCCTCGAGCCCCTCCGCGATCTTGGTGCTGGGCAGCGAGCCGTCCAGGTTGCCGACGAACTTGAGGTAGGTGCTGCGGCCCTCGATCTGCTTGTCGACGTGCAGGCGGCGGTCCCCGCCGGCCAGCGCGTAGCGCAGCTTCGAGCTGAGGAACTCGACGATCTCGGGGCTGAGCTCGAACGGCTGCTGGGTGGCGACGTACGAGAAGAACGCGCCCGGCTCCTCGTCGAAGTACTCGGGCCGGCTACACGTCTCGCACAGCTGCTCGGGCGGGCGAAGGCCGCGGATGGCCGCCTGATCCCGGTCGATCTGGAACAGCACGCGGCGATCGATGTCGCAGTAATCGCAGCGATAAGGGGCGTAGAAGCTGAAAACCTGGCCCTTGGTCCCGAGGAACTGCGAGACCATGTTGATCTGATCGACCACCTTCGGGGTGCACTCGATCGCGATGAGCTGCTGGACTTGCCGCTCGACCGCCTTGATGAAATCCGTCCACTCGCGGATTCCGAAGGAGGAGATCTTCTTCACCGCCCCCATGTCGAGGATCAGCGTCGAACACTTGATCGAGGCGGCCAGTCGTTTGCCGTCGAAGGCCTCGTCGATCGTTCCCTGGAAGCGGAGGCAGGTGATGGAGCCCTCGATGAACTTGTCGATCGCGAGGGTGGCTCCCGTCGGTACCGCCGCTTGCTGCGCAGCCGCATCCATGGTTTTCAGTTATCTCCTGGTGCTCTGTACGGAAAGGGCTCAAAGAGCCTGAACATCCTAACAAAGGTCCACCCCGCCGGGAACCGGTATGCTAGGTTCCGATCATCGACAGCCTTGCGCTAGCATGATGTTCGCAACGCGCCGAGTCGATACGGGGTAGAGCGCGATGTCCGCGGAGGGGTGGGATGCAACCTCACCCATTCTCGGCCCGAGGCATTCGAAAGAGCAGGAAAACACGCGCTCATGAGCAGTCGACGTGACTTCATCAGGCTGGCCGCCGGGACCACGGCCTGGCTTCTGCTCGACGGCGTGGGTTGTGGCCGCTCGACGAGCGGACGCAAGAACAGCAAGGACGCCGACACATCTGTCAAGGCGCAGCGTCCCCGCTATTTCGTGCAGCTCTTGCTGAGCGGGGGACACGACACGGTCTACACCACGGACCCGAAGACGCGCGGCGAGGTCCGCGGCGACATCGACCTGCCGCAGAAGAACCAGATCGTCGACTCCGGCAAGCTCCGGCTCGGCGCTCACTTCGCGCCGCTGGCGCGCTACGCGGATCGGCTCTCCTTCCTCAACGGTGTACAGGTCGGAACTGCCAATCACGAGACAGGTCTCAAGCAGTTCGTCCGGCTCAAGACGAACGTGTCCGAGCGGATGCCCGGCGTCCTCGACATCATCGGGCGCCAGCGCCGCCAGGATCAGCCGATCGCCGCGATCCACCTCAACATGTTCCACCGGGTGCTGCACACCCCGAGCTTCTTCGGCAACCCGGACCGCTTCTACTACGGCGAGCGGACCATCTGGGAGGCGATGGCCGAGGCTGACAAGGATCAGCTGGCGTCGATGGCCAGCGTGATGAAGCGCGAGTCGGCCAGCCTCCGGCGCCGCGGCGCGCTCTCGCGCGAGGGGCAGGTCACCGCCGAGCACCTCGACGACGTCGCCGCCTTCTTCACCCGGATGACGCAGGTCGAGCCGTTCGTCCCGACCCAGGTCGCAGACGACTACGTCGCGCAGTCGATGGCGGAGAGCATGCAGCGCACGGTCTGGCTGCTCGAGAACGACCTGACCTGCGGCGTGTTGATCGACGTGGGCCTGCTCGGCTGGGACACGCACCAGCGCAACGACGCGCGCCAGTCCGACATGAACGGCAACTTCGTGAAGCACTTCTCCTGGTTCCTCGACGCGCTCGGCTCGCGCAAGAACCAGCACGGCGTCCTGGCCGATACCACCGCGGTGGTGGGCGGGTCCGACCTCGGCCGCTTCCCGCGCCTCAACGACATGCTCGGCAAGGACCACCTGCCGCAGACCGCCTTCTTCTTCTCCGGCCCCGGCATCGCCGCGGGACAGGTGTTCGGCCAGACCGGCACCGAGATGGAGGCGCGCCCGATCTCGCTGTCGACCGGCCGGGTGCCGCAGCGCGGCGGCGGGCGCGAGATCATCCTCGACGACGTGGGCACCACGCTCATGGTCCTGGCCGGCCTCGATCCGCAGCGCTACGGCTACACCGGCGCGGTGCTCGACTTCCTGCTCACCTGATGATGGCCTACCGCAAGCTCGGCCGCGTGGCCGTCGTCGCCGCGGCGCTGGCCGCCGCTTCCCATACACCGTCCGCAGGGCCCACCGGAGCGCCGGCGGCACGCGAGCTGGTCTCCTCGCTCAACTCGTTGACCGGCGGCGCGCTCTCGGCCGTGGAGGTCGACAGGTGGGCCAGCCGCCTGGCCGAGGACGGGCACGACGCCGAGCGCCTGATCGACGAGCTGGTCGACCGCCCGGAGTTCGGCCGCGACCTCCTGCCCACCCTCATCTTCGGCACCTACCTGAACGTCCGCAACTACTACGCGCTGCCGACCGGCTTCATCATGCAGCAGACCGACCAGCCCGACGAGCACGGCCGGGTCCTCTACTACATCCGCAAGCCGTGCCAGCCGGCCGAGGCGGTGCCGGTGCGGCCGTGGTGGGATCCGGACCGCGAGGTCATGGTCTGCCCCGACGCCTATCGCCCGGAGCGGTGGCGGATCTCGCCCGAGACGAAGGGCTTCCACTCGTCGTCGTTCCTGGCCTGCGACAGCCAGGTCGGCTCGCCGGAGAACGAGGTCAGCCCGCAATGCGGCTGCGGCCCGGCCCTCATCCGCTGCGTGCGGGACCAGACCCAGTACTACGAGTTCCACGACAGCATGAAGCGCGAGGTCGAGCGCACCGTGCAGCACGTCGTCGAGCACGACCTCCCGGCCGAGGAGATCTTCACCAGCAACGCCACGTTCCGCGACCGCAACGCCGAGCTCTACTACCGGCGGCAGAAGATCGGCAGCCTCGAGCTGGCCGACGTCGACAAGGTCCTCGCCGATCTGGACACCTGGCCGGCGGACGGACAGTGGGCTCCGCGCGAGGAGATCGCCCCTGGCCAGCACGCCGGCGTCTTGACCACGCCCCAGCTGCTCCACGCCAACCCGGACCGGCGCCAGCGCCAGCGCGCCTTCTACGAGATGATGTGGTGCGAGGGGCGCAACAGCTTCGGCGCCACCACCCAGCAGGTGCTCGACCTCAACCGCGGCTCGGCCAACCTCGCCTTCGTGCACGACTCGTGGAAGCGCCTGGCCTCCACGCCGCTCTGCACCAACTGCCACGCCCGGCTCGACTACGGCTTCCAGTTCTTCCTCGGCTACCCGGACAGCCGCGCCAGCCTGTACTACGTGCCCAGCCTCACCCGACCGGGCAAGGGGCCGCTCTACGGCGCCGACATCTCCGACGAGCGCGGCCAGGCCACGCTCACCCCGCGCGGCTTCGCCGAGTCGACGGTGAAGCAGCCGGAGTTCGCGCGCTGCATGTCGCGTCACCTGGTCACGCACGTGCTCGGCCCCGACGCGACCGCCGCCGACCAGGAGTCGGTGCGCGCCGACCTCCTGCGCCGGCACAGCTTCAAGAACGCGATGCGCGTCGCCCTGCGCCTCTACGTGGCCCGCTGGAAGGCGCCCGAGCCTGATCCGATCGCCCCGGTTGCCGCCGCGCCCGCCCGGCGCCTCCTGTCGGCGGAGCGGGCCGCGACCGCGCGATCGCCGGCTCGCGTGGCGATCACCCCGCCCCTCCGCAAGCAGCTCGACGAGTTCTGCACCGACTGTCACGCCAGGGTGCCGTACGTCGACTCGAGCGTCAGCGTGGGCCTGGCGTTCGACCTGACCGGCGACTCGCTGCCGCGCGAGCTGGTGGTGCGCATGGCCGACCACGTGGCCTACGGCAAGATGCCGAAGCTGCCGGTCGAGATGACCGCGGCCCAGCGCGATGCGCTGGTCGGCGCGCTGATCGAAGACCTGTGGACCGACCCGGCCGCGCGCGCCGAGGCCGCCGACTACTATCTCCACCAGGATCGCGGGCTACCGGTGGAGCCGATCGACAGCGCCTTCCGCCTGATCCAGCGCGCCGCCGGCTCCCCCGCGGCGGACACCGACAGCGGTGACAAGGCCGGGCGCGCGAGCGCCGGCAGCGCCGACGGCGGCGTCGCGGTCGCCACCGGGGCCGACGGCGACGCTGGCCCGGCCAGCCCGGAGGCCGATGACGGCAAGAGCTGGGGCCTGCTCGAGCGCGGCCTGTGGATCGATCAGGCTTCCTTCACGCCCAGCTTCGCGGCCGCCGTTGCGCTCGAAGCGCTTCGCGTCTGCGGTGGCTCCCCTGCAGGTGGTGAGAGGGGACACCGCGGGGGTGCAGACACCATGGAGAGTTGCGTCGAGCAGGCCACCGCTCCCGACCTCCTGGTCCGCGGCCGCGTCCACTGACCGAGCAGTCGTCAATGCATTCGCGGACTCGCGATGACGACCTGCGTCACGTCTGACTGGACAGTCACGCTTCCTGTAGGAACCGTGCGACATCAGGAGCCATTTCTCGCTCGCCTGGGTAGAACTGTCCACTCTGATACTCGAGGTTGCGCACCGGAGTGCGCACTGACCGAGTGCCGGTCACTGCCGGTGTTCTGATGTCGCACAGTTATTGTACCGTCCCTCTGGCACGTTCCTCGCTTTGGGGTGAAGTCACAGGGAAGCTGGTCCGAGAGGCACGTCGTCAGCGCGTCTACCCCCCCATCGAGCCCCCGCTCGGTGAGACACGCTGCGTGTGGTGGCGTGTGTCCTCATGTCCGGCCTGCGGCTCCCTGGTCCTAAACCTAGGAGCATTGCCGTGGCTCGCTTCGCTCGTGAAAATACCCCTGGTGCCCTTACTCATATCGTGTCGCGCTTCGCCCCCGGATGCGTGGGCCTGCGCAGCGAGGAGGATCGCGCGAGCTATCTCTCTCGCGTCGACGCAGCGCTCATGGACAGCGACTGGCAGCTACTTGCCTACGCCCTCATGCCGGATCGGATCCACTGGCTGGCCGTCGCCGGCCACACGCCGCTGTCGCGGTTCATCAAGCCGCTCCACGTCGGCTTCGCGCTGTGGCTCAACCGCCACCAGCGCCACGTCGGGCCGGTGTTCGCCGAGCGCCCGCGCACCCTCGAGTCGGAGCTGACCGAGACGCTCGAGCTCATCGCGTTCATCCACAACTCGCCGGTGCGCGAGGGCCAGGTCGCCCGCGCGGCCGACTCGCGCTGGACCAGCCACCGGGCGTACCTGGGCCAGCAGATGCAGCCGCGCTGGCTGCGCATCGACCGCGGCCTCGCGCTGGCGGAGCTGGGCCAGACCCCGGAGGGAATCGAGAAGTTCGCGCAGCACGTCGATTCGCAGCCGGGTCACTCCGAGCTGATGGTGCGGCCGTCCGGGGCCGTGCGCACCGCGCTCATCGAGCGCGCGATCTACGCGCCGCGCCGCTGGGACGGCCCGATCTCGGAGGTGCTGGAGCACGTGACGCGCCTGAGCGGCATCGAGCCCGAGCGCATTCGCTCCTCGGATCGGTCGCGCGAGGTGGTCGGCGCGCGCCGGATCGCCATCCTGGCCGGGACGCGCTACCTCGGCCGGACGCTGACCGAGATGGCCCAGGTGGTCGGCATCTCCACGTCGTCGGCCAGCCGCCTGGTCCGCACCGACCCGGCCAAGCTGGTGCGCGCCTCGGCCGAGGCCGAGCGCGTGGCCGAGATGCTCATCTCGGCCGCGGCGCAGCGGGCGTCCGAGGACCATCCGGCGGACCGGGCCGCGTGACCCCGCGGATGAGCGTCTCGATGGTCGAGGCGCTCACCTGCTCCAGCGGCAGCCAGTCGACCCACTCGTCCTCGCTCATGGCTATCTGGAGCGCGATGATCCCGTGCATCGCGCCCCAGATGACCTGAGCCGCGAGATCCGGATCGGTCAGGTCCACCCGCAAGCGGTCCTGATCGATCGCCTCGGTGCACGTCCAGCGGAGGAACGTGTACGCGTCGCGGTTGGGGTTGCCGCGGTCGTGGTTCCGCTCGGCGGTGTCCCAGGTCCAGCGCGGATGCGACACCATGAACATGAACCGGTACTGGTTCGGGTTCGAGCGGGCGAAGCCGACGTAGGCGGCGCCCATCTGGCGCAGGCGCTCGATCGGGTCGGCCACGCCGGCCAGGCGCCCGAAGGTCCCGGCCAGGGTCAGGAAGTCGTTGGCGCACAGCTCCTGGACCAGCGACTCCTTGTCGGTGAAGTACTGGTAGATCGCGGTCGGCGAGTACTCGATCTTCTCGGCGATCTTGCGCATCGTCACCGCGTCGAAGCCGTGCTCGACCAGGAGCTCACGGGCGGCGTCGAGGATGCTGGCCCGCAGGCTCTCCTTCTGCCGCTGCCTGCGATCCGCGCTTCCCACCCCGCGATCGTAGCCTCGATCGCAATTGGCATTCAAGCGCGGCCCCGGGCCGGACGCCTGTATCTCAGCGCTTGAGATGATCGAGCGCTGCGTCGGTCTCGGCGTCGAGCGTGCTCTGCCGCTTGCCGCCCTGCCCGCTCGGTGCGCCGACCAGCGACGCCCGGATGGCAGCCACCCGGTCGATCACGTCGCGGTAGCCGTGCTCCTTCTTGAGCACCATCTCGTAGTAGTAGAGCGCTTCCTGCGGATCGTCGAGATCCTCGTAGCAGCTGCCGATCTCGTAGTAGAGCCCGAACTTCTCCGCCGAGGTGATCTTGTCGACGTAGAGCCCTGCCTTGAACTGGTTGATCGCCTCGGACAGGTTGCCCTGCCCGCGGTGGCATAGCCCGATCATCATGTGCGACTGCACCTCGCGCCGCGACGACGACAGGACCTTGTGGAAGGCCTTGATCGCCTCGTCGTGCAGGCCCATTTCCTTGTAGGCCAGCCCCAGGTCGAAGTGAGTGTCGGCGTCGCTGTCCTCGATCGGGTTCTCCAGCATCACGACCGGGCGAGCCGGGCGCATCGCGGGCGAGGAGTGGGCGTGCTGCCGGCCGGGCGACTCGCTGGCCGGCCGCGGCGAGACCAGCTCGGGCGCCTCCTCGACCGGCGCGCCCCCGGCCGACATCGCCTCGATGTCGCGCAGCCGGGCGCTGACCAGCGGGTGGTGGGCGTGGCGGTGGAGCAAGCCGAGCAGGATGTCGCGCGCCTCGTCCCACAGGCCCTGGCTGACGAAGAAGTCGGCCTCGTCGAGGTCATCCTCGAGCGAGGTGCCGGCCGACTCGTCCGCGGCGTCGACATCCCCGACGTCGTCCGGGTCGCCCACCGTCTCGCCATCGACGTCGAGCCCGATCTCGGTGGTGGTGCTGGCCCCGGCCACCGACGTGCGGTAGGTCGGGTCGGCGACCGCCTGGTGCGGCGCGCCGTCGGAGGTGAGCTCGCCGCCGTCGAGGCCCAGGTCGTAGCGCTGCCGGGCGGCATCCGACGCACCCGGGCCTGCGCCGGAGGTCACCCCGCTCTGGTCGTCTTCGAGGAAGGCGGCCAGCGCGTCGTCCTCGTCGAAGCCGGGCTCGGCGTCGAACAGGCGCGCGTCGTGCGGGTCGAACGGCAGGTCCTCGCCGGCCCGGTGGCCGCGGCGCCGCTCGTCCAGGTCGGGCGGCGGGCGCGGGATCGGCGACAGCGGGTCGCTGCCGACCGGCGCGGAGTCGAAGTCGAGCTCGTCGGAGTCGAGGTCGGCGATCGACACCGCCTCCTCGACCTGGTCGATCGCCACCTCGACGGTGGCGCCGCTGCCCTCCTCGCCGACCGCCGCCACCATGCCGTGGTGGTGTGAATCGTTCATGCCGCCGTAGTGCGGCGCCTCCGGATCCCCCTCGAGCATGAGCTCGGCGCTGCCGACCTCCAGCTCCTCGTCGTCGTCGAGCTCGAACTCGAAGCCGTCCGACTCGAAGCCGGCGTTCGGGCCCTGAGGGACCGCCTGGCCCCCGCGAAGCCCCATCCCGCCGCGGGGAGCGAACGGCGCCGCCCGCTCCGGCGCGGCGTAGCCGACATCGACGTCGGCCGCGGCCGCCACCACCTGGACGTCCAGCTCCTCGGAGTCGAGGTCGAAGTCGTCGAAGTCGAGCTCCTCGCGCCCGCCCGCCTCGGGCCCCGGCACCGGCCTGGCCGAGCTCGCCACGCTGCCGGTCGCGCGCGGCCCGCTGGTCATGACCGCCGCGCCCTCGCCGGTCCCGGTCATCAGCCCGGAGCCGTCGCCCACCGCGCGTCGCCGGTCGTCGACGATCTCGACCTCCTCGGAGCCGGCCAGGTCGAGCCGGTAGCGCTCGGCCAGCTCGAGCGCGCGCCCGCTGTTCGGATCGATCCGGATCACCTCGCGCAGGTACATCTCGGCGCGCTCTGGATCGACCGATCCGCACTGCTCGGCCAGACGGCACAGCGCGGCGACCGCCTCCTCGATCCGCCCCTGGTGCAGGAGAATGTCCTTGAGCCGCTCCTGCGCCTCGCGGTTCTGCGGGTCGAGCTGGAAGACCTTGCCCAGGTGATCGATCGCCTTCTGGTGGAGGCCGTACTTCACGTAGACGTCCGTCTCGGTGAGGATCTTGACGATCTCCTCCGAGTGAGCCTCGCCGTGGGCGCTGCTCTCCACCTCGTAGCTGTCGTCCTCGATGGAGAGCTCGGCCGAAAGGTCGGCGCCGCCCTCGCCCAGGCGCGGGCGCATCGGCGGCCAGCCGCTCGGCGCGGGCACGCGCATCGGCTGATCGTCCAGCTCCATCTCGAGCTCGTCGGCGTCGCTCATCTCGAGCACGGCGTCGAGGTCCTTCGTCTTCACCACGATCGGGATCGACCCGGTCGGGTTCAGCATGCCGCGCACCGCCGGGCGCCGCGGCGGCGGCTCCAGCACCTGATCGGCCACCGGAGCGGTCTGGGCAGGGCCGCCGCGGACCTGACTGGCCGCGTCGTTGAGGAACGCGCGCGAGTCGGGATCGTTCGGCACGAACGTGAGGATTCGCCGGTGCACGTCCTCTGCCTCGCGCCGGTTGCCGACCTCGACCAGGACGCGCGCCATCTCCTTCAGCACCGAGACGGTCTTGCCCTTCTGGTCGAGCGCCTGGAACGCCTGGGCCAGGAGACTCAGCGTCTCGATGTCGCGCGGATCCGACTTGAAGCAGGTCTGCAGCTTCTGAAGCGCGCGGCGCGGGTCGGTGCGGCGGAGGTAGAGGTTGGCCAGCTCGCGATTGAGCGGGATGTTGTCCGGCTTGTGCCAGAGGAGGCGCTCGGCGACCTTGATGAAGTCGTCCAGCCGGTTGTGCTTGCGCAGGTACTCGCAGGCGTGGCCGAACTCGGTCACCGCGTCCTCGACCATGCCCTCCTTGGAGTAGAGCTCGGCCAGCTTGATGCGGGTGGCCACGTTCTCCGGGTCGAGGTCGACCAGCTGTCGGATGGTGGCCAGCGCCTCGCGCGTCTTGCCCTCGCGGTGGAAGAACGCCGCGACCATCTCGAAGTGCTGCATCGCGTCCGACAGGAGGCCGAGCTGGCGATAGAGCTCGGCCAGCTTGAGGTTGACCTCGACCAGCCGCGGATCGAGCTTGAGGATCTGCTTGTAGACCGCGACGGCCTTCAGGTAGAAGCCCTGCTCGCTGTAGAACTTGGCGACCTTGAGATACGTCTCGGTCGCCTCCGCCTTGGCGCCCTTCTTGGCGTAGAGGTCGCCGATCTTCAGCCAGACCCGGACGTCCTTCGGGTCCTCGCGGACGATCTTCAAGTACTCCTTGATGGCCTTGTCGACCTGGCCCTTGTCCCGCGCCTTGCGGGCAGCGTCCATCACCTTGTTCTTGTTGATGGCCATCGCTTCAAAGGGACTCTAGCCGGAACCCGGTTGGCGCGCGGAGACGCCGCCGCTGGCGCTAGCGAGCCGGGAGGCCGTTTGTAAGCGAGACCACCCGATGTCTCGAGCTTATCGAAGAAGGCAAGACCTGGTCAAGCAACGGTTTGGGCATTCCATTGAAATTCTAGGCTTTTGGCTTGGCCAGGAGCCTGGCGACGAAGCCGGTGTCGAAGTCTCCGGAGCGGAACTCCGGATCGGCCAGGATGCGCCGGTGGAAGGGGATGTTGGTGTGAACGCCCTCGATCACGAACTCGTCCAGGCAGCGGCGCGCCCGGCTGATCGCGGCCTGGCGGTTGTCGTCGTGGACGATGAGCTTGGCCAGGAGAGAGTCGTAGTGGGACGGCACCACGTACCCCTCGTAGATGTGGGTGTCCACCCGCACGCCGAGCCCGCCGGGCAGGTTGAGCCCGGTGATGGGACCCGGGCAGGGTGCGAACGTCTCGGGGTGCTCGGCGTTGATGCGGAGCTCGATCGAGTGGCCGCGCGGGCGGCGGGTCTCCTGGAACGACAGTCGCTCGCCGGCGGCGATGAGCACCTGCTCGCGCACGAGGTCGAGGCCGGTGACCATCTCGGTGACCGGATGCTCCACCTGCAGCCGCGTGTTCATCTCCATGAAGTAGAAGCGCCCGTCCTGATCGAGCAGGAACTCGAGGGTGCCGAGGCTGCGGTAGCCGAGGTTGCGGATCGCGCCGACCGCGGTGCCGAGCAGCCGCGTGCGCGTCTCCTCCTCGAGGGCGGCCGAGGGCGCCTCCTCGATGATCTTCTGGTGGCGGCGCTGAATCGAGCACTCGCGCTCGCCCAGGTGCGCGGCGTTGCCGTGGCTGTCGCCGATCACCTGGACCTCGATGTGGCGCGGCCGCTCGCAGTACCGCTCCATGTACATGTCCGGGTTGCCGAACGCGGCCAGCGCCTCGGCCTTGCCGGTGTTCCAGTCGCCGAGCAGGCGCTTGCTCTCGTGCACGATCTTCATGCCGCGCCCGCCGCCGCCGGCCGCCGCCTTGAGGATGACCGGGAAGCCGATCCGCTCGACCGCGGCGTGGAGGTCGCTCTCCTGCTCGATGACGCCGGAGCCGGGCAGGATCGGCACGCCCGCCTTGCTCATCGCCTCGCGCGCGCTGATCTTGTCGCCCATCAGGCGCATGAGGTGCGGCTGCGGGCCGATCCACTGGATGCCGCACTTCTCGCACACCTCGGCGAACTCGGCGTTCTCGGCCAGAAAGCCGTAGCCGGGATGGACCGCGTCGGCGCGGGTGATCTCGGCCGCGCTGATGATGGCCGGGATGTGGAGGTAGCTCTGGCGCGACGGCGGCGGCCCGATGCAGACCGCCTCGTCGGCGAACTTCACGTGCAGCGCGTCCGCGTCGGCCGACGAGTAGATCGCGACCGAGCGGATGCCCATCTCGCGCAGCGCGCGGATGATCCGCAGCGCGATCTCGCCGCGGTTGGCAATCAGCACCTTCTCGAACATGGTCGTGCTAGGGCGAGAGGCGGAAGAGCGGCTGGCCGTACTCGACCGGCTGGGAGTTCTCGACCAGGATGGCCACGACCACCCCGGGCTTGTCCGCCTCGATCTCGTTCATTAGCTTCATCGCCTCGACGATGCAGAGCACCTGGCCGCGCTCGACCTTCTGGCCGACGGCCACGTACGGATCCGAGTCGGGACCGGGCGAGGAGTAGAAGGTGCCGACGAACGGCGAGGTGACGAGGTGGTGGTCAGGCTCGCCCTTGGCGGCCAGCGCGGTGGCCGCGGCTCCCCCGGGCGAAGCCGCAGGCGGCAGGGAATCGATCGCGCGAGGGGCGGCCGCCGGGGCGGCCTGGGGCAGCGGGGCGGGGGCCGCGGGCCCGGCCGCGACCAGCTGGGCTCCGGCGCCGGACCAGCCGCCGCGGCGCAGGGTCAGCGTCAGCGCCGGGGTATCGACGACGAGCTCGGACAGCGAGTGGGCCTCGACGATGGCGGCCAGCTGGCGGGCCATCTCGACCGTCGGTTCGGTCGCTTCGGCCGCCGGTTCCGGCTTCGCCCCGCGCCGTTCGGCGCTTTTCGGCGGACCGCCGTTGCCCTTCGCAGGTCCGCGCTCGCGCTTGCCACCGCCCTTCATGACGGCCCCAACCCTTCCACATGAGCGAGGGCGGCGTCCAGTCCCAGCTCGTAGCTTCGCGGGCCGAAACCGCTGATGACGCCGATGCAGCGCGCCGCGGTCAGGGACGTGTGCCGGAACGGCTCCCGCGCGTACAGGTTGGACAGATGCACCTCGACCGCCGGCACCCCGCACGCCTCGAGCGCGTCGCGGATGGCCACGCTGGTGTGCGAGTAGCCGCCCGGGTTGATGACGATCGCCTGATAGCGACCGCGCGCCTGCTGCACCAGGGTCACGATCTCGCCCTCGAGGTTGGACTGGAAGCAGTCGACCTCGGCGGCCCGGGCCCGGGCGCGCGCGCGAAGCAGGTCGTCGATCTCGACCAAGGTGGCGCTCCCGTACAGGGCGGGGTCGCGCGAGCCGAGCATGTTCAGGTTCGGCCCGTGGATGACCAGGATGCGCGGCGGGCTCACGGGGTGGAGCCTCGGCCGCTCAGAGCTCGCTGAGGAGCCCGGGCTGGGCCAGCCGCATCATGAAGCGACACTTGCCGAAGTTGCCGTCGGCGCCCAGCACGACGGCGAGGAAGTACTCGTTGTTGATCATGCGGACCACGAGCACGAGCGACTCGGCCTTGATGGTGAGCTCGTTGACCCCACCCAGGCGGAGGATCTCGGCCGCCTTCTTGACCTGACCCAGGATGAAGGAGAACTCCATGCCCAGGGTCGTGATGTCGATCTTGTGGTCGTCGCGGACGTAGGACTCGACCGCGATCCCGTCGAGTCCCATGAGCAGGGCTCCGATGCCACCGTCCACGTTGTCGACGACCTGCTTGAGATGTTGGTTGAACACGGATTCCCCTGGCAGAGCGACGGCTCGTTTATAGCACAGCCGACTCGCACACTGGTGACGCGGGCCTGTCGAGCATCCGACGAGTCA
>DATHKR010000241.1:0-13836 GCA_035489015.1 Kofleriaceae bacterium | reverse complement strand
ACGCCGGCACCGACGCCGCGGCGATCGCCACCGTCGCGTCGGCCTCGCTCCACCTCGATCACCTCGCCGATCCGGCCGGCGCGCTACGCCGCTACCACAAGGCGCTGCGCCTGCGCCCGGACGGGCCGGTCGCCGAGGAGGCGCGCTGGGGCCTGGCCGAGACCCACCGCGCGCTCGGCGACGACGCGGCCGAGCGCGCCGCCCTGCGCGCGTTCCTGTCGGTGCACCCGCGCTCGGTCAACGCCGACCGGGCCCGCCAGCGCCTCGCGGAGCTCGGGGCCGCCCCGTGATCGCCGGCCCGCGCGTCCTCGCGGCCGCGCTCCTCGCCGCCGCCGGCGCCTGCACCGCGCGCGACACCGTGGCGACCAGCGGCGCCGCCGATGACGATCTGCCCGGCTACTGCGCCGGCACCGGCCCGCCGGTCCTGGTCGACGGCACCTGCAGCGGCGAGCTGGCCGAGGAGCTGTTCCGCCGCGCGGTGTGCGGCTGCGGCAGCCTGTCGTTCGGCAGCGACCTCGTCACCGACGGCTTCGACTCGCGCATCGCCCCGTACGCGTCCGGCGGCCTGGGCGGCGACGTCGCCTCCAACCAGGGCGTGGACGGCAGCCAGGGCATGGACATCGGCGGCGAGCTCAACGTCGGCCCCGAGGGAATCGAGGCCGGGCCGATCCTGCACGTGGCCGGCGACCTCATCTCCGGCGGGCAGCTGGGCCGCTCCAGCAGCGAGATCGAGGTGGAGGGGGCCGCGCGGGTCGCCGGCGACGTCAGCGTCGCCAGCCTGTCGGTCGGCGGGACCCTCATCACGCGCCCGGGGGCCGCGGTCAGCGGGGAGATCACCGCGGGGGCCGAGGAGTCGGCCGAGGTCAGCGTGCCGCCGCCGTGCCGCTGCGACGACGCGCTCGACGTGGCCGGCGTGATCGCCGACCACGCGCTGGTCAACCACGACGCCGAGCTGGGCCTCGAGCCGGACGCGCTTCGCGACGTGGACGGCGACGCCACCCTCGAGCTGCCGTGCGGCCGGTTCTACCTCGACGAGATCGGCGGCAGCACCGACGGCACCGTGCTGGTCCGCGCGACCGGGCGCACCGCGCTGTTCGTCGGCGGCAACATCTCGCTGCAGCAGAACCTGGACGTCGAGATCGGGCCGGACGCCGAGCTCGACCTGTTCGTGGCCGGCAGCATCCAGGTGTCTGGCCGGGCCGCGCTGGGCGATCCGGACCGGCCGCGCGCGCTCCGCATCTACGTGGCGAGCGGTGGGTCTGTGTCGGTGTCGGCCGGCCTGGCGCTGGCCGGCAACCTGTACGCGCCGCTGGCCGACCTGGCCTCGTCGGCCGAGCTCGAGGTCTTCGGCGCCCTGGTCGTCAACCACGTCAACGGCGCGGCGACGGTCCTCGTCCACCACGACCGCGCGGTGGACGACGCCGGCGACTCCTGCGTCGACTGATCAGCCCACCAGGTCGCGCCGGATCGCGGCGACGTCGGGGCAGCCGCACAGCGCCATCGCCAGGTCGAGCTCGCGGCGGAGGACCGACAGCGCCGCGTCGACCCCTTCCTGCCCGCCCACCGCCAGCCCCCACAGGACCGGCCGGCCGAGCAGCACGGCGCGAGCGCCGAGCGCGAGCGCCTTGATCACGTCGGTGCCGCGGCGGATGCCGCCGTCGACCAGCACGTCGCACGCGCCGGCCACCGCGTCGCAGACGGCGCCGAGCACGTCGATCGCGGCCGGCGCGCCGTCCAGCTGGCGGCCGCCGTGGTTGGACACGACGATGCCGGCGGCGCCGCCGTCGACCGCGCGGCGCGCATCGTCGGGGCGCACGATCCCCTTCAGCACGACCGGCAGGCGGGTCATCCCGCGCAGCCAGGTCAGGTCGGCCCAGGAGACGGAAGGCGCGATCAGCGACTCGAAGTACGCGGCCAGCGCCGAGCCGTCCGCGGTCGGCGGCAGCGCGTCGAGCCCGGCGCCGGCGCCGTGCAAGTTCTCGATCCGCATGCCGGGCGGAAGGGTGAACCGGTTGGCGACGTCGCGCTCGCGCCGGCCGAGCAGCGGGGCGTCCACCGTCACGACCAGCGCGCCGGCCCCGGCCGCCTCGGCCCGCCTGACCAGCGCCTCGGTCGCCGCGCGGTCGCTGTAGATGTAGAGCTGGAACCAGACCGCGCCCGGCGCCGCCGCCACCACGTCCTCCATCCGGGTGGTGCTGAGCGTGCTGAGGATGAAGACGGTGCCGGCCCGGGCCGCGGCCCGCGCGGCGGCCAGCTCCCCGTCCGGGTGGGCGAGGCGCTGGAACGCGACCGGCGCGATCAGGACCGGCATCGCGACGTGCCGGCCCAGCACCTCGGTCGACGGATCGCGCGCCGACACGTCGACCATCACGCGGTAGTGGAGCGCGATCCGGCGAAGCGCGTCGACGTTGCGGGCGAGGGTCACCTCGTCGCCGGCGCCGCCGGCGTAGTAGTCCCACGCGACCCGGTCGAGCCGCGCCCGGGCCAGCCCCTCGAGCTCCATCAGGTTGAGCGGGTCGAGCGCCACCCGGTCAGTGAACCACCGCGGACCTGCCGGCGGCAACGCCGGCGAGCGCGCCGGCCCAACCGCGCTCGCTTTGGTCTACTATCGCGCCGTGACGCGCACGCTGCGTGCTGGATGAGAGCGGAGGGCACCGGCGAGCGCGAGCTGACCGCGCGCGCGATCGGGTTCGGTCTGGTGCTGGGCGGGCTGCTCGCCGCCGGCAACGTCTACTCCGGCACCAAGCTCGCCTTCATCGACAGCGGGATGACCATGGTGGTCCTGATGTCGTTCGCGGTGTTCGCGGCGCTGCGCCGGCCGCTGTCGGTGCTCGAGGCCAACATCGCTCAGGTGACCGGCAGCTCTGCCGCGGTGATGGCTCTCACCGCCGGCGTGGTCGGGCCGGTGCCGGCCCTGGCCATGGGTGGGCACGCGCCTTCGTCGATCTGGATCGCGGTGTGGGGCGCGGCGCTCGGCGTGTTCGGCACCCTCATCGCGGCGCCGTTTCGCCGCCAGCTGGTCGAGGACGACGGCCTGCCGTTCCCGAGCGGGCGCGCGGCCGGCGAGCTCATCAAGAACCTCGCCGCTGCCGGTGCGGGAGCCTCGCGCGGGCCGGTCACCACGCTCGCCGTCGCGTTCGCGGCGGCGGCCCTGGTGGTGGTCTTTCGCGACGTGTTCGCCGCGGTGCCGCCCGACATCGCGCTGCCGCTGGTCATCGCCGGGGTGCCGGCCGCCAGCCTCGGCATCGGCCTGGGGTTGAGCCCGCTCATCCTCGGCGTCGGCCTCCTGGTCGGGCTGCGCTTCGCGATCAGCATGCTGGTCGGGGGAGTCGTGGCCTGGGTGGTGCTGGCGCCTGCGCTGATCGGCCGCGGCGTCATCGCCGGTGCGGACTACGGCTCCGGGCTCAACTGGCTGGTCTGGCCCGGCGTCTCGATGATGGTGGCGAGCTCATTCACCTCGCTCGCGTTCAGCGGGCGCTCCCTGTGGCGAGCGTGGTCCGAGCGGCACGTCGAGCGCGGCGCCGCCTGGCGCTGGGTGCGCGGCGGTGTGGTCCTGTGCGCCGCCGCCATCGTCGCGATCGGCTGGGTCGGCTTCGGGGTGAGCCCGGTCATCGGCCTGCTCGCGCTCGCCATCTCGGTGGTCTTCTCGATCGTCGGGCTGCGCGCGACCGGCGAGACCGACCAGACCCCGTCGGGGCCGCTCGGCGCGCTGGCCCAGGGCCTGGTCGGCGTCACCGCGCCGGGCAGCACGCTGCCGCCGCTGTTCACCGGCGGGGTCACCAACGGCGCCGCGGGTCACTCCGCCACCATGATGCAGGGCTGGAAGACGACCCACATCGTGGGCGGCTCGCCCGGGCGCGCGATGGCGGCGCAGCTGGCCGGGGTCATGGTCGGCGCGGTCACCGCGGTGCTGGCCTACGTGCTGCTCGATCGCGCGTACGGGATCGGCAGCCAGGCGCTGCCCTCGCCGATCGCGATGTCGTGGAAGGTGACCGCGGAGGTGGTGCAGGGTGGCATCAGCACCATGCCGGCCGGTGCGCCGCTGGCCGCGCTGGTCGGCGCCGCGGTCGGCGTGCTGCTGGCGGTGCTCGAGCGCGGGCGCGCGGCGCGCCTGGTCCCGTCGGCGGTCGCGCTGGGAGTCGGTTTCATCGTGCCGGTGATGACCACCGCCGGGATCGCCATCGGCGCGCTCCTGTTCGCCGCGCTGCGCCGGGCCCGTCCCGCCTGGTCCGAAATGCACGTGCCCTCGCTGGCGGCCGGGCTCATCACCGGCGAGGCGCTGACCGGCGTCGTGGTCGCGGCCCTGGTGGTCGCCCACGTGCTCTGACCAGGCGGCCGGGAGAAGGGCTACACTCGGGCAGGGCATGGCGAGACCGCGAGGCACCATCCTGGTCGTCGACGACGAGGTCGACGTGCTCGAGATGATCGAGGTCGGCCTCGGCCTCGACGGCTATCGCGTGCTCCTGGCCGACAGCGGCGAGAAGGCGATCGAGGTGATCACGCGCAGCCGGGTCGATCTGGTCATCAGCGACCTCCGCATGCCGGGCATGAACGGCGTGCAGACCATCGCTCGCCTGCGCGAGAAGGCCCCGCGGGTTCCGGTCATCGTGGTCACCGGCTACCTCGCTCCCGGCACCCTCGACGACTGCATGGCCCTGGGAGGCGTCAACCTCCTGCGCAAGCCGTTCCGCTTCAAGAACCTGACCCGCGCGGTGCAGGCAGCGCTCGATCGGGCGCCGGTCGGGCTGGCTCGCGCCAGCCGCTGATCCACGCTCCTCAGCGGTCCGGGTCCGGCGCGCGGGCGGCGGGGAGCCAGAGGTGCATGGTGGTGCCGCGGCCGGGGACGCTGTCGACCTCGAGGATCCCGCCGTGGGCGAGCACCGACTCGCGGGCCAGGGACAGGCCGAGGCCGGTCCCCTCGCCGGCGGCCTTGGTGGTGAAGAAGGGGTCGAAGATCTGCGGCAGCGAGTCGACGGAGATGCCGGCGCCGGTGTCCTTGATCGAAAAGGCGACCCCGGCGACACCATGGCGCGAGGCCGCGGCCGCCGCGATCTCGACCACGCCGGCCGACGGCATCGCCTGCAGCGCGTTGGTGGCGATGTTGACCAGCGCCGACTCGATCTCGTACTGGGCCACCTCCAGCGCGGGCAGCTGGTCCGGGATCGAGAGGCGAAGCTCGATGCGGCGCCGGCGAGCCTCGGCGCCGACCAGCTCGGCCACGGTCCGGACCAGCTCGCCGGCGTCGACCTCCTCGCGCGCCTCCGGCTCCGAGCGCGAGAAGCGGAGCAGGGTGTCGACCAGGCGCGAGGCGCGGCGGGCATGCCGCGCGATCGCCTCGGTCAGCCGGTGGCGGGGATCGTCGCCCGCGTCCGGCGACTCCAGCCGGAGCAGGTTCTCGACGTTGCCGACGATCACGGTGAGCGGATTGTTGAGCTCGTGCGAGAGCCCGGCGATGAGGGTGCCGACCGCGGCCATGCGGCCGGCGTGGAGCAGCTGGTGCTGGGTCTCCTCGACCCGGCGCATGCTGTCGGCCAGCTCCTGGTTGGCGCGGGCCAGCTCGGCGGTGCGGGCGGCGACCCGGTCCTCGAGCTCGCGCGAGAGCTCCAGGGTCCGGCGCAGCCCCTCGGCGTTCTCGAGCGCCGCGCCGGCCAGCGCGGTCAGGAACTCGGCGACCTGCTGCGCCTCCTCGCCGAACGCCGCGCTCACCTCGGCGTGGGTGAGGTAGAGGACGGCGTGCACCTGACCGCGCGCGACGATCGGCGCGCACAGCGCCGAGCGGACCGCGGCGCCGGCCAGCACCGGATCCGCGGCGATCGGCAGGTCGGCGGTGGGTCGCGACACCGGCCGGCGGCGGGACAGCGCCTCGCGCACCATCGCGTCGCTGACCGGGCTGGCGTCGCCGACCAGGACGTGAGCGTCGCGCCCGTCGGCGGCCGGCTCGACGATCGAGCAGCGCTGGGCCGGCAGGAGCGCGAGCGCGCCCTCGCGCACCGCCTCGAACACCGCCGCCGCCGGCAGCGCGCGCGCGATCCGCTGGCCGGCCTCGATGATGGCGCGGAACCGCTCGATGAGCGAGACGGTGACGGCGGCCGGCGAGCTCGGCGCCCGCAGCGGCCCGCGCAGCGCGCGCAGCTCGACGCGCGCGGCCTCCAGATCGCGATCGGCGCCGGGGCGGCCGAGCGCCTCGCCGAGCTGGCCGCGCACCTCGCGCGACAGCGCGTGCTCGAAGCGCGCGCCGAGCCGGTCGGCGGCGGCGACGCTCCGGTCGGCGAGCTTCATCGCGCGATCCGGGCGGCCGGCCATCGCCTCGAGCATCGCCGCCTCGCGCAGCGCGTGTGGCTCCGAGTTGCGGAACTTGCCCGCGATCGCGAGCGCGCGGCGGCTGGCCCGCTCGGCCTGGCGCAGGAGGCGCGCGCGCCGCCGCGGATCGGTCGGCGGCACCGCCTCGATCTGGCGGCGGAGCGCGGTCACCCGGTAGACCACGAGCGACACGTTCGAGTCGTGCAGGAACGCGCCCTCGCCGCGCAGCCGGGCCAGCCAGGTGTCGATGAGCGCGGCCGCCTCGGCCGGCTGCCCGTGGGCCAGGAGACGGATCGCCTCGGCCTGCGCCACCACGCTCGAGGTCTGCACGTGCTCGGCGCGGCGCTCGAGCTCGGCGCCGAGCAGCTCGGCCGGCAGCTGCCCCTCGCTGGTCCGCGCCCACACGTCGAGCCCGAACGCGATCCCGTGCGCGTCGTCGAGCGCGCGGCCGCGCTCTAGCAGGTCGAGCGCCGCGGCCTGGGCGCCGACCAGGTCGCCCATCCGGTAGCGGGCCAGGGCGGCCCAGGCGAGCGGGCCGTTCGCCTCCCAGCGGTCGCCGGCGCGCTCGAACAGCCGGGCCGACTCCTCGGCGGTCTGCACCGACTCGCGGTAGCGGCCGGTCGCGCACAGGCCGAGCGATAGGAACTGCAGGGCGCGCGCGTGTCCCCACACGTCGCCGCGCTCGGCGCACAGCGCCGCGCCGGCCCGGGTGTAGCGGATCGCGCGCTCGAACAGGCTGGGCGAGCCGGAGCACATCGCGCCGTGCAGGCCGTAGGCGCGGCCGAGCGCGGCGGTCGGCGGGTAGCGCTCGACCAGGTTCATCTCGGTCAGGTGCACCCACAGGGCGCGGACCGCGCCGCGAGCGAAGAAGTAGGGCGCGCTCAGGCTCTGGTAGATGCGGACCGCGGCCAGGTCGTCGCCGGCCCGATCGAGCGGCCGGCGCCCCAGCAGGCGGGGCAGCCGCGTGTGGAGGACCTGCACCATGAGCTGCCACAGCATGAGCAGGGCGCAGACCAGGCGCGAGCCGGGCACCCGGCGGCCGATCAGGCGCAGCGCGCGCTCGCCGTGGTCGGCGGCGGCGGAGAGCTGGCCGCGCTTGACCGCGAGCTGGGTGCGGCGCTCCTCGACCCCGGCCCGCCCGGCCGCGTCGGGGGCCAGCCCGTAGGCCTCGTCGAGCTGGCGCGCGCACTCCTCGTAGCGCGAGCGCACCAGCAGCACGTCGCCGAGGCCGAGCGCGACGCGGTAGCGGAGCAGCGGATCGATGTCGTCGTCGACCCCGCGGGCCGCCACCCGGTAGTAGCGCTCGGCCAGCTCCATGTCGTGACGGGCGTGGGCGCGCTCGGCCGCGCGGATGGCGTGGGGCAGGGCGCGGGCCGGCTCGCCGGCCGCGTCGTAGTGGTAGGCGAGATCGAACTCGCGGTCGATCGCGTGGTCGTCGACCAGCCGGGCGGCCTCGAGGTGGAGGCGGCGCCGCTCGCCGTCCGGCACCCGCGCGAGCAGCACCTCGCGGATCCGGTCGTGCGGGAAGGTGCAGCTGGTGCCGGCCGGATCGAGCCACACCAGCCCGCCGCGCAGCTCCTGCACCGCGCGCACCGCGTCGGCGGGGTCGATCTCGCACAGCCCGGCGGCGACCACCGGATCGAACGTGCGGCCGAGCAGCGCGCCGACCTCGAGCAGGCAGCGGGTCGGCCCCGGCAGGCGCGCGATCCGGCCGACCAGGAGGTCGGCCAGCCAGCCCGACACTCGCAGCTCGGCCAGCGCGTCGTCGGCGACCCGCCAGCCGTCGGGTGATGGCGCCACCGCGCCCGACTCGACCAGGCCGTGAAGCCCGGCCGTCACCAGGAACGGGACGCCAGCCGCGTGCTCGAGGACCAGGTCGACCACGCGCCCGGGCAGCTGGCCCGCCATCGACACGACCTGCTCGCGCGCCTCGGCCGGGCTGAACCGGCCCAGACGCACGTGGCTGCCCGGGCGCAGGTTGCGCACCGGGTGCCCCGCGGCCGCCTCCTCGGTGCGGACCGCCAGCGCGACGAGCGCGTGGCGACCGGCCGGACTCCGGGCGCTCCAGCGCTCGAGCAGGCGCAGCGTCTGCGCGTCGGCCCACTGCGCGTCGTCGAGCAGGATCAGCGCCGGCTCGTCGGCCGAGCCGAGCGAATCGAGCAGGGCCGAGAGCGCGTAGAGGATGCGCTCCTCGGCCTTGGGCTCCGGGATCGCCGCGCCCGCCTCCGCGGCATCGGCGGCCTCGGTGCCGGGCGGCTCGGCGGCGCCCGCTCCCTCGCCGCCGACCGCGGCCGCCTCGAACAGCCCGGCCAGCGCCGGCAGCGCGTCGACGATCGCCCGGCTGACGCTGCCGGCTCCGTCGGTGAGCCGCCGCGCGCGCTCCGAGCCGGCCGGGCCCGCGCCGGCCGCGATCTCTCTCGCGACCCCCGACAGCACCTGGAACGGCCGCTGCGCGACCTGCGCGGCGGCCTGCCCGTGCAGGACCCAGACCGGGCGCAGCCCGGCCCGCCGCGACAGCTCCTCCAGCAGCCAGGTCTTGCCCACCCCCGATTCGCCCTCGAGCAGCGCCAGGCCGCCGCGCCCGGTCCGCGCCTCGTCGAGGGCGCGCTCGAGCGCCTGCAGCTCGTCGGCGCGCCCGGTGAAGGCCGGCTCGGTGAGCGACCCGCGCGGGTCGCTCGCGCCGACCACCAGATCCGGATCCGCGTCGCCGCGCGACAGCGCGCCGGCCAGCTCCTCGAGGTCGGCGCGGACCCCGCCCGCGGTCTGGTAGCGGTCCCGCGGGTCCTTGCGCAGGAGCCGCGCCACGATCCCGCCGAGCGCGCGCGGCGCCGTCGCGGGCAAGGGCGGCGGCGCGGCGGTCAGCTGCTGGTGCAGGAGGCGGGGGACGTCGCGCCCGTCGAACGGCGGCCGTCCGGTGGCCGCCTCGTGGAGGACCAGCCCGAGCGCGTACAGGTCGGCGCGGGCATCGACGCCGCGCTGCAGCAGGCCCGATTGCTCCGGCGCCAGGTAGCGGATGCCATCGAGCGGGAGCGCCTCGAGCCCGTCGCCGACGAAGCCATGCCGGGCCAGCCCGAAGTCGATCAGCACCGGCGAGCGGCGGTCCGGTGGGCCGGCCAGGACGATGTTCGACGGCTTGACGTCGCCGTGCACCACGCCGCACGCGTGGGCGTCCTCGAGCGCGCGCGCCACCCCGATGCCGATCGCGATCAGATCGTCGATCGAGAGCGAGGGCGAAGGCGGCGAGCCGCGCAGCAGCTCGGCCAGGGTCGGCCCGGCCACGAAGGCGCGGACCAGCAGCAGCTCGTCTCCCTCGACGCCCAGCGTCATCGGGCCGGCGCCGCGCGCGACCGCCTCCGGCCGGGTGATCTGGTTCAGGCACTCGACCTCGATCTCGAGCCACTTGCGCGCGGCGGCCGGGATGACGCGGAGCGGCGCGCTCCTGATGACGACGTCGCGCCCGTCGCGGTCGGCACCCAGCCAGGTCTCGATGCCCATGCCGCTCTTGAGCTGCGTCCGCCGGCGGAAGCGCTCGCCGAGCGCGTGCTCGTCGTCCCCGCTGCCTGGCTCTCCGTCTGAGCGGCCCACGTTCGCGCCTCTCTTCGCCCTCTTGCGCGCAGCCGGGGACTCGCTCGCTCCCCCGATCGCGCGCGCATCCCAGAATCGTGGAACGAGTCGGCAAAGACAAGCTGGCCGGCGTGGTCATTGACCTCGCCGTCCCGGCAGAGGGCTCGGGCTAGAATGGCCGCTCCTCCCTGCTGGTCCTGGCCGTCCGGGGGAGGAACGGGGAGAGGTCTCGCGACCTCGAAGGTGGAATCATGCGCCAGGACGAGAGCCGTCAGCCACGCACGCGCCGCTCGCTCATCCGCTCGCTCGTCATCGCCTGCTCCTCGATCGCCGGGCTCGGCCTGGTCGGTGTGCTCGGCCCGATCGCCGCGCCGTCACCGGCCGGCGCCGATCCGGGGCCGCGGCTGCGCTGCGACCGGGTGGTCTTCCCGCTCGCGCTCGCGCCCGGCCAGCCGGCCAGCCTCCACGCGGTCGGATGGCTGTGCGCGCGCGGCGCGATCCACGACAAGACGATCCAGGTGCTGGTCCACGGCGCCACCTACGATCACAACGTCTGGGACTTCCCCTATCGCCCGGATCGCTACTCGTACGTGCGCGCCGCCACCGACGCGGGCTACGCCACGCTCAACCTCGATCGCCTCGGCCACGGCCAGAGCAGCCGGGTGCCCGGCGCCGAGCTCGACCTCGCGGTCGGCGCCTTTGCGCTCCACCAGATCGTCGAGGCGCTGCGCTCCGGCGCGATCGTCACCCACCACTTCGGGCGAGTCGAGGCCGACAAGATCCTCCTGGCCGGCGAGTCCCTCGGCGGCAACCTGGTCTGGACCGAGGCGGCGATCTACCGCGACGTCGACGGGCTGGTGGTGGCCGGCTCGGCCCACTCGTTCGGGATCGGGCTCGACCGGCTCCTGCGCGTGACCGTGCCGGTCGAGCAGGACCCGCTGCTCCGGCTGCGCGGCTTCCCGCCCGGCTACCTCACCACGATCCCGGGGACCCGCGCGGCGGCCTACTACCACCCGGTCGACGCCGAGCTGCTGGTCATCCTGCTCGACGAGCTCCTCAAGCAGACCATCACCTCGGGCGAGATCGCCGGCATCCCCGGCTCGCTGCCGCTCACCCTCCAGGTCGACGTTCCCACCCTGATCGCGGTCGGCGACTTCGACGACATCTTCTGCGCCGGCCCGTCGTGCAGCGCGTCAGGCTCGCTCGACGCCGAGACCGACAGCTACGGCCCGGGCAGCTGCGCCGAGCTGATCATCATGCCGCACGCCGGCCACGTGCTCAGCCTGCACCGCAACGCGCGCGACTACTTCGCGCTGGTCCGCGAGTGGGCCGACCGCCGGATCGGGCCGGTCGGCAGCGCGCCGGCTCCCGAGCCGTGCGACGAGTGAAGCGGGCCGGCGGTCACTGTTTCGCCGGCGCCGGCGTGGGCTTCACCGGCGCCGGCGTGTGCATCCTGGCGCCCTGCGCGGCCCAGCGGACGAACGTGGTGCGCTCCTCGTCGGTCATCTGGGTGCGGTTGGAGAACGGCATGGTCCGGCCCTCCACGCGCACGCGCATGCGCGCGGCGGCCGCGGCGATCTGCTCCGGGCGATCGAACATGAGCCCGTTGGGCGCGACGTGGAACAGCGAGTCGGACGGGGTCGCGCTGTGGCATGCGACGCAGCGGAGCGAGACGATCGCCTGGACCGACTCGAACGGGACTGGCGGTCCGGCGGCCAGCTCGTCCTCGCTGGCCCCGGACCGGGCCGGCGTCGACACCAGGATGTAGGCCGCCGCCACCGCGAGCACCGCCGAGGTCGCCAGCGCCAGCCGCCAGCCGCGGAACGTGAAACGGATGTTGAGGAAGTGGCGGACCAGGGCGCCGCCCACCATCAGGACCGCCAGGATGAGCCAGTTGAGCTGGTGGCTGTAGGCGCTGGGGTAGTGGTTGCTCACCATGATGAAGATGAGCGGGAAGGTCATGTAGTTGTTGTGAATGGATCGCTGCTTGGCGCGCAGCGACAGCGAGCGGTCCTGCTCGCGGCCCTCGCGGGTCGCGTCGACCAGGTCGCGCTGCGACGGGATGATGACCATCCACACGTTCCCGGTCATGAGCGTTCCCAGCAGCACGCCGACGTGGATGTAGGCGGCGCGGGGCGTCATCACGTGGCACAGCCCCCAGCCGATCGCGAACAGCGCGGCGACGCAGAGCGCGCCGGCCAGGACCGGCCGGAGCCGCAGCGGCGAGCGCCAGACCAGATCGTAGAGGATCCAGCCGCCCAGCAGGCTGCCGACCGCGGCGCTGACCGCGGTGCTGTAGCTCGGGTGGCCGGAGCCCGGCTCCACCACCCACGCGCTCCCACCCAGGTAGTACACGACGACGAGCAGGAGGATCCCCGACGCCCAGGCCGAGAAGTTCTGCCACATGAACCAGTGCAGCTTGTCGGGCAGCTGGTACGGGCGGAGCATCTTCTTCTCGATCTGATAGAAGCCGCCCGAGTGGAGCAGCCAGATCTCCCCGTCGATGCCCTCCTTCTTGACCAGGTTGCGATCCAGCCAGTTGAAGAGGAGGGAGTTCCCGATCCACATGATCCCCGCGATCACGTGAAACCAGCGCAGCAGCAGGTCCAGGAGCTCGTTCCAACCCATTCGGACCGGCGAGATTACACCACCGGCGCGCGGAGGCGGGCCGGGCGACACGAGGGCTGGCGAAACCGCCGCGGTCAGACGATCATGAGGGCGGGGCGATGGTGAGGGTGAGGACGAAGGACTACGGGCGCCAGTACCGCGAGCTCTGGCCCGAGCTCGGACCGGCGCTGGAGCGGATCTTCCTGACCGACGACCCGATCCTGGGCTCGGCGCTGGAGCGGTTCGAGGTCGACCTCGCCCGCTATCACGGCGTGGCCCACGCGATCGGGGTCGGCTCCGGCACCGACGCGATCGTGTGGACCGCGCGCGAGCTGGGCCTGGGCCCGGGCGACGAGGTCGTGACCTGCGCCCACACCTTCGCCGGCGTGGTCTCCGCGCTGATCCAGGCCGGGGTGGAGCCGCGCCTGGTCGACGGGGCGCCCGGCTCCGGCCTGCTCGACGCGGAGCAGGTCGAGCGCGCGCTGACCGCGCGGGTCCGCGCGGTGGTGGCGGTGCACATGTACGGCGAGCCGGTCGATCTGGCCCCGCTGGTCGCGCTGTGCCGCTCGCGCGGGCTGTTCTTGATCGAGGACGCGGCCCAGGCGCACGGCGCGCGCTACCGCGGGCGGGCGGTGGGCGGCTTCGGCGACGCCGCGGTGCTGAGCTTCCACCCGAGCAAGAACCTCGGCGCGTTCGGCGACGGCGGCGCGGTCCTGACCTCGTCGGACCAGCTGGCCGCGCGGCTGCGCATCGCGCGCAACCTGGGCAAGGACGGCAAGCACCGGTTCGCCGTGCTCGGCCCCAACAGCAAGCTCGACACGCTGCAGGCGGCGATCCTCGAGCTCAAGCTGCGCCACCTGGACGGCTGGGTGGCGCGCCGTCGCGCGCTGGCCGCCCGCTACCTCGAGGGGCTGGCCGGCGTCGGCGACCTGATCCTGCCGGTCTCGCGCGCGCCGGCCGAGCACGCCTACCACCTGTTCGTGGTGCAGAGCGCCCGGCGCGACGCCCTGCGCGAGCACCTGGCCGCGCGCGAGATCCAGACCGGGCTCCACTACCCGATCCCGGTCGCGCGCCAGCCGGCCTTCGCCGGCCGGTTCGATCCGGGCGCGTTCCCGGTGGCCGAAAATCTGGCCCGGACGGTCCTGTCCCTGCCGCTGTCGCACGATCACGACGACCGCGAGATCGACGCGGTCATCGCCGAGGTGCGCCGCTTCTTCGAGGCCGGCTAGTGCACCGCCGCCGATATGGCGTCAACGAGGCGGTGTGGATCGCCGTCGAGCGCAAGGCGCGACGACGACGGGCTACTCGCCGTAGCTCGAGGAGTTGCAACGCAGCGATCGGCGGTGAGGCGCACCGGATCGTTGA
>DATHKR010000240.1:0-7425 GCA_035489015.1 Kofleriaceae bacterium | reverse complement strand
GGAGAGCACCAGCCGCGCCACGCCCAGCCGCCCGAGCGCATCGCGCACCAGCGCGGGCGGCCGAGGAGCAGCGGAGACGGTGCCGGCACCCGCGTCGGGATCCAGGAGGCTCATGCGAGCCAGGAACGTTACCCGCGTTCCGTGCGCTTCGGGGGCAGGGGGTGGGTAAGGAACCACATCAGCTCGATGGGGGCGCGATAGTGCTGCTCCTGCTGCGCCGGACTCCGGTAGGCGATCGACGAATGGCGCCGGTACTGGTTGTAGAAGACCTCGATGTAGTCGAACAGCTGGTCCTTGGCACCGCGGATTGACTCGAAGGTCTCGCCCAGCTCGAACTTCACCGTCGAGAACCACCTCTCCATGGCGGCGTTGTCGTGGCAGTTGCCGCGTCGGCTCATGCTGCAGGCGATGCCGTGGTCGCGCAGCATCTCCTGGTAGTCCTCGCTCGCGTAGGTCGACCGGTATCGACGCCGAACTCTCGCCACGAGGCGCTCCGCCGCATCAGCCTGATGTCGCGGTTGCGGCCCACCTTCTCGTCGCTGAGGTCGGCATGGATGCGCGGGCTGCCGTAGGTCCGTCGGCTGCGGTCGAACGACTCGCGGATGCGCACCTTGAGCCGTTTGTCCCTTTTGGCGCGTATCGACGGGGCGCGGCGAAGCGAGGCGTAGAAGCCAGACCGAGGCCGGTCGTCGTGGTGCGGGTCGCTGGCCGTCGCTCGCGGCCACCGCCTCTCTCGCGGGACTGCTCACCGTCGGTCGCTGTCCATATCCCGCGCTGAGGTGGAGAAGCGAGCCCGCGCGGTGATGAGGTTCCAGTCGGCATCGGCGGGTGAGCGCGCCGACCAGGTCGCGCGGCGCTGGAGGGAGGGGAGGAGCGTCCAGTATTCGAGATCGCCGCTAGCGAAGTCGGCGACGACGAAGCTAGGATCTTGCTCGAGTACGAGCGTCCCCGGGTTGACGATGGTGAGCTGCTCGATGGTGCGGACCATGGCGCGATGCGTGTGTCCGCCGATCATCCAGCGGTGTTCGCCGGCGCGCACGACCTGCCAGAGCGGCTCGAGCGACTCGAGCGTCCGGTCGCGCGTGTAAGGGTCGAGCTCGGCCGAGTCGTCTGCTCCGACGCCGTGCACGAGGAGGGCGCGGCCGGTCGGCGTGTCGATTTCGCGCGTAGCCGGGAGGGAGGTTAGCCACTCGAGCTCGGCCGACTGATACGGATAAGGCTCCATCGGGCACCCCTCGGCGAGCCAGCGCTCGTGGTTGCCGCGCACTACCAGCGCGCCCTCGGCGCGGAGCTGCGCGATGCACGCGTGCGGGTCGCCCGGGCCGTCGACGATGTCGCCCACGCTGAGGATCGCGTCGACCCCCACTCGCCGGCCGTGCGCGATTACCTTCCTCAGGAGGACCGCCTCGGTGTGGATGTCGCCGATGAGGAGGGCCCGCACCTCTCGATCATAGGCGAGGCGATGCCGCGCCGGTAGAGCCTTCACCGGTCAGCGTGCGGCACCACGCGGTGATCCTGCAGCAGCCGGCCCGGTCGAGCGCAGCGCCCGGGCCGTACCGCGCTGGCAACTGCCTGTTTCGCCTTTCTTGACTCACCAGCCCTTCAAGCATGGAAGGAACCAGAGGAACCGCGGCGCGGTATCGCTGGTGGTCGCGCGGCGCTCCGACCGCGCTGCGCTTGCCGGTGAGCTGCCACGCGACGAGCGAGACGGGGATCAGGCCGGCCTCGTTGAGCTCGGTGAAGAAGCGCTTCATCGTGAAGTCCTGGCCAAGCGCGTGCGAGCGGCTGGCCAGCAGGCGCTCTAGCAGGCCGCGCGTCGCGCGCTGGGCCAGCAGCCTCCATCGCTGTGGCCATGCCCTCGGCGCGGCTGTCCCAGATGTTGTACAGCAGCGGGCCGCGCCGGATCGGACTGGCGTGCGGTTGCTCGCGCATCTGCGCCAGGTCCCACCAGTGATAGAAGTGGGCATAGAGGGTGAGCGGCTCGAGGTGGCTGGCGATGGCGAAGAGGTTGCGCGAGTCCTCCGGCACGAACCGGCCGATCTGCGCGCGCAGCGCCGGGTCCATGTACCCGTGGATCTGCATGACGTCGTTCTTCTGGAGGAACGCCATCCACTTCGTTACCGTCTCGATGCCGCCGCGCTCGTATTCGGCCGCGCTCGCGATCGGCTCGAGCGCGGGCAGCTTGCGGTTGCGCTGCTCCTCCAGCCGCAGCGACGCGTGCGCCCGGGCCAGCTCGTTGCGCAGGATCGCGACCTCAGCTACCAGCTCGAGACCCGGCGCGGGGACCGCGACTCGTTCGCGGCGATGGTGCAGGCCTGCCACGCCACTGCGGGCGCAACGGCAACGACGACATCCAGACCTGGACCGATCGCTTCGAGGTGCAGAACTGCGAGCTGGTCGATCTGGCCGTCCTGGAGGCCGAGTCGAGCTTCGTGCGCGGGAAGCTGATCGCCTATCTCGACGACCTCATGTCGCTCGGCGTGGACGGATTCCGGATCGACGCCGGCAAGCACGTTCCGGTCGCAGACCTGGAGGCGATCTTCGCCGGCCTCGACGGAACGCCTGTCATCTACGACGAGATCATCGAGGGTGAGCCGGGCGAGGTGAGCCCGCTCGAGTACGTCGGCACCGGCGACGTGACCGAGTTCCGCTACGGCGACGTGGTCGGCAACGCGTTTCGCGACGCCAACCTGGCCAACATGAACAACCTGGCCGGGCAGATGTTGCTGGCCAGCGGCCACGCGATCGCGTTCGTCGACAACCACGATACCCAGCGCAACGGCCGCGCCCGGCTGACCTACAAGGACGGTGGACGGCGGCGGGGTCATCTGGGAGACCGGCGGCAACCGCGAGCAGTCACCGGCACGGACTGCTCGCTCATTTTGAACGACAGCTGGCGCAACTGACCCGCGAACACCGGCGCCGACAGAATTGCGGCTTCACCCCGCACCGGTCCGGGCGTCGATGCGGCTGGTCTGCCGCATCCGGTTCTGAGAGCCTCGTGATGCATGAACGAGGAGTCGCAGTCGAGGGGAGGGAGTCTGGCTCCGCCCCCCGGCCTGGGACCGTCGCCCAGGACCGGCGAGATGGGCCGGCGGATCGCAGAGTTCGACTGGAAGCAGACTTCACTCGGTAGCTTCGATCGCTGGCCCACGAGCCTGCACTCCACCATCAAGATCATCATCGGGTCCCGGTACCCGATGATCCTCCTGTGGGGTGAGGATCTCCTCCAGCTCTACAACGACGCTTACATCGGCCTCATCGGCGCGAAGCATCCAGACGCTCTCGGTCGGTCCATTCGAGACACTCAGGCCGAGTCGTGGGGTGCGATCGGCCCGATGATCCGTGAGGTGATGTCGAGCGGCATCCCCAACTGGGTCCCCGCACAGCAGCTGCCGCTCATGCGCTACGGTTACCTGGAAGAGTCGTACTTCAGCCTCTCCTACAGCGCGGTCGACGACGACGAGGCCGTCATTCGCGGGATGCTCTGCGTCTGCAGCGAGGTCACGGAGCAGGTCGTCTCCGCGCGCAGGATGCGGCTCCTCCGAGGGCTCGCAGCCGCGAGCGAGGCCAGGAGTCCGGAGGCCGCGTGCGAGCATGTGGGCAGGATCCTCGAGGAGCATCCGCTCGACGTGCCGTTTGCCGCGCTGTATCTGAGCTCGGGCGAGCCGGGCGGGGTCCAGCTCCACGGCGCGACGATCCATGACGCCGATCATGTCTTTCCCCGGCGCGTCGATCTCCGCGATGGTCCGGATCAGGTCTGGCCATTCGCTCGAGGGATGGCCGCCGAGACCGTCCTGGTCGAAGACGTCGGCCGGCATCTCGATCGCCTGGCCGGACCGTTCTCCGACGCGGTCAAGGCAGCCTTTCTCATGCCGATCGCATCTTCGAACCCGGGCGCGCCGCTCGGGCTACTCATCGCGGGTGTCAGTCCAGCCCGCGGCATCGACGAGGGATATCGGACCTTCTACGAGCTCCTCGCCGCGCAGGTGTCCATGCTGGTCCGCAACGCGCACGCATTCCAGGAGGAGCGCAAGCAGGTGGAGTCGCTCGCGGAGATCGACGAGCTCAAGACCGCGTTCTTCGCCAACGTCAGCCACGAGTTCCGCACGCCGCTGACGTTGATCCTCGGGCCTCTCGAGGATGCCCTCTCCGGCGGGGCGAGGGCTCTGTGCGGGGATGAGCTCGAGGCGGTCCATCGCAGCGCCGTGCGCCTCTTGCGGCTCGTCAACAGCTTGCTCGACTTCTCGCGCATCGAGGCAGGCCGGCTCCACTCGAGCTTCGAGCCGACCGATCTCGCCATCATGACAGCGGGGCTGGCCGGTTCGTTTGACTCTCTCATCGCGTCCGCCGGGCTGAAGCTGCTCATCGATTGTCCGCCTCTTCCAGAGCCCATCTACGTGGATCGGGCTCACTGGGAGAAGATCGTGCTCAACCTGATCTCGAACGCCTTCAAGGCGACGTTCGAGGGCGAGATCGCCGTCGCGCTCCGTGCCCACCAGGGGCGCGTGGAGCTCTCGGTCCGCGACACCGGGACCGGGATCCCGATCGAGGAGCAGTCCCGGATCTTCGAGCGCTTTCATCGCATCGAGGGAGCGCGGGGGCGGAGCTTCGAGGGAACCGGCATCGGGCTCGCCCTGGTCCAGGAACTGACCCGGCAGCACGGAGGCTCGCTGCGTCTCGAGAGCGTCCCGGATCAGGGGAGCACCTTCATCGTCTCGATCCCGACGGGCGCGGGTCATCTCCCGGAGGATCGAATCGCGGCCGCAAGCCCGCTCCTGGCGGCGTCACCTGGCGGTGCCCCCTACCTCCTGGAGGCATCGCACTGGAACGCGGCCGACGTCGTCGTCCCGGCGGATGCGACTCCAGCGGCTTCTCAGGCGCGGGTGCTGATCGCCGACGACAACGCCGACATGCGCGAGTACCTGGTTCGCCTGCTGGCACCGCGGTGGAAGGTCGAGGCGGTCGCGGACGGGCAAGCCGCTCTCGAATCGGCGCTCGCGCGGCCGCCGGACCTCGTCCTCAGCGACGTCATGATGCCGCGGATGGACGGCATGGCCCTCGTGCGCGCGCTCCGGGCAGACCGGCGGACGAGCACGATCCCGATCGTGCTGCTGTCGGCGCGGACCGGAGAAGAGGCGGTCGTCGGCGGCCTCGAGACCGGAGCCGACGACTACCTGGTGAAGCCGTTCTCCGCGCGCGAGCTGCTCAGCCGGGTCGGCACGCACATCGAGATGGCGCGCATTCGGAGGGCGGCGGCAACCTCCGCGCTCGAGCTGGCAGAGACGCGCGCGGCGCTGCTGGAGGATGTCGAGCGCAAGAACCGGGAGCTGGAGGCCTTCAGCTACTCGGTCTCCCACGATCTTCGCGCACCGCTGCGAAGCATCGACGGGTTCAGCCAGTGCCTTCTCGAGGACTACGGAGAAAAGCTGGACGCGAAGGGCTTGGACCATCTGCGACGAGTGCGCGCCTCCGCCCAGCGGATGGGCGAGCTGATCGAGGATCTGCTCAAGCTCTCGTCCGTCGAACGAGCAGACCTCCGGCGCCAGGGGGCCGATCTCTCCAAGCTCGGCCGGCACATCGGCGAGCTCCTCGGCAGATCGGATCCGGACCGGAAGGTGGCGTTCACCGTCCATGACGGACTCGTCGCGCACGTCGACAGGCGGCTCGTCGAAGTGCTGCTCGAGAACCTCCTCGGCAACGCGTGGAAGTTCACCGCCAGGGCATCCTCGCCCCGCGTCGAGCTCGGCTCGATGCAGGAGGGCAGTGTCCGGACCTTCTACGTGAGGGACAACGGCGCCGGCTTCGACGAGACGTACGCCGGTCGTCTCTTCACGCCGTTCCAGCGACTCCACTCGCAGGCGGAGTTTCCCGGCATGGGAGTCGGGCTGGCCACCGTGAGGCGCGTCGTCGAACGCCACGGTGGGCGGGTCTGGGCCGAGGGAAAGGTCGGCGCCGGCGCGACGATCTACTGGACGCTGCCGTGGGCGGGGAGCTCGACGTTGCCCTGAGCAGCCGTCCGCTGCCTCTCATTCCCGGGGACCGCGGCGCCGGATGAAGTCGTCGAGCGGGGAGCGGGGCAGATGCCGTTCGCGGCGTCGGCGGACCCGGGTGCTGCGATGGACGGGCGTGGGTTACTCGTCGTACTCGTCGACGAGGAGCGCGCCGGTGGTGAAGCCACCGCAGGAGTGGACGTTCTCGAGGGCGGTCTGGCAGGCCGGCGCGCCGGGCTGGAAGTCGCGAATCGCGTCGACGCAGAGGGCGCCATTGGGGGTCCACTCGGCATCGGTCGCCCAGCTGGCGCCGTCGGTCTGGATGGCGAGGTTGTCGAACAGGTTGATCGGCGTGCCGTTGGCCGTCCACGCCTGTCCGTTGCCGCAGTAGTCGCCGCGGATCATGCGGGTGCAGGCCTGGTGGTGATTGCGGAGGTAGGGCTTCCCGTTGAGCATCTTCCACGGCTTGTAGCCGAGCTCGACGCACTTCCCGATCGCCGCGCCGCGGCAGCCGAACGTGAACGCGGTCGCGCTCGCGATCCACGACCCGCCGCCGGTCACGCCGATGCCGTAGTTCCAGGTGCCGGGGACGGGGATGGCCAGGATCGGCTGGCCGGCGCTGGTGCCGCACAGCGGCATCCAGGTTCCGCCCGACAGGTACGACACGCCGTAGGCCCACACATCGGTGCTGGGCGCCGGCAACACCGACGCCGAGTCGATCCGCATCGACAGCGTCCCACCACCGGCGAGCTGCCCGTTCATCAGGGCGCCGACCAGGCCAGTCCCCGAGATCGCTTGCCCGGTCGCCTTGAAGCCAGACAGCTGGTTTCCGTTCAAGCTCATGCCGTTCAGGCTCATGCCGTTCAGGCTCATGCCATTCAGGCTCATGCCGTTCAGGCTCACGCCGTTGGGCACGACCACGCCCTGCTCGGTCTCACCGACGGCGAGCTCGTCGTCGTCGAGGCCGTCGATCACGCAGGCCGGGACGGCCAGCGACAGCGCCAGAAGAACCACACCGCGACTCGATCTCATCGGACACACCCCTCGTGAAGACATGGCCAAATGATCGGTCCCTTACTATTTTTCTTTAGGGAGAAACTGCCGGGGGTGACGATTTGTCGGGTGCGCCTGGGCGCGGTGCACACACGCGGAAACCGACGCTCACATCGCACAGCTGCATCGTGGCGGCAATCGGCGCGAGCCGTACCATGAGCTGCGTGTCGACAGACAAGCCGCCCGAGGAGACCGCCCGGGCGCGGCCCACGTCTCCGGGCGACCAGCAGGGCAGCCTGGTCTCCGGTCGCCGCGAATGGCGAGCCACGTATCGCGCGCGGATCGTCGCCGTCTGCCGGCCGTAGGGCGCGTCGTCGCAGCTACCGCCGGGCGCCAAGACGCTCGAGCTCGCCCTGGAGCTCGGTGAGCTTGAAGGCTG
>DATHKR010000239.1:0-2344 GCA_035489015.1 Kofleriaceae bacterium | reverse complement strand
TCGAGGGTGTGGCCGACGTCGAGCTCGATCCGCTGGCGGGCGTCGCGGAAGGCGGCCAGGGCATCTCCCGAGACTTCGAGGCGAAGAACGTGGCGCCTCGCGGCCGGGTCGGCGGGGTTGGTCGGTCGACTGCCAGGACGGCGCCCGGAGACCATCTCCTCGACCTCGCGCACCGACCTTCCCCGCGCCGCCGCGATCCACTCGTTGCAGGTGTCCGGCGCGGCCACCCTCGAGATCTCGCGGACCGCCGACCATGAGAGGACACCGGCCGCGAGCGCCTGACCGAGCGCGGGCAGCGCGGCCATGGCCTCGGCCACGCGCAGTTTCTCGCGCGCCAGGCGCGGCCCGTAGCCGAAGAGCCGCTCCAGGTACTCGAGGAGGGAGCCGAAGCCGAGCGGCTCGTGGACTCGCACTCGCTTGCCGGCGATCAACCAGCGCGCCTCCTCGACATCATGCTGGCCCTGCGCGGCGGCGAGCCGGGTCAGCTCGCCGTGCACTCTCCTCCACGACTCCCCATCCATCCTCCGTCCATAGCACGGCGAAGTTTGGCTCCGCCGGCCGCGCCAGGCGCCGCGAACTACCTCCTCGACACCGACGACAATGCCCCGCCGCGAGATCGTCGACCAGCGCGCCGCTCGGCGCGTCTCACGCCATATCTGGTCGAGCATCGCGGCGGCCGACGAGCTCTGCTATCGAACACGTCAAGATCAGAATGACACTCTGCGCGATTCTCCGTCGACCGCCCACGCCGAACAGGACCATGGGGCTCCTGGTGCCGCCGCGCGCAGCTCGCGGACTGTCCTCCTGCGACACGGCCGCGCTTCAGCCCGCTTCAGCCCCTCGACCGAACGACGACCGAGGAGGCGACCGCGCCAGCGTACTCCGCGATCCGACCGGAGAGGAACGGCGGCGGCTTCGTGCCGCTGTCGGCGTGGACGCGGTGCTCGCGGGTCAGGAGTGCCTCACCGAGGTGCGGCCTGGCTAACCGGTCGAGACCGACTCCCTTCACGAACGCGACAGGCGTCAGGCGAACGCCGCGCCCGACGCGGTCTTTCCGGTGCCGCCGCCCTGCTCGTCGTGCTCGACCGGGACCTCCCGGGCCAGGACGGCTCGCTGACCACGGCGCCGCGGGCGGAAGGCGACGCGTATCGGGGCGATGTCGCCGGGCTGTTCGGCGATCCGGACTCGGAGCCCGGCCCGGTCGCGGCGGATCGGTCGGGTTGCCTGAGCGGGTGGCCGGAGATGGGCGCGGTCCGGCGCGGCCGGATGCCGCGATGGCTGGCGGGTCGCCGGAGGACGTCGGGTCGCCGCGGGCCGGCCGGTGGCGGCCACGCCGGCTGCCGATCGTCGGCGACCGGGAACGGCGAACCCAAAAGGCCCGAAGGGCGAACGGCGGACATCGCCGAGGGGCCGTCGGTGATGGAGCCGCGCCTGGGATCTTCAGCCGAGCCAGGCTTCGACCGCGTCGGCGAAGTTTCGGGGGGCGTCCTCGTGCATCCGGAAATAGAGGGATGGCTCGATGACCTCGAGCTCCGTCAGGGCGAGCGTTCCGTCGCCCAGGCGAACGAGGTCGACCCGGGCCTGGAGCGGCGGCTCGTCGAGGGCGCACAGGGTGGCGGCGGCGACTTGCAGGGTCTCGGCATCTGGCGTGCATGGCTCGATGAGTCCGCCGTGCTCTTCCTGGACGCGGAAGTCGCCCTGCTTGGGTCTCTTGATGACGGCGTGGCTGAACCGACCATGGAAGTGGAAGGTCGAGACTTCGCCCTCGTCGAGGATGGCGCGGAGGAACGGTTGCGCCATCCATTCTCGATCGGTGAAGCGGTCGGCGATCTCGGCCAGCTCGTCGCCCGGGGCGCCGGCGGTCAGTCGATAGGTGTCGTCTGCGTTCGCTCCGACCAGCGGCTTGACCACGATCTCGTCGACGGCCATGGCGGCGGGGAGCTCGCGCAGATCGGCCGCCGACAGTCCGCGACCGCGTCGGGTGGGAACCGTGGGGACGCCGCGCGCTGCGAGATCGGCGAGGTAGGTCTTGCGCGCGTTCCAGCGGACGAGAGAGGCCGGGTTGGCCAGCGGGACCGCCAGTCGCTCGATCTGGTCGAGGAGCGCGAAGAAGCCGGGTAGATCGCGCTGATAGTCCCAGGTGGTCCGGATCACGACGCCGTCGTAGGCGCGCCAGTCGGTGTCGGGGCGCCGCCACGGGATCGAATCGACCTGGAACCGTCGCCGCTCGAGCTCGGCGATCGCGAGCGCGTCGTCGATCACGAAGTCACCCTGGTCCTCGAGAGTCAGGAAAGCCAGTCGTCGCACGGCGCCATCCTACGTCAGGTGGCGCGGCCGGCGGCCC
>DATHKR010000238.1:0-13491 GCA_035489015.1 Kofleriaceae bacterium | reverse complement strand
CTACGACCAGTTCTACCGGGTCGTGCGCCGCATCCCGCGAGGCCGCGTGCTCACCTACGGCCAGGTCGCCGAGCTCGCCGGCCACCCCGGATCCGCCCGGGCCGCCGGCGCCGCCATGAGAGCCTCGAGCGGCCGAGGCCTCCCCTGGCAGCGAGTCGTCGGAGCCCACGCCCGAGGCCTGGCCAGGGTCGCCATCCTCGACCCGATCGGCGGCGCGGTCCAGCGAGCCCTCCTCGAGAAGGAGGGCGTCAGCTTCACGCCCGCCGGCTACATCCAGCTCGCCCGCCACGGCGCCACGACCGCCCCGCCACCGCGCCGCCGTCGCCGCTGATGCCGCGCAACGCGGCACCTCTACTGACAGGTGGGGACCCGCAGAGCGGAAGTCGTCCGCCGCACCATTGTTGCGACCGTTGACACCAGACGTCGCGATCGGTCCGATATGCCGCGCATGCCGATCCGACCGGTCTTGTTCACAGCCCTCGCCGCGATGCATCTCCTCGGCTGCAAGGTCTACGACCCCCTTTACTGCGACAACGAGAAGCGTTGCGACGATCCGGCTCGGCCGTTTTGCGACATGGACGGCATCTATCCCGGCTCCGAGGGAATCAAGCGGACCTGCATCGCGGATCCGAACATTGGTGTCGACGGGGCGACTCCGCTGGCCGACGCGAGCAGTGGAGAGACTGGTATCGATGCGTCAGGGCCGCGCCGGATCGTCCAGGTGTCGGCGGGTAGCGCGCACACCTGCGTCGTCCTCAACGACGGCGGCCTTCGCTGCTGGGGCCGGAGCGAGGCCCTGGGATATCCGTCGACCGAGAGCATCGGCGACGACGAGCATCCCTACGAGGCCGGTGACGTGCCGACGGGAGGCAAGATCCGCCAGGTCTCGGCTGGCAACGACTTCACATGCGCTCTCTACGAGACCGGCAACATCCGGTGCTGGGGCGATAACTTCTTCGGAGAGCTCGGCTACGGACACAGCGACGACCTCACGGGTCCAGAGAACACACCCGACATGCTGCCGGACGTCGAGTTGGGGGGGACCGCGAAGCAGATCGTGACGGGCTTCGTTCACACCTGCGCCCTGCTGGAGTCCGGTGACGTGCGCTGCTGGGGTGGAAATACGGACTATCAGCTTGCCACCGGCGATCAGGAATCCATCGGAGACAACGAGGTGCCGGGATCACGTAGTCCGGTGGCGCTGGGGGGGACGGCTCTCGCGATCAGCGCCGGCGGGTTTCACACGTGCGCGCTGATGGATGGTGGATTCGTTCGCTGCTGGGGCTCTCTGAATGGCTCCACGGGGAGTGCTGGCCCCCTCGGGTACGGAGGAATCGAGCCGGTCGGCGACGACGAGACGCCTGCGTCGGAGGGCAACATCGACATCGGTGGCTCGGCCGTCGCGATCAGCACCGGAAGAGAGCACGTATGCGCGCTGCTCTCGGGAGGGCGCGTTCGATGCTGGGGGCGGGGGGCGAGGCCGGGTGGTTGCAGGGCCGCGCTCGGCTATCAAGAGGAACAGGACATCGGCGATGACGAGACACCGGCGAGCGCGGGCAATGTGGACGTTGGTGGTGAGGTCGCCGAGCTCGTGTCCGCGTCCACGGCTCGATGCGCTCGCTTGAGCAGCGGTGCCGTGCGCTGCTGGGGCGCCAGTCTGCAGGACAGCTCGGGGCCGTGCGTGACCTCGGGTGTCCTCGGGCACGGGAACGACCAGCCGATCGGAGACGATGAAACGCCGGCTTCTGCCGGCGACCTGCGGCTCGGAGGGGTGGCCACGCGCCTGAGCGACGGTGGCACGCATGAGCACGTATGCGCGCTCCTCGATGACGGCGCACTTCGCTGCTGGGGCAGGAACGTCAACGGCGAGCTCGGTCTGGGCCATACCAACCCGATCGGAGATGACGAGGAGCCGGCCGACGTCGATCCGGTTCGGGTGCTCGAGTAACCCGAAAATGCGGACGGCGCGCCGCGAGGACGCGCCGTCTCGTCGATTCAGGGCGTGGGCTAGTTGGCGGCTGGCGGCGGCGCTGTGGTGAAGCCCGTGAGGCTGTGGCCGACCACCACGTTGTTGGTGTACTCCGGTGCGGACTGGGGCACGGCGGCGAAGCGGCCGACCGTGATCTGGACGCGCGCCGGGTTGGTGCCGAGGATGGCATCGACGCCCGCCGCCGGGATCGTCACGTCGTTGCCGACGAGTGCCGAGCACTGGAAGGTGGCGTAGCTGTTCTGGGCGGGCAGCATCGTGATGGTGTCGTCGTTCTCGGTCGGGAGCACATCGGTGGTCACACCGTTGATCACCATCACGTCCAGGATGCCGGTCGCCTGGTCCGGCTCCGTGCCGCAGCCGTCGCCTTCGCAGGTGAAGGTCACGTCTTCGGTCGGCGTGGTGAAGGGGAACTCGTGCGGCTGGGTTCCGGTCAGGGTCAGGCCTTCGCCGCGCGCCTTGAATGCGACCTCGCTGGCCGGCAGGATGGTGGTCGCGTCCTTGGAGACGACGACGTCCGCCGCGTCCTTGGCGATACCGTCATCGAGGAAGTTGAACCCCACGTCGTTCGGGATAGGGCCCCCGCCAACGAAGGTGGAGAAGGTCGCGTCCGCGTCGCCACTCACTACCTCATCGATCCCGTCCAGCCGCAGGATCGAGTCACTCATGACCTCTCTGATCGGATAGATGCCATCCTGGGTACCGAACCCCGTCAATGCGATCTGCATCCCCTGCATCTCCGGGGTGAAGTTCGCACCGGCGAGGGCAAGGATGTCGAGGTCCTCGTCCAGCGTGCCGCCCTCGGCGTTTCCGGCGACGCCACCGGCGATGGCGGGGTCCGTGGACTGACACGTGTACTCGCCTGCGTCATCGGCGCACGTGAACTCCCCGTTCGCGGTGCCGGTCACCGTGACGACGCCTTCGCCGACCGTCTCGGGCTCCTGATCGCCGGCCGCGATGTCGTAGACCGTGATGAGGCAGTTGCCGACCGGGTTGTCGAAGCCCTCGACCGGCGGCACGGTGATGGTCGTCGTGTCGGCGAAGCTCACGGTGACGACGCCACCGCTGAACGGGCCCACGCCCTTTGGCAGTGGGTTGGTGATGCTCGTCTCGGTGACGGCGATGGTGCCGGCTCTGAGAAGGATCGGGCCGGCCGCGTCGGGCTCGCCGGCGTCCACGTCGCCGCCGTCGCCGGCGTCGGGGCTGTCGCCGCCGTCGTCGTCGGCGTCATCGGTCGTGTCGTCGTCGTCGTCGTCGTCTCCGCCGCAGGCGGCGCCGGCCGCCAGGGCGAGGGCGCCCGAGAGAAAGATCGATGAAGAGCGAAAGAGAAATCCACGCATGAATTAAGCCTCCCTTAGATATTCAGCCTGGCGGCGAGACGGCACGACTCATCAACGGTCCGCGTCGAGCTGACCTCGACCAACCGCGTCGACTTCCCCCCCGGGCCGACGGCGATCTTGCCGCCCTATGGCGGTCGGCGCTACCGCCCAGAGCGTGGTGTTTGTCGTCTGGATTGGCAGTCCTGGCCCTGGTGGGTGGGCCGCCGCGGGAGCTGGATTGCTGAACGGGGATCGCTCGCGGGGATCGGATCCGGTGGTTTTTCGGCTTCGCGGAGCCGTTTGTGGGGGAAGGGCGCGGGGTCTCGCCCAGTTACCCGATCGCGCGCGATGGCAGCAAACTCGATCCACGTCAGGTCCCGCTGCTACCATTTTTCTGGTCAGCCAATAGCCCACAGGGGCGCCCCCGTCTGGCTCGGACCCGATCGAAATCAAACGGGATTTTTCGGTTGCCCCCTGTTCGACTTATCCACAACCCCTGTGGACAGTCATGCCGGAAGATAGAATCGCCAAGGAGTGATGGTGAGACCGCTCGTTCGAACCTCGCAGAACGCAGCCCTGCGCGAGACCCGCGCGGGGGCCGCCGCCGCGGTGTCGCGCACGACAGCGCTGGCTGAGGAGCTGCGCCACCGCTCGTTCGCTTCATGTCCGGTCCCCGCGTGGCCGAGCTTTGCCCGCACCGAGGCGGTCACCGGGTCGGATGACCTCGGTCACCTCGTGGTGGCCGAGGCGGATGCGCAGCTGGTTCGCGCCGAGCTCAGCCTCACCCGTCGGATCCGCGCCCACCTGCCGCGCGGCTCGCTGTCGGTCACGCTCACCGACAATCGCCACACCATGATCTCGGTGCGGCGCGACCACAGCCGCGGGCCGCGCTACCGGGTCCGGCTGCACCACATGTTCGCCGACGCCGATCCGATCGTCACGCGCGCGCTGGCCCGCTACATCGGACAGAACGACCCGAGCGCGTCGCGCGTCCTCGGCACCTTCATCGATACGCACCAGCACCGGGTGCGCCCGCTCGGCCGGACCCGCCAGCTGGTCACCATCGACACGCGCGGCCGCCACTTCGACCTGCAGGAGCTGTTCGACGACCTCAACCAGCGCTACTTCGAGGGGGCGATCCAGGCCCGCATCACCTGGGGGCAGCGGTGCGGCAAGCCGCGCCGCCGCAACAGCATCAAGATGGGCTCGTACTCGGTGGAGGAGAAGCTCATCCGGGTGCACCGCTCGCTCGACCGCGGCTTCGTCCCCCGCTACTTCGTCGAGTGGATCGTCTATCACGAGATGCTCCACCAGGTGCACGAGGCGACCCTGGTCAACGGCCGCCGCCAGTTCCACACGCCGGCGTTCCTCGCCGACGAGGCGCTCTACGAGCACTACGAGCGCGCCCGGGCGTGGGAGCGCACCCACCTCGACGAGATCCTGACCTACTGAGAGGGCACCGGCCGGGTCCCGGCCGACCGCGCCCGTCTCATGGGACACAGGCGCCGCGCCGCGCGCTTCAATCGTCCGCGCGTGCGCCTTGGCCGCCGCCGCCGCCGTCGTCTTCGTCGTCGGGTGGGCGGACCAGCCGCGCGACCGGCCTGCCATCCGCCAGGTGCTCGTCGGCAATGGCATCGGCGTCGCCGGCGGCGGCTCCCGCGTACCAGACGCCCTCGGGGTAGACGACCGCGTTGGGCCCCTCGAAGCAGGGTCCGAGACATTCGCAGCCGGTGACCGCGATGTCCCAGAGGTCGGGCCGGCTCGCCACCGCCTCGCGCAGCGCGGCGAGGAGCTCGATCCCTCCGCGCAGCCCGCACGCCGGACGCCCGCCGCGCGGCCGCTGCTGTGTGCAGACGAACACGTGCCGGCGGGCCTGCATGCGCGCCTTGTAGCATGGAAACTTTCGAGACCCTCTTGCGGAGAAACCGCCGGCCGGTCTCAAATCACCATCCCGGGGTAGGGGTATGACGGGGACGCCGCAGCATCACATCATCAAGGAGACGTCCGACTCCTTGTCGAGGTTGCTCCAGGACGAGTTCAAGCGCTCGGGCTACAAGCGCGTCCACATCGTCGACCAGGCGCCCAAGCCCGACGCGATCGAGGGCAAGCTGCCGGCGGTCTCGGTCTACCTCTACCAGGTGTCGCTCGACACCGAGGGCGTCGACGGCCACGTGCACAGCGAGCTCGTCACGGTCGAGAAGTCGGACGGCACGATCGAGGAGTTCAGGCGCCGGCGGCGGCTGTGGATCCGGCTCGACTATCTCGTCTCCACCTGGGCGCAGACGCCGGAGGACGAGCAGCTCCTGCTCGGGCTCGCGATCCGCTGCATCATGGAGAACCCGTCGATCGGGCGCGAGAAGCTGCGCGGCGAGTCGTTCGACGAGGACTTCAAGCTCAACGTGCTCCTGTCGACCCGGCTCGACGAGGGCACCTTGGCGCGCTTCTGGGGCAGTCTCAACCAGCCGATCCGGCCCGCGATCCAGGCGTGGACGGCGGTTCCGATCGTGCCAGAGGAGATGGAGCCCTTCCGGCGCGTACAAGAGAGACAGCTCGGCTTTCGCGACCTCAACTCTCCGCAGAGCCCGGCGGAACCCGGACCGACCAGCGAGGACCTGGTGCGGCGCCAGCTCGACGACAGGTGAAATCAGGGGATGGCGGCGGGAGAGCGAAGGGAAAGCGCCAGCCGCGCGTAAATGGCTCGATGGATTCCGCCTGAGCTTCCGGCTCGGGCGGCACAACGGTGAAGGAAGAAGGAGGCTCTTGGATGGCGACCAGTTATCTCTCCCCCGGTGTTTACGTCGAGGAAGTCGACCGCGGCTCCAAGCCGATCGAGGCAGTGGGGACGAACACCGTCGGGTTTCTCGGCGAATCGTCCAAGGGCCCGGTGAATGAGCCGGTGCTGGTGACCAACTGGTCGACGTTCGTCAAGACCTTCGGCGACTTCGCCCAGTGCTCGCAGCACCTCGCTCACGCGGTCTACGGCTTCTTCAACAACGGCGGCTCGCGCTGCTTCATCGTCAACGTCGGGGGCGGCGTGATCGATGAGCAGTCGCAGGACGTCACCATCGGCGGTGGCGACAAGAAGGACGGCAAGGACAAGGACAAGGCGCCGGTGCCGGGTCCCAAGGCCGGGCCGGTCGACAAGGACGGGCTCTACATCGGCCGCGACCGCGGTCCGGGCCAGCGCTCCGGCATCAAGTGCTTCGAGGAGGTGGACGAGATCGCGATCGTGGCCGCGCCCGGCCAGATCTCGCCCGCGGTCCAGGACGCGCTCCTGACCCACTGCGAGACCCGCAAGGACCGCTTCGCCATCCTCGACTCGCCCGAGAACATCCAGGGCGGGATCGACCGGCTGCCCAAGCCGCGCGACTCCAAGTACGGCGCCTACTACTTCCCGTGGATCCAGGTCTACGACCCGGACAAGGGCAACGTGTTCGTGCCGCCGTCCGGCCACATCGCCGGCGTCTACTCGCGCACCGACTCGGAGCGCGGCGTCCACAAGGCGCCCGCCAACGAGATGATCCGCGGCGCGCTCGGCCTGAAGTACGCGGTGTCCAAGGGCGAGCAGGACCTGCTCAACCCCAAGGGCATCAACGCGATCCGCAACCTCAACGGCGCGGTCCGCATCTGGGGCGCTCGCACCCTGTCGACCGACCCGTCGTGGCGCTACATCAACGTGCGGCGCCTCTTCATCATGGTCGAGTCGTCGATCGAGCGTGCCACCCAGTGGGTCGTCTTCGAGCCAAACGACCATCGCCTCTGGAAGCGCGTGACGCGCACCATCTCCTCGTTCCTGACCCTCCTGTGGCGGAACGGGGCGCTCATGGGCACGTCGCCGGAGCAGGCCTTCTACGTCAAGTGTGACGAGGAGACCAACCCGGCCGAGGTGGTCGATGCCGGGCAGCTGGTGGTCGAGATCGGGCTCGCTCCGGTGAAGCCGGCCGAGTTCGTGATCTTCCGCATCGGCCAGATGGCGTCCGGCGGCGGCGTGGAGGAGTAGGTGGGCGAGGAGTAGGAAGCCCGCTCGGGTCCCGGCCGTAACAGGGACACAGAGTGCCTACGGGTGTGGGCGTCGGCTCCGCGGTCGTGACCGAGGAGTGGGCGTGCGCACCCGTGGAGAGCGGGAACCAACCAGGACACGGAGGAGCGCACCATGGCTGCCAATGCTCGGTCATACACAGCGGGACGATTTGCCCTCGACGTCGACGGGCAGATCGCCGGGTACATCAAGTCGGTTGCGGGTGGTTTCGTGAAGGCCGAAGTGGCGACCCACCAGCTCGGCCCGGACAACGTCCAGAAGAAGCACCTCGCCACCATCAGCCACGAGCCGTTCACGGTCGAGGTCGGCATGGGCATGACGCGCACGTTCTACGACTGGATCCGCGCGTCGTTCGACAAGGCCCACGTCACTCGCAGCGGCGAGATCGTCGCCGCCAACTTCGACTACGAGGCGCAGAGCGCGCGGGTCTTCACCGACGCGCACATCGCCGAGGTCACGATCCCGGCCATGGACGGCAGCAGCAAGGACGCCGCCTACATGACCATCAAGCTCGACCCGGAGCGGATCCGGTACGAGAAGCGGTCGGGCGAGAAGCTGAAGGGCAACATCGGGACCGCGACCAAGAAGTGGCTGTGCTCCAACTGGCGCTTCGAGCTGGGCGCCCTGCCGTGCTCGCGGGTGGCCAAGATCGACTCCTTCACCTGGAAGCAGTCGATCATCAAGGACGAGGTCGGCGCGTTCCGCGAGCCGACCAAGCACCCCGCCAAGGTCGAGGTGCCCAACCTCAAGCTCACCATCTCCGCCGCGGACATCGAGGAGTGGCGCCAGTGGCATCAGGACTTCGTCATTGACGGCAAGTGCGCCGACTCCGACGAGCTGACCGGCGCGCTCACCTTCCTCGGGCCGGATCTCGTCGAGGAGCTGGCCGAGATCCAGTTCGACCACGTCGGCATCATCTCGCTGCAGGACGCCAAGCGTGAGGCCAACAACGAGTCGGTCGCTCGCTTCGAGGTCGAGCTCTACGTCGAGGCGATGAAGTTCGACTACAAGGTGTCCGACCTGTAGGAACCAGGGTCGCTCGATCGTCGGCGCCGAGGTGCGCCGCGAGCGACCGGCGACGCACATTTTGGGTATGATGGCGGCCCGCTCGGAGGGGTTCCGAGCGGGCCGTTTCATTTTCTGTTTGCGACTCCAGCGAGGATAGCTGCGGATGGCGTTCCAGACCGAATTCCGGTTTCGCCTGCCCAAGGGGCTTCCGAATCCCGACACCGGCCAGCTCCAGCGCGACGGCGTCATGCGGCTGGCCACCGCGCGCGACGAGATCGTTCCGCTGCAAGACTACCGGGTGCAGGCCAACCGGGCCTACCTGGTGATCGTGCTCCTGTCGCGCGTCATCACCAAGATCGGCGACTTCACCGACATCACGGTCTCGACCGTCGAGAACCTGTTCTCGACCGATCTTGCCTACCTCCAGGAGTTCTATCGCAAGATCAACGAGGAGGGCGCGCCGCGGCACAAGGTGAACTGCCCCGGCTGCAACCGCGAGATCGAGATCGACATGGCGACCGGCTCCATCGTCTCGCCCGACGAAGAGGGGGGAGGTGAGGGCCGGGCTGGCCAGGGATGACTGGGTGGACGGTCGCCACGTACCCGCGTGAACAGCTCCAGCAGGAGATGGCGTACATCGCCTATCACTTCCACTGGTCGCTCGAGCAGATCCTCGACATGGAGCACCAGGAGCGGCACCTGTGGTTGCGCGAGATCGCTCGCATCAACCAGGAGATCAACGAGGCGCGCAAGCGCGGGTAGCGAGGACGTGAGGGCCGTGGGCCCGCGCGGCCGTCCACCGGAGCCGGAGCAGCCGGACCACATGGAGACGATGGAGGAGTATCGACGTGGGACCTGACCTCAGACCGCCTGGCGTCTATCCCGCCTACGCCGAGCCGGTCGCCTCGCCGCTGGTCCGCGCCGACACGCGCGTGGCTGGCTTCGTCGGCATCGCCCAGCGGGGGCCGCTCGGCGTGCCGCGCCGCATCTCGAGCTGGGACGAGTACCTCGAGGTGTACGGCTACGACGGCACCCACTACCTGTCGGACTCGATCGAGTCGTACTTCCGCAACGGCGGGAAGGCCTGCCACGTGGTGCGGGTGGCCCACTTGCCGCCGCCGGGCGTGGAGCGCTCCGTCCAGCACGCCAGCTCGGCCGAGCACGTCATCCTCGACGACTGGGGCAAGCCGGGGCTGCGCGTCCTGGCCCACAGCGAGGGACGCTGGGGCAACCACATCTGGGTGAGCTTCAACCACTCGACCGGCGCGCAGGCGCTCCTGACCCAGGACCTCGACGTCGGGGCCGGCTTCGCGAGGGTGTCGACCACGCGCGGCTTCCGGGTCGGCGCGCTGGTGCGCATCTACGACCGCGAGCACTCCGACTACGTCATCCTGACCGAGGTCAACGAGCGGCAGCTGGGCTGGACCGCGGCCACGCCGATCAACCGCGCGCATCGCTCGGCCGGCCCGACCTATCTCGAGGTGAAGGAGTTCGACCTGCACGTGTCGCTGCGCGACCGGCGCGAGGTGTTCAAGGGGCTGCAGATGCACCCGTCGTCGCGGCGGTACGCGCCGCGCGTGGTGGAGGCGGATTCGCGGCTCATCCGGCTCGAGGACCTGGGCTCGAGCTCGCCGCCGCCGCACAACCTGCCCGAGCCGTGCGCGCCGACCAAGCTGTCGGCCGGGCGCGACGGCGTCGACGACATCACGCCCGAGGACTTCGTCGGCCACGATCGCGGGCCGGGTGATCGACACGGCCTGTACGGACTGGTCGCGGTGGACGAGGTGGCCAGCCTGGTCTGCCCCGACGCGATGCTGTTCCTCGACCGCAACCCCGGTCCCGAGGGGGAGCTGCGGGTGCAGCGGGTGCAGGACAGCATGGTCGACCTGTGTGAGAACCTGAAGGATCGGTTCGCCATCCTCGACTGTCCGCGCACCCGCGACGTCGACGCGGTGAAGCGCTGGCGGCAGCGGATCGACTCGTCTTACGCCGCCTTCTACTGGCCGTGGGTCGGGGTCATGGCGCCCGAGAGCAAGCTGCACCGCATCCCGCCGTCCGGGATCATGGCTGGCATCTACGCCCGCCGCGACGGGCAGGACGGGGTGCACCAGGCGCCGGCCAACCTGCCGGTGCTCGACGCCATCGAGCTGACCGTGCCGGTGACCGAGGACGACCTCGGCGTCCTCAGCGCCGAGGGGGTGAACGTCCTCAAGCTCGGCCGGGGCATCCGGCCGTGGGGCGCGCGCACCGCGTCGTCGGATCCGCGCTGGCGCTACATCAACGTCCGTCGGCTGTTCATCATGCTGCGCCGCTCCATAGAGTCGGGCATGTCCTGGGTGACGTTCGAGCACAACAATGAAAAGACTTGGGAATCGGTCAAGGACATGGTCTCCGCGTTCCTGGGCGATCTCTATCAGCGAGGCATGTTCTCGGGGGGGAAGCCGGAGGACTGCTACTTCGTAAGATGCGATGAGGAGACCAATCCGCCGGAAGCTGTGTCGCAGGGTTTCCTCGCCTGTGAGATCGGAGTCGCCCCTGCCATCCCGGCCGAGTTCATCGTGATCAGCGTGACTCAGAACACCGGGGGCAGGGAGTAGGGGATGCGACCAGGAGACTCGAGATGAACGACCGCAACCCTGGCAACCGCAAAGATCCGCTGACCGCGTTCTGCTTCTCGCTGCAGATCGCGGACTGCATCAACGACCCCAAGCAGGCCTTCTTCAAGAGCGTCAGCGGGCTGAAGAACGAGTCCGAGGTGGTCCCGTACCGCGAGGGCGGCCTCAACACGTTCACCCATCAGCTGGTCGGCCCTTCCAAGTGGCCCAACCTGGTCCTGAAGCGCGGCTTCGTGCGCGGCGGCTACGAGCTCCTGCTCTGGCGCCAGTCGTGGCTGGCCGAGGCGGGCAAGCGCAAGACCGGCAAGATCTTCCAGTTCGACTCGGAGATGAAGCCGGTGTGCAGCTGGACGTTCCTGGACGGATGGCCGTGCAAGTGGGAGGGCCCGGACTTCGACGGCTCCAAGACGGAGCTGGCCATCGAGTCGATCGAGATCGCGCACAGCGGTCTCTTCTTCAATGCATCGGGGTGAGCGCACGTGGCTTCGCGCGAGGGCAGCGGATCATCAGGCGTGGGCGGGACGGCCGGCGAGGCGCGGGCGGCGCAGAGCGTCCTGGGCGGGCCGGCGTTTCGCACGACGGCGATGGCCCGGGCCGAGTCGCACAGCGGCGCGGTGGCCGGACGCTGGGCGCCCGAGGGCGAGTCGACGGTGCACGCGCCGTCGATGCGCTCGCTCCGGTTCGCGGACGAGCGGCTGACCCAGTACCTGGGCGGGACCGAGGCGTCGCGCGGTCGGCGGACCGAGCGGTCGGCGCCGTCGGTGAACTGGTTGTTCCCGATCCCCTGGTTCGGCGACGAGCTGGAGTGGATGGCGGCGGCGCAGGCGGCGACCGCGGAGAGCTGGCGGGCCAGCGTGCTCGAGGAGCAGCGGTCGGCGCCGATGGGCGCGCGGACCCGGCGCGACGCGGAGATGGTGCTCGCGCGCGCGGGCGGCCAGGCGGCTGGCCAGGCAGGTGGCCAGACGGGTGGGGCCGCGCCGGAGTGGATGCCGGGCTCGGCGCGTCCGGTGTCGCCGGGTGGTTCGAGCGGCGCGAGCGGCCCGAGTGGCGCGAGTGGCCCGAGTGGCCCGAGTGGCCCGAGTGGATCGTCCAGCCCCGAGTGGCAGCGGGGGCTGGATCTCCCGCTCGAGCTGGTCGCGCCTTCGCTGGCCGCGTCGCGCGGAGCGTCGGCGGTGGGCGGCGAGGCGGCGCGGGGCGCCGCGCGACCGGGGGCAGCGGCCGGATCGGCGGCGGCGCCGTGGCGCGCTTACAGCTCCCTGGTCGATGGCGCGGCGGCGCGGACGGCTGAATTTCTGGCCCAGCTGGCTTTTCGGCGGCCGACCATGGCCGGGGCGTCGGCGGCGACGGGAACCGGGGGAGTCTTCGAGGACGAGGAGGCGGGCCGGCGCTCGGCGCCGCTGCTCTCGTACGTGACCCCGGTCGAGCTGGCTGGCGGTGAAGCGGGCGATCCAGGCGCGGCGGCGGCGCTGGCCGACTCGGCCAGGCGCGCGTTCGAGGCGGAGGCGTCGCGGCAGGCGCGCGAGGTCGAGCGGGCGGCGGTCGGGCGCGCGGCGGTCGAGCGGGCCGCGGTCGAGCGGGCCGCCGTCGAGCGGGCCGCCGTCGAGCGGGCCGCCGTCGAGCGGGCCGCCGCGGTCGCGCGGGCAGCGAGCGAGCGCGGCGCGGCCGGATCGCCGGCGGGATCGCCGGCGGGATCGATGGGCTCCTCGGGCGGCGGTGTGGGTGGCGCGGCTGGCGGCTCTGGATCGAAGCCGGATGTGACGGCGCTTGCGGGGTCGCTGGCGGCGGCGGCAGAGGCAGCGATGGGGCCGGGCGGCTCGGCGCAGAGCGGCTGGCCGGCCGGCGGATCGAGCGAGAGCGCCGGGCAGGCGGCAGGCGCCGGCGGCGAAGCTGGTGGTGGTGGTGCGGCGGCGGGCGGCGGCGGGGCTGGTGCCTGGCAGGATTCGGCGAGTGCGGCGCGGGTGGCCTTGTCGTCGAGCGTCGCCGGCCCGGCGGGGAGCGGTGGCGGGCAGGGGTCGAGCGCGACCTCGGGAGCCGGAAGCGGTATCGGTGCCGGGGCTGGCTCCGGTGTCGGCTCGGGCTCGGAGGCGGGCTCGTCGGGCGCGGGCGCGGGCGCGGAGGCGTCCCTGGCGCGGACCGGCGTGCGCGCGATGTCGGCGCGTGCGCGCGCCCTCGAGCTGCTCGCGACCAGCGCGCTGGCGGGACAGACGGATCAGATCGCGCCGGCCGCGGGGCCGCGCGTGCTCCTGCCGGCAGGGCTCGGCGGCCTCCTGGCGGCGACGGCGGCGGCGCGCGCGGTCCATCGACCGGTGTCGGCCGGGCCGGGCTGGCGGGTGGGCGGCGGGGCGGAGCTCGAGTCGCCTGTCGCGGCCGCGCGTCCTGCGGCGCTCGATCACGTGCTGTGGGCGGATCGCTGGCTGGCCCGGTTCGCCGGGGCGTCGCCCGCGGCGCTGGGCTCCTTCGACCCGGATCGCGGGTACCCCTCGTCGCTGGCGCTCGCCACCGCGCGGTCGCGGGCCGCGGCCG
>DATHKR010000237.1:0-60663 GCA_035489015.1 Kofleriaceae bacterium | reverse complement strand
TTCGCGCTGGGGCCGGCGGTGGGCGGCCTGCTCCCTTTGCTAGTCCATCCTGTGGTTCGCCCTGGGCGCCGATGGGCTTTGCGCCTGGGCTAGCCTGGTTGTTTGGCAGAGACGGTCACTTCAGGCGGTAGTGGCCGGCTCCGTCGTTGCTTAGTTTTTAATTAAGCAGCGAGAGCAACAGCGTTGTTGTCGTTCGCAGTTGCGTTTGTGCCCATTTTTACGTGGCCATGGGCGCCACGACTCGCAGCCTCAGCCTCGTCATCCCCGTCGAATCCGATTCGCCCCCTTGTCAAAGAACTTCGCCGGGTTGGCCCCGTGGGGCTGGCCGGCGAAGCTGGACTATGACCACGGGCGGAGGAGGGGTCAAGGTGACCGGGGGCCGGGGTCGGCTGGCTTCGTTCGCCGGGTGTAACTGGTTTTTTGTTTCGCGGACGGACGTTGGCGTTGCGGGGTGGGTGGTCCCGTTCGGGGTGGGGCGGGTGCGGGGAGGGGATGGAAATGGTTGGTGATGGGGCCTGGCATGGTCTGCGCAGTGGTCAGACCGGGTTTGAAAGGCCAGGAGGTTCGCATGGATCCGAGGATGGTTCGCTGGGCTGCTGTGGCGGCTCTTGGGCTTGGGCTTGCCGCTGTTGGGGCTTCGGGTTGCTCTGTCGATGGGGCTGGTGGGGCGGAGGGCGTCGGCGATCTCGATGAGGAGAATGCTTCCGGGGATGGGGCTCTGGAGGATGGGATCGGGGGCGGGGAGGGCGATGCTCAGGCGGCGGTTTCTTGTTCCGGGGCTCGGCGGGTCATCTGCCATGAGTCGGATAACAACTGCTCTTATCCTCGGGCTCGGGACTGTGACCCTCTTCCTCGGGCTCTGGACCGGGTGGGACGGACTTCTTCGTTTCCGATCCGGGGGAGTGGGCATGTGCTCGAGGACAGTCTTGGCGATGTCATCGGGACGGTGACTGCCAGTTCCACGCGGCTCAATTTCGGGCAGCGGCGGGTTCTTCATGGCACGCCGAAGGTGATGGCGTTTGCCGTGGGTACGGATGTGGGGGCGCGGAGTGGGTGGATCAACGAGTCGGCCATCGGCCGGGACCTCTCGTTCATGCCCACGGTGCGGGGGCGGGATCCGGGGGGCTCCTCGTCCACCTGGCACTTGGTGGTCTCGGACAACTCTCCCTATCTGGATTCGGCAGGGAATTCACTGAAGGTGGTGAAGACCTGTGAGTCGGGCCGGAACGCCACCGACTATCTGGGGCGGAACGGGCACGTCAATCTCATCTTCAACCTTCCGGGGTACTCGCCGGCTCTGGGGTCGGGGACGATCGACTCCTATCCGAATGACACCGGGATCCGGTTTCATCGGGCCTCGGCTCAGCACTCGATCGACCGGCCGCTGTACAGCTGTGCCTCGGGGTCGCCGAGGCGAGTCTCGCGGACTCTCAGCTTCCTCTACGGGACGTTCGAGGGGGCCTCTACCCGCTTTGGCTGGGTCGCGATGCCGAACGTCCGGCCTGGCTCCTGAGCCGGCCGGTGAGCCCGGCCCGCGGGGCGACCGGGGCTATCGGGCTTCGTTCTGGTGATGCGGCCTGGGGATCCGGCCCGGCACCTCGACGGGGGTCGCTGGTGCTGGGCCGGATCGCCGGCTCCGAAAAAAAACCGGGCCCGACTGCGCTATAGGGGGGAGGAGCATCAGTCGGGCCGCGGGGGCGAGCACTGCCGGGCCGAGAGGAGGGGGGGAGGCCGCGCGCTCGCGTGGGTTATCTGGTTGGCCTACTCGAAGGCGATGTCGCCTCCGAGGAGGAGGTAGCCGCCGACGGGCTGGAAGGTGGGCGAGGTGATGGTGGCTCCCGCGATGCCGGGGACCGGGATGCTGCCGAGGAGGTCGTCGGCCAGGAGGGAGACCTGGCTGATGCCGAGCTCGGCGATGGCCGCCACCTTGTCCGCGGTGAGCTCGGTCAGGAGCGAGTCACTCTGGGAGAGGACCTGGGCCAGGATGCGGGGGGCGCGAGTGACGATGCGGACGCGGCCGTCGGCGCTGGTCTCGACCGCGAGGTCGATCTCGGCGGAGAGGACGAACGAGGCGAGGACCTCTCCGCTCGGGCTGGACGCGTCCATCTGCAGGTCGGCGATGGTGAGCTTGGCGGTGCCGGTGCTGGTGTCGAAGTTGGCGACCGGGGGCAGGATCATCGTCACCGCGGCGGACTGGACGTCGCCGCCAAAGGCCGCGCTGAGCGCGTCGCCGGGGAGCGGCAGGACGGTGTCCTCGAGGGCGCCGCTGGCCCAGATGCTGCCGAGCAGCTGGTTGAGGACGTCGTCGGCCACGGCGATTCGGATGCCGGTCGAGGCCAGGTCGGCGTCGCCCGGGCGCGGGCGCGGGCTGCTGAGGTAGAGGGCGCCCTCGGCGGCGTCGACCGTCGAGCTGGTGTCGAGGACGATCGTGCCGCCCTGCTCGGTCCAGTTCATCGCGCTCGGGGTGACCGACAGCGAGATGGTCTGGCCGAGGATCGAGATGCTGTAGGAGTCGGCCAGGAAGTCGGACAGGAAGCCGTTGGCCACCGTCGGCACCATGTTGGTGATGGTGTCGCGCAGGATGTTGGACAGCTGGTCGCGGACCGCGCCGGTGAACAGCGACTCGACGAAGCCGGGGATGCCGCTCACGTCGATGGCGAAGCCGCTGAACGAGTTGGCCACGCCGTTGAGGCCGACGTTGATGTCGCCGCCGGTGAGGGTCGGGGTGATGGTGCCGGTCAGGTTGAAGCCGTCGGCGGTGAGGGTGAAGTCGGCCGAGCCGCTGACGCAGACGGCGCGGAAGGTGACGCGGCCGGTCACGGTCAGGTTGCGGACCGAGACATCGGCGGCGATGCCGCCGGCGACCGGGCCGGCCCCGACGTCCACGCCCTCGTGCTGGACAGACTCGACGAACACCTTGGCGCTGTTGCAGCCGTCGCCGGTGTTGACCACCGGGTTGAGCGAGGTGGCCAGCGCGGTGAAGTCGGTGTTGTTGGCGAAGTCCTGGATCATGCCGCTCAGGCCGGTCATCGCGGTGCCGGACATGTTGGCGACGAGGCCCTCGGTGACCGGGGTGGACTGGTCGACCAGGTTGCCGGCCAGGACGCCGCGGGCGTCGGTCGACTCGCGGCCGGCGTCGTCGCGAGCCACGGTCTCGATGAGGGTGATGCCCTCCTCGAGGGCCAGGTTGGCGGTGAAGCTGCCGTCGCTGGCGAGCTCGGCGGCGTTGCCGTTGATGGTGACCTGGGAGATCGAGCCGGAGCCAGTCACCCGGCCGGAGACCTCGACCGAGTCGGCGGTCGATACGGTCCCGCGCTCGGGGCTGGTGATGGTGATGACCGGGGCGCCGTTGCCGCCGTTGCCACCGCCGTCGTCGGCGCCGTCGTTCCCTCCGTCGTCCTCGGCGGCGCCGTCGTCCTCGCCATCGACCGACCCCGAGGAGCAGCCGAACGCGAGGAGCCCGCCGAGGAGAACGGCGAGCAGGCGATTCGTCGAGAGAGTGTCTGCCATGTCGACTCGACTGAACTGCAAGCGATAGACCACGAACGGGCAGGGTGAAGCGCCCGCGGGGAGTTGCAGACCGGGGCCAAAGCCCCAGGCGACGGGGTCGACAACCGCCCGTTCCTGGTCGGTGGTGCAGTCGATTCGCTGCGGCTGACCGGGGGGGAAGTCGCCAGAACGCGCGCAATGGCCACGGCGCGTCGAGGAGCTAGTGGGGCCAGTCGACCTGGCAGTTGAAGTAGCCACCGTCCCTGGATGGATGGGGTAACGGCGCGAAGATAGAGGCGTCGGCGCGGCGGTGGCGGGCGCGGCGAGGCGCTCGTCAGCCCGGAGGCGCCGGCGCGGCCTCGACCAGGAACGGCGCGATGAGCGGCCAGAGCTGGATCGGCGGGCGATAGGCGAAGAGGAGCCCGGCGAGGGAGGCGAGCACGCGGCCGACCTGGACGAAGTGATTCGGGATGAGGATCGGGCTCTCGCGGCCGAGCGCGAGGGCCTCGTCGAAGGCGGCGCGCGGGTCGAGGTCGGCCAGCGGGCGATCGGGCGCCGGGCGGAAGGCATCGAGCAGGAGGTCGGCAAAGGCGATGAGCGCATCGGGGTCGCCGCCGCCCTGCGCGCCGCCGCGCAGCTGGAAACCGAGGCCGGTCATCAGATCGGCGGCTCGCTTGCGATCGCGGGTGATGACCGCGCCGGTCAGGGCCACGTACGCGCGGCGCTCGTCGCCGGTGAGCTCGGCGATGGCGCCGAAATCGAGGAGCGCGAGGCGCGGGCCGGGGCAGACCAGGAAGTTGCCGGGGTGCGGATCGGCCTGGAAGCGGCCGGTGGCGAGGATCTGGTGGGCGTAGGTGCGGATCAGGGCGGAGAGGATCGCGGCGAGGTCGGCCTGGCCGCCGGCGCCTGTGTCTCCTCGAGCGCGGTCGAGGAAGTCGGTGAGTCGCTCGCCGTCGATGCGGTCCATGGTGAGGACGCGAGCCGACGACAGGTGCTCGTGCACGCGCGGGACCCTGATCGACGGATCGACGGCCATGTCGTCGGCCATGCGGCGCGCGCGCGACGCCTCGAGGCGGTAGTCGAGCTCCTCGCGGACCGAGCGGCCGAGCTCGGCGGCGAACGGGGCCAGGTCGAGGGACGGGAACAGATCGCGGACGCCGCCGGCCAGGAGGGTGAAGAGCGACAGGTCGCCCTCGACCTCGGTCTCGACGCCGGGGACCTGGACCTTCACCGCCACGCGGGTGCCGTCGGCGAGGACGGCTCCGTGCACCTGGGCCAGCGAGGCGGCGGCGATCGGGTGTGGATCGAAGGCGGCGAAGAGGTCCTCGATCGGCGCACCCAGCTCGGCGCGGATTCGCTCGGCGATTCGCTCGAACGGGACCGGCGGCACCGAGTCTTGCAGGAGCGCGAGGGCCTCGGCGTAGGCGGGCGGCAGGAGGTCGCGGCGGGTGGAGGCGAACTGGCCCAGCTTGAGGATGGCGCCGCGCAGCTCGACGCAGAGGCGGTGGAGGCGGGCGGCGGCGCGGCGGTGGAGGGCGTCGCGCGCCGCTCTGGCGGCCTCGGCGCCGAGGAAGCGGGCGCGCACCTCGTGCCAGCGGTACTCGGCGAGGATGAGGCCGGCCTCGCGGGCCAGGCGGGCGGCGCGCGGGGTGGCGCGGGCGGCGCGGAGGATCGGCAGCGCGCGGGCGGTCATCGACTGGCCGAAGGCGCCGCCCTGGGACTTGATATGGCGGACATCGGTCTTCGCGTCGGCGACGAGCTTGTCGAGGCTGCGGCGGACATCGCTCTTCGCGTCGGCGACGAGCTTGTCGAGGCTGCGGCGGACATCGCTCCTGGCTTCGGCCCATGCGCCGCGGAGGGCGTCGGTGAGCGGTTCGCGGCCTCTGGCCGCGCCGCGGTCAGCGTGCGGGGTCACGGGTGAGCTCCTCGAGGCAGGGCAGGCAGCGGACGGTGCGGGGCGCGCTGCCTCGCTCCGGGATCGAGATCGCCGCGCGGGCTCCGCGGGCGAGGATCGCGTTGCAGCGGTCGCAGATCGCGTTGAGCTCGAGGGTGGCCTCCTGCCAGCCGAGCACTCGCGCCGGGGTCGCCGGTTCCGCGGCCGGCTCCGGCGCCGACGCCGCAGCGGCCTCGCCGCTCGGGCCGTCCGCGCCGCGCACCGACGCGGCCGCGGCGGCGGCTCGCCTCGGGACTCTCAGGGTCGCGGCCTCGACCACGTCGAGGGCGTTGGCCAGGACGTTGCGGACCAGGTTGGAGACCGACATGCCGAGCTCCGAGGCGGCGGCCCGGATCGCGTCGTCGAGCGACTCGGGGACCCTGGTGTGGAGGACTCGCTCCTTTCGCTCGGCGTCGTCGCCGGCGCCGTTGGGCGCCGCGGGGGTCGCGGCGACGGCCTCTTCGCTGGTAAGGGCTGGTTTTTGTTTCTTATCGTCGTGTATCACGTTGTGATACGTCTTGTATCACCTCGTGAGACTCGTGTCCAGGGAGGGGCTTCCGCCGACCCACTTGAGCCAGAGGACTCCCAGCGGGGGAAGGACGACGTTGAGCGAGTAGGAGCGGCCGTGCCAGGGCACCGGCGAGGTCTCGATCTGGCCGAGGTTCCCGACTCCGCTGCCGGAGTAGTAGTGGGAGTCGGTGTTGAGCATCTCTCGCCAGAAGCCTTCGCGGGGGACGCCGACCCGGTAGTTGTCGCGGACGACGGGCGTGAAGTTGCAGAGGACGAGCACGTAGTCGTCGTCGCGGAGGCCGCGGCGGGCAAAGGCCAGGACGCTCTGCTCGGAGTCGCTGCCGTCGATCCACTCGAAGCCTCTTGGATCGCAGTCGAGCTGGTGGAGCGCGGCCTCGGATCGATAGACCCGGTTGAGGTCGCCGACCAGGCGCTGGAGGCCGCGCCGGCCCTCTTCCTCGGCGACGTGCCAGTCGAGGCTGGCCTCGTGGTTCCACTCGCGGTCCTGGCCGAACTCGCCGCCCATGAAGAGGAGCTTCTTGCCCGGGGTGGAGAACATGTAGCCGAACAGGAGGCGCATGTTGGCCCGCTTCTGCCACTCGTCTCCCGGCATGCGGCGCCACAGCGAGCCCTTGCCGTGCACGACCTCGTCGTGGGAGAGCGGCAGGACGAAGTTCTCGCTGAAGGCGTAGACGCCGCGGAAGGTGAGCTTGGCGTGGTGGAAGCGGCGGTGGATCGGGTCGTGCTTCAGGTACTCGAGGGTGTCGTGCATCCACCCCATGTCCCACTTCATGCCGAAGCCGAGCCCGCCCAGGTAGGTCGGGCGCGACACCATCGGCCACGCGGTCGACTCCTCGCCGATGGTCTGCACGTCCGGGTAGTGGGCGTAGACCGCCTCGTTGAACTGGCGGAGGAAGTGGATCGCGTCGAGGTTCTCGCGTCCTCCGTACTGGTTCGGGATCCACTCGCCAGCCTTGCGCGAGTAGTCGAGGTAGAGCATCGAGGCGACTGCATCCACCCGCAGACCGTCGATGTGGTAGTGGTCGAGCCAGAAGAGCGCGCTGGAGAGGAGGAAGCTCCTCACCTCGTGGCGCCCGTAGTTGAAGATGAGCGTGCCCCAGTCGGGGTGGAAGCCCAGCCGCGGATCGGCGTGCTCGAAGAGGTGGGTGCCGTCGAACTGGGCCAGGCCGGTCTCGTCGGTCGGGAAGTGGGCCGGGACCCAGTCGAGGATCACGCCGACCCCGCGCTGGTGCAGCTCGTCGATGAGCTGCATCAGCTCCTGCGGCTCGCCGTAGCGGCTGGTCGGCGCGAAGTAGCCGGTCACCTGGTAGCCCCACGACGGGTAGTACGGGTGCTCGGACAGCGGCATGAGCTCGACGTGGGTGAAGCCCATCTCCTGGCAGTAGTCGGCCAGGCGGGGCGCCACCTCGGCGTAGGTCAGCATGCGGCCGGGCTCGTCGACCGGGCGCATCCACGAGCCGAGGTGAACCTCGTAGATCGAGATGGGCGCGTCGAGCCGGTTCTTGCGCCGGCGCTCGTCCATCCAGGCCTTGTCGCGCCACTCGTGCTCCAGCGACCACACGACCGAGGCGGTGTCCGGGGCGAGCTTGTGGCGGAACCCGAACGGGTCCGACTTGTCGACCGGTGGGCGGCCGCCGCGCGGCGTGATCCGGAACTTGTAGTGGTTGCCGCGCTCGGCGCCGGGGACGAACAGCTCCCAGATACCGGACGCGCCGACCATCTGGAGCGGATGGCGCTCGGCGTCCCACCCGTTGAAGTCGCCGGTCACCGACACGGCCTGGGCGTTGGGCGCCCACACCGCGAAGGTGGTCCCCTTCACCCCACCGACGGTGCCGAGGTGCGCGCCGAGCACGCGGTACAGGCGGACGTGGGTTCCCTCGTTGAAGAGGTGCAGGTCCTGATCGCCCAGAAGCGACATGTCATCCCTCTCGCGGCCGCGCGACCGGGTCCGCGCGCAGGAGGTCATTGAGGCCGGCCAGCGGGATCGACACCCAGTCCGGGCGGCTGGACAGCTCGTAGCCGAGCTCGTAGGCGCACTTCTCGACCAGGTAGAAGTCGAGGAGGATCTCGAGGTCGATCTTGCTCGACGGCATGTAGGGCGCGCCGGCCGAGCGGGCCAGGTACGCGGTCAGGAACGCGGCCGAGACCCAGCGGTGCCAGGCGCGCGCCCACGGCTCGAGAGTGGCGATGTCCTCCTGCCGCCCGCGCCCGCTGGTCAGCGCCACCGCGGAGGCGTAGTGGAAGGAGCGCAGCATGCCGGCCACGTCGCGCAGCGGCGATCGCTTGTAGCGGCGATCGCCGATCGATCGGTTCGGCTCCCCTTCGAAGTCGATGATGACGAAGTCGTTGCCGGTGAACAGCACCTGGCCGAGGTGGTAGTCGCCGTGCACGCGGACCCGGACCGTCTCCAGCCGCTGGGCGTGGATGCGGCGCATGCGCTCGTCGAGCTCGGCGCGCCGCTCGAGCACGCGCTCGGCCAGCGGGCGGGCGTCCTCCGGCACGGCGAACAGCCGGCGCTTCAGCAGATCCAGGTTCTGGCTGAGCCCCGTGCGCACCGCCTGGTACAGCGAGCGCTGGTGCAGGGTGGAGAACTCCTCGGGGCGGAAGCCGGGATCGCTCGAGTCCTGGCTGAGCGCCAGGTGGAGATCGGCGGTCCGCTCGCCGAGCAGGTTCGCGTGCGGGATGTAGCCGGCCAGGAACTCGTCGACCGGGCCCGGGCGCGGCTCCTCGCACAGCGCGAGCACGAAGCGATCGGGCGGGCGGACCTCGCTCAGCGCGTCGCGGTGGCTGAGCGCCCACTCGAACGAGCGGTGGATCGAATCGAGGGTGAGCTGCCAGGCGTCGCCCTGGTTGGGCACGAACTGGTGGAGGAGCCCGACGGTGGCGTTCTTGCGCCCGGTCACGCTGGAGCGATACTCGATCCAGCCGCCCAGCGCCGGGGTATTGGTGAAGCTGGAGTGCTCGGTCAGGTAGCGGCTGATCTCGAGGTCCGGGTTGGCCCCGTCCTCGACCTGGCGCAGGATCTTCAGCACCACGCGCCCGCCGAACGAGATGCTGGTGTTCGACTGCTCGACGCCGAGCAGGTTGGCGCGCAGATCGCCCGCGCCGGCCCCCTCGAGGAGCGCGGGCAGGCGCGCGCCGGCGTGGCCGATGATGCGGCCGGCGGTCCCGGCCGCGGTCTTGCCCTCGCTCACCAGCGCGAGCAGCGCCTCGCCCGCGCCCGGCTCGAACGCGGCGTCGTAGAGGACGCCCGGATCGCCCTCGGCCTCGGGGGCCGGCCGGACCAGGAGGCGGGCCACCACCGCGGCGCGGTGATCGGCCTCGAGATCGCGCGCGCGCTTGCCGGCGGCGAACCCGATCGGAAGCAGATAGGTCTCGGTCTGGCGCTCGACGTACTCGACCTCGACCAGGAGCAGGTGGAACGGCTCCGGCGCGGCGACCGGGATGTCGTCGACGATGCGCGCGACGCGCACCACGTCGGCCTTGCCGCGGAACCAGCGCGCCTCGCCCAGGAAGCCGGGCAGCGCCCGCTCCAGCGCGCGGCGGCCGCGGTCGCTCGACAGCACCGCCTGCCACGACCCGGTCGCGCTCAGGGACGGCACGTGGTGGCGGCGCTGGGCCGGCTCGCTCCTCGGCGACAGCGACAGCCAGAAGAACGCGTGCGGGCTGAGGGTGAGGAGGTACGGCTGCTCGCCGACCTGCGGGAAATCGGCGTTGCCGAACAGCTCGATCGGGGTGACCCCGCGCCACAGCGATAGATCGAGGTGGACGGCCTGGCTGAAGCGGGACAGGTTGGCGACGACCAGCACGTGCTGGTCCTGGTAGCTGCGCACAAAGGCGAGCACCTTCGGGTTCTCGGGGCGGAGGAACTCGAACTTGCCGCGCCCGAACACGTCGTGGTTCTTGCGCAGCGCGATGAGCCGCTTGGTCCACCACAGGAACGACTGTGGATTCTGCTCCTGGGCCTCCACGTTCACCGACTCGTAGTGGTACTCGGGGTCGATGATGACCGGCAGGAACAGCTTCTGCGGGTTGGCGCGCGAGAAGCCGGCGTTGCGGTCGCCGGTCCACTGCATCGGCGTGCGCACCCCGTTGCGGTCGCCCAGGTAGAAGTTGTCGCCCATGCCGATCTCGTCGCCGTAGTAGAGGACCGGCGTGCCCGGCATCGACATCAAGAGGGCGTTCATGAGCTCGATCTTGCGCCGCTCCTTGAGCAGCGGGGCCAGGCGGCGGCGGATGCCGACGTTGATGCGCGCCTGCGGGTCCTCGGCGTAGACCCTCCACATGTAGTCGCGGTCCTGATCGGTCACCATCTCGAGGGTGAGCTCGTCGTGGTTGCGCAGGAACACCGCCCACTGGCAGCTCTCCGGGATGGCCGGGGTCTGCTCGAGGATGTCGAGGATCGGGAACGCCTGCTCCTGCTGCAGCCCCATGAACAGGCGGGGCATGAGCGGGAAGTGGAAGTTCATGTGGCACTCGTCGCCCTTGCCGAAGTAGGACGCGGCGTCCTCGGGCCACTGGTTGGCCTCGGCCAGGAGCATGCGGCCGATGAACTTGCGGTCGATGTGGCGGCGCAGCTCGCGCAGGAACTCGTGCGTCTCGGGCAGGTTCTCGTTGTTGGTCCCCTCGCGCTCGTACAGGTACGGCACCGCGTCGAGGCGGAGGCCGTCCACGCCCATCTCCATCCAGAAGTCGAGCGCCTCGAAGATCGCCTGCTTGACCGCCGGGCTGTCGAAGTTGAGGTCGGGCTGGTGGTGGTAGAAGCGGTGCCAGAAGTACGCGTCGGCGACCGGGTCCCAGGTCCAGTTCGAGGTCTCGAAGTCCTGGAAGATGATGCGGGTCCCGCGGTAGCGCTCCGGCGTGTCGCTCCACACGTAGAAGTCGCGCTCGACGGTGCCGGGCGCGGCGCGGCGGGCGCGCTGGAACCAGGGGTGCTCGTTCGAGGTGTGGTTGATGACCAGCTCGGTGATGACCCGCAGGCCGCGCTCGTGGGCCGCGTCGAGGAAGCGGCGGAAGTCGTCGAGGGTGCCGTAGATCGGGTTGACCGTGCGGTAGTCGGAGATGTCGTAGCCGTCGTCGCGCAGCGGCGAGGGGTAGAACGGCAGCAGCCACAGCGCGGTGACGCCGAGGTCGCGCAGGTAGTCGAGCCGGGTGATGAGGCCGGGAAAGTCGCCGATGCCGTCGCCGTTGGAGTCGGCGAACGCGCGCACGTGCAGCTCGTAGATGACGGCGTCCCGGAACCAGAGCGGGTCGTCGAACGAGGGAGAACCGGTGTCGGTGGTCATGCGGGGCATTGCAGTCCTCGCCGCGTCAGAGGCGCTCGATGATGAAGACGTGAGCGGGCAGGGTGTAAGGGTCGAGCTCGACGTAGCTGTGCGGGCCCTGCCAGGTGTATCGCCCGCCGCCGACCAGGTCTCGCACGCGGAACGGCTGGTCGCCGGTCACGCCGAGCTGACCCAGGTCGAGGTGGATCATGCCGCCCTGGCGGCCGTTGGGATCGAGGTTGACGGCGACCAGGATCACGCTGGCGTGGTCGTCGGTGCGCTTGCTGTAGCAGAGGAGGTTCGGGTTGTCGGAGGCGTGGAAGTGGAGCAGCCGGTTCTGCTGCAGGGCCGGGTTGTCGCGCCGGATGCGGTTGATGCGGCGGATGAGCGGGCGCAGGCTGTCGGGCCGGGCGATGTCCCACTGCTTGAGCTCGTACTTCTCGTTGTCGAGGTACTCGCCGGAGCCGGGCCGGAGCTGGTTGTCCATGAGCTCGAAGGCGGGCCCGTAGATGCCGTAGCTGGAGGACAGGGTGGCGGCCAGGATGAGGCGCGCGGCAAAGGCGCCGCGCCCCTGGCCGGCCAGGTGGGTGGGCAGGATGTCCTGGGTGTTGGGCCAGAAATTCGGCTGGAAGAACTCGACCACCGGCGGGCTGGTGATCTCGGTCAGGTAGGTTTGCAGCTCCCAGGCCGACTCGCGCCAGGTGAAGTAGGTGTACGACTGGGTGAAGCCGAGCTTGGCCAGCGCGTACATCCGCTTGGGCGCGGTGAACGCCTCGGACAGGAACATCGCCTCCGGGTGGCGCGCCTTGATCTCGGCGATGCACCAGCGCCAGAAGTAGAACGACTTGGTGTGCGGGTTATCGACCCGGAAGATGGTCACGCCGTGCTCGATCCAGAACAGGAACGTCTGGAGGAGCTCCTGCCACAGGCCGCGCCAGTCCTCGGACTCGAAGTCGAGCGGGTAGATGTCCTGGTACTTCTTGGGCGGGTTCTCGGCGTACTGGATGGTGCCGTCGGGCCGGTGCTTGAACCAGGCCGGGTGCTCCTTCACCCACGGGTGATCCGGCGATGCCTGGAACGCGATGTCGAGCGCGACGGCGATGCCGTGGCCGGCCGCGGCGTCGACGAAGTGGCGGAAGTCGGCGATGGTGCCGAGCTGCGGGTGGACCGCGGTGTGGCCGCCCTCGGCCGCGCCGATCGCCCACGGGCTGCCCGGGTCGCCCGGCGCGGCCCGGAGGCTGTTGTTCTTGCCCTTGCGGTGGGCGGTGCCGATCGGGTGGACCGGCGGCAGGTAGAGCACGTCGAAGCCCATGTCGGCGACGTAGGGCAGGCGGGCCTCGGCCTCGCGAAGGGTGGCGTGCTGGCCGGGCGCGCCGGCCGAGCGGGGGAAGAACTCGTACCAGGTCGAGTAGCGGGCGCGCCGCGGATCGACCACCACCGAGAGGTCGCGCCCGTAGCGGGCGGCGCGGTCGCGGTCCGGCCACCGGGCCAGAATTTCGGCCAGGGCCGGCTCGAGCGCGAGCGCCACGCGGTCCTCGACGGGGATGGTCCGGTCGTCGAGCGCGCCGGCGGCGTCGCGCAGGCGGACCGCGTCGGACGGGTTCGCCCGGGCGGCGCGAGCGGCGGCGGCCGCGCAGAGGATCGTCCCGACCTGGAGCTCGGTCGGTAGATCGGCGATCGACTGGGCGCCGGCCGCGGCCTTGACCTCGAGCGCGTGCAGCCAGGTGGCGGCGTGGTCGATCCAGGCCTCGAGCGCGTAGTGCCAGACGCCGAGCCGATCGAGGTCGAACGCGGCCTCCCAGCGGTCGTTGCCGGCGGCGACCAGGCGCACCTCGCGCCAGTCCGGCTCGCCCTCGTGGCGGAAGAGCAGGGCACCGCCCAGGAGGTCGTGCCCGTCGGCGATGAGATCCGCGGCGACCTTGAAGCGGTCGCCGATGACGCGCTTGACCGGATAGGCGCCGGCGTCGATCTCCGGCCACACGCCCTCCACCAGGACACGGCTCTCGCCTTCTCGTGGCAGCTCGCTTCTCACGGTCGGGGCGTATGGGCTACGTTCGCAACGAGTCTCGCACGGAAGCGGTCCGCATGGAAACGTGGCCAGGCAACCCGCAGCCGCTGGGAGCGGTGTTCGATGGAGCGGGGACGAACTTCGCTCTGTTCTCCGAGGTGGCCAGCAAGGTCGAGCTGTGCCTGTTCGACAGCGACGGACGCGAGGCGCGAGTCGAGCTGCCCGAGCGGACCGGCTACGTTTGGCACGGCTACCTTCCGCGAGTCGGGCCGGGCCAGCGGTACGGCTATCGCGTTCACGGGCCGTTCGATCCCGCGGGGGGGCACCTGTGCCAGCCGAGCAAGCTGCTGCTCGATCCGTATGCGCGCGCCATCGACGGGCGCGTGCGCTGGCACGAGGCGATGTTCAGCTTCCGCGCCGACGAGCCGACCCGCGCCAGCGATCTCGACAGCGCGCCGTACATGCCGCGCTGCGTGGTGGTGAGTCCCTACTTCGACTGGGACAACGACCGCCCGCCGCGCACGCCGTGGCACGAGACGATCATCTACGAGACCCACGTGAAGGGGTTCACCCAGCTCCACCCTGACGTGCCGCTGCCGCTGCGTGGCACCTACGCGGGGCTGGCCCACCCGGCCAGCATCAAGTACCTCAAGGACCTGGGGGTGACCGCGGTCGAGCTCTTGCCGGTGCATCACTATGTGCACGACCGGTTCCTGGTCCAGCGCGGGCTCAGGAACTACTGGGGCTACAACTCGATCGGTTACTTCGCGCCGCACGACGAGCTGGCCCGGGCACCCGGCGAGGGTGGGCAGGTGCAGGAGTTCCGCCGGATGGTGAAGCTCCTGCACCAGGCCGGCATCGAGGTCATCCTCGACGTGGTCTACAACCACACCGCCGAGGCGGGCGCGGGCGGGCCGGTGCTGTGCTTCCGCGGGATCGACAACCGCGCCTACTACCGGCTCGCGGCCGACGACCCCAGTCGCTACGTCGACTACACCGGGTGCGGCAACAGCATGAACATGCGGCACCCCAACGTGCTGCAGCTGATCATGGACTCGCTGCGCTACTGGGTGCTGGAGATGCACGTCGATGGGTTTCGCTTCGACCTGGCCTCCGCGCTGGCGCGCGAGCTCCACGAGGTCGACAGGCTATCGGCGTTCTTCGACCTCATCCAGCAGGATCCGGTGCTGCAGCGGGTGAAGCTCATCGCCGAGCCGTGGGACCTCGGCGAGGGCGGCTACCAGGTCGGCAACTTTCCGCCCGGCTGGTCGGAGTGGAACGGGAAGTACCGCGACACGGTGCGCGACTTCTGGCGCGGTCAGGACCGCACGCTGGCCGAGCTCGCCTTTCGCATCACCGGCAGCTCGGACCTCTACTCGAGCACCGGGCGCAGACCGCACGCGAGCATCAACTTCGTCACCTGCCACGACGGGTTCACCCTGCGCGACCTCGTCAGCTACGACCGCAAGCACAACGCCGACAACGGCGAGAACGACCGCGACGGCGAGTCGCACAACCGGTCGTGGAACTGCGGGCTCGAGGGCGAGACCGACGACACGGCGGTGCTGGCGCTGCGCGGGCGGCAGCGGCGCAACTTCCTGGCCACCCTGTTCCTCTCGCAGGGCGTCCCGATGCTGCTGGCCGGCGACGAGCTGGGCCGCACCCAGCGCGGCAACAACAACGGATACTGCCAGGACAGCGAGCTGTCGTGGATCGACTGGATGGGCGCCGACCACGAGCTGCTCCGCTTCAGCCGCCAGCTCATCGCGCTGCGGACCGCCCACCCGGTCCTGCGCCGGCGGCGCTGGTTCGAGGGCCGATCGATCCGCGGCAGCGAGGTGCACGACATCGGCTGGTACCGGCCCGACGGCAGCACCATGACCGACCAGGACTGGCGGGCCGCGACCGCGCGCGGCCTCGGCGTCTTCCTCAACGGCGACGAGATCGACAGCCGCGACGCCCACGGCTACCGCGTGCGCGACGACAGCTTCTACCTCCTCATCAACGCCGGGGCCGCGCCGATCGACTTCCGGCTGGCCGCCGATCACGCCGGTGAGCGCTGGACGCGAGTCTTCGACACCACGCTGGCCTCGTTCGATCCGCCGGCCGGGCCCGATGTGGGACGCGACATCGCGGTCGGCGGCCGGTCCCTCGTCCTCCTCCGCCGCGTGTAGGTGCGTCTTGAATCCGAGGTCGTGTCGGGAAAAGAGCGGCGAAGAGGGACGGGAACGCGGCGGAATGGACCCCCGCCGCGAGCGCCCGGTCATCCGCGAGCCCCGAGGGCCTATACTGGAGAGAAGTAAGCGCCGAAGCCTGTAGGAGGAAAGAATGGTCGTCCGCGTCCCCCGCATCTGGTCCGTCTCTCTCGCCGCGATCCTGGCGTCAGCAGCGGGCTGTTCCTCCGACTCCGGCGATGACGACGGCGACCTCGGCACCGACGACCAGGCCGACGACGGCACGGACGGGGCCGACGACGCGCCCGATGACGGGACAACCGATGACGGAGCGGATGACGACGGAGGCGACTCGACCGTCGACGGCGAGTTCACGGTGGAGTGGGGGCCGGTAATGGTGCCCCATGGCGTGGAGGACACGCGTTGCATCCGCAAGCGCCTGACCAATGACACGGAGATCAAGGTCGGCCAGATCGAGAATCGCCTGGGCCTTTCCTCCCACCACCTCATCGTCTACAGGCTGGCCGACGACATCGAGGAGACCACAGAGCCCGAGCCGTGCCAGCCATTCGTCGAGGTCCTCGACCCGACCAAGGGCTCGCCGATGGCGGTGACCCAGCGGTCCGAGGAGCTGATCTCGCTGCCGCCCGGCGTGGCCTTCTCGCTCGAGGCCGGCCAGATGATCAGGATGGAGCTCCACTACATCAACGCGACCGATGAGGATCGGGAGCTCACGGCCACGACCACGTTCCACGAGCTGCCGGAATCGGAGTTCGAGCAGGAGGCCGACTTCCTGTTCATCGGCAACCCCGACATCAACCTGCCGCCGGCTCCGGCGGAGCCTGAGGAGCCGGACGTGATCACCCTCGGGCCGAGCTACCTGCCGCTCCCCTCCGACCTCGCCGACATCAACGTCTTCGCCATCACCGGACACGAGCACCAGTGGGGCACGGATGTGCAGGTGAGCGTCGCGACCGGCGAGGACGACGAGGGGACGCCGATCTACGCCCCGGAGGACTTCCAGTGGGACGAGCCCGAGACCACCTATCACGACCCACCGATCTCGATGCCCGCGGGTGGTGGCTTCCAGTTCACCTGTAGCTGGCAGAACCGCAGCGACCAGGAGGTCGGCTTCGGCGAGTCGGTGAACGACGAGATGTGCTTCTTCTGGGCCTACTACTACCCGAGCCACGGCGCGAAGATCTGCTTCCACACCGAGCAGTTCGGCGGCCAGGACCTCTGCTGTCCCGACAACCCGCTCTGCGAGTACATCGACGACTTCCTGAACCAGTAGGCGGCGGTCGTACCCGAGCCCCCTCGACGTACCTCAAGCGATCGCGGGGGCGGCCGATCTGGATCTCGGCAGACCTTGAGGCCGAGGCTCGTCCACGATCGGTACGCGCAGATGATGGCGCGGCTCAGCAAGAGCCACGTCGTGTTCGCCTTGCTCGTCTGGTTGCTGACGATCGTGGGGGTGTGGGGGCAGTGGCGGCTGGTGGGGCTCGCCTTCTTGCTTGCCGTCGCGATGGCCCCGATCAACGGGTTCGTCAACCAGGTGGCGATCAGGCGGCACGGCGCGCTGGTCGCGGAGATCGGCCGGACGACCCTGAATGCGAGCCTGACGATCTTCTTCTGTCATGTGGCCGGGTGGCCGCTGCCGGTGTGGCTGTGGCTTCCGTTCATGGCGCTGGCTTCCGATCCGGTGAGCCGGCGGGTGGTGGTGGGCGTGGTGCTCTACTTCTGCGCGGCGATGAGCGTCGCGGCGCTGATGGACGGGGTGCCGTTCGCCTATCCGATGGTGTTCACCGCCCTGGCGGTGCACTGCGCCATCATCTCGAGGATCCGCTTCTCGGTGGTTCACCAGATGCTCGACGTCGGGGACCGGCAGCGCGAGGAGCTCGAGCGCGCGCTCCAGACCCGTAAGGCCGCCGAGGAGCGGGCCGCCGCGATGCGCGCGGAGCTGATCGAGGTGTCGCGCCGGGCCGGCATGGCCGAGGTGGCCAGCAACGTCCTCCACAGCGTCGGGAACGTCCTCAACAGCGCGAACGTGTCATCCAACCTGATCCTGGAGGCGTTCCAGTCGTCGCAGGGCGCCAGGCTGACCCGGCTGGTCGACCTCCTGCGCGATCATGCAGACGATCTGCCGCGGTTCTTCGCCGAGGACCCTCGCGCCCGCCACGTCCCGGAGTTCCTCGCCCAGATGACCGCCACCCTCGAGGCCGAGCGGATCCAGAACGCCCACGACATGAAGGACCTGCAGGGATACCTCGATCACGTGAAGACGATCGTCGCCCTCCAGCAATCCCACGCCACCCCGGTCCGCGCGACCGCGGAGCTCGATCTGGCCGACCTCCTCGAGGACGCGCTCAGCCTCGAGCAGGCGGCGTTCGAGAATCAGGGCGTGACGATCGTCCGCGACTACGAGGCGCTGCCGCTGCTGATGGTCGATCGACACCGAGTGTTGCAGATCCTGACCAACGTCATCAGCAACGCGCGCGACGCCGTCCACGGCGCCGCCGGCGACCGGCGCATCAGCCTCCACGTGTCCCGGGAAGCGGACGGCGCCGCCGCCATCTCGATCACCGACACCGGATCGGGCATCCGGGCCGAGGATCTGCCCCGCCTGTTCAGCCACGGCTTCACCACCAAGAAGGACGGCCACGGGTTCGGTCTGCATGGCAGTGCGTGCGCGGCCAGCGCCATGGGCGGGACGCTCAGCGCGCACAGCGACGGCGAGGGGCGCGGCGCCACCATCACGCTGCGGCTCCCGGCCGCCGCGATGCAGCGCGCCGCCGCCTGAGCTGCGGCTCAGCCGCCGAGCCGCGCGGCCGCGCCCGGCTGGTCGCGCGCCGCGTCCAGGACGGTGCGCACGGCGCTGGCCATCGACCCGGGCGCGAACGGCTTCTGGAGGTAGGCGACGTCTCCCTCGCTGACGCCGACCCGGAGCGCGATGTCGTCGGTGTAGCCCGACATGAACAGCACCCGCAGGCCGGGGCGGCCGGGGCCGAGCGCGCGGGCCAGGTCCCCTCCGCCCATGTGCGGCATCACCACGTCGGTGAGGAGGAGGTGGATGATTCCCTCGTGGGCGGCGGCCAGCGCGAGCGCCTCGGCCCCGTCCCTGGCCTCGAGCACGGTGTAGCCCTGGCGACCCAGGATCACGCGGGCGGCGCCGCGCACCAGCGGATCGTCGTCGACCAGCAGCACCACCTCGTCGCCGCGCATCGACTCGGGCGGGCTGACCGGCGGCCGGGTCGCGGCTGCGCGGGTGGCCTGGTCCTCGGGCAGGTAGACCTTGAACGACGTCCCCTGGCCGACCTCGCTGTACACGAACACGTTGCCGCGGCTCTGCTTGATGAGGCCGTACACGATGGACAGCCCGAGCCCGGTGCCCTTGCCGACCGGCTTGGTGGTGAAGAACGGCTCGAAGATGCGCGCCTGGGTCGCCTCGTCCATCCCGACGCCGCTGTCGCTGACCGCGAGCATGACGTGCGGCCCCGGCGTGCTGCCGAAGTGAGCGCTGGCGTAGCTCTCGTCCAGATCGATGTTGGCGGTCTCGATGACGACCCGTCCACCGGCCGGCATCGCGTCGCGCGCGTTCAGCACCAGGTTGAGCAGCACCTGCTCGATCGCGCCGGCGTCGCCGTGGATCGGGCGCAGCGCCGGGGCCAGCCGGGTGACGATGTCGACTTCCTCGCTCACCAGCCGGCGCAGCATCTTCTCGACGCCGCGCACGACCTCGTTGGTGTCGAGCCGCTGCTCGGCCACCACCTGCTGCCGGCTGAAGGCGAGGAGCGGGCGCGTCATGCTGGCGCCGCGCTCGGCGGCCAGGCGGATCTGCTCCAGACCCTCGTGCAGCTCGGCGGCGGGGGCGTCGTCGGCCTCCAGCAGCGTCGCGTAGGTCAGGATCACCGAGAGGATGTTGTTGAAGTCGTGGGCCACGCCGCCGGCCAGCCGGCCGACCGCCTCCATCTTCTGGGCCTGGCGCAGCTGGTCCTCGAGCTGCTTGCGGTCGGTGACGTCGCGCTGGGTGCCCCACACCCGGACCAGGTGGCCGTCCTCGACGATGCCGAGCAGGTTGTTGAGGAAGCACTTGGCCCGGCCCGCGGGGTCGCGCTCCTGGGACTCGACGTCGGTCAGGCGGTACCCGGAGCGGATGAAGCTGTCGAGGTAGGCGGCGTTCGCCTCGCGCGGCATGAGCTGCCCGAGGGTGGCCCCCAGGAGGTCGGCGGGGCTGGTGAGGCCGTACATGCGGGCCATCGCGCCGTTCGCTTCGACCATGATCCCGTGCTCGTAGGCGAGATCGATCTGGCGGTCAGGGTCGAGGCCGATCGGGATGGGCTGGGTCAGCTCCATGCACCAGAACGCCTCGGAGCAGCTCTCGATGAACGCCTGATAGCGCTCCGCCTGGCGCAGTTCCATCCATCGTCATCGGCCGGTCCGGCGCCGTCCTTGAGCCCGCGCCCTGGCCGGGCCTACCCGGTGAAGTCGCGGATCGAGCGGATGCCGGCGGCGAGCGGGATGTCGCGCATGGAGTGATCGGTGGCGAGGTGGACCACGTCGGCGTCCGGGAAGGCCTCGCGGTAGCCGTTGATGTGAGCCGGTTCGTTGTCGAACGCGGCCACCACCTGGCCGTGATCTCTCAGCGCCGCGTAGGTGCGCAGCTTGTACGCGTCGTCGTGCTCTTCGAGGGTCGGCTTCATGAGCAGCTCGACGCGGTCGCCGTCGGGGCAGGCGAGGCCGGTGCGCTCGAAGCAGGTGACGGTGCCGGCGCGCATCTCCTCGTGGCGGCCGGTGACGTAGAGGACGCGGGCGCCGGCGCCGAGCACGCGGTCGACGTAGGCCGGCGCGCCCGGGATCGGGACGTCGTCCACGCAGTACTCGCTGGTGAAGAAGCGGTCCCTCCAGAAGACGCGGAACGGGGCCAGGTGAAGGTCGATGAGATCGGCAGACATGCCGCTCGCCGCCATCGGGATGCGGGCGTCCCAGCCCGACCACTGGTCGGCGTGGTGGGCGGCGAGGGCCTCGATGTGGTGGAGGGCGCCGTACTCGCGCAGGATGCGGGCCTGGCGCGGGCGGTTGTCGAGCAGGGTGGAGTCGAGGTCGAACGCGACCACCGAGGTCGGGCCGGCCGCGCGAGCGCGATCGACGATGCGGGTGAGGAGGGCGGCGCTCTCGGCCGGGACGAGCGTGGCGAAGATGCTCGGCGGGTACGGCGCAGGGCTCATCGTTCTCGTCTCCGTCGGGATCAGCGGACCGCGCGCTCCGGGCCGAACTCCTCGCCCAGGGCGTCGACCAGGGCGTCGAGGCCGGCCTCTCGGTCGACGATGCGGTGAGCCAGCTCCTCGGCGCCGGGCGGGATTCGCTGGCCGCGCATGCTGCAGCGCACGAACCGGCGCGCCTCCGGCTGGAGCTTGCGCGCGATGAGGAGGATGTCGTGCCAGCGCGAGTCGTTGAGCTCGTACTCGGCGATGACGGCGTCGAGGTCGACGGCTGCCATCGCCTCCTCGGCGGTCTCGACGTCGGTGGCGAAGCGGACGTCCCAGCCGCTGGTCACGTAGAGGGCGAGCGCGCCGCGGCGCTGCTCCTCGTCGCCGACGACGAGGATGGCCAGGCGCACGGCGGGGACCATGGTGGTGTCCTCGCTGCTCCGCGACTGCTGGTAGCGCTGCACCATCAGCTGCCAGTCGGGCGGCGGCGAGACCAGGCGCACGCCGACGCCGCGTCCGACGCCGTGGGGGCCGCCGGGCAGGCAGCGGGCGACCACGCCGTCGACCTGGACCACCTCGCCGCGCTCGTTGTCCATGAGCGCGAGGCTGAGGCCGACGCCGGGGGCGATCATCTCGGCGGTGTCGAGGAAGCAGCCCTCGGCCGAGATGTCGCGGGTGTGGCAGACCAGCGTGTGCTCGACTCCCGCGATGTGCACCGTGGCGGCAAAACGGGCCCGGATGCGGGGGGAACGGCGCGACACAGCCTCCGAAATACCACGGGTCGGCCGCAGAGTCAGCTCGCTTGGTCAGCAGCTGAAAGGCGCCCTGCGGGCCCGTACGAGCAGCGCGGTGGCCGCGTGCGCGAGTGGCGGCCGGTCGGAGCACCGGCGCGATCCGGCGTGATATGTTGACCGGGTGTCGCGCGGAACGGCGTCGATGCGCGAGCTGGGCGCGGCTGCCGTCGCCGCGGCGATCGCGTACGGTGCCGCCAGCGCGGTGGGTGTGACCGGCGCCGGGCATGCCCGGTGGGTCGCGGCGGGAGGCGTGGCTGGCGCGCTGGCCGCGATGCAGGTCGCGCTGGTGCTCGGTCGGCGTCGGCGCGGCGTCGCCGCGACCGGCGCCATCGCCGACGGGGCGCGCGGCGAGGCGACTCGCTACCTCGACCAGCGAGTGACCGGATCGCGGCGCAGCGCCGCGCACCCGCTCGAGCTGGCCCCGGCCCTCGAGGAGCTGCTCGCGCGCGCCGCGGCGCTCGGGGACGCGCGCATCTACGGGGTGAGCCACGACGAGCGTCAGCTGATCGCGCTGGTGGTCGATGACGGCGGGCCGGCGGGGGACCGCGAGGCCGCGTCGGTCCGCCTCGACCGGCGCGCGCGCGCGTGGCTGCTCGCCAACCCGCGCCCGATCGACAGCGGGCGCCTGGCCGAGCTGCCGCTCGGTGGGCTGCGCCAGCCGATCGAGGAGCTGGTCGGATCGCTGGGCGGCGATCTGGTCCTGCCGCTGGTCCACCGCGGTCAGCTGGTCGGGCTGGCCACCGCGCGCGGCAACGCTCGCCGCGCCCTGCGCGGCCCGGCGCTCGACGCGGTGCAGGCGGCGCAGGACGCGACCGCGAGCGCGCTCGCCGAGCTGCGCCTGCGCGCCGCCGAGGCCGAGCGCTCGCAGGTGGAGCGCGAGGTCGAGCGGGCCGGCCGGGTCCAGATCGAGGTCGGCGGCGGCTCGCCGTTCGAGGAGGTGGCCGGCTGGCAGGTGGAGCGATGCTTCGCCGCCGCGCGCCAGTTCTCGGGGGCGTGGTGGACCACCGCGGCGCTGCCGGGGCCGCGCCTCCTGGTCGGGCTCGGCGAGGTCACCGGCCGCGGGGTGCCGGCGGCGCTCCTGTCGGCCAGCGCGGTCGGCGCGGTCCAGGCGGCGTCGCGCATGCTCGGCACCGGGTTCGAGCCGGATGTGGTGCTCGAGCTCATCCACCGCTCGGTGCGCCAGGCCGGCGGCGGCGCGTACCAGATGAGCGCGCTGGTCGCGGTGGTCGACGCGCGGGCGCGCGCGGTCTCCTTCGCCGGTGCCGGTCATCCGTTCCCCTACGTGTGGCGCGCGGGTGGCGGCGAGCTGGGCGCGCTGGTGTCGCGCGGCAACCTGCTCGGCGGTGAGGAGCCGCCGATCCGCTCGTCGGCGCGCCGGTCGATCGAGCGCGACGAGGCGATCGTCTTCTACAGCGCCTCGGCCACCGACGCGCGCTCGCCGGAGGGCGAGCCGTTCGGCGAGCGCCGCCTGCGCCGGGCGCTGCGTCAGGCCAGCGACGAGGGCGGCCCGGCGACCGGGCTGGCCACGTGGGTGGCGGCGGCGGTGCGCGCGCACGTCGGTGATGGCGCGCTCGAGGACGACCTCCTGGTGGCGACGGTGGCGGCGGTGCAGGGGCGCTGATAGCTTCGCGGGATGTCCACGTCGTCGACGCCAGCGTCGCTGCCCGAGCTCGAGGTCGACCCGCATCCGCTCCTCGATCTGTTCGCGTTCGCCAGCCAGCTGCCCGCGCCGCTGGGCGAGATGGCGACCAGCGCCGAGGTGGCGGCCGGGCTCGACCGGGCGGGGGCCGCGCCGCTCGCCGCCGACGACGAGGTGCGCCAGCGGGTCCGCGCGCTGCTCCGCGCCGGCGGGTTCAAGCCGACCGGGCGCAGCAAGCCGGCCTCGGAGTACCTGCTGGCCGCGGCGGCCGAGGCGCCGCTGCGGTCGATCAACCCGGCGGTCGACGCGTGCAACGCGGTGTCGCTGCACAGCGGGCTGCCGATCTCGGTGGTCGATCTGGCGCGGGTGACGGCGCCGCTGCGGGTCGGGATCGCGCCGGCCGCATCGACCTACGTGTTCAACCCGTCGGGGCAGATCATCGACGTCGGCGGCCTCCTGTGTCTCATCGACGCCGACGGGCCGTGCGCGAACGCGGTCAAGGACGCGCAGCGGAGCAAGACCGACGGCGAGACTCGCTCGACGCTGGTCCTCATCTGGGGGACGAGCGCGCTGGCCGGGCGGGCCGAGGCCGCGTATCGCTGGTACGCGGAGCTCCTGGCCGGGATGAAGATGACCGCCGCGCTGGTGCACCCGCGCCGCTGAGAGGCCGCGCGTCCTCGCGCCGCGGCTACTCGTCGTGCAGCAGCCGCAGCCCGGCCGGCAGCGTGTCGCCGAGCGCGACTCGCTCCTCGCGGGCCTCGAGCGCGACCACCTCCTCGACCAGGCGGGCCAGGCGCTCGCCGCCGGCCGCGCCGCGCAGCCGCGCGGCCAGCTGGTGACGCAGCGCCTCGTCGAGATCGCGGGCGCGGTCGCCGGTCAGCCGGCCGAGCTGGGCCATCGGGAACGCCGCCTTGTCCGGGTCGGGCCAGTCCATGGCCAGCGCCGCGGCCAGCCACTCGCCGGCTCGCGCTGGCGGCACCACCGCGTTGGCCGGGCCGTAAAGGGGCGAGCGCGCGCCGATCCGCCCGAGCGCCCAGAAGGCGAGGCCCTCCTCGCGCGCCTTGCGCGCCTCGGCGAGGCGGCGGACCAGCTCGTCACCCAGCTTGATCTTGGACGGGATGGTGAGGCGCTCCAGGTTGGCCAGGGTGCGCATCATCTCCGCCGTCTCCTGGCGGGTCGGCTTCAGCTCGGACAGCTTCTTCTTCTGCCGCACCGACGGCAGGAACAGCTGGGCCAGCCGGTCGTAGATCTGCTCCTGCTGGCCCTGGGTGAGCCCGCCGGCGATCCGCCGCCACAGGATCCACCACGACAGCCGGCACTGCTCCGCCTTCTCGTGGGCCAGGCCCAGGTTGAAGACCCGCCACATCTGGCGCGCGCGCCACTCGTCGAGCGGCGCGCCGTGGCCGGGGCGCAGGCAGAAGCCGCACAGGTTGAGCCAGCGGGCCTCGTGCTCGGCCGACTTCCGGCGCGACTCCTCCACCTCGAGCGCGGCGTCGAACAGCGCGCGCGAGATCGCGACCGACCACTCGTCGCGGCGGGCGTCGAGCAGCTCCTCGAGTGACTTGATGAGGCCGGCCGGGGTGACCGGGCCGCCCTCGCCGAACGCCGCGGTCACCAGCGCGCGCGCCTCGGCGGTGCGCGGATCCGCCTCCTGGGCCGCCTGGCCGTCGGCGTCGGGCTGACGGGCCGCGCCGCCCGCCCGCATGTCGAAGCTGAGCCGCCAGCGCCCCGGGGTCGGAGCGCTCGCGTCTCCCTCGGCGGCGCGCTCGCGCTCGCGGCACCAGATCTCGAGCGCGCCCAGCTCGGTGATGCGCACCTCGAGCCGGACGGTCGCGCGCGAGCGGCCCGGCGCGCGCAGGACGGTCACCACCGGCGGCAGCTCGAGCAGATCGCTGCCGTCGTCGGTGGTGTCGGGCGTGCCGTCGCCGATCGGCACCAGCGCGCCCGGCCGATCGTCGCGCGAGCTCGACGACAGCAGGCGGAAGCTGACCGGGCGGTTGGTGACCAGCTCGAAGTCGCGGGCCAGCTCGACCGCCTGGCCCTCGACCAGGCCCTTGGGCGCCACGCACACGGCGGTGTCGCCGCGCGCGCCGCCCTCGCCGCTGGCCGCGCCGACGTAGAACGCGCGCGGGGTGCCACCGCGGATGCGGGCGCCCAGCCCGCGCCGGACCAGGCCGTAGTAGGCCGCCCCCTGGGCCACGGCCAGCTCCGGGGCGCGGTTGGTCAGCTCGCGCGGCGGGTCCGACTCCGGCTGCCACGCGGCGATCTGATCGATCATGCGCCGGCGCAGCGCGGCCGGGGTCATCGCGCCGCCGTTGAACAGCACCGCGTCGACCCGGCCCATCTCGTGCCGGGCCAGAAATCCAGCCAGGTGGCGGGTCACCGCCGGGTCGGGCGCGTAGGGCAGCCCGCCCAGCTCCTGCAGGCCGCCGCGGGCCCGCTGCAGCGGCGCGCCGCGCTCGGCCGGCGGGAAGAAGCCGTCGAGCAGGATCGCGTCCAGCTCGGCGCGGGTCACCTCGTCGCGGCGGGCCCCGCCGATCAGGCGCGAGCCGCGCCCGGCCACCGCGATCGACACCGAGCCGAGCTCGTCGTCGCCGAGCAGCGACTCCTTGGCCAGCCGGCACGAGTGGACCAGGCCGTGCCACTCGAGCGCGTCGAGCTTGCGCCCGCTGCGCGCGACCAGGCGCTGCTCGACCTGGCGGGCCAGGGTGAGATCGACGTTGTCGCCGCCCAGCAGCAGGTGATCGCCGACCGCGGTCCGCTCGAACGTCTCGCCGTCGTCGCCGACCGTGATGGTGGTGAAGTCGGTGGTGCCGCCGCCGATGTCGAACACCAGCACGCGGCTGCCCGGCCCCAGCGCCGCCGCGGCGCGCGCCCCGCCCGGGTTGCTGTCGACCCAGGCGTAGAACGCGGCCTGCGGCTCCTCGAGCAGGACGATCGGGCCGTAGCCGGCCCGGCGCGCCGCCTCGACGGTGAGCTCGCGCGCGGCCTCGTCGAACGAGGCCGGCACCGTCACCATGACCTCCTGCTCGGCGAAGCGCGCGTCGGCCGCGCCGTGGGCGTGGTCCCAGGCCAGGCGGACGTGGCGCAGGATCGCGGCCTGGGCGTCGATCGGCGACATGCGCGGCGCGTCGGGCTCGCCCTCGCCCCACGGCAGGATCGGGGCCTGGCGGTCGACCCCGCCGTGGCACAGCCACGACTTGGCCGACGAGATCATCCGCTCCGGCATGCGCGCGCCCTGGGCCCGGGCCAGCTCGCCGACCACCAGCCGCTCGCCGGGCGCCCACGGCAGCGCGGTCTCGGCCGGCGACAGATCGTGCTCGCCGGCCAGGTAGAGGAACGACGGCAGCTGGCGGCGCGGGGCCAGCTCGCCGGGCGCGACCAGCTGGGGCACCTCGAACAGCGCCACCCGTCGGTCGGGCGACCGACTGTCGACGAACGCCACCGCGCTGTTGGTGGTGCCGAGATCGATGCCGATGAGGTAGCGCGCGCCGGTCATGCCGAGGACCGGTCGTCGCCGTCGCGCAGCGAGTACTCGAGCTTCCAGCGGCCGGCTCCACCGCGCGCCGCCGAGCTCCACAGCTCGAGAGTGCCGATGTCGGTGACGTGGGCCTCGAGGGTGACCGGGATCAGCTGGCCGGCGGTCTCGGGCGGGTCGGCGGGCAGGTGGGTCTCGACCGGGGCCAGCTCGACCAGCTCGGCCTCGTCCGGATCGACCACCTGGCCGGGCCGGTCGTCCTTGCGGCTCGACGAGGCGAAGAAGCGGAACACGGTCGGCTCGCCGATGAGCAGGCCCAGCTCGCGCCCGGGCAGCGGCGTGCGGGTGCCCTCCTCCATGCCGAACGGGGCCACGCACAGCGCCTTGACCGGCGGCGCGAACCCGGGGATGGCCGGCATCGCGCTCTCCAGCCCGATGTAATAGGAGCGGGCGGTGCCGCCGCGGATGCGGATGCCGCGCCCGCGCCGGACCAGGCCGAAGTAGGCCGCGCCGTGGGCGACCGCCAGATCCATGTCGGTGCCGGACAGGACCGGCAAGGCCTCGCCGCCGTTTCCGGCGGGGTACCAGCTGGCCACCACCTCGGTGATCCGCCGGGCCAGGAGGGCGCCCTTCATCACGCCGCCGTTGAAGAGGATCGCGGTCGGCCGGCGGCCGTGCCGGGCCAGAAAGCTGGCCAGGTGGCGAGTGATGGCCGGGTCGGCCGCGTACGGCAGGCCGAGTTCGCGCAGGCCGAGCGCGCGCTGGGAGCGCGGCGCCGCGTCGGCCGCGACCCGCGGCGCGAAGCCCTCGACCAGCAGCTGCTCGACGTCGGAGCGGCGCAGCTCGGTCTTGATGGTGCCGCCGATCAGGCGCGAGCCGCCGCCCAGGATCGAGATCGGCACCGCCTCGGGCGGCTCGGCGCCGAGCAGCACCTCCTTGCCGCGCCGGCACGCGTGGGCCAGCGCGCGGAACTGCGACGACGACAGCTTCTTGCCGCTCTCGGCGACCCGCTGGCCGACCGCGTGGGCCAGGGTCAGGTCCATGTTGTCGCCGCCGAGCAGGATGTGATCGCCGACCGCGACCCGCTCGAGCGCGAGGTCGCCGCCCTGATCGCTGACCGCGATGAGCGAGAAGTCGCAGGTGCCGCCGCCGACGTCGATGACCACGACCACGTCGCCCGGGTGGAGCCGCTTGCGCCAGTCGTCGCCGGCGCGGGCCAGGAACGAGTAGAACGCGGCCTGCGGCTCCTCGAGCAGGGTGAGCCGCTCGATGCCGGCCTGGCGCGCGGCGGTCACGGTCAGCTCGCGCGCGGCGGGATCGAACGAGGCCGGCACGGTCAGGAGCACGTCCTGCTCGGCCAGCGGCGCGTCCGGGTGGCTCTGGTCCCACGCCTCGCGGATGTGGGCCAGGTAGCGGGCCGAGGCCTCGAGCGGCGAGACCCGCGCCGCCTCGTCGCCGGCCGGGTCGTCGTCGCCGTCGGCGCCGCGCCAGGGCAGGATCGGCGCGGTGCGGTCGACCCCGCCGTGCGACAGCCACGACTTGGCCGACGAGACCAGGCGGAGCGGCAGCTCGGCGCCGCGCTCGCGCGCCATCTCGCCGACCACCCAGCCGGGCGCCGGATCCCACGGCAGCGCCATCGCCTCCGGCTTCATCTCGAGCGCGGTCGGCAGGAGCAGGAACGAGGGCAGGGCGGCGCGATCGTCGACCTCGCCGGGCGCGATCACCTGCGGGATCGGCCACGACTCGATGACCGGTGGCCCGTCCGCGCCGGCCTCCGCGTCGGCGCTGGCCAGCGCGGAGTTGGTGGTGCCGAGATCGATTCCGACGACGAAGCGAGACATGAGATCAGCGAAGCCTACGCGAAATCCCGACCCTGCCCACTCAGGGCGTCCCGATCTCGACCTCGGCGGGCGCGACCACGCGGCGGTCGACTCCGTCGGTCAGGGTCGGCAGCTTGACCTCGAGGACGCGCCAGCCGTGGTGGCGGAGCGTGCCCTTGAACGGCGGCTGGCCCGACACCTTGCCGACCAGGCGGACCTCGCCCGGGTCGAAGCCGACCGGCACCGTCACGCGCGCCTCCTCCTCGCCCGGCATCACCGCCTCCATGACGAAGTGCTCCTCAATCACCTTGCGGCAGCCGCGGTGGATGTCGCGCACCGCCGCGCCGATGTCGGCGTCGGTGAAGTCGTCGAGGCCCTCGCGCAGGAAGTCGACCAGACGGCCCTCGCGCTGGAGCAGCGACAGGAGCGCGAGCGCCCCGTCGCGGTGGTGGCCGGCGAGATCGGCGTGGGCGGTGCGCGGCTCCCTGCGCTCGGGCCGCGCGTCGACCGCCGACGGCACCGGCTTGGGCGCGGCTTTCGGCTCCGGCGCCGCCCTGGGATCGGGCAGCGCGGCCGGGGTCGGCGGCCCGGGTGGCAAGAACTCACCCGCCTCGCGCGGCAGGTCGCGCCCGAAGAGGAGGCGGAAGAAGCACCGAAACGCCAGGGAGATCCGCGCCATGTGGGCGTGGGTTAAACCCTGGCGGGGCCCGAGTCAAGGGGCGCGGTCGCCGCGCGCAGCCTCCTCACCGAGGAGACGACGACGGTGGCGCTGCAGCCGGCGCCGCCTTCCGCCCGCCGCGAGCCGCGGCCGGCGCTGCCTTCGGGCTCTTCGGGCGCCCCCGCCGCGCCGGGACCAGCGCGCGGTAGCGGTCGCGCAGCTCGGTCTGCCGGCTGCCGGGCGGCTGCTCGACGCCGCCGATCACGACTCGCTCGGCCAGGGTCGACAGCTCGAACGGGTCGCCGGTCCACACCACGAGGTCGGCCACCTCGCCGCGCTCCAGGGTCCCGCGCCGGGCCACGCCGAACGCGCGGGCCGGCACCGTGGTCACCGCGGCCAGCGCCTGCGGGTGCGACAGTCCGTTGGCCACCGCGATGCCGGCCAGCTGCCTGACCGTGCGCACCTCGGTCGAGCCGCCCATCGGCGTCAGCCCGACCTCCACCCCGGCGGCGGCCAGCACCGCGGCCGCGTCGTCGCGCACGTGGATGCGCTCGAACGAGGCCGGCAGGTTCTGGGTCGGGTTGAGGAGGACCGGGACCCGCGCGCGGGCCAGCTCGTCGGCGATCATCCACGCCTCGGTGCCGCCCTCGATGATGACCTTGAGCCGGAGCTCGCGGGCCAGGCGCAGCGCCGCGCGGATGTCGGTCGCGCGGTTGGCTCGCACCACCAGCGGCTCGGCGCCGCGCACCACCGGGCCGAGCGCCTCGAGGTCGAGCCGGCTGGCCGCGAAGCTGCGGGTCTGGTTGCGCTCGTAGTTGCCGCGCCGGCGGGCGTACTGGACCGCGTCGTCGAGCACCTCGCGCAGGCGCAGGGTGGCGAGCCCGCGCGATCCGCTGGTCACGCCGGTCGCCGCCTCGCCCAGCGCCGCGTACATCGCCACCGGCGCCTTCACGATCCCCTCGCCCTCGCCCGGCCGGTCGGCGAGCGTGACCCACGCCGCCGCCCCCGACACCAGCCCGCCGCTCGGCGCCGTCACCACCGACGTCACCCCGCCGGACCGCGCCACCGGGATGGCGACCGAGGTCGGGTCGTAGCCGTCGATCGCGCGGTAGGCGGCGTGGACGGGGATCGCGTCCTCGAAGCGCCCGTCGGTGGTGGTCGCCTCCTGCTCCACCTCGACCAGGCCGATCGCGCTCGACGCGTCCACCAGCCCGGCGGTGACCACCCGGCCGCGCCCGTCGATCCGGCGCAGGCTGGACGGCACCGCGACCTTCTTGCCGACCGCGGTCACCCGCCCCTTCTGGACCACCAGGGTCGCGTCGCGGATCGCCTCGGTCGGAGTCACATAGATCGTTGCGCCCTCGATCGCGAAGCCGGCGGCCGGGCTGCCGGAAGCGGAAGCCGAAGCGGCCGCGGCGGCCGGCGCCACGCTGGCTGCGCCGCCCAGGGCGGCCGGCCCCGCGCCCGTCTTCCACCCGGCCAGCGGCGCCGCGTTGGCCAGCTCGAAGTCGCTGGCCGCCAGCCCGCGCGCGCGCTGGAACGCCACCTCGCCGGCCTGGATCACCACGTCCGGCCGGCTGTACACGCTGAACGGGCTGCCGCTCCACATCACCACGTCGGCGCGCTTGCCCTTCTCGAGGGTGCCGACCACGTCGTCGATGCCGAGCACCCAGGCCGGGTTGGCCGTCACCCAGCGCAGCGCGTCGTCCTCGGAGATGTCGATGCCGGCCGCGCGCCCGGCGAACATCGCCTTGCCGGCGTCCTGGTTGAGCCGCTGGATCGCGATCGCCGAGTCGGAGTGGATGGTGGCGCGTCCGCCGGCCTCGGTGATGAGCGCGGCGTTCTCCGGGATGCCGTCGAACGCCTCCATCTTGAAGCCCCACCAGTCCGACCAGGTCGACACCGCGATGCCGTGCTCGGCCAGGAGGTCGCGGATCTTGTACGCCTCGAGCGCGTGGTGGAACGAGCGGATCCGGAAGCCGTACTCGTCGGCGACCGCGACCAGCGCGCGCATCTCGTCGGCCCGGTAGCAGTGGATCTGCACCATCACCTCGCCGGACAGCACCCGGGCCAGCGTCTCGAGGCCGAGGTCGCGCGGCGGCGGCTCGGGGGCCGGCTCGGGCTTCACCCGACCGGGCTTGCCGTCGCGGGCCGCCTCTGCCTCCTGCTCGGCGGCGCGCGCTCGCTTGGCGTCCCACTCGGCCCGGGTCCGCTGGTAGGTGCGCTGCTTGGCCCGGTACTCGGCGGCCAGCTGGAACGCGGCGCGGAACGCGGCGTACTCGGCCATGCGGGTCATGAGCACGCCCTTCTCGCCGTACACCCGCTTGGGGTTCTCGCCGCACGCCATCTTGATCGTCGTCGGCGCGCCCGGAAAGCGCACCTCCTCGGCGGTGCGGCCGAGCCGGAGCGCGACGGTGAAGCCGCGCCCGCCGATCAGGTTGGCCGAGCCGGGCAGGATGAGCGCGGTGGTCACCCCGCCGGCCAGCGCGCGCGTGATGCCCGGGTCCTGCGGCCAGTAGCCGTACTCGGCGCGGGCCTGGGCGGTGACCGGCGCGGTGGCCTCGTTGCCGTCTGCGGCGGCGACCACGCCGGGCACCGCGTACACCCCGAGGTGCGAGTGCACGTCGATGAGGCCGGGGGTGACGGTCTTGCCGCGCCCGTCGATCATCCTGGCGCCGCGCGGGATGGCGCGGCCGCCGGCGGCGCCGACGTACGAGATCGCGCCGCCCTCGAGGACGACCAGGCCGGGCGCGAAGCGGTGGCCGGTCGCGGTCAGGACGGTGGCGCCGGTGATCGCGATCGGGCGCGCGCCCGGGTTGCGCAGCGCGGCCCGGCGATCCTCCGCCGACGCGCGCGCCGCGGCCAGCTCGGGATAGTCGGGGGCCGGGTCCTGCCAGCGGCCGACGAAGTCCACCTCGATGCCGGGGCCCTTGCCTGCGCCGGCGCCGGCCCCGCCGCACGACGCGGTCTGCGCGGCGACGAGGGAGAGGAGGACGACGAGCCGGGGGGAGGTCCTCAGCGGGCGAATCACGACCCCTTTTAGCAGAGCGGGTTTCGCCCGTGGGATCAGAAAGTTACGCGTTTGAAGAGCGCGAATTCGCCCACCTCGGCAGGGACGTGCGAAAAAGATCGGCAACGGAGGGTGCACGGATGAGGAATCGACTCGCTCGCATCGGACTCGCTGCTCTGCTTTCCACCGCGCTGGCGGGCAGCCGCGCGGCCAGCGCGCAAGAGGACGCGAACAAGGACGACGACAGCGATCCATGCGCCGACGTCGAGTCGCCGTGCGGCGGCGAGGACACCAGCGACGAGGGCGGCAAGGACGGCGGCAGCGCGTCCTCGGACGACGGCGACGACGGCAAGAGCGGTGATGACGGCAAGAGCGACGATGACGGCGGCGGCGCGGCCTCCGCCGAGGACGACGGCGGCGCCAGCGGCGAGGCGGACGTCACCGCCGAGGCGAACGCCGCGATGGGCCCGACTCTCCCGGCCGGCAAGATCTCCCTCATGGCCACGGTCCAGGTCGGCCTCAGCGCCGAGGCGGTGGGCGGCGAGGTCGGCACCCCGCTGTCGATCGCGCCGGACATCTGGTACGGCGTCAACGACAAGCTTTCGGCCGGCGCGGTGACCAGCGTCGCCGGCGTGACCGGGTTCTGGAGCGGCACGTTCGGCGGCCTGCTCGGCACCGGGCTGTGCGTGTCCAACGTGCCGGGCAGCGACCCGGCGGTCCTGGCCGGCTGCACCACCACGTTCGACAACGCCGGGGTCGAGGGGCTGTACGCGCTCAAGTCCGACGCCTCGCTCGGCTTCGCGATCGACGCCGGCATCCACTCGCTGTCGTTCGACGCCAGCTTCTTCGACGCCAAGCTCGGCGTGCGCGGGATGTGGCGGGCCGGCAAGATCGGCGTCGGCTTCGCGCCGAGCCTCATCATCGGGCTGACCGAGCGCGGCGACGAGGGCGGCAACCTCGACCGGGCGTTCGTCCCGGTCGATCTCGGCTACATGCTGACCTCGAGCTTCCATCTTGGAGTCCAGAGCGGCATCGCCGGCTCGCTCCAGCACTTCGGCGACGACTACGTGGTGCCGGTCGCGTTCGGCGCCATCCTCGACATCAACCCGAAGATGGTGCTGGCGGCCGCGTTCAGCCTCGACCGGGTGACCGGCGCGACGCCCGAGGGCGTCGACGGCCCGGGCGCGGCCGACAATCGCTCGGCCAGCCTCATGTTCGGCTACACGCTGTAGCCGCCGTGGACGCGCCGCCGCCGTTCCCCGACAGCCTGTGTCACCGGTGCGTTCACCACGACGTGGTGCGCGGCGCGCGCAGCTCGTTCCTGCGCTGCGCGGCGCCCGACATGCCGAAGTACGTGCCGCAGCCGGTGGTCAGCTGCCCGGCCTTCACCCCGGCGGTCGCGTCGCGCTGATCTCGCGCGAGCGCAGCCGCCACCCCCGCGCCAGCCACAGCCCGGCCAGCGCCGCGGCCGCGCCGAGCGGCGCGAGCGAGGCCAGCCCGTCCAGGCCGAGAAGCTGGCCCAGGTTCCACGCCCGCGGCGGCCCGTCGAGCGCCCAGGCCGCCATGTCGATCCCCTGCTGGTTGATCGCGAGCTGCCCGCCGGCCAGGCTCGGCAGGAGGAAGTCGCCGAACGGGTAGGCGATCGCGACCGGCAGCTCCGGCTTCACCGCGGTGGTCGCCAGCATCATGAGCGCGGAGTAGGCGATGAGCGCGGCGGCGCCGCCGGCGAGGACGCGGCCGACCCGGCGCGAGGCCGGCGGCACCAGCGCGAACCCGGCCAGCGCCGCGGCGAAGGGCAGGGCGGGGACCAGGAAGCGCGGCCCGACCGCCCAGCCGCCGTACGGATCCACCATCGACCCGTTCATCCATAGATAGAGGAGCGGCACCGCGGCGCACAGCGCGGCCTCGGCGCGGTGGGTCCGCCACATCCGCACCGCGCCCGGGACGGCCAGGAGCAGCCACGGGGCCGAGAACAAGAGGCCGCGGAACGGGCTCACCAGGATGTTGAACAGCACGACCGCGTCGGGCCGGCCGAGCCCCATGAAGAAGCCCTGGTGCCGGTACCGCATGAGCGAGTGCTCGTATGGCAGGTGGAGCGGGCCGCCGAACACCGACGCGTGATACGCGGCCAGGAGCGCGACCGGCAGCGCGCCGCCGAGCACGAGCCAGCCGACCCGGCGGCGGCAGCGGACCGCGGCGTAGACGGCGACCGCGATCGCGCACAGCGCCGCGGGATAGTCGGCCATCACCGATGCACCCAGCGCGGCGCCGGCCGCCACGAGCGCGCGGCGGGCGGGGAGTCGGCCGAGCGCCGCGGCCACCGCCAGCGCGAACCCCGCCAGCGACAGCGTCGCGCTCGGCTGCTGGCCGTAGAACAGCGTCGCGTGCGGCCAGGCCAGGGTGGCCAGCGCGTAGGCCGCCGTCGCGATCAGGCTCGCGCCGGGCGGGCAGCCGAGCATGCCGAGCAGCCACAGGAGGAGCGGGACCGCCAGCGCCGCGGGCAGCGCCACCGCCCAGAGCGTGGAGACGTACGCGGCGTCGTCGATCCGGTCGGGCGCCGCGCCGACGGCCGCCGTCCACGCGGCGTGGGCCGGCACCGCCAGCCACGACACGCCGGGCGCCTTCTCGCAGTAGTAGTGACCGTCGACCCGCGCCTTGTCGCCGGTGTTCCAGTGATACGCGTCGATCGACGCAGTGCCGCGCTCGACGATCGCGCGGGTCAGATCGAAGCGCGAGTTCTGGTTCCAGCCGCCCGCCTGGTAGAAGTAGGCGTATGCGATCAGCACGAATGCGAACAGCGCGGCGCCTGGGCGAGCCAGCTGCCGGGTGATGCCGCGCGGCGCGCTCATGAAGGCCCGTACTATAGGCGGACGAGGCGGGTCGCGGCCGGACGCACGCAAGTTGCGCCGATCGCCGGATTCCGCGAAGATCGGCCCATGAGCACCCGCGGGCGGCTTCTCGTCCTGTGGAACCAGGTCGAAGAGGACGTCTACGAGCGCTGGCGCGAGGAGGGTCCGCGCTCGGTCGCCTGGGATCCGAACAAGGTCGTGGCCGACGTCGGCACGGTCAAGGAGGAGATGGACGCGTTCATCGCCGGCCTGCGCGAGGCGCGCTTCCGGGTCGACCTCGTCAACGTGGAGGACGACCTCGACCGCATGCTGAGCGCGATCCGCTTCTACCGGCCCGACGCGGTCTTCAACCTGGTGGAGTACTTCCACGACGATCCGGTCCAGGAGGCGTACGTCGCCGGCTTCTACGAGATGATGGGCGTCTCCTACACCGGCAATCGATCGATCACGCTGGCCACCTGCCAGAACAAGTACCGCACCAAGCTCCTGCTCGAGGCGGCCGGCCTGCCGACCGCGGAGTTCTTCCTGGCCTCGCGGGTGCCGGTGCCGGCCGACCACGGGCTCGAGTTCCCGCTCATCGTCAAGCCGGCGTTCGAGGACGCGTCCGGCGGCATCGAGCCGGCCTCGGTGGTGCTCGATCAGGACGCGCTGGCCGCGCGGGTGGCGCACGTGCTCAACGACTTCGGCACGCCGGCGCTGGTCGAGGAGTACATCGAGGGGCGCGAGATCCACGCCGCGATCCTCGGTAACCATCCGCCCGAGGTGCTCCCGCTGTTCGAGATGGAGTTCGATGGCGGCGCCGACGAGAAGGGCGACTGGCGCCCGCAGATCATCTCGTTCCGCGCCAAGTGGGATCCGTACAGCCGCGACTTCTACCAGATGGACGCGGTGGTGCCGCCGCGCGACCTCGACCCGGTGGTGGAGCGCTACATCCGCGAGGTGGCGGTCGGCGCGTTCCAGGCGGTGCGCGCGCGAGACTACGCGCGGGTCGACATGCGGGTCGATCCGGACGGGCAGCCGTTCATCCTCGAGATCAACCCGAACCCGGACCTGGTCGACGGCGCCGCGTACGCGATGTGCGCGCGGGCCGGCGGACGCAGCTACGCCGAGACGCTCGGCGCGATCGCCGACCTGGCGGTGGCCAGGAGCCGCCACGTGGATCGAGCCGAGCCGACCGGGCTGCCGAGCGACCTGCTCCTGCGCGAGCACGTCCAGGGCAAGACCCGCGGGCGGCCGGTCCCGGGCGCGCGGACCGACGGCGGCGCCGGCGGTGGCCCCGGCGATGGAACCGGCGGCGGAACCGGCGACGGAACCGGCGGTCGCACCGGCGGGGGCTCGAGCGGCGGCGGCGGCGCGCCGGCCACGTAGCGGCCGCTCGGCGATCCGCGCGTCTGGTACCTGGCGATCCACCCGGCTGGTACCTCGGGATCCGCGCCCGGTCGCCGCCGGGATCTGCCGGTACCGTCGGTCGCGGCCCGGGCCCGCCCAACCGGGCGAGTCTGCTCGCCGCCGCGCGGCGCCGCGGGGTGGCGCGAGCCGTGCAATTCGACGGCGACGATGTCGACCGCCCGCCTCCACGCCTCCCTGTTCACGCTCCTCCTCGCCGCCGCCCTGACCGCAGGCTGCGACACCGGCGATCTCGGCCAGGGCGACGACGAAGGCGACACCGACGGCGCGACCGCCGACGACGGCACGACCGACGACGGCGCCACCGCCGATGCGCCCACCTACTACCGCGACGCTTACCCGATCCTCCAGGCGCGCTGCGCCGGCTGCCACACCGAGGGCGGCATCGGCCCGTTCTCGCTCGACGAGGATCCTGACGCGGCCCAGGCCTTTGCCCCGGCGATCGCCAGCTACGTGTCGGACCGCATCATGCCGCCGTTCCTGCCCGGCGAGGCGTCACCGCCTCTGCGCGACGACATGCGGCTGTCCGACGAGGAGATCGCGACGCTGGTCGACTGGTCGCGAGCCGGCGCCCCGCTCGGCGATCCGGCCGACCGGGTCGCGGTCGATCCGCCTGCCGGCTTTCCGCTCGACCGACCGGACCTCGACTTCGACATCGGCGTGGACTACGTCGCCGACGCGTCGCTCACCGACGACTACCGCTGCTTCGCGGTGCCGCTCGACGTGCCGGCCCGCCGCATGGAGGTCGGCTACCGCATCACCCCGGGCAGCGCGAGCGTCGTCCACCACGTCATCGTCAGCCTGGTGTCGGCCGACGACGCCGACAAGCTGGCCGACCTCGACGCCGAGACCCCGGACCGCGAGGGCTGGCCCTGCTTCGGCCAGCCGGTCCCGCAGCGCTCCGGCATCCGCGTGGTCGGCCGGATCGGCTCGTGGACGCCGGGCCAGGACGGCCGGCTCACCTATCCGGGCACCGGCATCTCGATCCCGGCCGGCGTCATCGCGGTGGTCAACGTCCACTACAACACGCTGAACGGGGTCGAGCCGGACCGCACCCGGGTGCAGGTCTTCTTCGAGCCGGCCGACGACCAGGACCAGCTCATCCCGCTCGGCGGCGCCGGTCTGGTGTCGCGCGACATCGTCATCCCGGCCGGCTCGAGCGAGACCGTGGTCAGCGCCACTCGCACCGTCGCCGAGTGGATGGGCGGCCTGGCCGGCGGCGCCACCGAGGCGTGGGCGGTCGGCGCCGCGGCCCACGCCCACCTGCTCCTGGTCCGCCACCGCATCACCTTGAACCGGGGCACGCAGGACGAGCGCATCCTGCTCGACATCCCGCGCTGGAACTTTCACTGGCAGGGGCAGTGGCTGTATCAGGAGCCGATCCGGATCCAGGCCAGCGACACCCTGACGATCGATTGCACCTACGACAACAGCCCCGAGCACCGCGCCGAGGTCGGCCTCGACACGCTGAGCCCGACGGTGACCTGGGGCGAGGGCACCACCGACGAGATGTGCCTGGGCCAGGTCGCGCTGGTCGCCCGCGAGCCCACCGAGTAGCGCTGCCCGGCCGGCTCGCGATTGGACCGAAGGTGTGGGAGCCTCGATCCATGAGCGAGCCGGCCCTCTTTCCCGACCTGCAGCGCTGGCTGGAGAGCTACCTGGCGAGCCACGGCGGCGTGGCCGGCACCGTCCACGCCCTCGCCGGCGACGCGCTCGAGCTGAGAGCGGCGGTCAACATCCCGCCGCGCGTCGCCGAGGTCACCCGCACGATCCCGAAGGGCAAGGGCATGGCCGGCCTCGCCTGGGAGCGAGACGTCCCGGTGTCGACCTGCAACCTCAAGACCGACCAGACCGGCGACGTGAAGCCAGGAGCGCGAGCCGTGGACGCCGCCGCCGCCGTCGCCATCCCGATCCACGCCCCCGGCGGCGACCTCCGCGGCGTGGTCGGCATCGCCTTTGCGGGCGAGCGAGACATGGACCAGCCCGAGCTCGACCAGCTGAGCGCCGAGGCCGAAGAAGCCCCGCTCTGATCGATCAACTCCTCGGCCAGCCCGTCGGCTGACTCAGGTCCCCGGCCGCACCAGGAACAGCACCCCGAGCGCGATGAACAGCGCCCCGGCCGCGCGCTTGATCCAGATCGGAGGGATCGCGCGAGTCAGCGCCTCGCCGGCCAGCACCGCGATCGCCGACGCGGCGACCAGCGCCAGCGCCGACCCGGCAAACACCACCCAGCGCGACGATCCCCCGCTGGCCAGCGACAGAGTGGCGAGCTGCGTCTTGTCACCGATCTCTGCCAGAAAGATCGCGGCGAACGTCGATGCAAAGAGCTTCCAGTCCATCCTCGACCATACCTCGCGCCACAAACCTCGCCCCGCATCACCTCGGCCGGGCCAACCCCTTGACACCACCCCCCCTCCTCCGAACAATCTCCTTCCTCGAGAATCACCGCGCATCATCATTCCGGCGTAGCTCAGTCGGCAGAGCGGGTGGCTGTTAACCACCATGTCGGGGGTTCAAGTCCCTCCGCCGGAGCCATCTGGTTGAACAGGAGCCCCGGTCACCGCGAGGTGATCGGGGCTTCGCTTTTCTGGGGTCCGTCCACGCGGAACATCAGCCGATCTCCAGCGCGCGATCTTCTGGGTCGCGTTCGAGTCGCTCAGCGCGCTGCGGGGCCGCCCGTCGGGTCTCTTACGCCTGACGATGCTCCGGACCGGTTACTCCGACGTCCTCAAGCCGAAGCTGGCGAGCTTCCTCGCCGCGTATCCAGACATCCGCGTCGACCTCTCTCGACGAAGCTCTCTCGAACATCGTCGCGGAGGGTTTCGACGCGGGCATCCGTCTCGGCCACAGCCTCGATCGCGAGATGATCGCGGTCCGGATCAGCCCGGACCAGCGACTTGTCGTCGTCAGCTCCCCGTCCTACTTCGCGCGCCGCGGAAGGCCCGCGCATCCGCGCGACCTGCACGATCACGACTGTGTCTGTCTGCGAAGGAGCAACGGCGCCGTCAATCACTGGAAGTTCGTCGAGAACGGCAAGGACCTTGAGATCGCGGTCGATGGACACGTCGTGACCAACGACGGCGCGGTCCTGGTCGACGCCGCGGCCGAGGGGATCGGGCTCGCGTACGTCTTCGAGAACATGGTGAGCGCGCTCGTGTCCGAGAAACGGCTCGTGCGCGTGCTCCACAAGTACTGCCCGCAGATTCCAGGCTACTTCCTCTACTACCCAAGCCGGCTCAACCTCGCGCCAAAGCTCGAGGTTCTGATCGACTTCCTCAAGAAGAGCGACGGCCTGCGTCCCTCGGGGCCACGTCGCACACCGCGCTGAGAGAATGACGTCCCAACGATGAAACCCAGGTACGCCGCATTTGTCGCGCTCGATCCTTTTTTCGAGGTTGTTCAGCGAGGGCTCTCCGGCCTCGTTGACGGCGAGCACTACTTCGACACGATCGCCGAGAATGCGATCTTCGAGTTCCGCTACGACATTGCCGGATGGCCCAGGCGGGTCGAGAGTCGCGATGACTTGATCGAGCTCTATCGCGGCTACGGCGACAGCATCGTCCTGGAGCGCGGCGACGGACTCATGGTGCATCGATGCGACGACGGAAGAGTCCTGGTGCTCGAGTACGAGGTCCATGGACGGGTCGTCGGTAGTGGTGCTGCCTACGACAACCGATTCGTTTCGATTGTGACGCTGGAGAACCGGAAGATTGCGCACTGGCGCGACTACATGGACTCGCTCGCTGCCATGCGGTCGCTATCCACGAAGCCCTGACCGGCTCGAGGTGTCATCCCTTCGCCCAAGTCGGCGCCAAGTTGACAGAGGGCGCGGGGTACTGGAACGGCAGAGCAGCGGCCGTGGAGAAAGCCGCGCGCTGACCGTCACTACTTCTCTGGTAGTCTGCCGAGAGTGAGTTGGTGCGATGCCACACGATTCTGAGCACTTGCTGGCCGAGTGCCGCCGAATCGAGGAGAACTGCCTCTACACCGGCCAGGCCCACTTCGAGATCGCCAAGCATCGCGGGAAGAGCGCGAGGTTGTGGCTGACCTTGGTGCCCGCCCTGGTCAGCGCGGTCGCGAGCTTCGTCGTGGCGGTCGGCGCCCCAAAGCTCATCGCCGCGGTCGCTTCGTTGTCGAGCGCGGTGATCGCGATCGGCTCGTTCCTTGGGGCGGGGAAAGACGCCGCCGCACATGAGAACGCTGGGAAGCTGCTGACCCAGTTGCGAGATGAGACTCGTGCCCTGCGGCTGGTGTCTGCGCCTGGGCTCACCACGGAGCAGCTCGCAGCCGAAGTGAAGGCGCTGGGTACCAGGTATCGAGCTTTCGTCGCCAGCCTTCCGACGACAGATGCCGCTACGTTCGAGAAGGTCCGTGCGCGGATCAGGTCCGGGACATTCGAGTTTGATTCGGATGGGGCTACGCCATCGGCGTTGTCCGGGACTCTACAGCCCCCCGCGCTCACGCCGACCGCCGACCGGCGGTCGCTACCGGCGTCGGAGAAGGACGGAGAGTAGCGGCGGTCACCAGTTTCTCGAGGTAGCGCGACGAGAGGGTGGCGTACCGCCACAACACGATGTCGATGACTGGGATCGGCTCGCCGAGATAGTCCCGAAGGTCCGAGCAGAGCACCTGGGGATCGTCGTAGCCGCAGGCGCGCGCGATGCGGACCAGGTGCCGATCGGGCTTCGCAACATCGTGTCCGAGGTTCTTTGCGAGATGGAGCGCTGTCACGGGCCCGATGTACGGCAACGTTTGCAGGTAGGTCGTGCCTTGATTGAGGAGGAGCCGCTGGACTTCGTCGAGTCCAGCGTCATTCAGGTGAAAGACGATGTTGATGATCGCGTCGATCTTCCCCGCGTGACGAAATGCGCGGAGTGCCTGGCCGCGGGCACCTTCGGCCACGGATTCAGCCGCCGCGCGCGCGCTGATGAACTTCGCGAACGCCGCTGCAACCACGGGGAAAACTCGTCGGACAACCGCTTCACGCATGCCGGAACTCAGCACCACCCACGCGGCTTCGGACAAGAAGCGGGCCTCCGTGAGTGGCGTGCGGCAAGCGTCCTCCTGCCACGCGATTTCGCTTCCGTAGCCAGCGTCGAGCACCACCCGCTTCGCTTGCAGGTAGGCCATCGCGAGCGATCTGGTGTCGAATAGGGAAGACTGATTCCTCATTCCGCGCCGAAAACTCGCTTCCACTGATCCACTGCGTGTGCACCGTCGGCGTTTTGAAGTCGCCGGGAAATCCGACCAAGCCCGTCGGACAGGATCTGACGTTCCAAACTGCGTGCTGCTCCGAGGTTGTCGTCCACGTGTCGAGACTGACCTGTGCGGTCGACGATGGGCTGGAGGACGCGCTTGGCAGCCTCGGAGAAGAAGTGCGTCAGCATCTCCTTCGGCCTCTTGGGTCCCTGGTAGCCTGTGAAAATTTCAACAGCGAGCGACTCGAGATGGTAGTCGTTGGGACGGCGAGCTTCCGGGAGGTCTGAGAGCGCGACTTTGGCGAGCTTGATGGTGGGAACGACCTTGCCGTTCTGTGTGCGGTTCGTGGTTGTCAATGCATCGGTGAACGCGCGCGGCCGGACGCGCGTCCACGTCTGGAAGTCGCGACCTGGGAGGAGATAGTCGTCGCCGTGCCGCCTTGCCGGAACCAGTTCAACCAACCCATCGCTGTACCTCACGGCGACCGCGAAGCCGTCCGGCTCGACAGATGTTCCGGGCAGGCGCTCCCGAAGGCGCGCGATCAGATAGTCGCGTGCTTCTAGCGGCGTGAGGGCGCGGAGAGCTGAATCGTTGAGCACGACGAGGGCGTCGACGTCGCTTACCCCTGCGACATAGGTGTTCTTGGAGACCGAGCCGCCGAAAAGCAGATCGACGAATCCCTCGACGTCGTTCTCGATCGCCTGCTGGATGACGTTGAGGTGTTTCTGGATGGCATCGGTGTCGCGATCATTTGCTGTCGCCAAGACGTTGCTGAGAACATGAGCTACCTCCGCCTCGTACTCGGCGTCCTCGACCCTTCCCTCGAGTTCCCGGATCTCGGATCGGATTCTCGGAGGGTCGAAGTTTCCACCTGAACCGCCCATCAGATGCGTCCTTCCAGCCGCGCGCGCAGGTCATCGAAGCCCCGGCGAATGAGTTCCACATGATGCGAGAAGTGACCGATCTTGTTGTCGAGGGCCACCCGTCGCATCGATAGCTCCATGCGCCGCAAGTAGTTGACGTTGTCGGCCATCGTCTTCGCCTCGACCAGGAGGTCGCGAAGGTTGAGGCCGATCGCCATCGCGCCATAGTTCGCGCGGTACACGCACAGCCCGTCGAGGTAGGCGTACCGAAGCCAGGTCAGCCCGTCGAAGATTTCGGCACCGGAGACGAAGTACAGGCATGAAGAGAGCGGATCGAGGGCGCCGAAGACTTGGATGGGTGCCGTGTTGCCGTCCTGATCGAGCGCAAGGCGAAGTTCAGCGATTCGCTCCATACGATCGAGCAGGCTGTCGCCCAGTTCCTTCTCGGTAACCCCGATGATGTCGAATCCGGTGAGCATCTTCGGTCTCGCTATCACTTTCGCGAGTACCCCGCCGACGTGGCGTTGGGTTGTCCCCTCTGGCTTGAGAAGGATGGAGTGCATCTGCTTCGGGTAGCGCTCGAACAGTTCCTTGGCTTCCCGGATCTGGACGGACAGAGACACCCGTCGCGATGGATGGTCGTAGCTGACGAAAACCGCCGCGAACCTCTCCGGCCACTGGTCGAGCACGGCTTTCAGATTCTTCGGCGACCACGCTTTGGGCCGGTGCTTCTTGACCACAACCGACGACAAGTCCTCGTCGACCCCTGCCTCGTATCCGCCGCTGTCGAGCAGCGTCAACTCTGGCGTGCATTTCAGCTTGGTCGGCGAAGGGATCTGCTTGTGAAAGATGTCGTAGGCGCTGATGAGCATCGTGTCGGTGAGCCATTCCGATGTGGTCTCCAAAGCACGAGCCACCCAAGACTTCCCCGATTGCATCAATGGAAAGCCCCTGCTTGAGAACGACGGCACCAAGAGCGGCGTCGTGAACTTCACCCCCAGTGGATGCGTCAGCGCGCGGCTACGGGCAAGGAGCTTCTCAGACATTGAGAGCGAGCCGGTCGAGGCAACTGAGGCATGTGCCGCATGGGGGGCTCGCCCCACGCTCGCACGAGTACGTCAGGTCCATCGGGACGTTCGCCTCGCGGCAGAAGGCGACGACGCCTCGCTTGTCCTGGTCGATGAAGGGCGCGACTGCTCGAATCTGGCCATCGCAGTAGAGGTCGAAGCCGCGCTGCATCTCCGCGACGAATGTGGGCGAGCAGTCGGCGTAGGGAGTGCCCGCATGAAGCCCCATCGCGATCTGGCCGATCTCGAAGCGGGCCGAAGCCAGCGCCATGTGCAGAAGGAGCGCGTTTCTTCCCCGGACATAGCCCGCTTCGAGCCTGCCCAGACCCGTGCATTCGGCCATCGAGAGCGCCACGTCGTAATGCGCGGCGACCCGCTGGACTGCGGCGCGCTCTTGGCCAGCGGCAGCCTGGCCGTAGTCCACGAACAGGGCGGACACGGCCGAGGAGCGGCGCAGGTACAACGCAAGGGTCGCGCACGAGTCGATGCCCCCGCTGAGGAGAACGAGCGTGCCGCCGTTCACCGGTGCAGCATTGCTGGGGGCCCAGGTATGGTCAAGAAACCGCAGCACTTCTTGTCTGGTTGCAAGCTCGACGCTTGCGGGGCAGGACGCGCTGATGGCGGCCGAGCAACTCCCCCGCCGGGACGCCCCCTCGGCCGCCCGATGGCCAGATCAAGCTCCAAGCGCGCGCCGCCGGGGACAGGCGGCCGCCGGCGTCGGTCACGCCCGCCCGCTCTCCTCTACATCACCCGTCGGCCGCGTCGCTGATGCGCGCCGCGAGGGCGACCAGCTCCTGACGCAGGTGGACGAGGCGGGCGCGATCGCGCTCGTCTTCGAGCTCGAATCCGGCGCGACAGGCGAGCTCGGTGGGCACTCGTCGGGCCCTGGCGCGAAGCTTCTGTCCATCCGGCGTGAGGTCGATGCGGACGACGCGCTCGTCGTCTGGATCGCGACGGCGGGTGACCAGGCCCCGCTTCTCGAGGCGCTTCAGGAGGGGCGTGAGGGTTCCGGAATCCAGCGCCAGTCGCTCGCCGAGGGCCTTCACCGACGCGCTCTTGTCTTCCCAGAGGACCAGCATGACCAGGTATTGCGGGTAGGTCAGGCCGAGCGGCTCCAGGAGCGGTGCGTACGCGCGAGTCAGCGAGCGGGATGCGCTGTACAGCGCGAAGCACAGCTGCTGATCGAGACGAAGCGCGTCGTCGGAGGTCGCCACGCCCTTCTAGGATCCGGCGAGCCGGACCTCCACTTCGATGTTTCCGCGCGTCGCGTTCGAGTAGGGGCACACCTCGTGCGCCTTCTTCACGAGGGCCTCGGCCTGCTCTCGGGCGAGCTCGGGAATGGACACCTCGAGCGCGACGGCGAGGCCGAATGCGCCGCTCACGGGCCCGAGGGTGACCCGCGCGGTGACCGAGATCGGGCCGGCGTCGATCTTCTGCAGGCGCGCCACGTGCGACGCCGCGCTTCCGAAGCACGCGGCGTACCCGGCCGCGAACAGCTGCTCCGGGTTGGTTCCGGCACCGTTGCCGCCCAGGGCGCGCGGCGCAGCAAGCGTGACGTCGAGCAGGCCGTCGTCGGTGCTTGCGCGGCCCTCGCGACCTGCGGTCGCCGTGGCGGTGGCGGTGTAGAGGCGCTTCTCCAGGACGGCAGGGGTGGTAGTCATCGGTGCTCGCTCCTTTGTGACGATCGAATCGTCGATGAAGAGATGATAGCGACCAATCGAGTTGTGCGCAATTAAATTATGCACCATTAATCGTCGGCGATGCCTGCCGCGTGCTGCGCGCCGGCCCGGGCCTGGACCGCCGCTTTGCCGGTCTTCACCGCGTTCCGCCCGCGCCAGATCGCCGTGCGCGGGCCATGCTGACTCGATGCGATCGGTCTGCCTCCACCCTGTCCGCGCGCTCCCTCTCGTCCTCGCCCTGGTCGGCTGCGTCGCCGGTGACGACGACGGTCCCGCGGACGACGGTCCCGCGGACGATGGCTCGGCGGACGATGGCTCCGATGATGGCTCGGGCGACGACGGCGAGGCGGAGCCGCCGCCCTGCGTGGACCCGGCCGACCGCAGGGGCCTCTCGGTCACCGTCTCCGGCCAGGTCGTCGACCACGCGACCGGCGAGCCGATCGCGGCGGACGTCGCCTTCAACACCGCGTGGGAAGTCGCGGACGACTTCCCGGCCGGCTGCGATCCTCTCGCCACCTTCACCACCAGCACCGACGGGGACGGCGGGTTCGGGCCCGAGACGGTCGACGTCGGCACGGTCAACCGGCCACCCGTCGGGATCTTCATGGTCAGCGGCAGCGACGTCGCCGACACCGCCTCGGACCAGACCATCATCTGCATCGGCACCGATTGCGACGACCTCGACCACATCATCGTCGCGCCCACCCGCGACCTGGCCGACGGCTGGCGCGAGCAGATGGAGGTGGACGGCATGCCCGAGGCGACCACCCGCGGGCTGGTCGTGTTCCGCTTCCGCGAGACAGACGGCTCCCCGGCCGAGGGCGTCGTGCCCCAGACGCTGTCGGGCCCCGACCTCCTGCGCCCCGATCTCGACATGCGCTTCCTCGACGACGACGGCGTCTCGCTGGCCCCGCCCGGCACCGACGCGACCACCGCCTCGGGCATCGCCATCATCGCGGTTCCCGGCGCGGCCCCGAGCGACTACGTCTATGGCTCGCGCGAGGGCGGCGACCAGTGGTCCGCGCTCGGCGTGCTGGCGCCGCCCGGGTGGCTGTTCCTCGAGGACGAGCGGCCGATCAACGAGTAGTACCTGTGGTGAGGTACTAGCCGCGCACCTCGGCTCACACGGTGATCCGGGTCGCGCTCCCGGGCGTCGGTTTTTTCCGCGAGGCGGCGCTTTTCCGGAAACTCCGCCGGGCGGCGCGGGTGGTAGCGACATCAACCCCGCTACCCACGGAGACCCGATGCCCCCTCGCGTGCGCCCGCCGATCCCGCTCCTCACTGCCACCTTCCTCCTCGCCGCTTGCTCGTCGCGCACCGACGTGATCGAGCACCAGGCCGGCGTCGAGCCCGACGCCCCCGCGGTCGGCGAGCCGTGCGAGTCGGACACCAGCTGCGACGACGGTCTCACCTGCGGCGAGGAGGGCGAGAGCGAGGGCCTTTGCACGGTCGAGGAGTGCGCCTCGAACGGGCCCGGCGAGGAGCACGGCTGTCCCGACGGCTCCTTCTGCTACGTCTACGACGGGGATCAAGGGCACGACTGTGCCGCGATCTGCGAGTCGGACGACGACTGCCAGGCGATCAACCCGGAGCTCGTGTGTCAGGACCGGACCGCCACCGAGCCCTTCGGGCTGAAGATCTGCGTCCGCGGCGCCGAGACCGAGCTCAACGCCCCGTGCGAGGACAGCAGCAGCTGCGATGCAGAGCACGGTCTCACCTGCGGTGGCGACGAGGGCGAGAGTCGATACCAGTGCGTGGTCGAGGGCTGCGCCTCGGCCGGTCCAGGCCCGGAGCACGGCTGCTTCGACGACGCCTTCTGCTACGTCTACGACGACGACGAGGGCCACTACTGCACCAGCACCTGCGCTTCCGATGGCGACTGCCAGGCGATCAACCCGGCCCTGGTCTGCCGCGAGCGATCGGCGACCGAGGAGTTCGGCCTGTCGATCTGCGTGCCGGCCGAGGAGTCGGGCCCCGAGGTCGGTGGCCTGAACGCCCCCTGCACCGACTCGTCCGGGTGCGACGCCGAGGCCGGCCTCACCTGCGGCACCGACGGGGAGAGCGCCGGGCAGTGCGTGGTCGAGGGCTGCCCCTCGGTCGGTCCCGGCGAGGAGAGCGGCTGCCCCGCGGACGCCTTCTGCTACGTGTACGACGGCGACGAGGGCCACTACTGCACGGCGACCTGCGAGACCGACGCCGACTGCCAGGGCCGCAACCCAGGGCTGGTCTGTCGCGAGCGCAGCTCGACCGAGGAGCTCGGTCTCAAGATCTGCGTCGGCGACGAGTAGCCTGCTAGGCTGGTTCGTGGCCCTCCTCCGATGAGCCTGTCCCTCGGAATCCTCCTCGCGGCGTCGGTCGCGGTCGATCTGTCGTCCCTCGAGACGGCGGCTCGATCGCGGCTCGACGCCGATCGCCTGTACGGCGAGCTGCTCGTGCGCCTGACCGAGCAGGGCTACTCGGCGCGCACCGCCCACCTGCCCACCAGCTACCGGATCGAGCTGCGCGCCTCGTCGCCCGAGACGGTCGTCCTGCAGGTGAGCGGCGCCGAGCAGCGGAGCGAGCAGATCGAGGTCGGCCCGCCCGCGGTCCTCCACCTCGCGGTCCTGCAGCGCGCCATGGTCATGCTCGCCGACCTGCCGCCGGCCGACTCGCCCCCCACTCACCTGGCCAGCGTCCACGTCCGCTTCCGCCCGCCGCCCGGCTCCGAGCCCGACAGCAGACCGTACGAGCGGATCGCGGTGATGGTGGTCGAGGACGGCTTCGAGCTGGTCAGTGACCCCGGGCGAGCCGAGTGGCTGGTGTGCGCGTCGGTCGACGGTGGCGCCGCGTCCATCTGGGCCGGTCGCGGTCCGGCGGCGTGCGAGGGGGCGCCCGACGCCGTGGTCAGGTCCGCGGGCGACGGGAAGGCGTTCGCCGATCGGGTGGCCGGGCTCGCTCGAGCCGCGCTCCGCGCTCCCCAGGCGGCCGAGGCGTCGCCGACCGCCGCCCCGGATCTCGACCGGTCGTCCGGGTGGGCCGTGGCGGGCTCGGCGGGCGGGCTGATCCGCGGCTCCGAGGTCGATCCGATCGTTGCCCTGTCGACCGGGCTCGGCCCGGAGCGCGGCCTCGGCGCCGCGGCGACTGTCCGGGGGATCTCGGCCAGCGCCGGCCACATCCAGGTGTACGAGCTGGTCGCCGCCGCCGGGCCGACCTGGCGCCTCCATACCGGCCCGGTCGCGTGGACCGCGGCGATGACCGGCGGTGTCCTCTACCACCGCTACGCCTACGAGGAAGGGTCCGGGTCGACCGGCTCGCGCCTCGACTGGATCGTGCTCGCCCCGGTCGACGCCTCGCTGACGATCGGGCGCGGCTGGTCCTTCCGCGCCGGCGCCCTGGCCGGACGCGCCGCGAAACAGCGGGAGCACGTGGCGGACCAGACCCTCCTCTGGTACCGCAGCGCCTGGCAGCTCGGCCTCGACGCCGGCCTGTGCTTCACCTTCCCATGACGACCCCGATCGGCGCCCGGCCCGCGACCCTGTCTCCCGAGCTCCGGCTCGTGCGGGACCAGGCGCGCGACGCGGCCTCGGTCGAGGAGCTCTACCGGCGGTACGCCGACCGGGTCTACCGCTGGGCGCTCCGCTTCGGCGCCGGGAACGTGGCCTGGGCCGAGGACGTGACCCAGGACGTCTTCATGGGCCTGGTGAAGCGGCTCCCCGAGCTCCACGACACCGACGACCTGGGCGGCTGGTTCTACCGCATCACCGCCAACCGCTGCCTGAACGAGATCCGGCGCGGTCGGTTCCTGCGCGCCCTCGTCGAGCGCTTCTCGACGAGCGCCTCGCCCGACGAGCCGTCATCCACCCCCGAGTCCGTCGTCCTGGCCCGGAGCGAGCTGGGCGAGGCGCTGCAGGCCCTCGGCGCCCTGCCTGCACGCGAGCGCGTCATCTTCTGCATGCACCACCTCGACGACATCCAGCAGCGAGAGATCGGTGAGGTCCTCGGCTGCTCGAAGGGACACGTCTCGCGCCTGCTCGCCCGCGCCGAGGCCCGCCTGCGCCGGGCCGGATGGAGGATCGGATGACCGAGGGCAAGGACCTCCTCGGCCCGCTGCGCGAGGCCGACCGCGAGCTGTCGCGCGCCACCCTCGCGCCGAGGACACGCCAGCGGATCGAGGACCGCCTCGCCGACGCGTCCGACGCCGCGGCGGCGCGCGGCCACGGCAAGCGGCGCGTCGTCCTCGCCGTCGCCGCGGCCGCGGTGATCGCCTTTGCCGCCTGGGCGCGACAGGACCGCGGCGAGCGCGACGATCGACGACCACCGGCGTCCGGGCGCGTGGCCGGCTTCGCCTGGCGAGGAGACGCGTGCCGCGCCGCCGACCGCGCCGGCGCCCTCGTCCTCGACGGGACCTGCCGCGCCGAGGTCGACGAGCTCGGCATCGCGATCAGCTCGCGCGGCGCCGCCGAGCTGGTCCGCGTCGAGGCCGGCGTCCGCCTGGTCGGCGGCACGGCCGAGTTCCAGGTCGAGCACGTCGCCGCAGATCATCCGGTGGTCCGCGTCGCGGTCAGCGCCGGCGTCATCGAGGTGACCGGCACCCGCTTCACCGTCGTCGAGGAGCCCGGCCGCGGCCACGTCGACCTCCACGAGGGTCGCATCCAGTTCCGCGCCGCCGACGACACCCTGACCGCGGTCGAGCCCGGCCGTCGCCTGGTCTGGGTGGCTCCGAAGCGCGAGGTGCGCGGCGACCACGCGGCGGCCGCGGCGCCGGCCGCTCCGGCCTCGATCCACAAGCGGGTCGCGTCGGAGCCCGCGGCGGCCGCGGCCCTCGACGAGCCGACCGCGTCCCCGTCGCCGGCGCCGCGCGATCGCGCCACCCGCGCTCCGGCGATCCGCCACTCGGCGATCCGCCAGCCGGCGATCCGCCGGCAGGCCGTGGCGACCGCCCCCGCTCCGGCCGCGTCCGCTCGGTCGGCGGCGCCTCCACCGACGGCCCCGCCTCCCGCCGCCACCGCGCTGCCCCCGCCGCCCGTCGTCCCGGTTCCGACCCACCTCCCCGACCAGGCCGCGGCCAGCCTCATCGACCGGGTCCTCGCTCTCCGCGCCGAGCGCCGCTATCGCGAGGCGGCCGACCTGCTGCGCCAGGCCAGCCGCCAGAACTGGCGCCCCAGCACGGCCGAGCTCCTGAGCTACGAGGAGGGCGATATCCGCGCCCGCTTGCCCGACCGCGCCGCCGCCTGCGACCACTGGCGCCGCCACCGCACTCGCTTCCCGGCCGCTCTCCACGCCGCCGCGATCGAGAAGTCGATGAAGCGGCTGGGCTGTCGCTGACGCGATCCAGAGGAGCTGACAGACCATGCTGATCCGAGAGGCGACGTCCGGCGACTGGGCCGCGATCTGGCCGTTCCTGCGGCGCATCGTCGCCGCCGGCGAGACCTACACCTTGCCGCGCGATCTCTCCGAGGAGTGGGCGCGCGGGATGTGGATGCTCGAGCCTCCCGGCCGGACGGTCGTCGCGATCGACGGCGCAGGCGACGTGCAGGGCACGGCCAAGATGAACCCCAACCACCTGGGCCCCGCGTCGCACATCGCCAGCGCGAGCTTCATGGTCGATCCCGCTCACGCCGGTCGGGGCGTCGGCCGCGCCCTCGGCGAGCATGCCCTCGAGTGGGCCCGGGCCGAGGGATACCGCGCCATGCAGTTCAACGCCGTGGTCGAGACCAACACGCGAGCCGTGGCGCTGTGGCGCTCGCTCGGCTTCGAGATCCTGGCGACCCTGCCGGAGGGCTTTCACCACCCGGTCGAGGGCTACGTCGGCCTGCACATCATGTATCGGCGACTCTGACCCGGAGGGTCATGAGCGGCGATTGGAACCTGGCGGCCCGGTGCTCTACCATCCGCCGATGATCCCCGCTCGCCTCACCTCGCTGTCGCTGGCCGCCGTCGGCTGGCGTTTCGACGGACCGCCGCCGGAGGAGGACCGCTACGTCTGCCTGGCCGTGCCCCACACGAGCAACTGGGACGGGCTCCTGCTGGTGGCCATGGCTCACAGCGTCGGGCTCGAGATGCGGTGGATGATCAAGGACACCTGGTTCAGGGGGCCGATGGGGCCGGCGCTCCGCCGCCTGGGCGCCATCGCGATCGATCGCGATCGGTCGCGCAACGTCGTGAGCCAGATGGTGGACGAGCTCCAGCGGCGCGATCGGCTCATCCTGGTCATTCCCCCGGAGGGAACCCGCGGCCGCGCCGACCACTGGAAGTCCGGCTTCTATCACATCGCGCGCCAGGCCGACGTGCCGGTGGTCCCCGGCTACCTGGATTACGGGCGAAGGCGATGTGGGCTCGGGTCGCCGATCCATCTGACCGGCGACGTCCGGGCGGACATGGATCGGATTCGCGCCTTCTACCAGGCCGGGGGTTACACCGGTCGGGTTCCGGCCAACATGAGCCCGATCCGACTGCGCGAGGAGGAGGTCGCCGCGCCTGTCACGACCGCGTCGCGCAGGTAGCTGCGCGGCCTGTGGCATGCTCGGGCCTTCGCCGGAGCGGCCGAGGCCGCCGGACATGCAGACGGGAGGCATTTCGTCCATGCAACACGATCAAGGCACCGTTCGCCGCGCGACCGCGGCGTCTCTCTGGCTGGCGGCCCTCCTCGTGGCAAGCGCGGCCTGCTCGGGCGATGACGATGACGATGGACCGGCAGCGGGCGTCGACGCCAGCGCGGGGCCGGACGCCGCCGGCGAGGCAGGCGCGTTCGACGCCTTCGACGATGCGGTGTCCGCCTTCATCGAGGACAACGGGCTGGAGGGCGGCAGCGCGGTGGTGGTCGACCTCGAGAGCGGCCAGGTGCACCTGCAGGGCTACGGCGCCTTCGACGCCGACCGCCGCTATCTCATCGCGTCGTCGAGCAAGATCCTGAGCGTGGGCGTGCTCATGCGCCTCGCCGATCAGGGGCTGGTCGACTTCGACGAGCCGATCGGGACGTACCTGGCCGGTCCGTTCGGCGCGGGCAAGCCGGAGCTCACGCTCGCCCAGCTCCTGTCCAACAGCTCCGGCCTGGTCAGCCTGACCGACGATCCGTTCTACGCCCCGTACCTGTGCCAGTACATGAGCGCCGGGACGCTGACCGAGTGCGCGGAGCAGATCTACGTCGCCGATGACGCCACCGATCGAGTCCCGCCGGACACCGAGTTTCACTACGGCGGCGGGCCGTGGCAGCTCGCCGGCGGCGTGGCCGAGGTGGTCAGCGGGAAGAGCTGGGCCGAGCTGGTCGACGAGACCTACGTCGAGCCGTGCGGGGCCGAGACGCTCGGCTACACCAACCAGTACGAGCAGTCCGGTCTCACCTATCCGGCCGATTTTCAGGGCGACGTCGCCAACCTGATCCAGACCGACAATCCCAGCGTCGAGGGCGGCGCCTACATCACGGTCGCGGACTACGGCAAGCTCCTGCTCATGCACCTCGGCGGCGGGCTGTGCGGCGAGACGCGGGTGCTGTCGGAGGAGGCGGTCGAGCGGATGCAAGTCGATCGCATCCTGGAGGAGTACGAGGGGACCACCGGCGCCGGCGGCACCCTGGAGGGCTACGGTCTGGGCTGGTGGATCGATCGCGAGAACCCCGGCGTGGTCATGGATCCGGGCGCGTACGGCGCGATCCCGTGGATCGATCAGGAGCGCGGCTACGCCGCCTTCATCGCGATCGAGGCCAGCCCCACGCTGGGCGGGGACCTCGTCGGACCGGCCAAGGCGGCGCTCGACACGGTCTTCGACGCGCGGTGATCTCCGTCGAGCAGTGGAGATCCCCCGCTGGAGCGAGCTACGCTCGCGCCGATGCGTGAATCGAACGGACGAGCTGCGGGGGCGGTAGCGCTCGCGGCGGCCGCGGTCGCCGTGCTCGGCGCCGCTCCTCCGGCCCGGGCCGGGGGGCGGGCCGAGTGTCAGGCTTCCATCAAGACCGAGCTCGCGCCGCTCCTGGGGATGGCCGACCCGAAGCGAAAGCTCTCCGACCGCCAGAAGCTGATCGTCGCCGAGCGGTGGCCGTGGACGACGGCCGAGCTCAAGATGCCGGTCGTCGAGCGAGGGTGGCGCGACGTCGGCGCTCGCTCCGTGCGGCTCGCCATCCGCGCCGACGGCGTCATGTACATCGCGGGCCGGTCTGGTTTCCGCGTGCGGTCGTCGGAGATCGTGACCGCCGCGGACCTGACCGAACGCCTGCTGCGAGCGGTTCGCGAGGATGGCTCCGGTGGAGCGAAGCGGATCACGATCGTCGCCGACCGAACGGTGCTGGCGTCGGTGGTGGTGGACGCGGCGCGCCGGGCGCCCGCCGGGGTCGCCGCGGCGCTCGTGGTCGGCAAGCCGGTCCCGGCGGTCATGAAGCAGTACCGGAAGGTCGCCCGCCACTCGCCGGCCGCGGTCGATCGCGGGATCGAAAAGGCGCTCGATCGCGAGCGCAACCCGTTCACGGCGCTCGCGTCGCAACCGGAGCTCCTGGCCGAGCTGCGGCGCTCGTTCGGAGAGTGCCAGGGCCTCCGGGAGGCGTGGGCCTCGGTGGGGCAGGGGATGGGGCCCGATCGGTTCGTTCCCCAGCTGACCAGGTCCCTCGAGGCCTGCCTGTGTCTCTCGGTCGATCTCCCGACCATGGCCTCCATCATGATCTTCGTCTTCGAGATCATCGAGCAGAACGGCTGGATCCCGCTGGACGCCGCCGCCCTGCGCAAGGCCGCCGGGCTGGGCGAGACCGCGACGGTCGCGGACCTCGCCGTCGCGCTCACCAGGCGGTAGGCGATGCGGCGCGCCCACGTCTCGTCGGACATCCGCCCCGGCAAGAGGAGCGTCTGCTCGTCGGCGGTCCTGCTCGCGGCCGCGCTCCTGACGGCTGGCTGTCAGGATCGAGATCGAGATCGAGATCGACCTGGGCCCGCGCCATCCGCGTCTCCGGCGGCGCGGCTGACCGACCTCGGCGCGTCGCTCGACCCGATCCGCTCCGAGTTCAACGCCCACCGGAGCGAGGCCCGCTTCCTCACGCTCCTGGCCCCCACTTGAGGCCACTGTCTGGCGGGGGCCCGTGCGGTCCTCGAGGCGGTGGTCGACCCGCCGGCGCTGGATGGCGTGCGGCAACTGGTCGTGTGGATCCCGATGCTCGATTCGGACGAGCGCCCCGCGGCGGATGCGGTCAGCGCGATGTTCCGGGACGCGGGGCTGCCGCAGTTCTGGGATGGCTCCCAGCTCCTCGGCAAGGAGGTCGGCCGCAGCGTCGGCGCGCCGGACTGGATCGCCTGGGACATCTACCTCTTCTACCGGCCGGGCGCGGAGTGGACCGACGCGGGATTGCCGCCGCCGGCCGCCGCGCTGGCGCAGGCGGGGAACGGCCAGGGTGAAGGCGGCGTGGTCGCAGCGCTCGGGACGCTGCCGGCTCGCGGCGATCAGTCGCGGCTTCCCTCCTGGCTGGCCGGCCGGGCGGTGATGGCCGGATCGTACGACGAGCTCCCGGCGCTCCTGGCCGTGGTCGCAAGGGCGTTCGCCGCCCCGCCACCCTGATACTCTCCGGGCGGAGGCTGCACGTGAACGGACTGCCGTACATCGATGTACCGGAGCGGATCGGACCGATCAGCACGTTCGGCGTCCTGCTCGCCACCGGCGTGATGTTCGCCGCCTACCTGACCCGCCGCTACGCCCGGCGGAACGGGCTCGACGAGGAGACGCTCGGGTGGCTGACCACGCGCGTGGTCGGCTGGGGCTTCCTCGGCGCCGTCGTCCTCAACATCGTCTTCTACGAGGCCTCCGCGTTCGGGCATGACCCGTGGGGGACGGTGAAGCAGATCGGCATCTCGTCCTACGGCGGCGCGCTCGCCGGCGCGGCCGCCTTCCTCTACTGCGCCAGGAAGCGACGCCTCGACCGCCGCCGGTGGGGCGACCTGCTCGCCTACGGCGCCTCGGGCGGCTGGCTGCTGGGGCGGCTCGGCTGCGCGGTCGTCCACGACCACCTCGGCCGGCGGACCGACTTCGCGCTAGGCGTGAACGTCCCGCCCGGCCGCTATCCGTTCGAGCGCGTGCAGCACGTCATCCGCGCCCACGACCTCGGCCTCTACGAGTTCTTCCTCTGGGTGGTCCTGATCGCCGGCATGCTCACCCTCGAGCGCTGGCGCGGGCGCAAGCCGGGCTTTCTGCTCGGCACGCTGGCGGTGGCCTACAGCGTGCCCAGGTTCTTCTTCGAGTTCCTGCGCCAGCCGACGACCGATCCGCGCTACGTCGGCCTGACCTTCGCCCAGCATGCGTCGATCCTCGCGTTCGTGGTCGGCCTGGTCCTTCTGTTCGGGCGGGCCTCGACCCGCCCGGCGCCCGAAGCCGACCGCCCGGCGCGATGAGCGGCGGCGACGACCGCCCTCAGTGGAGGGCGATCGCGGCGAGGGTGTCGTCGCTGAGGTCCTTGCCGGTCAGGTCGACGCCGTTGGCCTTGAGGTCGAAGGCGATGATGGCGCGGTACTCGTCGTCCTCGAGGCTCCCGGGGGCGTTGCCGGGCATGTTGGTCTTGACGTAGTTGAAGACGTCGAGGGCGGTCTTGAACTGGCCCTCGCGCTTCGAATCGGGGCGAGGATCGAGCGGGAGGGCGTCCTTGCCCACCACCGGCGGGCCCTTGACGCCCTGGCCGGCGTCGCCGTGACAGCCGGCGCAGTGAGCGCCGTACAGGGTCGCGCCCTGCGAGGCTGCCTCGGCCGCGCTGGCCGGGGCCGCCTCGCCCGCCTCGCCCGCCTCGCCCGCCTCGGGGGTCTCGGCTGACGCCGGCGTCGGCGAGTCGGGGGTCTGCGCGCCGCCGCACGCCATCGAGAACAACAGGACTCCGATCGAGATGATTCGCATGCGGCTCAGAGTCCGGACCCGGTCCAGCGTTACGCCGATCGAGCGATCCGCCTCGAGACCCATGGAAGCGAGAGCAGGGCGATGCCGAACACGAGGTGAGCGGCCCAGCTCCAGAACGCGGGGACCTCGGCGGCCCAGATGTCGTGGCCGTGCAGCGCCTTCATGGCGGCGGGGACCAGCACGCCCACGTCGATGAGCTGACTCGCGACGCCGGTGGCCACCGCGGCCACCGCCAGGCCCGCCCCGCGCAGGTCGAGCCGGTTCACCACCAGCCCGAAGATGATTCCCCAGACGAGGGCGGGGCCGAGCTGGTGCAGCAGCAGGCCCGCGGCGATGGCTCCGACGTGGATCCCGTCGAGCGCGGCGTCGCCGAACACCAGCGACCCGATCACCTGCACCGGGTAGAGCGGGCCCTTGCCGAGGAACAGGGTGAACACCGCCATCACGACGACGGCCATGACGAGGCCGGCGATCTGACCGGCGAGCGCACCCGAGATGACTGCGTGGCGCAGCGAGGCCGGGCGATCGCCGGCGGTGGCCGCGTGACTTGTGAGCGCGTGAGACATGACTCTTCTCCTGGCTGGATGCGATGGAAGGCGGGACGCCTCCTGCCCAGCACGGGTCAGAGTCTCGAGGTCGGCCCGCCGTTACGCGGTTCCGGGTGGGTCGATCTCGGACAGCACGGCGCGGGTGATGCGATCGCAGCGCTCGCCGTCGAAGCGGAACGCGGCCGGAGCCGCGGTCATGGCCCGGGTGAGGCTGGACTGGAGCGCGTTGCGCGCCCGGTGGAGGCGGACCCGGACGGCGGCCTCGCTGAGGCCGAGCGTCGAGGCCGTCTCGGCGGTGTCGATCTCCTCGACCTCGCGCATCACGAACACCACCCGGAGGGTGTCGGGCAGCTCGTCGATGTTGCGCTCGAGCATTCGTCCGAGCTCGTGCTGGTAGGTCTCGTCCTCGGGGCTGGCCATCCTGCTCTCCGTTGCCGCGCCGCCGGCCTCCTCGAGCGACACCAGGACATGGCGCTTTCGCCGCCGGATCCGCCCGTAGGCTTCGTTGACCGCGATCCGGGTCAGCCAGGTCGCGTAGCTCGATTCGCCGCGAAACTGGTCCAGCTGGCGATAGGCCGCCACGTGGGCGAACTGGACGGTGTCCTCGGCTTCGCCGTCGTCGTGGAGGATCGCGCGGACGATCCGGTACAGGCGCTGGTTGTGGCGCCGGACCAGCACCTCGAAGTGTCGTCGCTCGCCGGCGCGGATTCTGTCGACCAGCTGGACGTCGGTGGGGGCTTCATCCCCCGGAGGAGCCTGGACGCTCTGGTTCGGCACAGGGTGCATTCAGCTCAGAGAACCGTCGAGCCCCGATGTTACCGGGAATCGACGTGCGCGATCTGCCACAGGTTGCCGAACGGGTCGCGCACCATCGCGCGCCGGTCCCCGTAGGGGGTGTCGAGCGGCTCCTCGATGGCGACCGCGCCGGCGGCGATCGCGCGGCGGTAGGCGGCGTCCGCGTCGTCGACGTAGACGTAGAGGAACGCGGGGAACGGCTCGCGCTCCTCGGTGGAGGTCACCATGACGAGCGAATCGCCGATCCGGATCTCCGACGGACGTTTGTCCTGGTGCTCGCCGGTGGCGCCGAACACGGCGCGCAGGAAGGCGACCTGGCCGGCGGTGTCGACCACGACCAGGCGCGGGGTGACCGAGTGAAAGCCGCTTCTTGGAGCCCTCGTCATCGCTTCCTCATCGCTTCCTCCTGCGGCGGGACCCGGTCCCGGTGGTCGGGCCCAGCAGCAGCTCGGCCGCCGCGCGGGCCCGGCCGGCGGCGGATGGATCGCGGTCCATCGACGCGGCCACGGTCGCGCCGTCGTAGAGCAGGACCAGCTGTCGTCCGACCTGGTCCGGATCGGCGACCCCGGCGTCGCGGGCCAGATCGATGAGGAGGTCGCGCATCCACGCGCGCGAGTCGGCGCAGACCTCGCGGACCCGGGTCTCGCCGCGCGCGCCCTCGGCGCTGGCGTTCACGAACGCGCAGCCGCGGAACGTGGACTCCGCGGCCACCTCGCCGAGCAGGTCGAAGATGGCCAGGATGCGGTCGCGCGGGCGCTCGTGGCGGGCGACGCGCTCGCGGATGCGCCGCTGGCGGGCGGCGGCGCGCGCCTCGAGGTACGCGCGGACCAGCTCCTCCTTGCTGCCGAACGCGGTGTAGAGCGACGCCTTGGCGACGCCGGCGCGCTCGATCACGCGGTCGATGCCGACCGAGTGGACCCCCTCCTGATAGAAGAGCTCGTTGGCGGCGGCCAGCAGGCGATCGCGGACCGAGCCCTCGATCCGCGTGCTCGATGTCGACATGGCTTGACTGTACCGACCGGTCTGTCCATAGTCAATCGCCATACAGACCTGTCTGTTCGGTCGTCCCGGAGCCCATCCATGTCATCCACCTGCGCTTCCATTCACGCCCTGCCGTCGCCGGCGCCCGCCTCGTCGGTGCGGCGGCCGGCGTTGCGCCTGTCGCGCCGCGCTGCGTTCACCCTGCAGGCCTCGATCATCCTCTTCTTCCTGGCCGGCTCGAGCGCGCCGACCCCGCTCTACGCGGTCTATCAGGCGGCCTGGGGCTTCTCGCCGATCACCGTCACGATGGTCTTCGGCATCTACGCGCTGGCCGTGCTGGTCGCGCTGCTGGTGGTCGGCTCGCTGTCGGACCACGTCGGTCGCCGGCCGGTGCTGCTGGTCGCCGCCCTGGCCCAGGTGGCGGCCATGGTCATGTTCGCGACCGCCGATGGAGTCGGCGCGCTGCTCGCCGCTCGCGTGGTGCAGGGCCTGTCGACCGGAGCCGCGGCCGGCGCGGTCGGCGCCGGCCTGCTCGACCTCGATCGCGAGCGCGGCGCGGTCGCCAACGCGGTCGGCCCGATGCTCGGCACCGCGACCGGCGGGATCGTGTCCGGCCTGCTGATCCAGTTCCTGCCGGCCCCGACCGCGCTGGTCTACCTCGTGCTCGGCGCGATCTTCGCGGCCCAGGCGGTCGGCGTCTACTTCATGCCGGAGCTGGTGACCCGCCGGCCCGGCGCGCTGGCGTCGCTGCGGCCGCAGTTCCGCCTGCCGGTCCAGGCCCGCCGGCCGCTCCTGGTCGCCGCGCCGGTGCTGATCGCCGCGTGGGCGCTGGCCGGGTTCTACGGCTCGCTCGGTCCGGCCCTGGTGCGCCGGCTGAGCGGCTCGAGCGCGCTCGCCCTCGGTGGGCTGGCCCTGTTCGTGCTCGCCACCAGCGGCGTCGTCACCGTGCTGCTGTCGCGCCGGCGGCCGCCCGCCAGCGTGATGCTGGGCGGGACCGCCGCGCTGGTCGGCGGCGTCGCGGTCACCCTGGCCGCGATCTCGAGCGGCTCGCTCGCGCTCCTCCTGGCCGGCACCGTCATCGCCGGGGCCGGCTTCGGCGCCGGCTTTCAGGGCGCCATCCGCACCGTGATCCCGCTGGCCGCGCCCCACGAGCGCGCCGGCGTGCTGTCGATCGTCTACGTCATCGCCTACCTGGCGATGGGGCTACCGGCGGTGCTGGGCGGGATCCGCGTCGTCCACGGCGGCGGCCTTCTGACCACCGCGAGCGAGTACGGGCTCGCGGTGATGCTCCTGGGCGCGGTCGCGCTGATCGGCGGCCTCGCCCAGCGGCTCCCGTCCGCCGCGGACCGGGCGGGGGAGCCGGTCCCGTCGCCGCGGCGGTGAGCCGATCGAGGGCGGATTGTTGTCGAGGTGGAACGGTCCATCCCGGAAGCGCCGGATTGTTGTCCTGGAAGGGATGCCTACCCTGGAGCGACTCACAGGAGACCCCATGACCACCGCGACCATGACCACCACCAGTCAGCTCCCATCGACTTCCAGCCCGCCGAGCGTCGAGACGCGCCGCGCCGCCGCGCGCGAGATCGACGGCATCCACCGGGCGCCCGCCCTCCACTGGGTCGGCGACGGGTTCCGGGTGGCCGGCTACTTCAGCGCCATCCCGGACGCGGCGCGCAAGCTGAGCCCGTTCCTCCTCCTCGACTACCACCCGCCCCACGACTACGCACCGACCAGCGGCCGGCGCGGCGTCGGAGTCCACCCGCACCGCGGCTTCGAGACGGTGACCCTGGCCTGGCAGGGGAGCGTGGCCCATCACGACAGCGCCGGCGGTGGCGGCGTGATCGGCCCGGGCGACGTGCAGTGGATGACCGCCGCCTCGGGGATCCTGCACAAGGAGTATCACGAGGAGCGCTACGCCCGGTCCGGCGGCCCGTTCCAGATGGCCCAGCTGTGGGTCAACCTGCCGGCCGCGCACAAGATGGCGTCGCCGCGCTACCAGGGCATCTCGTCCGGCCAGATCGGAGTGGCGACCCTGCCCGACGGTGCCGGCCAGGTGCGCGTGGTGGCCGGCGAGTATCGCGGCGTCCGAGGTCCGGCCCGCACCTTCACCCCCGTCGAGGTGTACGACGCGCGTCTCGCGCCGGGCGGCGCGCTCGACCTCTGGTTCCCGGCCCGCAACAACGCCGCGGTCCTGGTGATGAAGGGAGACCTCGCGATTCACGGATCGACCGCCGCGCGGGAAGGCGACCTGGTCCTGTTCGCGAACCGCGGGGAGCACATTGCGATCGAGGCGCGCTCCGAGGCCCACCTCCTGGTGCTGTCGGGAGAGCCGATCGACGAGCCGGTGGTGCAGTACGGCCCGTTCGTGATGAACAGCCAGCGAGAGATCGTCCAGGCGATCGACGACCTCGGCCGCGGCGTGTTCGGCCACCTCGACGACTGA
>DATHKR010000236.1:0-3720 GCA_035489015.1 Kofleriaceae bacterium | reverse complement strand
GACCGAGAGTCGTAGCGCGTCGTCGGTGGCGACCTTGCGCAGCGCCGCCCGGCCCAGCCCGGTCGCGTGGGCGACCTTGTCGAGCGAGGCGTGCCCCTCGGCGGAGACGTAGAAGACCGGCTGGCCGGGCAGCGCGCGCAGGCCGCCCTGGGCGACCGCCGGGAACGCGTGGATCAGGGCAGCGATGACGGCGGTGTGGTTTGCCTCCTGGCCGCCCGAGGTGAAGTGGTGCAGGCCGCCGGCTGGCATGCCGAAGCGCCCGGCCAGCGCGTCCAGGACGTGGTGCTCGATCTCGCTGGCGGCGGGCGCGAAGTCCCAGGTGGCCAGGTTGGGATCGTGGACCGCGGCCATGGCGTCGGCCACGACGCACAGCGGATCCGGGGCCGGCCGGAACAGGCCGAAGTGTCGCGGGTGGGTGGCGTGCTCGGTGAAGCGGGTCAGGAGGTCATCCACGTCGGGGATCAGCTCCTCCAGCCGGACCGGGCGGGCGAAGTCGTAGCGGCCGCGCAGATGGGCGCGGATCCGCTCCGGCGCGACCGCCACGCCGATCACGTCGCTGCGCCGGGTGGTCGCGTGGTCGAGCGCGCTGCGGGCAAGGGAGACGAAGTCCATGACACCTCCTCGTGGCCGGCAGGATGCGGCCCGCGGCCGGAGCTGTCTTGCACCCCCTCGGCGTTGTACGATCGGGCCGGTCCGGCCGGTCGGATCGTCCCGGACGTGCCGGATGTACAAGCGCGCGGCCCGGACCCGGGTCATCGTCCGGGTGTCACGGAGCATCAGGGAAGGCGAGTGCCGAGCAACGAGCCGACACCTCTCGAGCCGGGCCGCTTCTTCGGGGTCAACCGGAGCGAGCGGCGCGTGAGCGGGCTCATCCTGTCCGAGGCGCACTACCGGCCCGAGCTGCGCGTTCCACCCCACGTGCACCAGCGGGCCTACTTCGGCTTTCTGGTCGGCGGCGGCTACTGGGAGGAGCTGGGGCGGCGCGCGATCACCTGCGCGCCGCTCTCGGTGGTGTTCCATCCGCCCCGCGAGGTCCGCCGCGGCGTGATCTCGCAGGGCGGCGCGCGCATGTTCCACGCCGAGCTGCCCGACACCTGGATGGAGCGCGTGCGCGAGCTCGGGGTGGTCCCCGACGAGGCGTTCGATCACCACCGCGGCCCTCTGGTCCAGCTGGCGCGCTCGCTCTATCGCGAGTTCCGCCACCCGGACGCGAGCTCGCCGATCGTGATCGAGGGCATCGCGCTCGAGATGCTGGGCGGGCTCCTGCGCGGCCGCGTGGCCTCGGACCGCGGCGCGCCGTGGATCGGCCGCGCGCGCGAGCTGCTGCACGCGCGGGCGCTCGACGCTCCCGGGCTCGACGAGGTCGCGGCAGAGCTCGGTGTCGCCCCCATCCGCCTGGCCCGCGCGTTCCGCCGCACCTACGGCGAATCGCCGGGCCAGTACCTCCGGCGCGAGCGCATCCGCGCCGCCTGCCAGCGGATGGCAGAGCCGGGCGTCTCGCTCGCGGCGATCGCCGCCGAGCTGGGCTTCACCGACCAGAGCCACTTCACCCGCGTGTTCCGCAAGCAGGTCGGGACCACGCCGGGCGCGTGGCGGCGCGACAACGTTCCCCCGCGGCGCGGCCGGGGTTGGTAGGAGATCACCATGAGCTGCAGCGCATCGATCACGTCAGCGGAGCGCACGTCAGCCGAGCGCCGCGTGCGGCGGTTGCTCGTTCGCGCACCGGTGCGTGCGTCGCTGCTGGCTCTCGCGGTCGCGGGGTGCGCGCCGGCAGTGACCGGGCCCGCCCGTGAGCCCGCGCGCGTCGACGTCGTCGCCGACGACGGCTTCAAGCTGGCGATGTGGCGGAAGGCGCCAGCCCACCCGCGCGGGGCCGTCCTGCTCATCCACGGTCGAACCTGGAGCGCGCGGCCGGACTTCGATCTGCAAGTTCCGGGCGAGGCGCGCTCGTTCATGGACGCTCTCGTCGCCGAGGGATACGCCGCGTACGCGCTCGACCTGCGCGGGTACGGCGCGACACCGGAGGACGCGACCGGATTTCTGACCCCGGAGCGCGCCGCCGCCGACGTCGCGGCCGCGCTGCGGGTCGTCGGGGCCGCGGTCGCTCGCCGCCCCGCGCTGTTCGGGTGGTCGCGAGGCGCCATGGTGGCGCAGCTCACCGCGCAGCGCACCCCGCAGCTGGTCGGGGCGCTGATCCTGTTCGGCTACCCGGCGGATCCCGACCAGAAGCAGCCCGATGCGCCGGATCCCCCGACCCCGGCGCGCGCTCGCACGACCGCGGTCGCCGCGGCGGAGGACTTCATCGCGCCCGGGGTCATCTCGCGCCGGGCGATCGCGGCCTACGTGGCGGCGGCGCTGGCGGCGGATCCGGTCAAGGTCGACTGGCGCCGCGACCGCGAGTGGAACGCGCTCGACCCGGCGCTCGTGCGAGTCCCGGTGCTGCTCCTGCAGGCCGAGCTCGACCCGCTGGCCAGGACCGACGCGCACGCCCGTCTGTTCGCCCGGCTCGGCACCGCCGACCGCCAGTGGGTCGTGATCCCGAGGGGCGATCACGCCGCGCTGCTCGAGGACACGGCGCCGCACCTGATCGCGGCCATCCGCGCGTTCCTCGAGCGGCCGTGACCGGCGCCGGCCCGGCGCGCCCGGTCAGGTGGTGAAGGCGTCGCGCCGGATGCCGAGCTTGCGCATCTTGCTCTGCAGGGTGCCGGGCTTGAGGCCGAGCCGGGCGGCGGCGCCGCCGGCCCCGTAGACCACGCCGCGCGTGGAGCGGAGCGCGTCCTCGATGGCGCGTCGGACCGCGGTGTCGAGGCGCGGCGACGCGGTGTCGCGGCGGGGCGCGGCGGCCGAAAAATCGTCGGGGAGCGACAGGGCCCGGCCGTTGCCCAGGATGAGCGACGCCTCGAGCAGGTTGGCGAGCTCGCGGACGTTGCCAGGCCAGTCGTGGGCCTCGAGCCGGGCCATCACCGGGCGCGAGATCGGCGGCACCGGGATGTCGAGCCGGGCCGCGAGCTCGCGGACCAGCGCGGCGACGAGCGGGCCGAGGTCGGCGCGGCGCTCGCGCAGCGGAGGCAGGGCGATGGCGAAGACCGCGAGGCGGTAGTAGAGGTCCTCGCGGAAGCTGCCGTCGCGGACCATCGCGGCGAGCGGCCGGTTGGTGGCGGCGATGACGCGAACGTCGACGTCGATCGGGTCGATGCCGCCGACGCGGCGCAGCTGTCGCTCCTGGAGGACGCGGAGCAGCTTGACCTGGGCCGCCAGCGGCAGCTCGCCGACCTCGTCGAGCAAGAGGGTGCCGCGATGGGCGCGCTCGAAGATGCCCGGGTGGGCGCGATCGGCGCCGGTGAAGGCGCCGCGCTCGTGTCCGAACAGCTCGGACTCGATGAGGGCGTCCGGAATCGCGCCGCAGTTGAGGTGGAGCATCGGGCGACGGGCGCGCGGCGACAGCCGGTGGACCTCGCGAGCGACGACCTCCTTGCCGCTACCCGACTCGCCGGTGAGCAGCACGGTGGTCGGATGACGGGCGACCAGCGCGGCGCGCTCGAGGACGGAGCGCATGGCCGCGCTGCGCGCCACCACGATGGGGCCGGCGGCGAGTCGATCGAGGTCGGCGCGGAGCTCGCGGCTGACACCGTGGGCGCGGCGCGACAGCTCGGCAACCCGCTGCACGACGGTGAGGTGGCGCCCGGCCGCCTCGATGACCCGGGCGAGCACGGCGCGAAA
>DATHKR010000235.1:0-115914 GCA_035489015.1 Kofleriaceae bacterium | reverse complement strand
CGCCGATATGACATCAACGATCCGGTGCGCCTCACCGCCGATCGCTGCGTTGCAACTCCTCGAGCTACGGCGAGTAGCCCGTCGTCGTCGCGCCTTGCGCTCGACGGCGATCCACACCGCCTCGTTGACGCCATATCGGCGGCGGTGCACTAGGCCGATCCAGCTACAGGCGCGCGCGGAAGAACGCCAGGATGCGGTGGTAGAGCGCCTTCTTCACCGCCGGGTCCGGCACCATGTGCGTGAAGCCGGCCAGCGGCAGCATCTCGAACGGCTTGCCGGCCCGGAACAGCGCCTGGCTGAGCTTGAGGCTGTGGGTGAAGTAGACGTTGTCGTCGGTGGTCCCGTGGATGAGGAGGAGCGGGCGCTCCAGCTCCTCGGCGTGGGTCAGCGCGCTGGTCGCCTGGTAGGCCGGCTCGGCGGCGGGCAGGAGGCCCATGTAGCGCTCGGTGTAGTGGGTGTCGTAGTCGCGCCAGTCGGTGACCGGCGCGCCGGCCGCGCCGGCGCGGAACACGTCCGGGCGGAGCAGCACCGCCATCGCCGACATGTAGCCGCCGAACGACCAGCCGGTGATGCCGACCCGGCCGAGGTCCATCTCCGGCCGCCCGGCGGCCAGCGCCTTCAGCACCGCGACCTGATCCGACATCGCCACGTTGACCAGATCGCCGCGGATCGCGCGCTCCCACTCGCGCCCGCGCCCGGGCGTGCCGCGCCCGTCGGAGCGCACCACGACGAAGCCGGCGTCGGCGTACCACTGATCGGTCAGGTAGGCGTACGGCTCGAGCTTGACCACGTTGCTGTGCGGTCCGCCGTAGACCGAGACCAGGACCGGGTAGCGCCGCCCGCGCTCGAACGCGCGCGGCCGGATGATCGCGGCGCGGTACTTGCGCCCCTCGACGTCGACGGTGACCAGCTCCGGCTCCGGCAGGTGGGCCGGCTTCTCGGCCACCGACTCGAGCGCGCCGATCTCCTCGCCGTCGGCGCGGCGCACCACCTGGCGCCGGCCGCCGGCCGCGTCGCGCAGGACCAGCACGTGCACGTCGCTCTTGTCGGAAGTGACCAGCTCGTGCAGGCCGTCGGTCGAGGTGAGCCGGGTCGGCTCGCCGCCGGCGGTCGGCACCCGGTAGACCTGCGACTGGCGTGGGTCGTCGCTCGCCACCACCCAGACCGCGCCGCCGTCGGCGGACACCCCGGCCAGCTCGCGGTAGCCGAGCGCGCCCGGCACCAGCGTGCGCACCGGCGCGCCGTCGGCGCCGCGCAGCTCCAGCTCCCACGCCCCGCTGCGCTCGCTGCTCCATAGAAATCCGCTGCCGTCCGGCAGCCAGCGCGGCACGGTCTGGTCGAGGTTGAGCCACGCCTGGTCGCGCTCGACCAGGAGGTCGCGGGTGCGGCCGGTCTTCGCGTCGACCGCCAGCACCTTCTCCTCGGTCTGCGCGCGGTTCTGCACCACCGCGGTGAGCGGGCCGTTCTTCGGCCACACCACGGTGGCCAGGTACGGGTACGCCGCCCGGTCCCAGCTCACCCAGACCGTCTTGCCGCCGGTCGCCGGCACCACGCCGAGGGTGACGTCGGCGTTGGGCCGGCCCGCCCGCGGGTAGCGGAACGCGGTCGGCTCCTGCTCCGGGTGGGTAGCGTCGGCGACGTGGAGGACGTCGACCGCGCTGGCGTCGGTCTTCTGATAGGCGAGGAAGCGGCTGTCGGGCGACCACCAGGTCCCGTGGAAGCGGTTCATCTCCTCCTGGGCGACGAACTCGGCCAGGCCGTGCTCGACCGCGGGCGACGCGCGGTGGGTGAGGCGGCGCACCGCGCCGCTCGCGGCGTCGACGACGTGGAGATCGCCGTCGATGACGACCGCCACCCGCTGCCCGTCGGGCGAAAGCTGCGGGTCGGACGCGGTGCCCGGGATGGTGAGCTCGCGGCTGGCCGCGGTCGCCCGCTCGACCAGGAACAGGCGGCCGGACAGCGGCACCAGCAGGCGCGCGCCGTCGTCGGACGCGGTGAACGAGGTGATGCCGCGGGTGGCCAGGCGCATGCGCTCACGCCGCGCCTTCTCCTCGATCGACAGGTCCTCGGCCTTGCCGCCGAGCAGCTTCTGCGCGGTCAGGAGCACCGTGGTCTGCCCGCTCGCGGTGTCGAACGAGTAAAGATCCGACTCGAACGATCGAGCCGGCGACCGGCGAAACAGGACCGCGCCGCCGTCGGGCGCCACCCACACGCCGGCCGGCTCGCCGAGAGTGAAGTTGTAGGTCGACGCGATCTGCTCGAGCACCGCGTCGTCGGTGGCGGGCCACTGGCCGGCCTCGGCGGTCGTGTTCATTCCATCCCCCCGGCCATCGCCCCGGCCCGGCTCGTGGTCGCCATCCCGCCCGCGCGCCTCGCTGCCCTGCTGGCAGCCACCTCCGGCGGCGAGCAGGGCGGACGCGAGGAGGGCGGCGGGGGACCGGCCGGGCGAGGCGCGCATGGCGCCATCATAGCGACAGGTGCGCCCCGATCGCGAGCGCCGGCCCGGGCGCGGTCACGCCTGGGCGGCTGCGCTCGCCGCCGTCTCGGCCCGCACCTTCTGCACGTCCTGCAGGAGGCCCATGAGCAGGCGCGGGTCGGAGAACACGTTCAGCTTGGGGGCGAGGATCTTGGCGTAGCGATCGAAGTACAGCATCTGCTTGAGGATGAGGATGAACTCGCGCGGCATCACCATGCGGTGATCGCGCGCCACCTTGTTGATGCGCGGCAGCATGTCGGCGTAGTTGAGCTCGCCGAACGCGATGGTGAGGAGCGGGCCGTAGGCGTCCTTCAGCCCGACCACGAACCCGTCCATGTCGACCTCGGAGCTGGCCACCCCGCCCATCTCGACGATCACCTCGGCCAGCTTCTTGTAGTCGCCGGTGCCGAACGCGACCACGTACTCGGTGACCAGGCGGCGCTGTCTGTCGTCGAAGCGGCCGACGATGCCGAAGTCGAGGAAGCCGAGGTCGCCAGACTCGAGCAGCATGAGGTTGCCGGCGTGCACGTCGCCGTGGAAGAAGCCGTACAGCACCACGCACTGGAACCAGGCCCGCAGCCCGTGGACCAGCTTCTCCTCGCCGTCGAGCCCGCGCCCGCGGATCGCCGCCTCGTCGTCCACCCGGGTGCCCATGAACCGCTCCATGACCAGCACCCGCTCGGTGGTGAGCGCCCAGTTCGGCACCGGCGCGCGCACGTCCTTGTAGGCCAGCTCGCGCATGATCTCGTTGAAGCGGTCCAGGTTCTCGGCCTCCATGCGGAAGTCGAGCTCCTCGCGGAGGGTGGCGGCGAAGTCCTGGACGAAGCCGACCGGGTTGATGAACTCGGTGCGGCGCGGGAACAGGCGCGAGAGGATCCGGGCCAGCGCGGTCATCAGGCGCACGTCGGCCTCGATGAGGCGCTGGATGCCGGGTCGCTGGACCTTCAGCACCACGTCAGTCCCGTCGGCCAGGGTCGCGGTGTGCACCTGCGCGATCGACGCGGCGGCCAGCTGGTGGGGATCGATCTCGCCCAGCTCGACGGCGCGCTCGCCCAGCTCGTCGCGCACGATCTGGTTCACCTGGTCGAACGGGAACGGGCGCACGCGGTCGAGCACCATCTGGAACTCGACCGTGTAGCGGGCCGGGAACATGCCGGCCGACGACGCCACGATCTGGCCGAACTTGATGAAGGTCGGCCCCATGTCCTCGCACAGGAGGCGCACCGCGGCCGGTCGGGTCAGCGGGAGGTAGGCCCGCCCGGTCACGCGCGCGGCCAGCCGGCGCAGGCCGAGGACCTGGGCCAGCCCCAGCCAGAGATACTTGGTCAGGTAGATCGCGAACAGCCACACGCGGCGAAGCGTGGACGACGCGAGCGTCAGGAGCAGCAGCGCCGTCGCGGCCGAGAGGGAGACGATCCAGAACATCGCGGGCTAACGTAGCACGCCGCCTCTCGCGCCGATCCGGGCAAAGTCCGCGCGCGGCGCCGCCTGGGCCGAGGGTGGCCATTCGACGAGCCACCACCAGACCCGCGGATCATCGAGTAGGCTGCTCTCGGTGCTGACTCAGCTGCACACGCAAGGCTTCACGTTGCGCGGTGTGTCCCTGGGGGGCATCTACACCTCGCTGCACGTGCCGGAGCTCGACTCTCTGTTCGACGTCGGCTGGCCGCTCCGCACCGCCGCCACCGCCCGCTACCTCTTCCTCAGCCACGGCCACGTCGATCACGTCGGCGGGCTTTCGTCGCTGCTCGGCATGCGCGCGCTGTTCGGCTACCCGCGCCTCCTGCGCCTGTACCTGCCCGCCGAGCTGGCGCCGGCGATCGCCGAGGTGCTCGCCGCCACCAGCCGCCTCCAGCGCCACGAGCTGGCGGTCGACATGGTGCCGATGCAGCCGGGTGAGGAGGTCGCGCTGCGCGGCGATCTGGTGGTGCGTGCCTTTCGCACGTATCACCCGGTGCCCTCGCTCGGATACCTCATCGTGCGGCGGGTGGCCAAGCTCCGCGCCGACCTGCGCGGGCTCGACGGCCGCGCGATCGCCGAGCGCCGCCGGCGCGGCGAGGTGGTCTCGGAGTCGGTCGACCGGCTCGAGCTCGCCTACGCGACCGACACGCTCGCGGTGGTGCTCGACCGCGAGCCGTCCATCCTGGAGAGCCGGGTGCTGGTCCTGGAGTGCACGTTCCTCGATGGCAAGAAGCCGATCGCCGACGCGCGGGCCGGCTGCCACATCCACCTCGACGAGCTCATCGAGCGCGCCGACCGGTTCCGCAACGAGGCGGTCGTGCTGATGCACTTCAGTCAGCTCTACCGGCCGGGCGAGGTACGCGAGATCCTCGCGCGCCGGCTGCCGCCGTCCCTGCGCGACCGGGTGGTGGTGTTCGCGCCGGCCGGCCCGGACTGGCCCGGCTGATCGCCGATCGCGCCGCGTCGGGTTCGCTTCGCCCCTGAGGGGTGTCAGAATCACGACGACGGCGTCAGCGTCACGACCGTCGCGCCCCAGCCACCGGCCCATTCTTCGGCCTGGCGATACGACGCGACTCGCGGATGTCGGTCGAGGGCCGCGTACACCGCACGGCGGAGCACACCGCGGCCCTTGCCGTGGACGATGCGGACCTCGCGAAATCCCCGGCGAGCACACTCGTCCAGGTACTCCGGCACCAGCGACGACACGTCGCGCGGGAGGAAGGTGTGCAGATCGAGCTCGTCGGTGATCGCCACCTCGACCACGTCCGGCTCGTCCGACCCGGACGACTCCCGCTGGTCGCCATCGGCGTCGCCTCGGCGCGAGACTGACATCGCCGCAACGTAGGCGGTGGTCGGGCACCGCGCTACACTCGTGCGCTCCAGAGGGCCGGAAGGCCCCCGTTCCAGCGTCAGACGTGTAACCATAGTTACGTGCTGGACCCGGGGGAACGAAGGGGTTGGTCGCGCAGCCGAGAATGAGCGGATCTTCGGAACTGCTGCTGGAGTTGGCCGGCACCACACTGGCCGACAAGTACCGCCTCGTGTCGCTCCTCGGCAGCGGGGGCATGGGAGTGGTTTACAAGGCCGAGCAGATCGGCCTCGGGCGATCCGTCGCGGTCAAGCTGCTCCGGCGCGACCTCATCGCCACCCGGTTCGAGTGGTTCCGGGCCGAGGCGATGGCGGCCAGCCGGATCAACCACCCACACGCCGTCGCCATCTACGACTTCGGCATCACCGCGACCGGCATCCCGTTCCTGGTGATGGAGCACCTGCGCGGCCGCACGCTGTCGTCGCTCATCGAGGAGAGCGGGGTGCCGATGGACCGCATCGTCACCATCGGCGCGCAGGTGCTGTCCGCGCTGGCCGAGGCGCACGCGTGCGGCGTCGTGCACTGCGACCTCACCGCCGACAACGTGCTGGTCGACCGGCTGCGCGAGGGAGACGACTTCGCCAAGGTGATCGACTTCGGCCTGGCCCGCCTGTTCGACCAGGCCACCCGCGAGTCGCACCTGGTCGGCACCGCCGAGTACATGGCCCCGGAGCAGATCCGCGGCGACCTCATCCAGCCGGCCACCGATCTGTATGCCGTCGGCATCCTCCTCTACGAGATGGTGGTCGGGCGCACGCCGTTCGCCGGCGCCTCGGTGCCGGTCATCCTCGACGGCCACCTCAACGCGGTGCCGGCCGCGCCGCACCAGATCGTGCCGCACTGCCCGGCCGCCCTCGGCCAGCTCATCCTCGACGCGCTCGACAAGGTACCCGAGCGCCGCCCGGCCACCGCCGGCGAGATGCGCACGCGCCTGCTCGCCTCGCTCGGCGAGCGCTACCGCCCGGCCGCCGCGTTCCCGGTCGGCTCGATGCAGGTCTCGCCGCGCACCCTGGTCGGCATGTCGCCCAACCCCACCATCAGCGCGCCGTCGCACGGGCCGACCATCTCCATGCCGGCGCTGTCGCCGCCGCCGCTCCAGGCGCGCGGGGTCATGGCCAACGGGACCGGCAAGCAGGAGCTGCTGGCCCGCCAGTCCGGCCCGCCGCCGCGCCGCTCGGATCGCCTCACCTGCGAGCTGACCGCGCCCGCCCGGCTGACCCCGTCGCCGTTCATGGGCCGCTCGGCCGAGCTGGACGCGGCGCTCGCCTTCGTCCGCGCGCAGCCGGGCGGCGGCGGCGCGCTCGCCGTGGTCGGCCCGACCGGCGTCGGCAAGGCACGCCTCGCGCTCGAGCTCGGCCGCCGGCTGGGCCAGGTCTCGCTGCGCAGCTTCGTCGCCGCCGCCGACCCGAGCGGCCTGCGCAGCTCCTGGTACCCGATGCTCCACCTGCTCGAGGGCGTGCTCGGGCTGGAGCCGCCCTTCGATCTCAACCTGCTCCGCCGCGCGGTGGCGCGGGCCGGCCTGCCCGACCGCGACGTGCCCGGCCTGGCCGAGGTGTTCGGGCTCAGCAACCCGGCCGAGGGCCTCGAGCTGGCGGTGCGCCGGCGCGAGGCGCACGCGTCGGTGGTGCGGGTCCTGGTCGCCGCCCAGCGCCGCTTCACCCGCGTCCTCTACTGCTTCGTCGACTGGGACGACTACGATCAGCCGAGCCGTGACGCGGTGCGCGGCCTCATCGAGGCCACCGCCGACGCGCCGTCGGTGCGGGTGCTGGTCACCGCGCGCGAGGTGCCCGACTTCGCCACCCGCGTCATCCAGCTGTCCGGGCTCGATTCCGGGCCCGCGCGAGAGCTCATCACGGCGCTGGTCGGTGGAGAGCACCCGGTGCCCGACCCGGCCACCGTCACCTCGCTGACCTCCGGCTCGCCCGCCGCCCTCGAGCAGCTGGCCGGCTGGATCGCCCGCGGCGACAGCCCGGCCGGCGTCCCCGCCCTCCTGGTCGACCTGGTCTCGGTGCGGATCAACCGGCTCGACGTGGCCGCGCGCCGGGTGCTGCAGGCGGTGTCGGTGCACGGCTCGGTCGCGCAGCGCTGGGTGGTGGAGGCGTCGCTCTCGCCGGAGGAGCTGGTCACGCTTTCCGATCGCGGCTGGCAGACCGGCCTGCTCGTGGTCGAGCCGGCGACGCTCACGATCCCGTCGGACCTGGTCGCCAGCGTGGTGTGGGCGTGCACGCCAGCCGACGTGCGCCGCCGCCTGCACCGGCGCGCGCTCGATTCGCTCTCCACCCTGGCCACGCCGGGGGTGCTGGCCCATCACGCGGAGCAGTCGGGCGAGATCAAGCGCGCCTACCGCCACTACATGACCGCCGGCGCCGACGCGGTGCGCCGGTTCGACGATCGCGGCGCCGCCCGCTGGTACGCGCGGGGCGCGGCGATGGCGCGCGAGCTGGAGAGCCGCGGCGTGCCGGGCGCCCCCGCCGAGCTGGTCGACGCGCTCCTGCACCTGGCAGAGGTGATGCGCCTGGCCGGCGACTGGCGCGCGGCCGGCGGCGCGCTCGACGAGGCGGAGGGGCAGACCCGCACCGATCGGCAGCGGGCCCTGGCCGAGCGCACCCGCGGGATGCTGGCCCTCGCCGTCGGCGACGCGGCCGCGGCGGTCGCCGCGCTCGAGACCGCGGCCGGCGCCGCGCTGCGCGCCGGCGATCGCGACACGCTGTGCCAGATCTATCTCGATCTGGCGCAGGCGCTCGAGCGAGCCGGCCGCCCGGCCGAGGCGACCACGGAGCTGGTCCAGGCGATCGACGTCCTCACCCTCGGTGAGGGGCTCGCCCGAGCCACCGGGCCGGAGCGACTGTGGCGGGTCGGCCTCGCGCTCGCCGAGCGCTACGCGACAGCCGGGCGCTGGGCCGAGGCCAGACAGACAGCCGGCCAGGCGCTCAGCTTCGCCCGCCAGGGAGGATGGCCACACGCGCGCGGGAGGCTCTTTGCGCTGCTGGCCGATTTTTCCGACCAGGCTGGAGATCGAGCCGCGGCGATGCGCTACCGGGCCAGCGCAATCGAGGAGATGCAGGTGCTGGGTGATCGCCGGACCACCGCCGAGCTGCTCATCGCCACGGCGCGCACCGCCCAGCAGCGACAGCAGGAGAGCGGCACCACCGCGGGCGCCCCGCCCTCCTCCGACGCCGAGTGGGCGGCCGACCCGAACGAGACCATTCGCATGGCCGGAAGACTGGCCGCCGAGGTGGGGTGGCGCGAGGGTGTCGAGCTGAGCCGTAGCGCCCCGCCTCGCGGCAAGGAATGACGCGCGGCGATCGAGTGGTGATAAGGTCGACGCTCGGGTCGCGGGCTTGGGGACAAAGCCCGACAGGGGGACGCGTATGGCGGCGAAGCGCCAGGAAGCCAAGAAGCTCGTCGATGATCTGACCGCACTGGCTGAGGAGCTGGCCAACGCGAAGAAGCCGTGGCCGCTGCGCGACGCACGTCGCGCGTTCGAGCGCCGCTACGTCCAGTACATCATCGCGGTGTCGGACGGCGATCGCGTCGAGGCAGCCGGTCGCCTCGACATCGGCTTCTCCACGCTCAAGGAAAAGATCCGGCGCCCGGGGAAGTGGCGCTGGATCCGGGTGAACTGACAGTCCGCGATCCGACCCCGCGCGCGGCGATTCACGCCGCGCAGGGGCACATCTCGCCGCACGGCCGATCCGCCGACTGCTCGCCGGACAGCGTGCGGAACTCGCAGCGCAGCTTCGCCTTGAGGCCGACCTCGATCTGGCGGACGCGCTCGCGAGTCACGCCCATGCTGCGGCCCAGCTCGGCCAGGCTCGCGGCCGAGTCGGCGTCGTCGGGCAGGAGCCGCTCGTGCACGATCTGCTGCTCGCGCGCGTCGAGCCGCGGCCACAGGTTGGCGACCGCCGCGCGGACCAGGTGCGACATCTCCGCCTGCGACGCGCGCTGCTCCTGACTCTCGGCCTCGTCGGGCAGGACGTCGAGGAAGGTGGTGCGCCCGTCGGTGATGAGCGGCGCGTCGAGCGAGGTGTCGCGCCCGCGCAGGCGGAACAGCGAGGCGCGCACGTGATCTTCGGAGGTGCGGAACCGGTCGGCCAGGGTGCTGTCGACCCGGTCGTCGTCGCCGAGCTCGGCGTCGAGCCGCGCCTTCTCCGCCTGCAGCCGGAAGAAGATCTTCGACTGGAGCGCGCTGGTCCCCATGTCGACGATGCTCCACTGGCGGAGCACGTAGGCCAGGATGTAGGCGCGTATCCAGTAGCGGGCGTAGGTGAAGAAGCGGAGGTTGCGCTCCGGCTCGAACCGACGGGCCGCCTCGATGAGACCGAGGTTTCCCTCGGCGACCAGCTCTGACACCGGGATGCCGTAGCCGGCGTACTTTCGGGCCATCTTCACGACCGAGCGCAGGTGCGCCTCGATCAGCTGGTTGGCCGCTTCCTGATCTGCCTTGTCCCGGTATCGGCGGGCGAGCTCGAGCTCGCTCTCGCGGGTCAGGATCGGCAGCCGATCGACATTCGAGATGTAGGACCGGAACCTCTGCTCACTGGGCTCGCGGACGCGGGACATGACCGGGTACCTCCGGCGGGCGGGGAAACAGCGTTAAAGACCGACTCTTACGTCTGGGTTAGATTCGTCTAACATGGCGAACGCCCAGCAGGCTGTCAAGTTGGGTCAGGGTTCGAGCCTCATTCCAGCTGGTTGGATGCGGTGCGGGGAGAAGGCGTTGCCCGACCTGGCGCCGTTTTCGGAGCCGACGCTCCGTTCTTGTATGCACCGCGGCATCCCGCTCCGCAATGCCTCTCGCGCCAGAGTGAAGCCGACGGAGTCGATGGCTGCTGAACCCGCGCGCCGCGCCTGCCATTCCCCCTCCGGGGCGACGGGCGCCTCGAGGCCGGTCCCCGCATGCTGGAGGCTCGACGCGCCGCGGCCGAGAAGTCGCGGTATATGGTGCTGCGCGATTCAGCGAGGAGGATGGAGACGTGAGCAGCCGAGATTTTCTCAAGGACCGGAGGGAGGCCCTCGAGGAGGAGTTCTTCCACAAGCTGCAGGAGCAGCAGCTTGCCGCCCTGCGGACCGAGCTCGATCGCAAGGCGACCCGCGAGGAGCTGCGCACCTCGTGCGGGATCGCCGACGACGCGGTGCTCGACCAGCTGGTCGCGCTCGGCGTGTCCGGCTCCACCATGGCGGCGCTGTCGATGGTGCCGCTGGTGTCGGTCGCGTGGGCGGACGGCGAGGTGCAGGACCGGGAGCGGACGGCGGTGCTCAAGGCGGCCCACGAGCGCGGCGTCGACGAGAAGGGCCCGGCCCACTCGCTGCTGGCCGGCTGGCTGGCCCGCCGCCCGTCACCTCAGCTGTTCGACGCGTGGGCGTCGTACACGCGGGCGCTGGCCGCGACGCTGGTCCCCTCGCAGCGGGTCCAGCTTCGCCAGCAGATCGCCGGCATGGCCCGCAAGGTGGCCGAGTCGGCCGGCGGCTTCCTCGGGCTGGGCAAGATCGGCCAGCAGGAAGAGGCCACCCTGGCCGCGATCGCCGCCGTGTTCGACGACCCGACCGCGCCCTGAGCGGGTCGAGCCGTCATCCGGCGGTCAGGTCAGCCAGTCGAGGACCTCGCCGATGTGCGACGCGATGATCGCCGGGCGGCGATCGACCGGCCACTCGTCCAGCTTGGCCTGGGTGGTCTCGCCCGACATGACCAGCACCGCGACCAGGCCGGACAGCTCGGCCATGGTCATGTCGGTGTCGAGCTGGTCGCCGACGATCGCGGTGGTCGCGGCCGACGTGCCGAGCCGGCGCAGCGCCACCTCGACCATCTCGGGATACGGCTTGCCGAGGATGCGGTCGGGCGCGCGGCCGGTCACCGCCTCGCACGCGGCGATGATCGCCGCGATGTCCGGGATGAGGCCGCGCTGGGTGATGCAGGTCCTGTCCGGGTGGGTCGCGACGTACGGCTTGCCGGAGAAGAGGTGCCGGCACGCGATCTCCAGCTTCTCGTAGGTGACGGTGGTGTCGTAGCCGACCACCACGCAGTCCGGATCGATCGGATCGAGCGAGAAGCCGGCCGCGCGGAAGTCGTGCTCGAGCCCCGGGGTGCCGACCACGTAGGCCGAGCGGTGGGGCGTGTGGTGGAGGAGGTAGTCGATGGTCGCGTCGCCGCTGGTCAGGATGCGGTCGACCGGGACGTGGATGTCGAGCCGCTCCAGGCGCTGGCGGTAGTCCTCGCCGCGCCGCGACGAGTTGTTGGTGACGAACAGGTACGGCAGACCGCGCTGGTCGAGCAGCGCGACCAGCTCGCGCGCGCCGGGCAGGAGGCGCTCGTCCAGGTACAGCGTCCCGTCCATGTCGAGGAGGAACGCGCGGCACTGGGCGAGCCGGGCGCGAGACATGCCCTACCATTCCCCAACTGGCGCGGGCCGCGCAAGCCGGACGCCCGGCATCCGCTGCCGCGCCCTGCCCGTCCGGCGCGAGCGGCGCGGTATAACGTCCGGTCGTGACGGAGCCGAGAGCCGAGCTGGACGCGCGCGCGAATCCCGGCGAGCTGGCCGCGACCGCCGTGGTCGGCGGCATCCCGCTGGTGGTGCGCGGCCTGCGCCAGCTGGCCCGGCGAGGCTGGCGCGCGGCGCGCGTGGTGGTCGGCGATCGGGACGGCTTCGCCCAGGTCGAGCGCGCCATCGCCCGCTACCCGGTCAGCGCGTCACTGGCGGTGGAGATCGCGGTCGGCGTCGGCCCGGGGGCGCCGGGTGCGCCCGCGCTCGCCCTCGACGCGCGCGCGGTCTATCGAACCGGCGACCTGCCGGAGCCGGGCGCGGCCCTGGCCGACCATCGGCCCGAGCCGCTGGTGCGCGTGCGCAGCCCCGCCGACGCGGTCGCCGCCGAGCGCGCCCTGTTCGCGCAGATCCGCAAGAGCGTCGATCTCGACGGGGTCATCTCCTATCACGTCATCCGCCCGCTCGCGCGCGTGGTGACCCGCGCGCTGCTGCCGACCCGCGTCGCGCCCAACCACGTCACCTTCGGCGCGCTCGGCTGCGCGCTGGTCGCGGCGCTCCTGGCCGCGAGCGGCGGCGCGACCGCGGTGGCCGCGGCCGGCGTGATCTACTGGCTGGGCGGCGCGCTCGATCACGTGGACGGCGAGCTGGCCCGCGTCCGCCTGCAGAGCTCGAAGCTGGGCGAGTGGCTCGACGCGATGACCGACGAGCTGTCGACCTACTCGCTCCTGGCCGGCCTCGGGGTCGGCCTCTGGCGCGGCGGCGGCGGCCTGTGGCTGTGGGTCGGCTGCGGCGGCGCGGCGATCGGCGCGCTCGCGGTGGCGCGGCTCTACGTCGATCTCCACCGCATGGGCCTCCCGATCGACACCGCCCAGTTCCCGTGGTTCTTCGCCCACCCGGAGCGCGATCCGGTGACCGCGCCCGAGCGCAGCCGGCTCGGCACGCTGTTCTACGGCCTGAGCTTCATCGTCCGGCGCGACGCCAACATCACCATCGTCGTCGTGCTGCTGCTGCTCGGCTGGCGCGAGGTGGCCACCGCGGCGATGGCGGCCGGCGCGCTGGTCGCGGCCGCGATCACCACCACCCACTACGCGGTCACGGCGATGCGCTCAGCGCGAACACCCAGCAGAGCCCGAACGCGAACGCGCTGACCGCCCACAGCGGCCAGAAGCCGACCAGGACCTGGGCGGCGACCTGGCCGGCCGGGCGCAGCGCGCGGCCGGCGCCGCGCAGCCGGGCGCCAAGGGGCCGCTCGAGATCGACGCCACTCACCACGCGGACGTTCGGAACGCTGCGACGGACCATGGGTGGGAACCTCCAGGTGTCCCTCGAGTTTGAATTCCGCTCCGGGGCCAAGCAACCACCATCTCGCGCGGGCGCGGGTTCTCCTATGCTCGAGGGGTGACCTCCTCCCACATCGACCAGCTCGACGACCTCGATCGCGGCTTCCGGCGCGGCTACCTCGACCACGCGGCGCTGACCGCGCAGGTGGAGGGATGGGCCGACGCGTTCCCGGACCTGGTGCGCCTGCGCTCGATCGGCCAGTCGCTCGAGGGCCGGCCGATCTGGCACCTCACCGTCGGGCCGGAGCCGGACCGCGCGCGCCCGGCGGTGTGGATCGACGGCAACATGCACGCCTCCGAGCTGGCCGGCTCGAGCGCGGCGCTGGCGATGGCCGAGGACGCGCTCCGGCTCCACCTGTCCGGCGGCGAGCTGCACGGGCTGCCGCCCCACGTGTGCGATCGCGTGCGCCAGGTGCTGTTCCACGTCGTGCCGCGCATCTCGCCGGACGGCGCGGAGTGCGTCCTCACCACCGGGCGCCACGTGCGCTCGGCGCCGCGCGACCGGCGCGCCAATCGCCAGCACGCCCGCTGGATCTCGTCGGACATCGACGGCGACGGGCTGGCGCTGCTCATGCGGGTGGCGGATCCGGCCGGCGAGTTCGTGGCGTCGGCCTCGACGCCCGGGCTGCTCCTGCCGCGCCGGCTCGAGGATCCGCCGCCCTACTACCGGGTCTATCCCGAGGGGACGATCGAGAACTTCGACGGCTTCCACGTGCCGGAGCCGACCTCCCATTCGGACAACCAGACCGACCTCAACCGCAACTTCCCGTTCTCGTGGCGGCACGAGCCGGAGCAGAGCGGCGCCGGCGCGTTCCCGGGCAGCGAGCCGGAGTCGCGTGCGATCATCGAGCTGGCCCACGCCCACCCGGAGATCTTCGCCTGGCTCGACTGCCACACCTTCGGCGGCGTGTTCATCCGCCCGCTCGGCGAGCAGCCGGACACGCGCATGAACCAGGAGGACCTGGCCATCTTCCGCGAGATCGGCGCGTGGAGCGAGGAGCTGACCGGCTACCCGATGGTCAGCGGGTTCGAGGAGTTCATCTACGAGCCGGACCGCCCGCTCTACGGCGACCTCAGCGAGTTCGCCTTCCACCAGCGCGGCGCGATCGCCTACGTGGTCGAGCTGTGGGACCTGTTCCACCAGCTCGGGATGGTGCGGCCGAAGCGGTTCGTCGATCTCTACACCACCATGACGCGCGAGGACCTCGAGCGGCTCGGCCGCTGGGACCGCGACCACAACCGCGGGCGTGGCTTCCGGCCGTGGCGCGCATGCCATCACCCGCAGCTGGGCGAGGTCGAGGTGGGCGGGATGGACCCGCGCTTCGGGCTGTGGAACCCGCCCGAGGACCGGCTCGGCGAGGTGTGCGCGGCGCAGAGCGCGGCGTTCCTCCGGGTGGCGGCGATGGCCCCGGCGATCTCGGTGGCGGCGGTCGCGCGCGAGGTGCGCGGCGACGTCACCCGGGTGGCCGTCGCGGTCGACAACACCGGCTATCTGTCGACCTACATCCTGGCGTCGGCGCGCGGCCTCGAGCACAACGAGCCGCTCACCGTCGACGCGCGCGCGGTCGGCGGCGCCGAGCTGGTCGATCCATCGAGCGCGCGGCGGACGATCGGGCACCTCGAGGGCTGGGGGCGCGGGCTGTTCGGCCCCTCGGCGGAGCTGCACGGCGGGCGCAGCCGCGGCAACCAGAGCCGCGCGGTGGTGAGCTACGCGCTGCGCGGGCGCGGCGCGCTCGAGCTCCGGGTCGGCTCCTGCCGGGTGGGCTGGATCGAGCACCGCGTCGAGCTGTGAGCCGCGGCGGCTACTCCAGCGCCGGCTGCTGGAACACCGCGCCGTCGTCGACCCGCAGCGCGGTCAGCTGACGGCCCCACACGCAGCCGGTGTCGAGCGCGGCGACGTCGTCGCGCAGGAGCAGGCCGAGCGCGGCCCAGTGGCCGAAGACGATGCGCGCGTCGCGCGATCGGCGCGCCGGGTGATCGAACCAGGCGACGCAGCCGGGCGGCATCTCCTCGGGCGAGCCGTTGAAGTCGCGCCGCATCGCCCCCTCGCCGTTCACCGCGCGCAGGGTGGCCAGCGCGGTCAGCGCGAGGGCGCGGCGCGCGGCCGGAGCCAGGTCCTTGCGCCACGCCGCCGGCGCGCCCCGCCACTCGGCGAGGAGCGCGACCCAGCGCGAGCCGGCCAGCTCCGCCTCGAGATCGCGGGCCAGCTCCTCGGCGTCGTCGACCGACCAGGCCGGCAGCAGCCCGCCGTGGACCAGGACCAGCCGGCCCTCGCGGAACAGGAGCGGTCGCCGGCGCAGCCAGTCGATGAGGTCGTCGCGATCCGGCGCCGCCAGCACCGCGTCGAGCGTGTCGCGCGGGCGGCGCGGGGCGACGCCGGCGGCGCGAGCCAGGAGGTGCAGGTCATGGTTGCCGAGCACGGTGACGACCGAGTCGCCCTGCTCGCGCGCCCAGCGCAGGACCTCGAGCGAGCGCGGGCCGCGGTTGACCAGATCGCCGGTCAGCCACAGCCGATCGCGGGCCGGGTCGTGATCGATGCGGGCGAGGAGCGCGCGCAGGCTCTCCATGCATCCCTGGACGTCGCCGATCGCGTAGTGAGGCACTTCCCTCTTATTAACGCTCCGCGGCGACGCGGAACAGACCTGACAGGCGATCGATGATTTGCCGGATCTCGAAATGCACAACTCCTCGTCCTGACAGGCGAGCCCGGCGGGCGGGGGAGCACGGCTCTTGCGCGCGCACCCGGCGGAGGTAATGCTCGATCCATGAGAAGAACCATCCTCGCGTTGATGGTGGCGGGGGTCCTGGGCGGGGCCGTTTTCGGTCTGTCCGGCTGCTACGCCACCACCGCCAGCGTCGGGGTCGGGGTCGACGCGGGCCCACCCGGGCCGGTCGCCTACTACGACGGCTATCGCGACGGCTACAGCTGGATCGACGGGCACTGGGTGTGGGGTGGGGCTGGCTGGCAGTGGTACCCGGGCTACTGGGTCACCGCCCGGCCCGGCTACGTCTATGTCCAGGGCTACTGGGACTACTGGGGTGGGCGGTGGGCGTACCGGCCCGGCCTGTGGGCGCGCTCGCGCAATGGCTACGTGTGGATCGGCGGCCGCTGGCGTCCGCACCGGGCTGGCTATCACCACTACGACTACCGGAGCGGCCGGTGGGTGGGAGGCGGCCGCGGGCGCGGCTATCGCGTCCCGTATCGCGACCACCGCACCTATCGCGGACGGGGCGGCGACGTCCGCGATCACCGCGGCCAGGGTCGGCCGCCGATCCGGCGCGGACGTCCGGGCGGCGGCTATCACCGGCGCCGGTAGCAGGCCGCTGGCTCGAGCCTACTCGTCGCCCGGCGGCGATGCCGCGAAGGTCCAGGTCGGCTGATCGAGCTCGGCTCCGCTGAGCGCGTGGCCGAGCGCGCGCGCCTGCTCGGCCACCTCGGCGACCCTGCGGCCCAGCGGGCCCGGCTGGTCGACGTACTCGCCGGCGTCGCGCAGGCACTCGCCCAGCTCCACCGCCATGTGCCGCGCCGAGATGAAGCGCGCGTCGACCGCGGTGGCCATGCCTCGCTGCACCGCCGCGGTCAGGCGGGCGGGCAGGTCGGGCCGGACGTTGGCCAGCGGCTCGACCTCGCCGCGGCGGATCTGCACCAGCACGTCGACCTCGGTCTCGCCGGAGAAGGCGCGCCGGCCAGCAAACACCTCCCACAGGACCGTGGACAGGGAGAAGACGTCGGAGCGCGGCGTGGCCGGCATCCCGGTCGTCACCTCGGGCGCGAAGTAGTGGAGCTTGCCCTTCACCGACCCCGGCGCGGTGAAGCTCATCACCCGGTCGCGCGCGCGGGCCAGGCCGAAGTCGGTCAGCTTCACCGACCCGTTCAGGCCGATCAGGATGTTGTGCGGTGACACGTCGCGGTGGACCACCGGCGCCGGCGCGCCGTCGGCCCGGCACCGCTCGTGCGCCGCGGACAGCCCGCGCAGGACCCCGACGCCGATCGCCGCGGCCAGGGGCCACTCGAGGGGACGTGAGGTATCGGCGGCGAGGCGGGCCAGGCGGCCGAGGTCGAGCCCGTCGACCCACTCCATGACCAGGTAGTAGAGGCCGTCCGGATCGACGCAGAAGTCGATCACCTGGATGATGTTGGGGTGGTTGAGCTCGGAGCCGACCCGCGCCTCCTCGACGAACATGTCGATGTAGTTCTTGATGGCGCGGAACTCCGGCTTCAGCCGCTTGATCGCGATCGGCCGCATGAAGCCGGCCGCGCCGTGCAGCACGCCGCGCCACACCGTCGCCATCCCGCCCTCCCCTGCCAGCTCGACGAGCTCGTATTTGCCGTCGAGGATGACGCCGGCCCCCGCCGTCTCCCGCCTCCCCATTCCGGCAGGATAACAGGTCGGGCTAGAGGCGCTCGCACAGATACGAGTGCAGGTCGATGCAGTCGCGATCGTCCCACTGGACGCCCTCGCCGGGCAGGTTCTCGTCACCCTCGAGGACTGCGCAGTCCTCGCCGTTCTGGCCACCGTCGTTCGGCTCGCCGTCGCGCCAGTGGTCGAAGTCGAACGGATCGCCGCTGACCCAGTCGAACCGCCCCTCGGAGGCCTGGTCGCTGGCCCCGATCCAGACGTCCCGGAGCGGCCCGCTGTCCGGCACGACCCGCGAGACCAGCTCGTTCTCGGCCAGGGTGGTCACCGCCGCCAGGTGACCACCGAGCGCGGCGCACGCGGCCTCGGCCTCGCCCCACCCGCGCGGGTCGGCGAAGAGGAGGTAGCAGCTGCCGGTGTCGGGGTCCTCGATGCGGTCGTCGCCCTCGACGCAGGCGGGGCGCGCGTCGGGCGGCGCCGCGTCGGGCAGGATGACCGCGGCGTCGGGCGGCTCGAGGAGGCTCGCGTCCGCGATGGTGGCGGCGCTGGCGTCGGGCGGGACCGCGCCCGCGCCCTCACCGTTGCCGATGCTGGCGTCGCACGCGCCGAGGAGGGCCAGGAGGGCGACGGCCACGGGGAAGCGGCCCTTAGGGCCCTTAGCCCCGCGCGCGACGCGTGACATGGACGCCGATCATGGCACTTCGGCGCGCCGGTCAGGAAGGGGCAAGCGGGCTCGGCGCGCGCTGGCGCTCGCGCCGGTGGGTGGACAGGGGTGCGGCACCGATGGCCGCGATCGACCTCCCTATTGGGGGTTCTGGTTGCCCGAGCTGAAGGCGCCGCCGCCGGACTGGTTGCGATACACGTGCCCGCTGCTGGCGACCAGCAGGAGCTCGACCACCTCGCGCGAGACCTCGGTGTTCTTGATGCAGTGGGCCACCGCGAACACCTGGCGGTCGTTGTCGCGCTCCGGGTCATTCGGCGCCGGCGGCACCTCGTCGTCGTTGTCCCGGATCCTGACCTCGTAGTCGTCGACGCCGTCGCCGTCGATGTCACCGACCAGCGGATACCAGGGCGGGTCGTTGGACGTGCTGGCGTCGAGCGCGGTCGGCCAGGTGAGGTAGTTGAGGGCGATGATCCCGCGCGACGCGGCCAGCCCGGCCTCGGCGCAGTAGAGCGAGGTGCGGGCCGCCTTCACCATCCCCGCGCTCTTGGTGCTCTGCAGCTGCAGGTAGAGCGCCACCCCGCCACCGGCCAGGAGCGCGATGAGCAGCGTGGCGATGAGGAGCATGGCAGCGCCGCGCTCGCCGGGATCGGGCTGGATCGGATGAGTCTTGCCGGTCATGGAGACCCCTCGAGGTTGCGGATCTCGACGGTGGTGGACAGGTTTCGCCGGCGGAACGCGTCGGGTGCGACCGCCGCCGCGTGGTCCTCGGCCGCCGCCCGCAGCGAGGTCGCCACCTGAGTGGTGTCGTCGAGCGAGCGAGCGATCACGGTCAGGCGGATCGCGCGGTACGGCGTCAGCGCCAGGAGGGGCAGGTTGATGTCGCTGGCGTGGTTGTAGACCCAGTCGTCGTCGTCGCCGCCGGCGGCCACGTCGTCGCCGATCCGTCCGTCACCGTCTCGATCGACGCCGATGGCGATCTGGAGGTCCTCGACGCCCTCGGCCACCGCCTCCGGCTCGAGCGGCCCGCCCGGAGATGGGCCGTCCGGATCCATGTACAGGGCGGGGACCCCGCCCACGTCGCTGATCGAGAAGCGCGCCTTCTGCGCGCGCAGCACCGTGGCGCGCGCATCGTAGGTGAACCCGACCACGCCGGCGCACAGCGACGCCGGGGTACCGCTCAGGCCGATGATCCACTCCGGCCCGGCCTGCGCGACGGTCAGCACGGTCAGGAGGTGTCCCTTGGTGAAGTCGGTCACCAGGACCTGGTTGCCCGGCACGAAGAGCGAGCCGTCCAGCACCCGGAGCTCGGTCGAGGCCTGGTCGAAGGTGGTGGTCAGCGAGGTCATCACGTCGCCGGTGGCATAGACGATGTCGAGCGCGTCCGGTCCGGTGCTGGAGTTCTCCACCTGGATGCCGTGCCAGGTGTCCTCGCAGCCGACCAGGTCGATGATCTGCCCGTTCGGCACGCCCGGGCTGGCGTTGCGCACCGCCTCGGTCAGCACGGCCATCGCGCCGCGCGCCGAGCGCTCGACGTTGACCGCGCGGCGATGCTCGCGGTAGCTGTTCATGATCGAGAACGCGACGCTGAACGCGGCGGCGACCACGATGCCGAGGATGACCACCGCGACCATGAGCTCGACCAGGGTCATGCCGCGCTGGTCCGCCGTCGGGCGCGCCGCGCTCATCGCGTCCTCAGGGTGTGGAGCACGATCTGGTACGGGTCCGTGCCCTGCTCCTGCCACGACACGGTGACGGTGATGGACGTCGGAGTCCCCGGCACGATGTCCCAGACGCGGGTGAAGAAGCCATCGACGTCCGGGACGCCCAGCGCATCCACCTTGTCGTTGGCGCTGACCAGCAGCACCGCCGGCGCGGTGCGCAGCACCTCCATCTTGTCCTCGCCCAGCACCGACGCCTCGGTCGCGTGACGCGAGAACGAGGTCGCCTCGGCCGAGGTGAGCTGCATGCTGAGGATGCCGGCCATGCCGATGAGGAGGACGAGCAGCGCGATCAACACCTCGACGACGGTGAAGCCGCCCTCCTCGCCGCGGGCAGGACGGCCGGGCTCGCTCAGCCGTTCAGCCACAGGAGCCTCGCGTTGTTGTCTGTGTCGCCTCGCTCCACCGCCTTGCCGAGCGCGTCGAACGCGCCGCCACCGCCGGTGGTCCCGACGTCCACCTTCATCGCGCCGGCCCCGTCGCCGACGTGCACCACCCCGGTCGCGGTCGCGTCGACCGACGACGCGCCACCCGAGATGGTGACCAGGTTGCCCTTCGCCGCCCCGTCGGACAGCGCGTAGCGCTGGATCGAGCCGGTGTCCGGCACCTCGCCGTAGGTCGCCAGGTTCACGTCGGTCTTGTCGGCGACGATGAAGAGCTCGTTTCCGGCCACCACCGCCTGCGCCGTCACCGTCGAGCCGGTGGCCAGCGTGATGACAAAGGCGCGGTCGCCGCCGTAGTCGCCGGAGGTGACCTCGTCCATCGGCACGTTGGTGATGGCCGGATCGATGACCACGCCGACCGCGAAGTGGGCGACGGCCGACTGCACCCAGGTCGCCGCCACCGGGTCGACGTAGCTGCCCGACACCACGACCGCGTTGAAGCGCGCGGTCGATTGATCGAAGTAGACCGTCGGCGCGGCGCCGACCGGCTGGAAGTCGGCGCTGAAGCGGAAGATCGGATCGTCGGCGAACGGCGTGCCTCCATCCGACTCGAACATCCACAGGTCCCCGTACAGGCTCGACACCGCGACGTTGCTGACCAGTCCGTCCTGGGCGACGTCGAAGATTGCCGGCCCGCCCGGGATGCCGCTGTCCGGAACCGGCAGGTTGGCCGGGTTGCGCGGGGCCGGATAGGTGTGGCGGTAGGCCCAGACCAGCTCGCCGGTGGACGTGTCGATCGCCCCCAGGTAGTAGCCGGACGCGGCCGAGGAGCCGCCGTTGTTGGTCTGCGCAAAGGTGAGGTTGCGGATCTGGGTGCCCACGCGGGCCGGCCCCATGGCCAGGCCGATGCCGACGCCCTGATCGACCGTGTCCGGGCTGGCCGGGGTGCTCCGCTCCCAGAGGACGATCGGATCCGCCGGGTTCGACACATCGATGGCCAGGATCGACGGCTCTCGCCCGGGCAGCGCCGGATCGCCCGACCCGGTCTGCACGGTGAGGACGGTGTGGTACTGGCGGACCACCGCGGGGTCGACCAGGTCGAAGTCGTCGAACGCGTCGGCGACCTTGATCGACCCGTCGATGCGCTGCTTGTTGAGGGGAAGCGCGCCGAGCTGGGTGCGCGGGATGAACGCCCACAGCTCCTGCCCTGCGGCCAGGCACGGCCCCAGCACGTTGGCGCAGATGGCGTGCACCATGCCGTCGAGCGCGCCGACGTAGATCATGGTGGGGCGGTCGACGCCCGCGATCTGAGGGATGAACGGGCTCGGCTCGACGATCGCCATGGTCGACCGGTCGATGCCGCCCAGCCGGGGCACGTAGGTGCCGGTCCCGGTCGGCACGCCGGCCAGCACGCGGTCCATGAGGACGGCCACGTCCGCGTCGGCCAGGGTCGGGGCGAGGAGCGGCTTCAGCGCGCCCAGATTGGCGGTGTTGAAGAACACGCGGTCCGGGCGCCTGGCCAGCCCGTCGGCGTCGGGGGCGTCGACCGTGGTGAACACCGTCCGACAGGTCGCCGAGAACGTGGTCGCGCAGCCGGCCACGTTCGGCGTCGGGATCTGGCCGGCCCCATCGGCGTCGAAGATGGCGACCAGATCCTGAAATCTGGTCGTGGTGCTGGTGATGTCCGCGGTCGCGACGGCGCGAAGGTGGCCGCGCGTGTACGGGAACTCGAACGTGGCGGCATCGCCCGCTACGGTGAAGGTGGGCACTGGCGGCACCGGCGTCACCACCTCGTAGCTGCCCTGATACTGCGCCTCGACTCCGCCGACGGTGGCGACGATCGGCGACGAGCGCGACACCTCACGGAGCTGAGCACGAGCCGTGGCCGGCGCGACCGCCAACCCGACCAGCACCAACCCCGACCCCACCGCAACTCCCAGGCCGTTCTTCATTACCTGCTACCTCACCATTCGTAGTACGCGTAGACCGAACCGGTCGCGCGGTAGATCGCCACGCGCGCGCGGTTCCTCGACTCCGAGTCCTCGACGAAGATCGTCGCCGCGGCGGCGCTGCCGTCCGGCGAGAACTGGACCGCGCCGGGGATGCCGGTGCCTGCCGACGGCACGCTGTCGCCGGTCAGCACGTGCGTGCGATCCGACATCGCGCGGATGATCACCCCGGATGGCACGTCGAGCGTGCCGATCAGCTCCCATGCGGGCGGATCCTTGATGCCGGGCAGCGATCCCCGGTAGTGGATGACCCGGGTCGCCTCCACCTCGATGCGCTGGATGGTGCGGCTGGCCACGGCGCGCTGGCGCGCGGCGTCGCACAGCGCGGCGACCTCGTCGGCGTATCCGCGCGCGGTCGCCGCCACCGAGCGCGGCTTGATGAACACCAGCGCCACGGACGAGAGGACGCCGATCATCGCGATGACGACCACGACCTCGACCAGCGTGAACCCCTCCCCGCCGATCGAAGCCACCAGACGCGGCGGCCGTTTCACCTCTCCAGTATAGGCGTTCGCCCCCCGCGGCATGCGTGTTTTCGCACGCCAGTCCTGCAGCAAGATAAGGACGACCGGGTCAGCCTTCGTCGACTGGAGCCTCGGCGGCGAGCTCGACCTCGAGCGCGGCCAGCTCCTCGTGCGACGCCTCCCACCGCGCGGAGAGCTCCTCGAGCTTGGCGGCCGCGCCCTGATAGTCGTTGAGCAGCTGGCGCCGGCGCTTCTCGTCGGCGTAGACCGCCGGATCGCTGAGCTCGGCGCCGCGCCCGGCCTGGGCGCGCTCCAGCTCGCCGATCCGCTCCTCCAACGCCTCGATCCGGCTGGAGATCGGCCCGAGCTTGGCGGAGCGCCGGCGCCGCTCGTCCGCCTCGCGGCGCTTGCGAGCGCGCTCGTCAGCGCGAGACTTGCGCGCGATCGCGCCGTCGCCGTCCGCGCTCGCCGCCGCGCCGGCGGCGCGCCCGGCGCCGTCCGACCCGCGCGTCCCCGCCTCGCCGGCGCCGTCGCCGTCGGCCACCTCGTCGAGCCGCCGGCGGCACGAGTCCATGTACTCGTCGAGGGTGCCGGCGTAGGTCTCGACGCCGCCGTCGGCCACGTTCCAGATGCGCGTGGCCAGCCGGCGGATGAGCGCGCGGTTGTGGCTGACGAACACCATGGTCCCGTCGTAGCTGGTCATCGATTCGGCCAGCTCTTCACTCGACTCCAGGTCGAGGTGGTTGGTCGGCTCGTCCATGAGGAGCACGTTGCCCGGCCGGATGAGCAGCCGGGCCAGCGCCACTCGCGCGCGCTCGCCGCCCGACAGCACCGACACCTTCTTCTCGACGTCGTCGCCGGAGAACAGGAACGCGCCCAGCACCGCGCGCACCCTGGCCGGCAGCGCGTCCGGGTTGGCGCGGGCCACCTCGTCGAGCACGACCGAGTCGCGGTGCAGGGTGTCGGCGTGGTGCTGGGCGTAGTAGCCGAGCGTCACGCCGCCGCCGATGACGACCCGGCCGCGGTCGACCGCCAGCTCGCCGGCCATGATCTTGAGCAGCGTGGTCTTGCCGGCCCCGTTGGGCCCGATGATCGCGATCTTCTCGCCGCGCCGGACCGACAGATCCACCCCCGGGAACACGACGTGGTCGCCGTACGCCTTGGCCACGCCCTCGACCCGGATCACCTCGCCGGCCGCGCGGTCGCACGGCGGGAAGGTGAACCGCATGGTCCGCCGGCGGGTGTGGAGCTGCACGTCGGCCATCTTCTCGAGCGCCTTGACCCGGCTCTGCACCGCGCGCGCCTTGTTGGCCTGGGCGCGGAAGCGGTCGACGAACTTCTGCATGCGCTCGCGCTCGCGCTCGACGTTGGCGGCGGCGTTCTCTAGCACGCGCGCCTCCTCGACCCGCTGGCGCGAGTACTGGGCGTAGTTGCCGCTGTACTGGCGCACGCCCTCCGGCTCGAAGCTCACCACGCGCGCGATCTGCTCGTCGAGAAACTCGCGATCGTGCGAGATGAGCAGGAAGGCGCGCTTGTAGCGGCGCAGGAACTCGCTGAACCAGGCCACCGACGGCATGTCGAGGTGGTTGGTCGGCTCGTCGAGCAGGAGCAGGTCCGGCTGCTGGAACAGGAGCGCGGCCAGGACCGCGCGCATCTTCCACCCGCCCGACAGCTCGCCGATGTCGCGGTCGACCTCGTCGGTGGGGAAGCCGAGCCCGGCCAGGATGCGCAGCGCCTCGTGCTCGGAGAAGAAGCGCTCGAAGTGGCTGGCCAGCTCGGTCAGCTCGGCCAGGCGCTCGGCCAGGTCGAGCATCTCCTCCTCGGGCGCGCCGCGCGCCGCCGCGGCGGCCAGCTCCGCCTCGGCCGCGTCGTGGTCGGCGTCGAGCCCGGCCCGGCCCGGCACGCTCGACAGCACGAAGTCGCGCAGCGAGACGCCGCCCTCGACGGTGATGTCCTGGGCCAGGTAGCCGATCCGCAGGCCGCGGCGCTGCTCGATGCGGCCGCGGTCGATCCCCTGGTCGCCGGCCATGATGCGGAGCAAGGTGGTCTTGCCCGAGCCGTTGGGGCCGATGAGGCCGATCCGGTCGTGCTCGGCCACCCGCAGGGACAGGCCGTCCACGATCGCGCGCGCGCCGAACCTGAGCGCGATGTCCTCGAGGACCAGGAGGCTCATCGCGGCGCCTCCGTGAGGTGGACCGGTGCGCCGGGCGGTCCGCCCGTGCGCGCTCTCGACGCCTTCGCTTTCGCCTCGCTCACAGCGGGGGGGAGAGTACTCGCTTCGGCCCGTTCAGGTCAGATCAGCCACCAGAGGACGACGAGCAGACCGAGCAACCCGGCGATGAAGACGATCGCGGCCGCCTCCCCGCCGGAGCGCGGCTTCTCGATCGCCCCGGTGCGCGCGCGCGTGGTGAGGCGCGGAGGGGGCGCCATCGGGCGCATCCGCATGGTGGTCATCGGCGCGGCGATGGCGGCGTGCACGCCGGTGCGCGCGCGCGGCGGCGGACGATCGAGCTCGAGGATCGGACCCGCGGCGCTCGGGCCGCCCGGGCTGGACGACGCGGGCGCGCCGGACGAGGCCGACGAGCCCTGCGATCCCGACGAGGCCGACGAGGCCGACGAGCCCGATGAGCTCGACGAAGAAACCGTGCTCGAGCCGGTCTCCGGCGTCCACGGCGGGGCCAGGGACAGGCCCCCGTCCGACGGCGTGCCCAGGTCGTACTCCGAGCCCCACGGCGTGGCCGAGGCCGGCCCGTGCGCGAGCGACATCGGCCCGGTGACCGAGCGCAGCATCGGTCCGGCGCCCGGCGTCGGCGACGACCCCGCCCCGGCGTTCTGGCCTGCCGGCGATCCCGCGCCGCGCCGCTGCCCGGCGGCGGGCGCCGCCGACACAGGCGAGCTGCCCGAGGTCGATGACGACGGGCCCGGCACGACGCTCACGCGCCCGGCCGCGCCGCCATCCATCCGCGGGATCGAGCCGGTCGTGATCCGCGGCATCGGGTGGCTCTTGCGCGACGGCGACCAGCGAATCGCGCCCGGCTCGGCCGCCGCCTTCGCGCTGCCCGGCGGCGAGCTCGGCAGCCCCCGCACCCGGTGAGTGCCCGCGCCGCTCGCGCCGTCCGCGATGCGCTCCGCCTCCGCCGCGGCGGCCTCGCCGCCGTCCTCGTGGACATCGATCGATCGAGCCGCCGCGCCGGAGCTCGCCCCGGTGGCAGCGAGCAGCTGCTCCCTGGCGCGCAGCTCCTTGGCGAACCGCGTCCGCAAGAAGGAGGAGATCTCCCGCTCGCCGGCCGGCGAGCCGATCCCGACCACCGCTGCCGCCACCGCGTCGCCCAGCTCGAGGGCGGTTGCGTAGCGATCAGCCGGGTCGAGCGCGAGCGCGCGGGCCACCACATCGGCCAGCTCGCCCGGCGTCTCCGGCCGCACGCTGCGGACATCGGGGACCTCGCCCTGGGTGATCGCGCGGAAGGTCTCGAAGTCGACCTCGCGCATGAACAGTCGCTGCGCGGTCAGCGCCTCCCACAAGACGATGCCGAGCGAGAAGATGTCGCTGCGCCGATCCATCGGCTGACCGCGCACCTGCTCGGGGGACATGTACGCGTTCTTGCCCTTGACCGTGCCGGTGCGGGTCTTCTCGCTCGCGCCGTGCGCCTTGGCCACGCCGAAGTCGAGCAGCTTCACCACGCCGTCGACGGTGACGAAGATGTTGGGCGGCGAGATGTCGCGGTGGACCACGTCGAGCCGCTCACCGTCGGCGCCGCGCAGCTCGTGCGCGTCGTGAAGGCCGGCGCAGCCCTGCACCATCAGCCCGGCGACCAGGCGGAAGTCGAGCGGCTGGGCCTGGCGCGCCGCTCTCACCAGCACGCGCGACAGCGGCAGGCCGTGCAGGTACTCGAGCGCGATGAAGTACGTGTCACCGACGCTGCCGAGATCGATCACGCGGCAGACGTTGGGATGCTCGATGCGCGCGGCGAGGCGCGCCTCGTCGCGGAACATCGCCACGAAGCGCGCGTCCTCGGCCAGGTGAGGCAGCACGCGCTTGATGACGAGGACCGATCCGGACGGCAGAGGCTCTCTCGCGCGCGCGAGGAAGATCTCTGCCATGCCGCCAGTCGCGAGTCGCGCGAGCAACTCGTAGTTGCCGAACGATCGAGCGCCCAGTGGAACGAGGCTGCCCGCGCCCGAAGACCCCATCTTGACGATCATACTGGGAGCGCGCTCCTCGGGGAGCATCACCAATTGTTTTCCCTCCATCCCCACTTGGTATCCTATAGTACTTTCTTTTCTGTAGGCAATAGCGACCTTCGCGCCGGCTTGCGGCGGTGTCTGCGTTCGTGCTTAACGTCAGAGCGGATCGCGCAAAGTCCGCGCGAAGCCGCGAAATCCCCGTGTCTGCAGGTAGTCCCTCCGACTTCATGTCGCCGGTTGCGGCGAGCTCCCCGGGTGATCTCCTGGAGAGCTTGCGCGAGGAGGTCGTGTGGGAGGCAGAGCGCGAGACGCTGCGCTTCCTGTTCGTCAGCTCGGGGGCGGAGCGGATGTTCGGCTATCCGATGTCGGAGTGGCTCACCGACAAGGCGAGCTTCTGGCTCGCCCACCTCCACCCCGACGATCGCGAGCGGTGTGTGAGCGTGTGCACCGAGGAGACCGGGGCCGGGCGCGACCACGAGCTCGAGTACCGGATGCTGCGCGCCGACGGATCGATCGTGTGGGTGCGCGACCGCATCTACCTGGTGCGCGATCCGGTCGGCAAGGTGGTGAAGATGCGCGGCCTCATGACCGACATCACCGAGCGCCACCGCGCCCAGGCCGCCCTGCAGGCCAGCGAGGATCGCCTGCGCGTCGCGCTCGACGCCGCTCGACACGGCATCTGGGACTTCACGCCGAGCACCGGCGAGCTGGTCTGCTCCGAGCGCTGCTACGAGCTGATGGGGTTCGAGCCCGGCGCGCCGATGAGCTACCAGGCCTATCTCCTGCGCGTGCACCCGGACGACCGCGAGCGGGTGGCGCGCACCGCCGGCGAGGCGTTCCGCGCCGGCGCCGAGCTCGAGGTCGAGTACCGGGTCGACCTGCCCGACGGCGAGCGCTGGATCCTGAGCCGCGGGCGCAGCTACGTCGACGGCGGCGGGCGCCCGATTCGCTTCATCGGCACCATGGCCGACGTCAGCGAGCGAGTGCGCTCGAAGCGCGAGCTGGAGCGGCTGCTCGAGCAGGTCCAGTCGGAGAAGCAGCGGGCCGAGCGGGCCAGCCGAGCCAAGGACGAGTTCCTCGCCATTCTCGGCCACGAGCTGCGCAACCCGCTCGCGCCGATCAAGACCGCGCTCGAGGTGATGTCGCTGCGCGGCGGCGCGCCCGGCCGCGAGGAGACGGTCATCCGGCGCCAGGTCGATCACCTGATCCGGCTGGTCGACGATCTCCTCGACGTCTCGCGCATCACCAGCGGCCAGGTCCACCTCGACCGCCGGCCGCTCGACCTGGCCGACGTGATCGGCCAGGCGATCGAGCTCATCAGCCCGCTCCTCGAGCAGCGCCGCCATCACCTGTCGATCGACGTCCCGCGCGGCGCGCTGCGCGTGCTCGGCGACGAGGCCCGCCTGACCCAGGTGGTCGCCAACCTGCTCGACAACGCCGCTCGCTACACCGCGGCCGGCGGACGGGTGCAGGTGACCGCGCAGCGGATCGGCGCCGAGGTGGTGCTCGACGTGGTCGACAGCGGGGTCGGGATGACGCCGGACCTGCTCGGCCGCGTGTTCGATCTCTTCGTCCAGGCCGACCGCGCGGCCGACCGCCCCGAGGGCGGGCTCGGCATCGGCCTGACCCTGGTCCGCACCCTGGTCCGCATGCACGGCGGCGAGGCGTCGGTCCGCAGCGGCGGACCGGGCCGCGGCAGCGACTTCGAGGTGCGGCTGCCGCTCTTGCCCGCCGCGGTGGCCGAGCCGCCGCGCCACCGCGCGGCCACCCCGACCGGGGCGCGCCGGCGCGATCGCCAGTCGGCGATCCTGGTGGTCGACGACAACCAGGACGCGGCCGACCTCCTGGCCGAGGTGTTGCGCGAGCAGGGTCACGAGGTGCGGGTCGCCCACGACGGGCCCCAGGCGCTGGAGCGGGTCGGCCAGTTCCGCCCCGAGATCGCCATCCTCGACATCGGCCTGCCGGTGATGGACGGCTACGAGCTGGCCATCGCCCTGCGCGACCGGATCGGCCCCGAGCTCCGCCTGCTGGCGCTGACCGGCTACGGCCAGGAGCGCGACCGCGCGCGCAGCCACGAGGTCGGCTTCGCCCGGCACTTCGTGAAGCCGGTCGCGCTGAGCGACCTCCTCGACGCCATCGAGCTCGACTGAGCGAAGGCGAAGCGCGACCGCGGCGGCTGGCTCAGCCGCGCGGGGCGCGGCGCACGATCGCGCGCGGGAGATCGCCGCGATCGACCGCCTGATCGATGAGCGCGCCGACCTCGCGGATGCGGCGCTGGGCACCCGGCTCGGCCCGGAACTCCTCGAGCAGCTCGCAGTAGAGCTCGCGAACGTGATCGTCGTCGGCATCACCCTCGCCGTCGCCGTCCTGGGAGCCGAGGCCGGCCAGCGCTGCGCGCAGAGACGCCAGCCGGTAGCGCAGCCAGGCCTCGCCGCCGCGCTCGCGGGCCAGCTCGTCGAGCTCGCTCTGGAAGGCGACCAGGCTGGGATCTCCCTCCACCGCCTCGAGGAAATCGTCCAGCGCGCCATCGCGGTCGCCGGCCAGGAGCCGCAGGTCCGCCCGGCAGGCGCGCGCGAGCTGGCTGCCGCTGCGCCGGACCAGGAGCGACCACAGGTCGAGGTGCTCGCGCACGTGCGGGCCGATCCGGTCCAGCTCCTCGCCGTGGTGGCCGCGCAGCTGGGCGGCGATGAGCTCGACGGTCCGCTCGTCGATTGACTCGGCGGCGGACTCGACCGCGGCCAGCTCCCCGGTCAGCGCGGCGAGGAAGCTGGCCTCGTCGCCGAACGAGCCGCGCCGGAGGAGCACGCCCAGGATCCGCCGCTCCTCCTCGGAGGCGGCGTCGGCGCGCGCCGCGCGAAGCCGGTCCATGAGGTGGGAGAGCCAGGCGGGCGCCATGGATCTATAGATGTACCAGAGCCGGCTGACGCGCCACTCGGGCCCCCGACCGCGGGCCAGGAGGCCCCTCAGAGAACCGCGCCGGCGATGAGCGAGCCGTAGAGGCTGCCCAGCCCGAGCACCAGCAGCGGAAAGCAGATCAGTGGGACCAGGATCGCCGCGACCCACCAGCGACCCCGGCGCACCAGCCGGTAGGCGGCGGCGCCGGCCAGCCCGGCGCAGGCCAGCCCGGCCAGCCACAGGACCGCGTGAGCCAGCGGCAGATCGGTGGACTCGGCGATGCGGCGCTGGCCGCCGAATCCGGCCAGGTAGAGCGCGCGGACCAGGAGCAGCTCGCCGGCGCCGGCCGCGATCGCCGCCAGCGCCAGGGCCAGATTTTCGGCCCACAGCCAGCCGGCCAGGCGGGCGAGCGGGCCGCGCGGCTCGCTCATGGCGCGCCGCCTCCCAGCCACACGTCGGTGCGCCCGAAGATGGTCGCGCTGGCGTCGTACAGGCCGCCCGCCATCCCGAACCAGCCCAGCCGCTGCGACGCGGCCCGGTTGGACATCTCGACCGCCTCGACCAGCGGCCAGCCGCGCACCCAGCGGCGCAGGAAGAACAGGTAGAACAGCGGCGACATGCTCTGGGTGGCCCAGTGGCCGACATAGACGTCGGCGCCGGTGGCCAGCCACTCCTCGGCCTGCCAGGCCCCGCCGCAGCCGGTGTTGTAGATGAGCCGGAGCTTCCTGCGCAGGGCGGGATCGATCGCCTCGACCCACTCGACGAAGCGGTTGCCGTGGGCGAGCAGGAACAGGTCGACGTCGTCGTACTCGGCCAGCGCGTGCTCGAGCGCGGCGACCAGCTCGGCCCGCTTGTCGCCGGGGCCGTCCTGGGTCAGATAGAAGACGCGCTCGTAGCCCTCCTCCAGGTGCGGGAGGGTGAAGAGCTTGGTCCCCCACTTCTGGAACGGGATGACGTGGTCGCGCAGCGCCACCGCCGCGCGGGTGCGGCCGGACTCGTGCGCGCCGCGGCGAGCCAGGGGTCGATCGCCTCCCGCCACCACGGCGGCGAGCGCCAGGGCGGCCAGGAGCGGCGTCACCACCAGGGCGAGGCGGCGCCGATCGGGGGCGGCGGGGTGCAAGGCAGCTGGAGGATACAACCCCACGGCCCGCGCCCCGTCCACCTGTCCGACTCAGGACCTCTCGGGCTTGACGAGCGCGATCAACGACACGGCCAGGCCGATGGCCGCGGCCAGGAAGAGGAGCTTGCCGCCGATCGCGGTCTCCAGGCCGCCCTCGCCCTTGAGCCCGATCCGCACCTCCTTGACCAGCATGGCCAGGCCGAAGCCGATGAGGGCGAGGACCGCGTGGAGGCGGGACAGACCGGCGCGGGAGGCGAGGAGACCCATGAGCGCCGCCAGCCCGAAGCCGAACAGCGGCAGATACACCTTGAGCGCCTCCTCGTTGCGCGCATCCCACATCTTCATCGAGAAGCCGCCACTACTGACGTAGGGAAGGAACAACGCGACGATCCCGAGGAGACCCAGCACCACCAGCGCGAACTTGAGACCCTTCATTTCGAGCGCTCCTTCGTCAGTTCCGGCCAGTCTGGCACGGCCGGTCACCCATACGGGGTGAATACCGCTCGAAATCGCTACCAGGACGACACGGTGCCGGTCGGTCGACGGCGCTGGACGCGGGGCGTCACGGCGCCGCTGGAGGGCGCCGAAGCATCCCCGCCCCGCGTTATCCTGTCTGTTCGTCGATGGGCCGCGCGCTCCTCCCGGTATTGCTCGCGTGGACGGTCGCAGCGGGCGGCGCGTGCGGCGACCATGCGGTTCCGGCCGCCAGCGCCACCGCGCCCGCCGCCGCGGCCGGCGGGCGGGACGTCGAGCTGGGTGGTCTTGCCGACGACCTCATGGTCCGCGCGCGGGCGCTCGAGCCGTCGGTGTCGGCCGAGCTCGGCACGCTGGCCGGCGAGATCGGCGGGCGGCTGGCCGGGTTCGAGCACCGGCTCAAGGAGCGCGACTCGATCCTGCGCAAGATGCGCGAGGAGCTGCGCGACCACCCGGTCTGGAAGCCGGGCGACGTCGTCATCGGCGATTCGCTGCGCTACACGATCGAGGTCGGCGACTCGCCGCCCGGTCACCACGCCGAGTCGATCCGCGCGGTGCTGATCCGGCTGGAGGCGGCCGGTCACCGGGTGGGCGAGGTGAAGAACTACTGGCCGCGCGGCGACAACTACTCCGGCGTCAACTCGGTGCTGATCGCGCCGGACGGGCTCACCTGGGAGCTGCAGTTCCACACGCCGGAGTCGTTCCGGATCAAGAGCCGCGACCACGGCCTCTACGAGGAGCTGCGCGCCGAGGGGACGTCGTCGGCGCGCAAGCGAGAGCTCTACGGCGAGATGGCCGCGCCGTGGAACGCGGTGCCGGTGCCGGCGCACGTGCTCGACCCGGGCGCGCTCCACCCCAGCGAGCGGATCATCCTCCACTCGCCGCCGTGATCGCGGCGGTCATCGCCCCGCGGGTCATCGGCCGCGGGTCATCGGCCGCGGGTCATCGCCACGGGTCATCGGCCGCGGGTCATCGATCGATGGCGAGGGTCACCTCGAGCGCGAGGTCGACCGGCTCGCGGCCGGCCAGGCGGGCAGCGCCGGCCAGGTCGATGCGGGCGCGGCCGAGAGGGACGCGGAGGCCGCCGCGCGCGAGCAGGTGATCGAGACCGGCGCCGTGCCACCCGGTCTGCGCCTCGACCCCGGCCCCGGCCGCGAGGTAGCGCCACGGCGACCAGACCAGGTCCGACGACAGCGCCAGCGCGCGGCGAGTGTCGATGTCGTCGGGCGGGCGGACCAGCCATACCAGCGCGCCGAGCCGCCCGTGAGCGGTCAGGCGGTCGGCCAGGCGAACCGCCGCGGCCACCTGCGGGCTGGCCGCGACGATCGGCCCGGCCATCCCGGTCCGGGTCCACGGCAGGTCCAGGGACAGCCCCCAGGCCAGGCGCAGCGGCCGCCCGAATGCGCGGGTGGCGTGGCCGGCCGCGGCGCCGAGGTAGATCGGGCCGAACGAGCCGTCTCGCGCGTCGGTGCTGGCCGGGTCGTCGAGCTGGTCGGCGGCCGCGCGCGCGCCGAGGGTGAGCTCGAGGTCGGCGAGGAACAGGCCCCGCAGCTCGACCGCGGCGGCGCCCGCGGTGCGGCGCGCGTCGCGATCGCGGGCGACGTCGGTGCGCAGCGCGAACAGGCGGGCCAGGCATGCCCCGTGGACGCGGTCGAACCCGGTGTCGCGCACCGGCGGCGCGAGCGGCGCCGCGAGCAGGCGGTCTGCGCAGGGATCGTCGGGATCGACCGGCGGCGCGGCGACGGCAGGACGCCGCGCCTCGTCGGGCAGCCAGTCCGGCTGGGCCGCGGCCCCCCGGGCGAGCAGGGCGGCGGCGAGCTCGACCACGAACAGCCAGACGGGGCGCGCGCGCAAGGTCAGCGGCCGCCCTGGGTCTTCTCGTCCGCCGGCGGTGCCGCCTTCTTGCCGCCCGCCGGCGGCGCGGCCTGCTTCTTCTTCTTCTCGGCCTTGCCGGGCTCGACCGCGCCCGAATCGCCCTGATCGTCGCTCGCGCCCTGCCCGGTCGCGGTCTCCGCCGCGCCGGCCGCGCTGCCCGCGCCGAGCGTCGGCGAGCACTTCGCGAAGTAGCTGCCCACATCCTTGTCGACCGCCCCGTGCTGGCTGCTGCTGACCTCGTTCGCGGTCGAGTCGCGCGTCACCTCCAGGAAGTGACACTTCGCCCCGTCGAGCAGATACCAGCCGTGCACGTCGCCGTCGATCCGGGTCGGCTCGCCCACCGTCGCGCGCAGCGCGGCGAGCGCCGCGTCCCACTTCTGGTGCGGCGCGGCCCGCGTCTTGGCCTGCTCCATCCGGTCCACCGTCAGCGGCCCCCGGTACGGCGGGCCGCTCGGCGCGCTGGCTCCCGGCGCGGCCTCGTCGGCGGTCGGCACTCCGGTCCGGTGCTTACGACACCCGCCCACCGCCGCGACGATGAAGCAAAGAGCGGCGAGAGCCGCGCGCGCGCGCATTCATCGACTCTAACCCCGGAGTCCGCTCGTGTTGAGCCATCTCGCCAGGTCCTGCGTTCCGGCCGGCGGCGTCGCGGGTGGCCTTGGGCATCGGGTCGCGCGCGTGCTATCGATCAGACCTGCTCGACTCTCCTCTCTTCGCCCTGTTCCACCTGGTGCGCCGCAGGCTGCGCGCGGCCATCCTGGTCCTCGCCGCGACCTGGATCGTCGCCTTCCTGTTCGCGCAGGAGCTGGCCGTGCTCATGGCCGGACCCCTGGTCGAGGCGTGGAACCGGCACCGCGCCCAGCTCGGCGCGCCCACCCTCCACTTCCGTTCGCTGGCCGAGCCGTTCTGGACGTACATGAGCCTGGCCTTCTGGGTCGGCCTCATCGCCGCCGCGCCAATCCTGTTCTATCAGCTGTGGGTCGCGGTCACCCGCAGCCGCGCCCCGACCAAGGCCCGCCTCGCCCTCCCCTTCGCCGCCGCCACCGCGGTCTGCTTCCTCAGCGGCGCGCTGTTCTGCTACTTCGTCGTCCTGCCGGTCGCCTTCAACTTCTTCCTCGGTTACGCCAACCAGAACCTGGACTCGATGACGAGCGCGCTCGGCCTGGGCGCCCACGCCGGCGCGCCGATGGCGCTCAAGCCGGCCCTGTTCATCGACCCGTTCCTGTCGCTGACCACCCGGCTGCTCCTCGCCTTCGGGCTGGTCTTCGAGCTGCCGGTCGCGATCTTCTTCCTGGCCTCGATCGGCGTCGTCACTCACCGCAGCCTGTGGCGCTTCAACCGGTGGGCGATCGTGCTCGCCTTCGTGGTGGCCGCCGTCCTGACCCCGGGCCCGGACGTGCTGTCGCAGATCCTCATGGCCCTGCCGCTACTGGTCCTCTACAACCTCTCGATCATCATCGCGTGGATCTTGACCCGGCGGCGCGAGCGCGCGGTCGCGCCCGGGTAGCCGCCGCGACGCCCCCTACTGGCACTTGGCGTCGCAGTCCTCCAGGTAGCACGCCTCGCCCAGGTTCTCCTTGCAGTGCCGGCCGTAGGTCTGGCGCCAGGTCCCGCCCTGGTTCTCGTAGCAGCGCTTCAGCATCTCGCCGCACTCGATCTCGATCCGGTAGCGCTCGGTCCCGCAGCAGTTGGTGAAGCCGGCCTCGACCGGCGCCAGCGCCACCGCCGGAGACGCGGCCGGCCCGCCCGACGCCCACGCCGGCGACGGATCGGCGCCGGCCGGCTCCGCCGGTGGAGGGCCGCCCTGCTGCGCCGGACAGGCGATCAGCGCCAACGCGGCGGCGACCACGGCCGCGCCGGTCCAGCCACCCCTTTTGCGGCTCATCGGCGGCGGCCCGCCCGCGTCGTCGTCATCGCCGTCCGGATCGGCTGCTCCTCGTAGTCCACCCGCGCCTCGAGGTGGAAGTGATTGTAGTGCGAGCGTGGATCGTTGCCCGGCGTCAGCGGGGTGCGGAAGTCGAGCGACGCCGCGATCCCGCGCTCCAGCGCGAGGAGGGTCGGCTCCTTCTTGCGGTAGTCCTTCTCGACCACCGCCTTCTGCCCGTCCTCCAGCACCACCTCGAACACGTCGATCGCCAGGCCGAGCGCGTGCCGGCTGAGCGGGTGGCGCTTGGCCCCGCGCAGCCGGATCTGCCGGTACTCGTGGATCGTCGAGAAGCGCAGCTCGCGGACCCCGATCTGGGTCATCACCTCGCCCGCCCGGGCCAGCGACAGCGCCAGGTGGCAGTCCATCACGAACGGGCCCTTGCGGAAGGTCGGCGTCAGCTTCACCCCGCCGAGCACCATCCCCGGCACGTAGATCGGGGCGGCGATCTTGCGCTGGCGCGGGGCGCGCTTCCACACCACGCCCATCGCGGTCAGCTCCTTCCGGCAGCGCTTGCCGTCGGCGCGCATCGCCCGCGACGCCGGCCAGATCCATCCGGGCGGCATGTTGGCGCGGTGGCGCGGCCCCTTGCGCGGGGCGGCGGCCGCGTGCCGTGGCGCCGCGACCAGGGCGACCAGCGCGATCGCCACCGCCATGGCCAGGCGGCGCCGGATCACGCGGCGCCTCCGCGCCGGCGCCGGACCGACGCCCCGACCAGCGCCAGCCCGATCAGCGCCAGCCCGGCCGCGCCGCCCTCGTCGCTGCCGTCGCCGACCGCGCAGCTCAGCGAGCCGCTCGCCTCCCCCTCGCACGAGTTGCCGTCGCAGTCGCCGCGCACGTCGCCCTCGACCCGGATGTCGAGCAGGTCGCGGAGCGCGTCGATGCACTCGATCAGGTTGTCGCCGTGATCGACGAACTGTCCGTCGCAGAACAGCGCGCCTTCGCGCAGGTCGCAGGCTGCCTCGCATTCGCCCTGCACGTCCACCCGGCAGTCGACGTAGCCGTCGGCCTGACAGTCGACCTGGCAGTCGATGTTCGCCTCGACCTCGCACGACCCGTTGCAGCTCGCCTCGCACTGCGCGTCGCACTCGGCGCTGGGCGGCACCGCCTCGCACTCCACGTCGCAGCTGGCCGAGCAGGTCGCCCGGCACGACGCCTGGCACTCGTCGTCGTCGTCGTCGCAGGTGGCGGTGCAGCTGCCGCGACAATCGGCCTGGCAGGAGCCGCTGCACTCGAAGCGGCCCGGTTCGGCGGTGCAGTCCGCCTCGCACGACGCCTGACAGCTGCCGGTGCAGTCGACCGACGGATCGGCCGTGCACTCACCGCTGCACTCGGCGGTGAGCCGCGCCGCGCACGCGGCGTCGACGCTGAGCGGCGTGCACTGCACCTCGCAGTTCGCGCCGGGCGGGACCAGCTCGCACTCGGCGCCCGCTTCGATGAAGATATCGCCGCAAGCATCGATGCCGGCTTGCGCCCGCGCCGGCCACAGCAGAAGGGCTCCCACCAGCGCGGTGGGCGCCAACAACAGCACAGGACGCATCGTCTCTCCCTGCCAGGATGATCGCGGACAGCCGGAATCATCCTAACTCGACCCGGGCCTCCCCCGTCACCTCCGTCGCGTTCCCGCGGTGCGCACTGTCGGCGCCGTTCGGTGTTCACCACCCAGGTGTGGGGAATCACCAGCGTGACACAATTGCCCACGCCGGCGGGCACGATTGACACAGGGTCACCGTCCCACTGCGCGCTTCTCACCGCGACGGGATGGCTGCCCCGATGCCACAGCGAAGCCTTGCGCGGATTTCTGTGGGCCGTTGTCGCATTCACCTTGTTGCCGCCGCCCGGCACGAGCCCTGCAGTCCGCCTTGAATCGACTGAGCGCTTACACCCTCGACGAATCGCGCCTTCGAGCCGTCCATCATGAGACCAGTTCGAGTCCTCATCGCAGACAAGAGTCCCGCCATGCGCCGCTGGTACTCCGCGGCGCTTCGACGTGTCACCGACGACGTCACCGAATGTGAGAGCGGATGGGAGCTCCTCCTCCAGCTCTCCCACGAACCCGCGTGTGATCTGGTGGTCGCGAGCAAGTCGCTCTCCGGCCTGAACGGAGACCGCCTGCTCGCCAAGCTGCGCGCCGCCGACGTGCAGGTCCCTTTCGTCCTGGTCGCAGCTTTCTCGGACAGCGGACTGCGGGCACTGATAAGCAAGGTGCCGAGCGCCGCCCTGGTCGAGGATCCGCTCGACAGCGTGCGTCTCGCCGAGGCAGCGGAGACGCTGCTCGCGTCGCGCCCGCGCGAGGTGCGCCCAGATCAGGTGCGCCGCGCGATGGCCCTCTACGCAGCACACCGGAGCGTCCGCGATCGTGCGGCGCTCGGTTGATGAGCATTGCCGTCTGACTCCTGCTCGTCTGAATATGATGTCTGACCGCGCCGGAGGTAGTTCTCGTGAGTGAACGTCTCGTCGTCATGGTTTCGGGCTCGTCTTCGAGCTCATCACGTGTCGGCCGTCCTCTCTTTTCGCTCTCGCTCGGCCTCGCCTTGGGCCTCGCTGCCTGCGGCGGAGGAGGAGGCGGTGGCGGAGGCGGCGGAGGCGATGACGACGATGACGGCACCGTCGAGCCGGACGCCGGCGACGCCGGCGACGACGACGGCGGCGACGACGCAACCGACGGCGGACCCGGCTTCGAGCAGGTCCCCCTCATCGAGGGCCTGACCACGCTGGCCGGCGCTGGCATCGCGGGCGACGAGGACGGCGATCGCAACCACGCGCTGTTCAGCAACCCGGTCAACACGCTCATCGCCGACGACGGCGCGATCCTGGTCGCCGACTTCGACAACGGCGCGATCCGCCGGGTCACCACGACCGGCGACGTGAGCACGCTCAGCGTGCCGCCGCTCGAGGGAATGTTCGTCCGCCCGTTCGGCATGGCGCTGTCGGGTGACACGCTCTACGTCCAGACCGACGGCAACAGCCTGGGCCGGATGGGCGGGGCGCTGTGGAGCATGCCGGCCGCCGGCGGCTCGCCCGAGCTCATACGCGACAACGCCGGGCGCTGCCGCGGCATGATCGTCCTGGCCGACGGCCGCCTGGCTCTGACCGACTTCGAGGCGCACGTGGTGCAGCTGTTCGATCCGTCGGACGGCACCCTGACGCTCCTGGCCGGCGGGCTCGGCGCGCCCGGCTACCGCGATGGCCACGCCGCCGAGGCGTCGTTCGATCAGCCGTACGACATCGTCGAGCGCTCCGATGGAACCCTCTTGATCGCAGACTTCGGCAACAACCGGCTGCGCGTGGTCGATCTCGAGGGCGAGGTCACCACCTACGCCGGCACCGGCACGGCCGGTCGCGATGACGGAGCGGTCGCCGAAGCCACCTTCTACAACCCGCAGGGGCTGGCGATCGACCAGGCCGGCAACGTCTACGTCTCCGACACCGGCAACTTCCTCATCCGCCGCGTCTCGCCGGAGGGAGACGTCACGACGGTGGCCGGAAACGCCACGCCCGGCTGGGCCGACGACGCGGACCCGCGCTCCGGCCAGCTGTTCGCCATCGAGGGGATCGACGCGCGCAGCGACGGCTACCTCTACATCGCCGACGGGACGCGCGGCAACGATGGCGCGTACCACCGGGTCCGCCGCCTGACCCTCGAGTAGGACCAGCGGCGGCCCGCGCCGGCCGTTCTCGGCCGGACCCGAAGCCCCGGACGTGCACGCCGAGCTCAACTGGCGTACATTCCGGGGCTTCGCCGCGTCGACGGCCCCGGGTCGGTCAAGCGAGAAGTCGCGAAAACTGATTGCAGGAGAACGGTGTGGCTGCTAACGTTTCATTTGAAACGATATGACACACTCCGCAGCACCACCCAAGCGCAGCTCGTCGTCGTCTTCGTCCTCGGCGTCGTCCTCGTCCCCCTCGCTGTCGCCCGCGTCAGACGACGCCCGCGCCGGCGCCGTGCTCGGCAAGGCGCTGCTGCGCGCTTCCGACCGGCTCGAGCTCGGCTCGCAGAAGGAGCTGGCCGAGGTGCTGGGGGTCAGCCCGCCGACCGTGTCCCGCCTGCTGCGCGGGACGCGCCCGCTGGATCCCTCGTCCAACGAGGGGCAGCGCGCGACGCTGTTCCTGCGCATCTGGCGCAGCCTCGACGCGCTGGTCGGTGGCGACGAGCGCGCCGCCAGCGCCTGGTTCCACGCTGCCAACCACCACCTGGGCGCAAAGCCTGCCGAGCTCGCCCGCTCCATCACCGGCCTGGTACATGTCGCAGACTATCTGGACGCGATGCGGGGCAAGGTCTAGCTGCCGCCGACTCACCGGCCGCGCCTGGCGCGTGGTCGAGGCGCAGCACGTGGTATCGACCAGAAAGCTGGTCGACACCCTCGAGGAGCAGGAGCTCCTCGAGGAGCTGATCGAGCGCCAGAAGCCGCCGGCCCCGGAGGGGCGCGAGTTCCACGGGCTGCACCAGCTGCTCGGGACTCCGTTCCGCTACCCGCCGCTGCGCTGGGGCTCGCGCTTCGGCCAGCGGCACGAGCGGGGCATCTGGTACGGGTCGCTGACCGTGCCGACCGCGCTGGCCGAGGTCGCCTACTACCGCATGGTGTTCCTGGACGGGACGACGGCCAACATCTCGCCGGTCGCCGAGCTGACCGCGTTCAGCGCCGGGTTCGCGTCCGACGCCGCCGCCGATCTGACCCGCACGCCGTTCGAGCGCTACGTTCCGCAGATCTCGTCGCCGACCGACTATCGCGACGCGCAGATGCTCGGCACCGAGATGCGGGCCGATGGAGTCGAGGTGTTCCAGTACCGCTCGGCGCGCGACCGCGACGGCGGCTCCAACCTGGGCCTGTTCACGCCGCGCGCGTTCAGCAGCAAGCGGCCAGGCCGCGAGCAGGCCATCTGGGTCTGCTACGCGGGCCGCCAGCGGGTCGATATGCTGCGCAAGAATCTGCTGTCCGGACGCGACAAGCTGAGCTTCCCGCGCAGTGACTTCGAGGTCGGCGGGCTCCTGCCCGCACCGGCGGTGTAGCGCGAGCCGCGGCGCGCCGGGCGCACGTCCGTCGCACCCTTGCACCCAGTCTCCCACCGGGCTCTCGCAGGGCGGCGGCCCCGAGGGTTCCAAGGAGGCCAAAACTCGGCGTTTGCGCGGACGCCACTGTACAATGTGCGCCCATTCCACCCGGCCCGACAGCGGAGCTCTCCGCGCCCGGTGCGACGGCGCCGGATCGCGGTGGAAGCGTGCCTCTCGATGACGCAACCCGATAGCCCGTCCATGACCGATCCGCTCTCGCTGGGCGACAAGGTCCTGGATCGCTATCGAGTGATGGAGCGGCTCGAGACCGGCGGCACCAGCGTCGTGTACCGCGGCGAGGACGAGCGCCTGTCGCGCCCGGTCTGCATCAAGGTGTTTCACACCCTGCGCGACAAGGAGTGGATCTACCGGACGACCTACGAGCACTTCGTGCAGGAGGCGTTCGCGCTCAGCAAGCTGACCCACCCCAACACGCTGCGCATCTACGACTTCGCCCACCTGCCGTCGCCGGGCGGCCAGGAGGAGGGCAAGGAGCCGGGCGGCCCGCCGTTCCAGGTCTCGGAGTTCATGAACGGCGGCACGCTGTCCAACCTGGTCCGCCGCGAGGGCCCCCTGGCCCCGTCCGAGGCGCTGCAGGTGGTGACCGCGATCTGCGGCGCGCTCGACGAGGCGCACGCCAACGACATCATCCACCGCGACATCAAGCCGAAGAACATCCTGTTCGGCACCTCGGGCCGCACCCGCGCCCCCAAGCTGGCCGACTTCGGAATCGCCAAGTCGCTCGCGCTCGACAGCCTGGGGCTGGCCAACCGCGCCGGCGACACCCACGTGGTCGCCGGGCGCCGGCTGCTCATGTACTCCGGCCTGTGGGCCGCGCCCGAGCAGCTGGTCGGCCAGCCGGTCACGCCGGCGTCGGACATCTTCTCGTTCGCGCTGGTCGCGGTCTACATGCTGACCGGTCGCTGCCTGTTCTCCAGCAACGACCCGGCCGAGGCGTACCGCCAGCGCGCCACCGGCGACGCGCTGGTCGACGAGGTGATGCGAGGGTTCGAGCTGCCCGGGGCGCTCGCGACGCTGCTCAAGCAGGCGCTCAGCGTCGATCCGACCGCGCGGCCGACCCGGGCCGGCGCGTTCGCCAAGGACCTCCTGCGCGCGTTCGAGAGCAAGAGCTCGCGCCGGCGCCTCCCGCTCGAGCCGCCCACCCTCACGCCGGTGCCGAAGCAGCCGGCCGAGCACCCGTCGGCGACCACCGAGCCGGAGGACGCCGCCGCCGCCGCGATGAAGGGGAAGTCGGCGGCCGAGACGCGCCCGGCGCCCAGCGCGCCGCCGATCGTGCCGGCGCCGCCGGCCGGCGCACCGATGACCCGCCCGGTGGCGAGCTCGGCGGCCGGCAATGCCCCGAGCGGCCCGCCCCACCGCCTGGCGGTGACGGCCACGCCGCAGCCGCTCGGCGATCGCACGGGCCTGTTCGTCGCCATGAACGCCGAGGGCTCGGTCGACATGACCAGCGTCGGCGGGCGGGTGCGGCTGCGGGTGTCGCTGGTGCCGGCGCTCGGACACTTCACCATCCACGTCCGCGGCCTCAACTGCTTCGTCCGCAAGAGCGGCGGCCGCGCCACCGGCGCCGTCCAGCTCGACAGCTCGGGCGGCATCGAGCTCGTCACCCCCAACCAGATCCCGATCGCCAGCGCGCAGGTGCAGTTCGGCAGCCCGGCCGCCGGTCACCACGTCTTCCCGGTCGGCGATCACCTCGTCGCGCTCGGAACCCACGAGTGTCCTCGGGCAGTCGCCTTCGATTTCGGCCCCGGCGGCGAGTGCCTGTTCGTCTATGTCCCGCGCCAGGCCGTGAGCGAGGATCGCCCGGGCCGGTGGCGCAAGAGGGGACCCGCATGACCACCCGTCCGCCCCGCCCGCCCGCATCCACCAGCCAGCCGGTCGTCGGCATGCCGCTCGAGTGGGATCAGGAAGAGATGACCCGCCACGACCTGGGGCTGGTCCGCATGTCGCCGTACATCGCGCGGCAGCGGACGTATGCCTTTGTCATGGACGAGCACGGCCAGCCGATCGAGCTCGGCTCCGGGCGTTTCGCCAAGGCCTACCTGGGCGAGGAGCGCTGGGTCGAGTCGAAGACGACCTACCGGCGCAACATCGCCATCAAGATCCTGCAGAAGGGCGTCTCGCCCGAGGACTGCATGCGGTTCCAGATGGAGAAGGAGATCCTCGAGCGGGTCCAGGGCCACGCCAACATCGTCGAGCTCCTCACCTCGGGCGAGTCGGACAACGAGAACTTCATCCCGCCCCAGGTGCGCGACAAGGTCGAGAACGACTTCATGATCCTCGAGCTGCTCGACATGTCGCTCGAGGAGCGGCTGAAGGGCTCGCGGGTCAAGCGCCGGCGCGACGACCTCCTGGCGGTGCAGGCGCAGCAGCGCATCTTCCGCGTGCTCGACTACATGGTGCCGATCGCGACCGCGGTCGAGTACGCGCACATCATCCGCGACACCTGCCACCGCGACATCAAGCCGGCCAACGTCCTGCTCAAGCTGCCGGACCCGACCCTGCGCGGCTCGACCCTGTGCGTGAAGCTGGCCGACTTCAACGTCGGCAAGGTGTTCGACGCGGACCACGAGGATCTGTCGATGACCCGGCACCAGAACGTGCCGGGCACGCTCTACTTCCAGAGCCCGGAACAGGAGACCAACTCGTTCGAGCTGCTGGTCAACGTCACCCAGGGCTCGCCCGAGGTGGAGTTCTTCGAGGACTTCTACATCGACATCCACGAGAACGACACCTTCCAGCTGTTCAACCGGAACGAGCAGTACACGATCGCCAGCGCCGACCGCGCCCGCAAGAAGCTGCTGCTGACCGCGCCGTTCGCCGAGTCGAGCGAGTACAACGTGCGCGCCAAGGTGACCAAGGCGGTCGGCCGGCCGGCCGACATCTACTCGCTCGGCGCGATGCTCTACTACCTGGCCAGCGGGGCGTACGCCAATCCGAAGAACCTCTACGACGCGTTCCGCAAGTTCATCGAGTACGAGCGGAAGGACGAGAACAACACCGTCACCTCCTACGTGGAGCACGAGTACCGGACCATCCAGAACCTGCGCGCGCCCAAGTCGACCGACGAGCAGGGGGTGGAGCTGGCCCCGGAGGACCGGTTCTTCACCTACAAGCACTACCTCGACGGCAACGGCGAGCTCATCGACTGGTCGGTGATGCTGATCGTTGCCAAGGCGATGATCCGCAACAAGCCGGACAGCTACTGCACGTCGTGGGACCTGCAGACCAGCGGCATCCAGCAGTTCGTGCACGACCTGCTCGGCCTCTACGTCCACTTCGGGGTCGATCCGGCGGTGCGGGTCGGCAACTTCGAGGCGGCCCCGCTGGTCCGGCACAAGGGCGGCAGCTTGCGGCGGGCGTGGGACAAGCTTTTCGGGCGGCGATGACGCCGGCTGCGATCAGGCGAGCGGCGCTCGGTGTCGCCGTCGCCGCGGCGATCGGGGCGGCGCCGGGCCGCGCGGGCGCCGACGTCGGCCCGGACGCCGAGTGGTACCTGGTGTCGGGCGTGAACGTCGGCTCGGTCATCGAGGAGGCGGTGGCCGACTTCATGCTCGGCGCCGAGGTCAGCGCCGCGCGGCTGTTCCGCCGCGGCAACTGGTACGGCGTCTACGCCGACGGCCTGCGCGACTTCCGGCGCGACACCACCCGGCTCTCGCTCGGGGTCGAGGGCGGCTACTCGATGGTCGGGGTCGACCTGGGGCCGGTGATGGAGCTGGGCGGAGACGAGACTCGGTTCGGCATGCGGGGCCGGCTGGTCCTGACCGGCGCCTGGCTGACGGTCTACGGCGGCCCGGTCATCCGGTTCGGCGACGTCGGCGACGAGGAGCGCTTCACCGGCGAGATCGGCATCCTGGTCAAGGTGCCGATCCCGCTCCAGGGCGGGCAGCTCAGCCCGGTCCGCTGATCCCGCTGGCGCTCGCCTCGCCGTCCGGGCTGGCCAGCACCACCACGTACCCGTCGAGATCGCGCACCCAGCACTCGCGGTGATCCGGGCCGCCGTCGCCCGAAGGCGGGTTGCGGTGCGGCGCCAGGACCATCTCGGCGCCCAGCGCCACGGCGCGGGCGATGGTGGCGTCGAACTCGTCGGTCTCGAACCAGAGCAGCACCCCGTTGCCGTACGGCCGGCTGGCCGGATCGCCGATCGGGCCGTGGTGATGCTCGACCTCCCAGCGGTGGAGCTGGAGGACGAGGACCCCGTCGCGCTCCAGGCGCTCGTAGTTGGGCCCGCCGTGCGCGCTCTGGCAGCCGAGCAGGCGCTGGTACCAGCGGCTGCTGGCCTCGACGTCGGCCACCGCGATGAGAGGCTGGGGTCGCATGGAGATCCTCAGACCGCGTCGGAAACGCTGGCCAGGTTGAACTCGGACACCCGAAGAGCCGGGACCACCGAGAACGGGTCCTCGTCGCCGCGCGCCGGGGTCAGCTCGGCCGACGACATCGCCTCGACCTTCTTGAGCGCGCTGATCGGGCTGTCGTTCCAGCGGAAGTTGTTGACCGGGTGGGCGATCTCGCCGTTCTCGATCCAGAACACGCCGTCGCGGGTGAGGCCGGTGAACGTCATCGTCTGCGGGTCGAGGAAGCGGATGTACCAGAAGCTGGTGATGAGGACGCCCTTCCTGGTCGACCGGATCAGGTCGGCCAGCGAGCCCTTGCCGCCGGCCATGAGCAGGTTGGTCGGGCGCGGCACCGGCGTGGTCTTCTGCTGGGTGGCCCAGAACCGGTCGCAGGCGAGCGACTTCAGGACGCCGTGGTCGATCCACGCGCGCGCCGCCTGCGGGACGCCGTCGTCGCCCCACGGCCGGGCCGGGCAGCGCGGGTCGACCGGATCCGAGCGCAGGTCGACCTCGGCGCCGAACAGCTTCTCGCCCAGCCGGGTGCCGCCCGGCCGCTTCGGCGCCGCGAAGTAGCTGCGCCCCTCGTCGGCGCGGCGCCGGTCCATGCCGAACATCATCAGCTGGAGCAGGCTGGCCACGCAGCTCGGCTCGAGGATGGTGACGTACTTGCCCGGCTTGAGCGGACGCGCCTTGCGCGACGCCGCCGCCTTCTCGACCGCGATCTTGGCCGCGCCGGCGTAGTCGACGTCCTCGATGCGGCGGCCGACCCGCCCGGCGAAGCCGGATCCGGTGCCGTCGGCGGTGCGCACGGTGGTCGACAGCGACGCCGAGGTGCTGCGGTGATAGCCGAACAGCCCGCGCGAGGTGCCGAGCGCCTCCATCTCGGCGGCGGTGCGGGTGAAGCCGGCCGCCACGAAATCGGCCGCGCGGGCCGCGTCGATGCACGCCGCCGCGCCCTGGGCCATGCGGGCCGGGCCCTGGGTGGCGGTCGACTCGAAGTAGGCGGCCGGCTCGGCGTACTTCTGGGCGCCGAGCGCCGGCATCCGCTCCGGGTCGTCCGGGGCCAGCCGCGCCATCTCCTCCGAGCGCTGGACCACCTGGTCGAGGGTGGCGTCGTCGAGCTGGTTGACCGTGGCCTGGCCGCTCTTCTTGCCGAAGCTCGAGCGGACGGTCAGCGACGGGCCGGTCTTGCTGCCGCTGGTCGACGGCGAGTTGCGCGCGAAGCGGAGGTTGGCGACCGTGCCGCTGGTGAGCTCGACCTCGGCCTCGTCCGCCTTGGAGCGCGAGAGGACCTTCTTCACCAGCTCCTGGGCCTTTTCTCGGGTGAGCATGATGGCCCCTAGACCTGACGCTGGGTGTTGAGGATGTTGACCCGCCGGAAGCGCGCGGTGGAGCAGCCGTGGCTGACCGAGCTGACCTGGCCCGGCTCGCCCTTGCCGTCGCTGAACGACCCGCCCACGTAGTAGGCGCTCCGGTCGCAGATGGCGTCGCACGAGCTCCAGAAGTCCGGGGTGCGCGACTGGTAGGCCACGTCGCGCAGCATCCCGACGATCTTCCCCTTCTTCACCTCGTGGAAGGTCTGACCGCCGAACTGAAAGTTGTAGCGCTGGTGGTCGATGCTGTAGCTGCCGCGCCCGCGGATGAGGATGGCGTCCTCGGTGTCGGCGATGAGCTGCTCCTCGGTGAGCGGCTTGTCGCCGGGGCGCAGGTTCACGTTGGGCATGCGCTGGAACGGCACGTCGGCCCAGCTCTGCGCGTAGCAGGTCCCGTGCGACGCCTTGCGGCCGATCAGGTGGGCCTGATCGCGCGTCGTCTGGTAGTCGACGAAGACGCCCTTCTCGATGAGCGGCCAGGAGCGGGTCTTGACCCCGTCGTCGTCGTAGCCGCAGGTGCCGAGGCCGCCGGGCGAGGTCTTCTCGCCGGTGAAGTTGACCAGATCGCTGCCGACCCGGAACGTGCCGAGCTTGTCGGGAGTCAGGAAGCTGGTCCCGGCGAAGTTGGCCTCCATGCCGAGCGCGCGGTCGAGCTCGGTCGGGTGGCCGATCGATTCGTGGATGGTCAGCCAGAGGTGGGTCGGGTGGAGGATGAGGTCGCGCACGCCCGGCTCGACCGAGCGGGCGGTGTGCTTGGCGACCACCTCCTCGCCGGCCTGGCGGGCCTCATCCAGCCACGGGTAGCTCTCGACGTACTCGTAGCCCATCCCGCGCGGGTCGCTCAGCGACTCGCGGGTCTGGAAGCTGCCGCGCTTGCGGTCGACCGAGGTGACGTTGAAGCCGGGGTCGCAGCGGTGCAGCGTTTGCTCGATGTACGAGCCCTCGCTCGAGGCGAAGAACTTGTGCTCGCGCACGAACGCCATCTGCGACTCGACGAACGAGACGCCCTTCACCTTGAGCGCCTCGGCGTTGATGGCGAGCAGGGTGTCGATCTTCTGCGCCACCGGCACGTCGAACGGGTCGGTCTTGATCGGCGTCTTCCACACGTCGACGTAGGCCGGGACCGGGGCCAGCTGGAGAGGCTCACGCTGGAGCGCCGAGTTGGCCACCGCGATCTCGACGGCGCGGCGCGCGACCCGCACCACCTCATCGCGGTCGACCGCCGCGCTGGCGGCGAAGCCCCACGTCCCCCGGGCGATGACGCGCACGCCGAAACCGCGGTCCTCGGCGTCGCGGATCGACAGCACCCGCGCCTCGCGGGTGGCGATGTTCTGCCGCCGGTAGTCGGCGATGCGGACGTCGGCGTAGGTCGCGCCGGCCTCGCGCGCCGCCTGGAGCGCGAGATCGGCCAGCTCGACCAGCGACGGATCCGAGAACCGGTCCATGCCCGGCTTTCGGGCAGCGGGGACGACCGGGCCTGTGCTCTTGCCGGTGCGGCAGGCGACCACCGCGCCGGCGGCCAGGCTGCCCGTCAGGAACTCGCGGCGCCTCATGGCGGCACGCTACCGCGCTCCGGCGGCGAGCGTCCATCGGTTGTGCCCCGGTCGGCGCACTATAGTGTCGCGATGCCGCTGCTCAGCTCGCTGCGCCGCGTCGGCGCGGGCGCCGCGATCGACAGCTTCCAGCTGATGGGAGAGGAGCTCACCCTGGTGACCGGCCGCGATCTCGCCGCCGCGGCGGAGCACTACGCGCGCGAGCTCGACGCGCTCCCGGCCGATCTGCGCGGCCGCTTCGAGGATGAGCAGCGCTCGCTGGCCGATCAGGCCCACGCCTGGCTGCGCCGCTACAACCGCACCGTGCACACCCGCGTTGCCGGCTACCTCGCGCTCGGCTTCCGCATGCGCTTCGCGTATCCGTGGCCGGTGGTGGCGGTGCTCGGCATCTCGCAGGTGATGGACGGCATGGCGCGATCGCGGATCTTCGGGCTGGTCGGCGCGGCGGCCGGGCGCCTGCGCTATCGCGCGCTCGCGGCGGCGGCCGAGGGCGCCGACGAGGTCCTCCGCCGCACCAACCGCGGCATCTTCGCCGACTCGGTGCCGACCGTTCTGTACGCGCTGCGCGCGGCGGAGCTCGAGCGGGCCGGCGATCCGCTCGGCCGCGCGCTGGCCGACGGGCCGCTGCCGCCGATCATGGACGAGGAGTCGCGCGGGGTGGTGCGCGGGCTGATGGACGGGCTGGCCGAGCCGGACCCGGCCCGCCGGTTCGCCGCGCTCGGCCAGCTGACCGCCCGCCACTTCGACCGCGAGCAGGCGGTCTTCACTCATCACATGGGCGCCGCGCGCGAGGCCAGCGGCGCGCCGCTCGCGCGCCCGACCGGCTGGGCGGTGCGCATGACCGCGCTGCGCGAGGTGCCGGCCCCGTCCGTGGAGTCGACCTGGCGCGGCCGCCGGGTGCGGTTCCGCTCCTACCGGCTGCCGGCCGGCTTCGATCTACGCGACCACGCCGTGCGGGTGCGCGAATTCGCCCGCGCCTACGTCTCGCCGGTGACCGCCAGCCTCGACGACTACCGCGCATCGGTGGCCTACGTGGTGCGCCGGTTCGACCGCAAGAGGCGCGCGCCCGCGACCGCGTACGACGGCAGCGATCAGTAGACGAACAGCGCCGACAGAAGCGCGCCGAAGAACTGATCGAGACCGCTGGTCGCCGTCCCGGACGGGGCGCCATCGCCCGGGGTGTAGTCGTGGGCGTAGTGGTCGTAGTGCGCGACCAGGCGCGCCTCGATCGAGCTGGTCACCGTCACCGCCATCCCGAGGCTGCCCGACAGGGCCAGGATGTCGGTCTTGGCGAACCTGTCGCCCAGGTCGCCGATCGAGCTGACCAGGCGAGTGCCGCCGGTGCCGAGCAGCGAGATCCGCCCCAGCCCGAGCCGCCCCTCCAGCCCGATCCGGACGAACTTGTAGGACACGTCGGGCACCTCCTCCGCCAGCTCCTCGGTGTCGGCGGAGAAGTCGAAGGTGAAGGTGTGAGTGCCGTAGCCGCCCTCGATCCCGAGGTAGCTGTCCGGCCGGAAGCGATAGCGATAGCGCGCGCCGAGATCGAGCTCGCTCCACACGGTCGGCACCTCCACCTCGGTGCCGTCCATGAGCTCGGCGGTGGAGTCGAGCGGGGTCGCGCGCGCGTAGGCGGCGTAGAGCCCCCAGCCGGAGGCGAGCCGGCTCTGCATGGCGGCGAGCGGGTTCACCTCGGCCGACAGCCGCACCATGAGCACGCCGCCGGCGTCGTACTTGCGCAGCCCCTGGACGTCCTCCGAGTTGGGCCGGAAGCGGCGGCCGCCGAGCTCGAGCCCGGCGCCGAGCGTCACGAACGGGATCACGCGGGCGGGGGCGGCGTCCGGCTTCTCGCGAAAGGCGGTCCCCTCCGGCTCGGTGGTCGCGCTCTTGCCGGCGAGCGGGTTGTCCTCGGCCGCGGCGACCCGCCGGGGCGCGCGCGATCCCGGGGTGGTGCCCTCGCCCTCCCCTGGCACGTCGTCGGCGGTGGCGCCGGCGCCGGCCTGGGCGACCCGGACCGGTTTGCCGCCCAGCGGGACCAGGTCGGCGGTCACCTTGAGCTTCTCTCCCTCGGCCGTCTCCACCCAGGTCTCGAAGGTCTTGTAGCCCTCGAGCACCACCTCGACCTGGTGGGGTCCGGCGGGGACCTGGATGGTGTCGGGGACCGCGCCGACGTCCCGGCCGTCGACCAGGATGCGGGCGCCGTCGGCCTCGACCTTGCGGCCGCCGGCCCGTCCCAGCACCACCTCGATGCTGGCCAGGTCGATCTTGCTCAGCCTCACGTCGATGCGCTGGACGTGCCTGCCCCTCCGGATGTTGATGTCCTGGACCTGGGACACGTAGCCGTCCAGCTCCACGATCAATGTGTGTGGACCGGCCGAGAGCCGCCCGTTGTAGGGGGTCTGGCCCAGCGGCTCGCCCTCCTTGCTGTCCAGGTAGACGGTGGCGCCGCTCGGCTGCGAGTCGATGCGCACCGGGTAAGGCCTGGCCTCGGCGCGGGCCGGGAGGACGGCCAGACCGAGGGCCGTCAGCGCGCCGGCCACGAGCGCGGTGAAGTACCCGGACCGCATGGACGCGAGATCATAACGCCGGTCGCGAGAACGCGCCAGGCGGCGGACTTACCGTGAAGCGTGGGTTATGATGAGAGAGCCTGATCCACCCGATTTCCCTTGCCGCGCCCGTCACGCCAGCCGCCGTCCGACCCGCAGTCCCCGTCGCCGGAGAAGACCTCGCGCGAGAAGCGCCATGGGTCGGGCCGGCGCATCGGAGGGCGCTACGAGCTGCACGAGATCGCGGGGCGCGGCGGCATGGCGGTGGTATGGCGCGGCACCCAGCACGGTGACGTCGGCTTCTCGCGCACGGTCGCGCTCAAGCAGATGCACGACCACCTGGCCGACAGCCAGATCTACGTCGACATGTTCGCCGAGGAGGCGCGCGTGCTGGCCACCGTGGCCAGCCCGAACATCGCGGCGGTCTACGACTTCGTCAACGAGGACGGCCAGTACTACCTGGTCCAGGAGTGGATCGACGGCATCGACCTCGGCTCGTACATCCACTACTACTTCGCCGACGACTCGCGCACCCGCTGGGACCTCGTCACCGCGATCGGCATCGGGGTGATGCGCGCGCTGGCCGCGGCGCACGAGCGGCGCGATCCGGACGGGAAGATCGTGCCGGTGGTGCACCGCGACGTCTCGCCCCACAACATCCTGGTCACCGGCGACGGCATGGTGAAGTTGATCGACTTCGGCCTCTCGCTCGCGGTCGACCGCGGCAAGGAGCTGACCGATCCGGGGATCGTGAAGGGCAAGATGTCGTACCTCAGCCCGGAGATCGTCGGCGGCCAGCGGCCCAGCCCGCTGTCGGATCAGTTCGCGGCCGGCAGCGTCCTGTGGGAGGCGCTGGTCGGGCACAAGCTGTTCGACGGGCAGAACGACTACGAGATCTACAAGAAGCTGCGCGACGGGCACGTGGCGCCGCTGCGCCCGCTCCGCCGCGACGTGCCGCGCGAGCTGGCCGCGGTCATCCACCGCGCGCTCGCGGTCGACGAGAGCAAGCGGTTCGAGTCGGCCCGCGAGATGGCCAACCACCTGGTCGATGTGCTGCGCAGCCACCGCGCGCCGCGCGACCTGCAGGATCTGCTCGGCGAGAGCGCGCGCGAGGCGCGCGAGGGGATGTCGCGGCTGCAGCGCACCCTCGAGCCGTCGTCGTCGGCCACCCCGCTGGCCGACCTCGAGCAGGGCTCGCCGATCACGCTCGATCGGATCAAGCGCCCGCGGCCGGAGACCGGCAGCGAGGACACCCCGGCCCGGGCGGAGCGAGCGCGCACCGCGCGCGAGACCGCGAGCGCCGACCCTGCCGCCAAGAAGGGGCTCCTGCACAAGATCCCACTCTTCCTGCGACGCTTCGCCGGGATGGAGGACTCCTGAACCAGCCGAGGTGACCGACCGAGGGGAGCCGACTGAGGGGAGCCGACTGAGGGGAGGACGATGCCGAGTGCGAGGGTGGTAGCGGCCGGAGCGCGGGTGGATCGGGAGGGAAGAGAGAGCCGGGCCGCGAGGCGCCGGGCGGCGCGGTGCTTCTGGATCGCCTGCGTCGCGCTGGCCGGATGCGCGGCAGCCTCGGCTCCTCCGGTGACGCCGCCCGAGGAGCGCGACGACTCGGGGCCGGTCCCGGTCGGCGGCCACCTCGACGGGCTGACCCCGGCCGATCCGTTCGAGTGCCGCGGCGATGACGAGCACGTGCTGGACAGCGTGCTGATCCAGACCGACGGCAACGGCGTGACTATCGACGGCCCGTGCCTGGTCGTGATCCGCGGCAGCCACATCGCGGCCGGCGCGAACGGGATCGAGGTGTTCGGCGCCGGCCGGGTCCAGGTGATCGGCAGCGTCATCGAGGGGGCGGAGAACGCGGTCGAGCTGCACGGCGCAGCCCGGCTGGGCGCGCGCGGCAGCCGCTTCCGCGGAAATCTGCAGCGCGACGAGTCGTCGCGCTACATCGACGGCGGCGGCAACGTGTGGGAGGAATAGCCGACGACGATCGCACCGAGGTCGACGCGCTTCGGGCTGAGGTCGCTCAGGCCAGCAGGCGCAGGGCGACGAGGAGCTGGACCAGCCCGATGAAGGCGACCAGGGTGGCCGCGGTCACCGCCGGCTTCGAGCCCACTCGCGACCAGGCCCACGCCCCGGCGATGGTCAGCGCCGCGGCCAGGACGGTGCCGAGGTAGGGCGGCCCGTGGAACGAGACCAGGTGTAGCGCGATCAGCGTCTCCACCCCCGCCGCCACCACCGCGATGATGGCCGGAATGCGCTCGCCCGAGCGGAACAGCAGCAGCAGCGACGCGGCCAGGGCGCCGAGGATCATCAAGGTCACCATGTTGAAATGCATCAGTCCCTCCTGCGCTTGTTCTCGATCATGGTCCGGGGCTTGGTGCGGGTCCGGGTCTTCGTCGCGGTGGGGCCACCCGGCCCGGGTCGGTCGACCAGGCGCACCACGAAGCGAAGACCGGACCAGACCTCGTCCACGGCGCACACCTTGTTGTCGACCAGACCGGTGGCGAGGCCGATCTCGCGGACCGTGCTCTCGGTGAGATCGGTCGCGCGGCCGGATGCCTTCTTCGGCCACGCCACCCACAGGCCACCGGCCGGATCCAGGTGCCGGGAGGCCGACGCGAACCGCGGCGCGAGATCCGCCGCGCGCTCGCTGAACAGCACGATGACGTCGGCGGTGCCCCGCGCCTGGCGAGCGATGGTGACCGCGTCGGGCAAGCCCTCGAGCTGACGTTCGAACCCGGCCGGCGCCGACACCAGCGCGAGACGGTGTCCCGACTTGATGCCGAGCTTCTGCGCGAGCGGCGTGCCCGAGTAACCGGCCATGGTCGGCCAGTGTAGCGCGCGAGCACACCGTTGGTGACGATCGGCCCGCAGCAGGAACACCGGATGTGAGTGTTCTGCATGACTGCCAATGGAGCGCGGACGAGGAAGCGGCCCCGTTTGCCCCGGCTGCGCTCCGAACGGGTCGGGTATACTAGCGCGTTCTTTCGTATGGCCTCCAGTGCTCAATCTCCGCGGCGCGAGCGACCGATCCAGTTCGGCAAGTACACGCTGCTCGCCCGCATCGGCGGCGGGGGCATGGGCGAGCTGTTCCTGGCCCAGCTGCGCTCGGCGGGTGGGTTCGAGAAGCTGGTGGTCATCAAGCGCATTCAGTCGCACCTGACCGACAAGCCCGAGATCGTCGACATGTTCGTGGCCGAGGCGCGAACCGCGGCGCGCATCAGCCACCCGAACGTGTGTTCGGTGTACGAGCTGGGCCAGGTCGACGGGCGCTACTACATGGCGCTCGAGTACCTCGAGGGGCTGCCGCTCGCCGACGTGATGGTCGCGCGCAAGCGGGCCCCGCAGATGGCCGATCTGCGCCTGGTCGCGTCGCTGGTGACGCAGACCGCCGAGGGGCTCCACCACGCTCACTCGCTGCGCGATCCGGACGGCGAGAGCGCCCACGTGGTGCACCGCGACATCAACCCTCGCAACGTGTTCGTGACCTCGGCCGGAGTCGCCAAGGTGCTCGACTTCGGCATCGTCAAGGTGCGCGGCGCGATCGGTCAGGTGCAGACCGGCTCGGTGAAGGGCACGTACTCGTACATGGCGCCCGAGCAGCTGCAGGGCGACACGGTCGACAGCACCACCGACATCTTCGCGCTCGGCACCATCCTGTGGGAGGCGGTGGTCGGGCGGCGGCTGTTCAAGCGCTCGAGCGACCTCTTGACCTGGCGCGCCATCGTCGAGGAGCCGATCCCGCGGCCCACCAAGTTCCGCCCCGATCTGCCGCCCGATCTGGACGAGGCAATCATGCGGGCGCTGGCCCGGCCGGCCTCCGAGCGGTTCCAGACCGCGCGCGAGCTGGCCGCGGCGGTGGAGCAGTCGATCCGTCCGCTCGGCGCACCGCTGACCACGCTGGCGATCGCGGCCGAGATGGAGGTCGCGTTCGCCGCCGAGCTGGGCGCGCAGCGCGAGCGGGTGTTCGCGGCCCACCGGCGGCAGGAGGCCGATCGCCTGGGCGCGGCGTCGCCGGGTGCGGATCCTCGCGCCACCGACGCGAGCATCTCCGACGAGCGGGCTACCGGTGGGCGGCCGTCGCCGTCGGCGGGCGCGGAGTGGGGCGACGACGGATCGATGGACGAGGCGGTGGTGGCGAGCGACTCGATGGACGAGTCGGTGCCGACCCTCCAGAAGATCGACCCGATCATCGCCGACGGCGAGGACGGCCGCGGTCGGCCGGTCGGCAAGGGCGGCGCCGGCAAGGGCGGCGCCGCCGCTCGACGCAAGCCGGCCACGGGCTCCGCGCCGGGAGTCATCGACGACTGGGACGGCGGCGGCAACGACACCCGGGTGGCGGAGCCGGCCTATGCCGATCTGGTCTCGCGCATGGTCAAGCAGCAGTCCCAGGAGATCCCGGTCCCGGCCGAGCCGCTCGGCGAGCTAGGCGACGACGATCTCGCGGTCTTCGAGGGGCCGATCGTCGACTCGGACACCGACGGCGATGCGGACCTGGACCTCGAACCGGAGACCCGGCCGGTGGCGCCGCCGGTCCTGGCCGCGGTCCGCCAGCAGGGGGTCGCGCGGCCGGTGGCGCTGCCGCGGCCGTCGCTGCTCCCCCCGCCGCCGGCTCCGCCTTCTTATGTGGTGGCCGAGGCGCGCCGCGCGGACGGCCCGCCCGTCGCCCCGCCGGTCGCGATGGTGATCGACGAGGGGATCGCGCTGGTCCGGCCGCGCCGGCGCTGGGTCGCGGTGATCGCGCTGGCGGCGTCGGCGGCGACCGGCGCCACGCTGGTGCTGATGCTGAACGGGCGCGGCGCGGCAAAGAGAAAGCCGGCCGCGACGGCCGCGGCGCCGGCGGTGGCTGCGTCGGTCGGCGCTGGCGAGATCGCGGCGCCGGCGGGTCCGGGGTCGGCTGCTAGCGCGGCGGGCGGCGCGGGCGCGCCGGGCGGCGGCAGCGATTCAGCGGCGAAGGGCCAGGCGGCGAGCAGCGCGGCGGCGCGCGGCGAGGTGGCGCGCGGCCAGACGGCGAGCGGCACGGCGGCGAGCGGTGCGGCGGCGCGTGGCCAGGCGGCGAGCGGCCAGGCGGCGAGCGACCAGGCGGCGAAGGGCCAGGCGGCCGGCGCTGGCCGGGACGCCGCGGCGACCGCGGCGGCTGGCAAGGGCGGCGACGACGGCGCGAGCCGGACCGAGGAGCGCGAGACCGCGCGCGAGCGGCGCGAACGGCTGCGCGAGCGACGCGAGCGCCGGGCCGAGAAGGCCGGCGCCGGCGAGCGGGACGGCGCCAGGCCGCGCGATCGCCAGCGCGACGAGGCGAGCGCGGCGAGCGCGGCCGGGGCCGCCCAGGACGGATTCCTCACCATCAACGCGGAGCCGTACGCGACCGTGTTCGTCGACGGCAAGAAGCGCGGCCTCACCCCGCTGGTCCGCCTCGGGCTCGGGTCTGGACCGCACCGGCTGCGGCTGGTGTCGTCGGGCGGGCAGCCGGACAAGAAGATGCGCGTGCGGATCACGCCCGGGCAGGAGCTGCGCAAGTCGATCAAATGGTGAGCGAGCCGAGATCCATGCCGGCGCGGCGGCTGGGGGTCGCGCTCGTGCTCGTGCTGGTGGCAGCGGGGCCCGGTCGCGCGGCGGCCCAGGCCCAGGACGAGGGCGGCCTCGAGCGGGCGCGGACCCAGCTCGGCGAGCTGCGCTACGACGACGCGCTCGCCACCCTCGGAAAGACGCTCGAGGCCGGCACCAGCGGGCCGGCGACGACCGCGCAGCTCTACCTCCTGCTCGGCGAGGTGCGCGCCAGCCTCGACCACGCCGCGGCGGCGGAAAAGGCGTTCCGCCTGGCGCTGGCGATCGACCCCGGCCTCGAGCTGCGCGCGGGGCTGTCGCCGAAGATCAACCGGCCGTTCCGCAGGGCGCGCAAGGCGCTGCGCGGCGCGAAGCCGCTGGCCATCGCGCACCGCATCGTCGGCCAGAACCCGGTCGTCATCGCGGTGATCGTGCAGTCGGATCCGATGGGCGTGGTGGTCGGCGCGCGCATCGCCTACCGCCGCGCCGACGGCGCCGAGCTGTCGGTGGCCGGCGGGGGCGCGGCCGGCAAGACCCCGCCCGGTGACGGGGCGCGCTTCGACCTGGAGCTGCCGCGCGGGGTGACCCGCTTCACCATCGCCGGCGTGGACCAGCACGGCAACCGCGTGGTCGAGCTGGGCAGCCCCGACGCGCCGCTCTCGCTCGACATCGACTCGGGCGGCGCGCGCCCGACCGCCGACGAGCCGGCCCCGGCCAGCGCGCAGGCGGTCGCGGCCAGCCCGCGGGCGGACGCGTCGGTGGAGAGCCGGAGCGAGCGGCCGCCGATCTACGCCAGCTGGATCCTGTGGGGCGGGGTCGCGGTGGCGGTCGGCGCGGCCGGGACCTGGGCGGGCATCAGCGCGCAGTCGGCGGTGGACGAGCTCGACGACATCCGCGGCACCGAGTACGAGGTCGAGTTCAGCAAGGCGAAGCGCGTGGCCGACCGGGCCGAGCAGCGGTCGCTCGTCGCCAACATCTGCTTCGCCGGGGCGGGGGCCAGCGCGATCGTGTCCGGCATCCTGTTCTTCCGCGCCCGCCGCCACCGCGCCGACCAGAGCGCCGCGCTGGCGCCGATGATCGGTCCGGATCAGGTCGGCGTGTCCGCGTCGCTGCGCTTCTGATCGGCGAGAGCTCGGGGCAGCTCTGGATCAGTCCTGAAGCCCGAGGCGGAGGTCCCGGCGCAGGGCCAGGTGCTCCTCGGAGACCGAGTGGACCAGGAGGTCGGCGAGGCGCTCGTTGCGCGGGCGCGAGCGGGCGAACATCGGCTCGCGGTGGAGATCGGCGGCGGCGACATCGAGGGCGCCGCCGAACAGGAGCCCGGCGCGGCGCGCGGTGGCGTCGAGCGCGCGGCAGAACCGACCGACCTCGACCTCGCTGCCGCGCTCGCGCAGCCGGCGCACCGCGCCGCGCAGCTCGGCCAGCCACACCGCGTCCGACCTGGGCGGGCGGATCGCCTCGGCGATCTCGGCGACGTCGTCGGCGGCGGCGCCGTCGTTGGCCTCGCCGCCGACCACGCAGGCAGCGGCGAACGCGGCCGCGACCCGGCTCGACGGGCCCAGCAGCAGGCGCAGGTACGCGTGCGGCCGCGCGTAGCTGAGCGCGCGCGCCATGGACTGCACCATCTGCCCGCCGGTCCGGCCCTGGTACATGTGACGGCCGACCACGAACGCCGGGGCCAGCGACGGGCCGCGCCGGAGGTTGGCCAGGACCACGTCGGACTCGACCCCGGGGGCCAGGAACAGGTCCGGCTCGGCCACCCCGAGCGCGGTGCACGCGCTGCGAAACAGATGGCGCACGTTGTCGAGCGAGGCCGACGCGTCGTCGCGCAGGCGCAGCCGCCGGGCCGTGGTCGACATCGACAGAGCGACTCGCTCGGCCGACAGCGCGAACACCGCGGACACCAGCGGGTCCTCGCCCGGGTGGCGCAGCCGGCGCCAGTCCGCGCCGGCCAGCCCGCGCGACGGCCAGGTCACCCGGTCGGGCCGGTGCGCGCGGTAGAAGTCCTTCTCCTGGCGATCGGCGCGATCGAGGAAGGCGAGCGCCCGGCAGGCGCAGAAGGTGCCGTCGCGGTTCTTGCTCTTCACGAACAGGCTGCGCAGCGCCGAGTAGTGCTCGGCCTGGAACGGCTCGGCGGCGATGAGCTTGCGGCGCCGCTCGATCAGCTTGTCGAGCTCGTCCGGCGCGACGCCCTGGTGGAGATCGATGAGCGCGGCGGCCGGCGTCGAGGACGGCCCCGCTGCCGGGGTCGAGGCGGGCGCCGCGGCGGCCACCGGCGCCGCGGACGCCATCGAGGACGGCGCCGCCGGCTGGCCGAGCGGCTCGGCGCGAAGCTGGCCCAGCTCGGCCATCAGCCCGGCCCGCTCCGGCGCGCTCGCCTCGAGCCGCGCGATCATCGCGCGGTACGCGCGCTCGAGCCCTCGCCAGTCGGCGCGCGCGCGCAGGATGCCCTCGATCTCGCGAAAGGCGCCCAGGCAGCGGACCCGCGCCCGATCCGACGGTGGCCCGCCCGCGCCGAAGTAGCAGTCGAGCGCACGCTCGAGGTGCGCGATCGCCTCGACCGGCGCCGTCGATAGACTCATCGCCAGCCCGCTGGCGAGCTGGTGGTAGCGCCCGCGCCGCAGCGCGCTGCCCTCCTGCTCGGCCAGCTGGGTCACCGCGTCGACCGCCTCGCGCCATCGACCGGCCGCCTGGCAGTGCTCGACCAGCGCGATGAGGAGGTGCCGCTCGCCGGGGGCCTGGGTGAGCGCCTGGCGGATCAGCGCCACCGCGGCGCCTGGATCGCCGAGGAAGCGCGACTCCAGCCCGGCCAGCTCGACCATGAGGCCGGTCCGTCGCCGCCGGCTGGCGCGGGGCAGCGCGGCGCGCAGCAGGCGCTCGACCGAGCGCAGGTCGCCTGCCTCGCGGTGGGCCCGGCAGGCCGCGTCCAGCGCGCGCCGGTGGGCCGGGTGGACGTCGAGCGCGCTGGCGTACAGCGTCTGCGCCTCGGCCCGGGCCGCCGCGCCGCCGCCGCGCGCGCGCGCCTCGCCCATTCGGTAGAGAGTCTCGGCCAGCTCCGCGTCGGGGCGGCCGAGGCTTCGCTGGACCAGCAGCGCGGCGCCGCACAGCTCGTGCGCCTGATCCCATCGCTCGAGCTCGGCCGCGGCCATGGCGTGCTCGAGCAGCGCCGGCAGGTGGACCTGGTCGAACGCGAGCGCCTCGTGGTAGTGGCGGCACGCCTTGTCGAACTTGCCGAGCTCGAGGGCGGCGCGCCCGGCCCGATAGTGGAGCTCGACCGGCGACGGCTGATCGTCGTCGACCGTCGCGCCCGCCGCGCCCGCCCCGTCGGACCGGAGCAGGCGATCGACCAGCGGTTCGAGAGCATGCCAGCGCCGCTCGCGCCAGGCCCGGTCGGCAAGCGCGGCGGTGGCGCGGTCGTGATCGAACGCGTCGGGGCCGGGCACGCGGAACGGCGGCGACGCGCCGCCGGCGCCGGCCGGCTCGCCAGCGATCATCTGCACCCGCGCGAGCCGCTCGAGCTCATCCGCCTCGCGCTCGTGCCACCCGGCGCTGTCCGCGTCTCCCTCGGCCCTGGCGAGCGCGGCGATCGCACGGTGGCGGGCGGCGCAGTCGCCCCGGTCGGCGGCCAGGTCGAGCGAGCGCAGCAGCACCCGCTTCTCGCGCGCGCCGTCGCCGGCCCGGCGGCACAGGAGCGCGAGCGTGTCGAGCAGCCCGACCGACCCGGCGCTGCGCTCGATCCGCTCGAGCAGCCCGGCCATCCGCGCGGCCACCCCGCCGACCCGGCCGATCGCGTCGGTCGCCGACGCGATGTCGCCGCGCACCGCGGCGTCGATCAGCGCCGCGCGCAGCCACAGCTCCGCGGCCAGGTCGGGCGCGCTCAGCTCGAGACCGACGGCCGCGCCGGCGCAGAGCGCGCGCACCTCGGCAGCGGCGTCGGCCGACACGCGCGCGGCGGCCTCGAGATCGGCGGCCACCTCGGGATCGTCGGGGCAATCGGCCAGCGCGCGGCCGAGCAGCGGCAGCGCCGCGGCCACATCGCCGAGGTGGATGCGATAGACGGCGGCGGCCCGGCACAGCGCGCGCGCCCGCTCGGTCGCGTCGGCGGCGGAATCGACCTGGGCGGTGTGCAGCCGCGCGAGCTGCGACCAGTCGGCCCGCGCGGTGTAGATCGCCTCTCGCCGGGCGGCGGCCAGCTCCTCGCGCGGATCGAAGCTCGCGCCGCCTTGATGATCGCCACCGTCATCGAGACCGCCGACCTGGACCTGGCTGCCGCTGGCTCCGATGGCTCGTCCGGTGGCTGGATTGGTGGGCATGGGTGTTCCGGTGTCCTACCCAATACAATGAGCGTACCAGCCTGCGCCGCGACGCCCGGCAAGCGATCTCGCTCGCTTGGAGAGCGCCGGCCAGGCCGGTTGTCCCCGCCTCTGGCGCCGGGGCTGGCCAGTTCGTCCCCATGGGTGGTGGTGATGAACCGAATGCTGCCGGCCCGGAAACTTGAACCCGGTTGAGGTCCGTGAGATGACGCCAACCTATGGAGCGTCGCCACGCCCTCGCGCGCGCGATCGGCGCCCTCACACTGGCCGGAGCTGCCTTCTTGTGGCTCGGAGCCTGTGGTGAGGACGATCGTCCCGCGTCCTGGTCCTACATCCACACCGCCATCATCGCCCCGAGCTGCGCCACCTCGAGCTGCCACACCGAGGACAACGCCGAGGCGGGGGTGGACCTCCACTCGATCGAGTCGGCCTACACCATCCTGGTAGGCAAGGCTTGCGAGTCGAACAATCCGCCCGGTCAGGCGCTGCGCAACTTCGTCTCGCCCGGCCAGCCGGAGCGCTCCGCGCTCATGTACCTGCTCATCGGCGAGGAGGTGCCGCGGCAGATGCCGCCCGACCGGCCGCTGCCGGACGGCGACATCGATCTCGTCGAGCGCTGGATCCTGGAGGGTGCCCAGTGCAACTGATCGCTCGCCGAATCGGCATCGCCGCCGCGCTGGCGCTGGGCCTCGGCCTGGCCCACGGCGCGGCCGAGGCCTATCCCCAGTTCCAGCTGTCCACCGCCAACTCGCGCTGCAGCCTGTGCCACATCGCGCCGGCCGGCGGCGGCCTCCTCAACGAGTACGGCCGCAGCGAGTCGGGTGACACCATCAGCCAGTTCGGCGGCAACGGCGCGTTCCTGTACGGCGCGTACGAGGAGCCGACCTGGATCAAGTTCGGCGTCGATCTGCGCGGCGCGGTCCTGGCCAAGCAGCAGACCGACGACCCCGAGTACTACGCCTTCCCCATGCAGGGCGACACCTACGTCTACCTGAAGGGCGGGGCGTTCTCGCTGTACGCGGTCGGCGGGCCGCGCGCGCAGGTCCGCACCCCGCGCGACAACGTGCTCGACCGGTTCGGCTCCGACGAGTACTGGCTGATGTGGCGGCCGAAGACCACCGGCTGGTACGCGCGGGCCGGGCGCTTCCTGACCCCGATGGGCCTGCGCTCGCAGGACCACACCTCGTACGTGCGCCGCTACCTCGGCCTCCACTCGTGGGAGGAGACCTACAACCTCTCGGTCGGCAACATGACCGACGAGTCGGAGCTGCACGTGACCGCGTTCACCCCGGTGCCATACGACCTCATGGGCAACGGGTCGCGCGCGTCGGGCGGCGTCGTCTACTGGGAGAAGCGGCTGGCCGACGACAAGGCGGCGGTCGGCGCCCAGGTGCGGGCGGCCTTTGCCGACGTCGATCGCAGGTATCTGGCCGGCGGCATCGGCAAGTACTACTTCGAAGGCGCCCGCACGCTGGTGATGGGCGAGGTCGACGTGCAGCTGCAGCAGTTCGACGACGTCGGCGACACCCGCCCGCAGCTGGCCGGTTACCTCGGGGTCAGCTACTGGCCGAAGACCGGCATCATGCTCGGCGCCAACCTCGAGCGGTTCGACGAGGACATGAGCGTGGCCGACCTGGCCCGCGACGCCGGGTCCCTCACGCTCCAGTGGTTTCCGCTGGCCCACTGGGAGCTCATGCTCATCGGCAAGCTGGAGGCCCAGGGTGGCGAGTACGGCGACCCGACCAGCCTCGGCATGTTCCAGCTCCACTACTATCTGTAGACGGACAGGCGAGGACCACAGGAGATGAGCATGCGGCACATCGCCACCTTCACCGCGGCGGTCGCGGCGGCGGCCCTTTTCGGCGCCTGCGCCCCCAGCGTTCCCGACGAGCCCACCTGGACCGAGGACGTCCGGCCGATCGTGACCGCCAACTGCACTCGCTGCCACACCCCGCCCCCGCTCGAGGGCGCGCCCGACAACGTCCGCTTCGACAAGTACGACGACGAGGATCGCGACGGCAACGGAAGCGCCGACATGTACGGGACCGGCAGCGAGGCGATGATCATGGCGACGCGGGTCCAGGCGGAGGAGATGCCGCTGGACTTTCCGCTCCTGCCGCGCCAGCAGGACATCATCGCGGACTGGGCCGACGCGGGCGCGCCGAAGGGCGAGCCGCGCGAGGGCAACCGGGCGCCGACCATGGAGATCATCAGCGACTTCGAGCAGGACGGCGATCTCCTGGTCGCCGACTACCGGATCGACGATCCGGACTTCGACCTGGTGACCGGGCGGCTGGTCGCCGATCCGGACGGCGACGGCGATCTGGTGGTCGTGACCTTCGACCTGTTCAGCGGCGTCTCGCAGATCGTCTGGGACGCGGAAGGCGTGCCGTCCGGGCCCTACAGCCTGACCGCCGAGATCGAGGACGGCAGCGCCGAGGTGACGGTGGAGCTGGGCTCGGTCGACGTGCCGTGATCCGCGCAGCCCGGCTGCTGTCGACGCTCGGGCTGGCGGCGGGGTGCGGCGTACCGGTGGTCGAGCCGGAGCCGGTGCCGCCCGACTACGCGGAGTGGTACCGGGTCGACGCCACCGGGCGAGTCTCGGGCCACGGCGACACCTACCGGATCATCCACGTGAACGAGACCGGCACCGAGTTCGCGGGCAGCGGCCGGTACGGCGAGGGCACGGTCATCGTCAAGGAGATCCACGACCGCGACGGCGACCAGCCCGGCGGGCTGCGCTACGTGGCGGTGATGCGCAAGCTGGCCAGCCCGCCCGACGGCGGCCAGCTGCAGGGCGGCTGGCTGTTCACCTACCTGGCCGACGGCATCGACTCCGACGAGGAGAACCGGGCCAGCTGCTGGGACCGCTGCCATCAGGCCGCGCCGATCGACGGCGCGTTCATCGACTACGGCCGGTGAGCGCGGTGGAGGCGGCGCCCGCCCTGCCCGGCTGGCTGGACGCGATGATGCCGGCCGGCGCGGTGCGGCGCATGGTCGAGGTCGGCGGCGGCCTGCGCATGTGCGTGACCGAGATCGGCGAGGGGCGGCCGGTCCTCATGGTGCACGGCAACCCGACCTGGAGCTTCCTCTACCGCAAGGTGGTGGCGGCGCTGCGCCAGCGCGAGGGCCGGCCGCGGCTGCGCCTGATCGTCCCGGACCTCATCGGGCTCGGGCTGTCCGACAAGCCGCGCGACCCGTCGGTCCACACGATCGAGCGCCACGCCGGCTGGCTCGGCGCGCTGCTCGACCAGCTCCGGCCCGGGCCGCTGGTGCTGGTGGTGCAGGACTGGGGCGGCGCGATCGGCATGCGCGCCATGGTCGATCGCCCGGCCGAGCTGGCCGGGCTGGTCGCGCTCAACACGGTGCTGAGCCCGCCGCCGCCCGACTTCCGGCCGACCACGTTCCACCGGTTCGCCCGGATGCCGGTCGCCAGCGACCTCGCCTTTCGGGTGCTCGGCTTCCCGCAGAACGCGCTCGCCTGGGCCCAGGGTGACCGGTCGAGCATCCGCGGCGACGTGGCCCGCGCGTATCGCTACCCGCTGCGCCGCCTGCGCGACCGGGTGGCGCCGCTGGCGATGGCGCGGATGGTCCCCGACTCCTTCGAGCACCCGTCGATCGAGCCGCTCCGCCGGGTGCAGGCGCTGACCGAGAGCTTCGCCGGCCCCGCGGCGATCGTGTGGGGCGACCGCGACCCGGTGCTCGGCCGGGTTCGCAGCTGGATCGCGCGGCTCCTCCCCCGGGCCGAGGTCACCCGCACCGACGCCGGCCACTTCCTGCAGGAGGAAGTGCCGGAGCCGATCGCCGACGCGATCGCGAGGGTCGCGGCGGCGCTCGACTGACCGTCAGCGCGGCCGGGTCAATCGTCGCCCGGTCGGTTCGCGCGCACCCGCTTCACCCCGGCCCGCCGCTTCTTGCCCGCGATGCGCCGCTCGACCGAGCCGCGCGACGGGCGGGTCGCCACTCGCCGGCGCGGACGGTGGAGCGCGGCGCGCACGATCTCGGCCAGCCGCTCGCGCGCGTCGGCCCGGTTGCGCACCTGATCGCGGGTGCGCGACGAGCGGACGATCAGATCCCCGCTCGCGGTCAAGCTCCGGGCCAGGCGCTCGAGCAGATACGCGCGATCCCGATCGCCGAGGACCGCGCTGGTGGCCGGGTTCCAGCGCAGCTCGACCTTGCTCTCCACCTTGTTGACGTTCTGCCCGCCCGGCCCGGTCGAGCGCGAGAACGACTCCGACAGCTCCGCATCGGGGATGCCAAGCGCATGGGTAATGCGGAGGTCGCCCATCCGGGGAGCATAGCGCCTGTCCTGGAGTAGGATGGACATTCGCGATGGGTCTGTCGTCGCTCTACCTCGACGCGTTCTTCGCCGCCGCCCGCTGCCTCAACTTCTCGCTGGCGGCGCGCGAGCTCCACATCACCCAGTCGGCGCTGAGCCAGCGCATCAAGGGCCTGGAGGAGGAGCTCGACCTGACCGTGTTCGTCCGCCTGCCGCGCGGCGTGCAGCTGACCGAGGCCGGCAACCGCCTGCTCCGCTACTGCCAGGCCCGCTTCTCCATGGAGCAGGAGCTGCTCGAGCAGCTGACCGGCAAGACCACCGTGCAGGGCCTGGGCGGGGTGGTCCGCATCGGCGGCTACTCGTCGATCGTGCGCTCGGTCCTGATGCCGGCGCTGAGCTCGATCCTGCGGGCCAACCCGCACGTCCAGGTCCACTTCCAGAGCGCCGAGCTGCGCGACCTGCCCGACCTGCTGCTGACCGGCAACGTCGACTTCATCGTCACCGACAACCAGCTCCACCGCGCCGACGTCGAGACCGTCCAGCTGGGCCAGGAGGAGTGCGTGATGGCGGAGAGCGCCGATCACGAGGCGCCCGACGGCGTCTACCTCGACCACGACCCGGACGATCCGACCACAGCCAAGTTCTTCAACCTGCAGTCCGGCAGCGCGCCCGAGTACCGGCGCAGCTTCATGGACGAGACCTACGCCATCATCGACGGCGTGGGGCTGGGCCTCGGACGCGCCCTGGTCTCGCGCCACCTCATCGCGCGCGATCCGCGCATCCGGGTGGTCACCGGCTATCGCAGCATGTTCGTGCCGGTCCTGCTCCACTACCACAAGCAGCCGTTCTACACCGCGCTCCAGCGGGCCGCGATCGCCGAGCTGCACGAGCACTGCCCTGCACTGCTCCGCGCCGGCAGCGACCCGGACTCCTGAGGCCGTCCAGCGCGGTGGGCGGCTCGCCGCGCGGATCCGCACGGCGAGCGCGCCTCGAACCGGCCGACTGGCCGGCCGCTAGCTGGGCCGGCTCTGCACCGCCTGGCCGATCGAGCGGCCCTCGCGGTGTTCCAGGCGATCGAGCAGGCCGCGCGAGAAGGCCTCGAGGTCGGCCGGCATGCGCGACGTGATGAACGCGCCGTCCTGCACCACCTCCTCGTCCACGACCTCCGCCCCGGCGTTGCGCAACTCGGTTCGCACCGACGGCCACGACGTCATGCGCCGGCCGCGCACCAGATCCGCCTCGATGAGGAGCTGCGGCCCGTGGCAGATGGCGGCGATCGGCCGCCCGATCGAGCCGAACGCCCTCACGAAATCGACGACGCCCTCGTCGGTGCGCAGGTGTTCGGGCGAGTTGCCGCCCGGGATGACGAGCGCATCGTAGTCCTCCGGTCGACGATCCGAGACCGCCGCGTTCACCTGGACCTTCGTCTTCCTCTGCTTGCCGATGAGCTCGCGCCCGGCCTCGACGCCGAGCAGCTCCACCTCGTGGCCCGCGTCGGTCAGGCGCGCGACCGGAACGGTCAGCTCCGAGTCCTCGAATTCGGGTCCGACCAGCACTGCGATCCTTGCCATGGACTCACCTCCTGGATCGGAGGTCGTGCAGGCCCCGTGCCCCGCCGGCGAGAACCCGGTTTCCCCGAACGACGATCAGCCGGCAGCGGTGTGGTATGAGACGGACGTGGCGCAGGGGCTCTTGCTGCTCAACCTGGGGACGCCGGACGAGCCGACCACCCCGGCGGTGCGGCGCTATCTGCGCGAGTTCCTGTCGGACCCGCGCGTGCTCGACATCAACCCGATCGGGCGCGCCGCGCTCCTCAATCTGATCATCCTGCCCCGGCGTCCGGCCCAGAGCGCGGAGGCCTACCGCAAGATCTGGGATCCCGTGCGCGGCTCGCCGCTCCTGTTTCACAGCCAGGATCTGACCCGGCAGGTGTCCGGGTCGCTCGGCTCGTCGTGGCGGGTGGAGCTGGCGATGCGCTACGGCCGGCCATCCATCGCCGACGCGCTGGAGCGGCTGCGCCAGGCCGGCGTCGACCGCTTGACCGTGTTCCCGCTGTTCCCTCAGTACGCGGCGTCGTCCACCGGCAGCGCGCTCGAGGCGGTGCTCGGCCAGGTGGCGGCTCGCTGGAACGTCACCCCGGTGACCGTGGTGTCTCCGTTCTACGACGAGCCCGGGTTCATCGCCGCGTTCGCCGCGGTCGGGGCCCCGGTCATCGCCGCCGAGCGGCCCGACCACGTTCTGTTCTCGTTCCACGGGCTGCCGGAGCGGCACATGCGCAAGAGCGACGAGAGCGGCTCGCACTGCCTGGCCAGCCCGAGTTGCTGCGACCGGATCGAGGGCGCCAACCGCAACTGCTACCGCGCCCAGTGCTTCGCCACCGCGCGGGATCTGGCCGCGGCGCTCGCGCTCGAGCCGGACCGGTACACGGTGACGTTCCAGTCGCGCCTGGGCCGGACCCCGTGGATCCACCCCTACACCGACGTCGTCATCCCGGAGCTGGCCGCGCGCGGCGTGCGCCGGCTGGTGGTCTTCAGCCCCGCGTTCGTGGCCGACTGCCTGGAGACGCTGGAGGAGATCGGGATCCGGGCCCGCGAGCAGTTCGCCGCCGCCGGCGGCGAAGCGCTGACCCTGGTGCCCTCGCTCAACAGCACGCCGGCGTGGGTCGACACCGTGGTGGCGCTCGGCCGGCGCAGCGCCGGCGCCGCGGCAGCCCCGGCCACCACCGCCTCGTCCACTTCACCGGCGGTCCCGGCCTCGATGCCGCGGGTCGCCACCGGAGAAGCGCCATGACCAGCCCGCTGTCGCGCGTGTACGGCACCCTGCTCGTGGTCCGGCCGCCGGTGCCGGCCACGGTCAACAAGGCCGGCGCTAACTACAAGAGCGAGGTCACCCACCTCGAGTACTCGCCGCGCCGCGCGTACGACGAGTGGCTGTCGATCTGCGAGGGGATCCTGGCCTGCGGCGGCGACGCGCTGTTCGAGTTCGAGCCGGTCGACGAGCCGCTGCTCGACCGCGGCGATCTGCGGGTCGAGGCGGACGGCGCGATCCGCCCGGTCGGCTCGTCCGCGGTGCTCGGGCGGATGGACGAGATTCACACCGGGCGCGTCTTCACCGCCAACGGTCCGTGGGTGGTGGTGGCCGGGCGCACCCTGCGCGGGGCGATGCCGAACATGCTGCCCCACCGGCGCACCGAGGCGGCCTATTACCGCGATCTGTTCGGGCGCATCGCCGAGCTGGGCGGCTACGACCTCGACCTGCGCGACACGCCCGACCGCTGGGAGGGCATGGCCGACGTGGCCGTGGTCGGCGATCGCGTGGTCCTGACCTACGCGGTGCCGGGCCACTACGACGCCGGGATGGCGGCCAAGACCCCGCGCTCCTCGCGCGAGGGCGTCAGCTTCGCCGCCGACACCGCCGGCGTGCCGGAGTCGGCGCGGATCTACGCCGAGCTGGTCTATCCCCACTTCCACGGCGACACGGTGCACTTCGGCGCCCGCCCGGGCGGCCGGCCGCCGGTCCTCATGCACTACCCCGGCGGCGTGTGGGGCGACGGCGCGGCGCACATCGCCCAGGAGCTCGGGGCCGACCGGGTCATCACCATCGGGCGCGACGACGCGGTCGAAGCCTACGCCGGCAACTCGCGCCAGGTCGGCGGCGGCGTGCTGGTGCCGGACGGGGTGAGCGCGGCGTACACCGACACGCTGGCCGGCATGGGCCTCGAGGTCCATCCGGTGCCGCTCTACGAGCTGTTCGGCAAGGCCGGCGGAGGCCCGGCCTGCGCGACCCTGTACCTGCCCGCCGATCTGTCGATCCCGGCCGACGCGCCGTGCCGCTACAGCGTGCGGCGCGCCGAGGCCCACGAGCGCCGCGATCGCCTGCCGGAGCGCCTCGAGGTCGATCCGGCCTACTTCGCCGGCAAGACCCGCGGCTGAGGCGGCGCGGCGTCCACGGCGTCGGGCTCGGCCGCGCTCGGCCGCACGATCTCCATGAACAGGTCGGCCCGCTCCGGCACCCGCCACCCCAGCTGCTCGTAGAAGGGGTGGGCGTCGCGCGTGGCGAGCATCCAGCGGCGCAGCCCGGCCAGCTCCGGGTGGGCGCGGATCACCTCGATGAGCCAGCGGCCCAGCCCGCGCCCGCGCTCGCCCTCGAGCAGGAACACGTCGGCCAGGTACGCGAACGTGGCCCGATCGGTGATCACCCGGCCGAACCCGATCTGCCGCTCGCCCCGGTAGACGCCGAAGCAGAGCGAGTGGCGAAGCGCCCGCTCCAGCCGCTCGCGCGCCACCCCGCGCGCCCAGTACGAATCCTCCGACAGGAAGCGGTGCACCACTTCGAGATCGATACGCTCCAGGTCGGTGCTGATGACGACGTCGCCGCGGATCCACTCCACCCGCAAAGAGTGACGCGCCGCGGCCGGCGCCGAAAGCCACACTTCGCCGGCCCCCGACCGGTCCACCGCGTCGATCGAGGGCCCAGGGCCCGCCGCCCTATGGATCCGCGATCGCCACCGCGCCGGAGCAGTCTCCGTCGCCGTCGTGGCCGGCCGCGTCGGTCAGGACCACGCAGAACACCGCCTCGCCGTCGACCGGATCCGGCGCGCCCAGGTCGGCGCAGACCTCGGGCGCCGAGCCGTCGGCGTCGACCCAGCCGACGTCGTTCACGATGAGCTCGATCTCGCCCTCGATCGGCACGCCGTCGTCGATCGCCTGCTCGGACGCGATCGGCGGGATGGCCAGCTCGATCACCAGGCCCTCGGCCCGGCAGTCGTGGACCGCGGCCACGCCGCCGCCCAGGTCGGCGTCGCCGTCGGTGTAGGCCACCCGGATGGTCAGGTCGTCGGCGTCGTCCTCGGCCGGGGCGAGCGAGTCGGGCGCGATCTCGACGATGGTGGCCGATGGCGCCACCTCGGCCTCGCTGCATCCGGCGCCGGCGCCGAGCGCGAGCAGCGACCACAGCGCCGGGGACAGCGCGAGCGCGATGCGGACCATGGTCACTCCACCTCCAGCGTGGCCGGCGAGGTCGCGAACGACACGATCCCCTGCTCCGGCTCGTCCACGTAGAGCGCCAGGATCCCGAACGAGAGACCCGTGCTCGGCACCGTCTCGATCGTCCCGGCCTCGTCGACCAGGTCCACGTCGGCGCCGATCGTGACCGACAGCTGGCGGTTGAGGAGGTCGCCGCTGCCCATCGGCCCGTCCGGGTCGGGCGCGCTCGGCCCGACCCCGGGGTCGTCGCCGCCCGGCGACAGCACCAGCTGTCGCCCGTCGCCGGCCGACACCACGAAGGCGCCGAACGCGATCTCCTCGTCGGGCGTCTCGAAGTCGGACACCGAGTGGCGCAGGGTCAGGGTCGTGCCGGCCGCGACCGGGATCGGCCCGCCCCCGTCCAGCCGCTCGCCGGCCGCGTTGAAGACGCCGATCTCCGGCGCGCGCGGCGGGTTGTTGAGGACCGGGGCCTCGTCGTCGCCGGCCCGGCGCAGCGCGCCGTTCTCGATCCACGCCTCGATGAGCGCGATCTCCTCCTCGGCCAGCGGCTCGGCCCCGAGCGGCATCTGGGTGCCGACGTCGCGGTTGCGCAGCTTGTCGACCAGGAAGCTGGCGTCCGGATCGCCCGGCTCCACCCGCAGCCGGTCCGGCTTCTCGAGCGCCGGCCGGCGCACCATGTAGTCGTAGAACAGCGCCGGGGTGGACAGGTTGGGCTCGAACTGGCCGTTGTGGCACAGGCCGGGCTGGCCGGAGCAGCGCTGCGACACGATCTCGCGGTGGATCTGGTCCAGGCTGCCGGCCGCCACCTCGTCGTCGATCGCGAGCGGATCGTCGCCGACCCCGGCGTCGATGCCGCTGCCGCCGGCGTCGATGTCGCTGCCGCCGCACGCGGCCGCCGGCGCGATCGCCAGCAGGATCGCCAGCTGCGCGCCCCTCATCGCAGGATCTCCTGGATCAGCATGCCGGGCCGCGCTCCCTCGTCCTCGAGGGCGCCCTTCATGACGCCGTCGTGGCCGAGCATCCCCATCGCGGTCATGACCGCGTCGATCGTCTCGTAGCGATCGGAGGTGCGCCCGGTCTGCTTCACCCCGGTCGGTTCGATCACCCCGACCGGCGCGATGTCGGGGCCGAGCGCGAGCAGGAACACGTCGCGGTCGCCGTCGTCTCCCTCGCCGTGGTCGATGCCGGACCGGCCCAGGCTGTCCGGGTTCTGCCCGTTCGAGTAGAGGTGACGGCCGTGCTCGGGCAGGACCAGGAGCGTGGTCTGGTCGCGCAGCCCGTCGGTCGCCTGGATGAAGTCCCACAGGTGGCGCACGCACGCGTCCGCGATCTGCTGCCCGCGCAGGTAGGCGTTGAAGTCGCCGTGGCACAGATCGACGTCGAGCAGGGTCATGCCCATCACGGTCGGCTTGAACTTCGCGAGCAGCCGCTCGGCGTGATAGACGGTGAGCGCGTCGCCGGTCGCGTCCAGCTCGCCGCCGCCGGCGTCGACGCCGATGCCGAACGAGTCGGGGAAGATCGCCCCGTAGGTCGAGTCGCCGTAGATCTCGGCCAGGTGGTCCTCGATCGCCGCGTTCTCCGCCGCGGTCGCGCGGAACGCGCCGTCGCTGGCCGGCGCCGGCGAGTTGCCGTCGAGGATCCCGGTCAGCCGGCGCACCGCCGCCGCCTCGGCCGGCGTCCCCGCGATGATCGGCAGCTCGGGTGGACCGCCGGAAACGTCGACGTCGATCTCGCGCACGCCGCTGGTCACGATCGGCAGGAGCGCCGACACCGAGCCGGGCGGCGACAGGAACGAGCCGCCGAACCGGGGCCCGAACTCCCGGTTGTCGCTGGCCTGCAGCGCGCTGAAGAAGCCGCCCGGGGTGGATACGTACCAGGCGTCGGTCGCCGGCGCGTTCGCCTCGCGCCGGTGGATCTCGAACACGGTCGGCACCGGCAGGCGGGCGTCGGCCCGGTTCTCGATGTTGTTGTAGAAGCCGCTGACCAGGCAGCCCTGGCCCTGCAGGTGGCCGGGCGCGCCGCCGTCGTAGCGCAGGTTGGCGACCAGCGCGCCCTCGGTGAAGAGCGGCGTCGACCGCGGCGCCGGCAGGACCAGGGCCGGGACCCCGGCCGCGTACTCGGGCGCGATCACCGGATCGCCGGCGTCGGCGTCGCCGTACCCGGCGATGACCGGCACCCGGCCGAACAGGTTCGGCATGGTCGCGCCCTGGGCCATCCCGAGCGCCTCGCTGCGGCGCAGCCCGCCGCCCACCCCGACGATCACCACCCGGCGGGCGCGAAAGTCGGAGGCGCCGCGCGCCCAGCGCACCTTGAAGCGCGGGGCCAGGACCGCGCCGGTCGCGGCCGCGGTGGCCGCGCCGAGAAACCTTCTCCTCGAGATCCTCATGGCGTCATGGCTCCTAGAAGCTCTGGTACTCGCGCGACCCGACCAGGGCGCGCACCACCGTCCGCGGACCGACCGCCTCGTCGGCCCGCCACTCGTCGACGAACGCGCGCAGCTCGTAGGCGCTCGGCTCGCGGCCGAGCAGCCGGCGGAACTGATCGCCGATGAACCCGGCCGGATCGTCGACGTCGGCGCGGTCGGGTAGCGCCACCTCGGCCGAGGCGACCAGGCCGGCCACCATGAGCGCGCGCAGCGGCTGCGAGTCGCCCATGCCCTCCAGCACGCCGACCAGCAGGCTCTGCTCGTCGACCGGGAAGCGCACCAGCTCGGCGCCGCCGGCGGTGATGGTGAAGTCGTAGCTCTCCGGCGCGCGGCCGACCAGGTCGCCGTACACCGCGCGCACGAACTGGCTGTTGGAGCGCTCGCGCGGGGTGCGGGCGCCATCCTCGTCGCCGACCGAGACCTGATCGAACTCGTAGGTGGTGTCGCCGCAGGCGGCGAGCGCGGAGCCGAGCGCGGCGGCGAGCGCCAGCGCGAGGAGGGAGGCGGAGCGGGGCCTGGGCGTCATTGCTCGAAGTACTCCTGGGATGAGACGACGGCGCGGATGACCGGGCGGACGTCCGGATCGTCACCGTCGAGCTGGGCCGAGAAGTGGGCGATCTCGGCCAGGGTGGCCGGGCGGCCCAGGTAGCGGTCGAACACGGCGCTGGTGGCCGCGTCGCGGTAGACCTCCGACTCGAAGACGATGTCGAGCAGGTCCTGGTAGTCGGCGCCGTGCCGGTGGAACAGCAGCCCGGCCGGGCTGTCGGGCAGGAAGGTGCCGACGATCATCGACTGCGCGTTGGCCACCTCGTCCGCCTCGGCCGGCCGGCCGAGGAAGATCTGGAACAGCTGATCGGCCAGCGCCTCGGGCGCGGAGAAGCCGGCCAGCGCGCTCGAGCCGGCGAAGCGGCGGTCGACCGCCGAGGTGGAGGCGCTGCCGCCGGCCAGATCGGCCGCCGCGTCGACCACCGCCTGGCGGTCGCCGTCGATGCGGACCAGCGCGGGGCAATCGCAGCCGCCGCACGGATCTCCCGACGGGGCCGGGCCACACGTCGCGCAGGCCGGATCCTCGTCGCGGGCGATCCCGCAGATGAGCGAGTAGCGAGTGTCGGGGTCCTCGCCGCCGAACACCCGGTTCGACAGCTCGTCGACCGAGGTCTGCGCGAACTCCTCCGAGTCGATCAGCCGGTCGGCGATCGCCCCGCGCGTCTCGGCGCTGCCGCCCTGGGCGCGGGTGTCGGCCTCCAGCTCGGCGACCGCGTCGGCCAGGTAGTCGTCGCTGGCCGGCCGCGCGGTCAGATCGAGGTGCAGCCGGCGGACGAACCGCTCGAGCTCGACCGACGACGGCTCCTCGCCGCCGACCGGCGCCACCCCGTCGACCGAGTCGCTGCACCCCCCGATGACGGCGGGCAGACCGACCAGAAGCACCAGCAGGGTCAGTGGAGTTCTTCTGCGCTGAAGAGCCATTCCGCCTGGCACACAAACAAGACGCGTGCCGGCGGCTGACCCCGCGACATCGCGCGATCTCGCCGGCGCCGCGCCACGTGCGCGCTGGTTTTGACGACACTCGCGCGGGTGGCTGTCGGATTGCGCCACGCCGCCCCGCGTCGCGGGCGCTGGGCTACTCTCGCGCGATGCCGGAGACGATCTTCAACAAGATCCTGCGCGGGGAGCTTCCCTGCCACAAGGTGTACGAGGACGACCGCGTCCTCGCGTTCCTCGACATCAACCCGCTGACCCGCGGCCACACCCTGATCATTCCCAAGGAGGTGGTCGCCACCCTGGATCAGCTGTCGGACGAGTCGGCCGCGGCGCTGGGCCGGGTGCTGCCGCGCATCGCCCGCGCGGTCATGGCGGCGACCGGGACGCGCGACTTCAACGTCCTGCAGAACAACGGCGCCCGCGCCCACCAGGCCGTCTTCCACGTCCACTTTCACATCATCCCGATGGCGGACGACGGCAGCGGGCTCGGCCTGGGCTGGAAGCCGCTCAACCTCGACGGCGAGGAGGCCAGAAAGCTGGCCGAGGACGTCGCCGCCCGGATCGCGGCGGGCTGACGCGCCGCCCCGCGCCGCGGTCGGCCTGGGCAGGTGGTGGGTTGGGAACCAGACCCGACCGGTCAGCGAGCCGCCAGCCCCTTGAGCCGCTCGGCCGCCGCCTCGTCGAGCCGCTCGGCGTCCTCGACCAGCATGACCGGGATGCCGTCCTCGACCCGGTAGCGCAGCCGCGACGCGGGGCAGAACAGCGACTCGCCGGCACCGTCGGCGCCGGGCGGGATGTGGAGGAGCGGCTGCCTGGACTCGGGGCAGACCAGGATGGCGAGGAGCTCAGCTGACAGCGGCATCGGTGGATCCTTACCCTCCTTTGGGCCTGGCGGCGGTCGATTCGGTCAAGACTCCTCTCGAGCCGCACCCGCGCGTAGACTGGGATCGCGATGCTCGACGCGGACCAGCTGGCGGCCGATTTCCTGGCCGCGCTGCCGCCCGAGCTCCGCTCCTCGTTCGAGGTCTGGTCCGGGCTGCGCGAGGCGCTGACCGGGGTCGTGGCTGACGCTCGCCGGCAATGGCCCGGCGTCCGGCTCGACGAGGGCGAGGTCGCCGCCTACCTGGCCCGACGGGTGGCCCCGGACGAGGGGGAGGCGGCGTTGCCTGCTCACGCCGCCGATCTCTATCTGGCGTGGGCCTGCGTCGGCGGAGACCCGATCGCGATCGGTCACTTCGACCGCGCGGTGCTCGAGCGGGCCGGCCGCGTCCTGGCCCGCCTCGGCCTGTCCAGCGCCGACGCCGACGACGTCAAGCAGGACGTGCGGACGCGGCTGCTCATCCCGATCGACGGTGGGCCGCCGCGGCTGGCGAGCTATCAGGGCATCGGCCCGCTGGTGGCGTGGACCAGCGCCGTGGCCGGGCGACAAGGTCTGGCGCTGATGCGGCGGCAGAAGCCGCACGCCGAGCTCGATGACGACATCCTCGGCGTGACCGACGATCCCTATCTCGCCGCCCTGCGCGATCGCCACCGCCTGGAGCTCAAGGCGGCGTTTCAGGCGGCGGTGGCCGGGCTGGCGCCGCGCGATCGCGCGGTGCTGCGCGCCCTCCTGGTCGACGACCGCGGCATCGGCGAGATCGCGCGCGTCTACGGGATCCACCGGGTCACGGCGTCGCGCTGGATCGCCCGCATCCGCAAGACGCTCCTGAGCGGAACGCGCGATCGCCTTCGAGTTGCACTCGCGCTCGACGACGGCGATCTCGACGGCGCGGTTCGCCTGCTCGACAGTCAGCTGGACCTGAGCCTTTACCGGCTGCTGGCAGATTCGCCCTGACCGGGCGCTACAAGCGCCCATCCCGCGACATCACCCGGATGAACCTGCGCGGCGTCGAACGACGACCGCGCGACCCGGAGGTGTTCTGTGTGGAACGTGAATGTTGCATTTCTCAGGTCGTCCCTGTGCGCGAGCTCGCTGGCGCTCGCGCTCGCCGTCGGCTGCGCCGGCCAGTCCCTCGACCCGGATCTCGAGCGCGAGGAGGCGCTCGCCGACGAGGAGGCGGAGCAATCGGACACCGACTCGCTGCCGACGCCGACCGTGATCGCGTCCGGGCAGGAGTTCCCGTCCGACGTCGAGGTCGACGGCAGCAGCGCCTACTGGGCCACCGCCCCCAACTTCGGGCTCGACCCCGGCAGCGTCCGTCGCGCCAGCAAGTCGGGCGGCGGCGCGGTGACCGAGATCCAGGCGGGCATTCCGGACATCGGAGGCATCGAGGTCGACGCCAGCCGGGTGTACTGGTCGACCGGCGCGGCCGTGGAGGGCGTCGGCGGCATCCAGTCGGAGCCCAAGGCCGGCGGCGAGGTGGTCGACGTCGTCGCCGCGACCCGCGTGTTCAACTTCGCGCTCCAGGGCAGTGACATCTACTTCCTCAGCCCGGACGCCGGCGGCCGGGTCCTCAAGGTCGCCCGGACCGGCGGCGCCGTCACCACGCTGGCCGAGGATGTCGGGCCCGGGCTCGACTTCATCCCGTTCATCGCGATCGGCGGCGGCAAGGCGTTCTTCACCCAGTCCACCTTCGAGGGGGTGTGCGACGGCCGCGTCCGGTTCGTCTCCCTGACCGGCGGCGCGCTCGTCACCGTCGCCGAGGGCATCTGCGGTCTTCGCGGCATCGGGGCCGATCACCGGGCGGTCTACTGGACCGAGTTCGACACCACCACCAGTGTGGGCCGGGTGGTCAAGAAGGAGGCGCCCTTCACCAGCGGGTCGCCGGTGGTCCTCGCCACGGTCACGACGCAGCCGTTCTCGCTCGCGCTCGACGACGCCAGCGTCTACTACACGACCGGCTCCCCCGCGGACGTGGGCCAGATCCGCAAGGTGTCGAAGTTCGGCGGGGGGCGGCGGGTGCTGGCCACCGATCAGCTGGTCCCGCTGTTCGTCAACGTCGACCAGAGCCACGTCTACTGGACGACGCCCTTCGACGGAGAGGTCAAGCGCGTCCCCAAGTGACGAGAGCAAACACCGGGCCCCGCGCCCCGGCGACGCGGTGTTAAGACAATCCCGATGTCCGCCCACGCCGCGTGCCCCGACGAGGACACGCTGTCCCGCCACGTGCAGCGCGCCCGCGGCGGTCTGCCCGATGTCGACGTGGACGAGCACATCGCGGCCTGCGCCGACTGCCGCGAGCTGGTCTTCGCGCTCGCGTGCTCCACCCTGGGCCAGTCGGCAGCGGCCCCGCCTCGCTCGAGCGAGCCGTCGACCAGGCTGGGCCGCTACCAGCTCGAGGAGCTGCTCGGCTCCGGCGCGATGGGGCTGGTGTTCGCGGCCTTCGACGCCGCGCTCCAGCGGCGGGTCGCCATCAAGGTGCTCCGCCGCTCGCCGACCGCGGCGGACGCCGCCCGCCTGGTCGCCGAGGCGCAGGCGCTGGCGCGGCTGTCGCATCCGAACGTGGTCACGGTCCACGACGTCGGCGAGGAGGATGGCGAGGTCTTCCTGGCCATGGAGCGGCTCGACGGGCGGCCGCTCGACGTGTGGCGGGCGGAGCGGGCCCGCTCGTGGCGCGAGGTGGTCGAGGTCGTGCTCGCGGCGGGCGAGGGCCTGGCCGCGGCGCACCGGGCCGGTCTGATCCACCGCGACGTCAAGCCGCAGAACATGCTCATCGGCCGGGACGGCCGCGTCTGCCTCACCGACTTCGGCCTCGCCGCCGGGTCGGGCAGCGCCGGCCCGAGCGGCGCCACCGGCGACAGCGATCGAGGCGACGCCGTCGTCGGGACCATCGCCTACATGGCACCGGAGCAGCTCGCCGGCCGTCACGCCGACGAGCGCAGCGACGTGTTCAGCTACTGCGCGGCGCTGTACGAGGCGCTCTACGGCCGCCGCCCGTTCGGCGGTCGGTCGGTCGCGGAGCTCGCCGCCGCGATGCGCGACGCCGCCGCCCCCGCGATCCCGCGGCGCCCTCGCCTGCCCGGCCGCCTCACCGGGCTGCTGCGGCGCGGCCTCGCGACCGACCCCGCCCGCCGGATCGCCTCGATGGACGAGATCCTGCCGGTCCTGCGCGGCCAGCTCCACCGGCGACGGCGGGTCGGGGTCGCCGCCGCCGTCGCCGCGGCAGCCCTTTTCGGCGGAGCCGCGTGGCTCGCGATCCCGGCGCGCGATCCGGACCAGCCGCCCTGCGCCGGCGCGCGCGAGCGGGTGGCCGCGATCTGGAACCCGGAGCGCCGGGCCGCGCTGGTGGCCTCGCTCGCGGACGGCGTGGCTCACCGCGAGGGGATCGACTGGACGCTCGACAACTACGCGACGCGCTGGACCGCGATGCACGAGGAGACCTGCCAGGCGACTCACGTGGCGCGGACCCTGTCCGGCGATCTGCACGATCGGCGCATGATCTGCCTCGACCGCAGGCTGCGCAGCCTCGACGCCGCGGTCCGCGCCTTCACGCAGGCCGGATCCGGATCGGTGTCCACCCGGATCGCGATCACCGAGCAGCTCCCGTCGCTGGATGCCTGCGGCGAGCCGGTCGCGCTCCTGGCCGCGCGCCCGCTGCCGGCCGATCCGGCCGTCCTCGCGACGGTGCGCGCGGTCCACCAGCAGGTCGCCAGCGCCGACGCCGCGGCGAGCGACGGGCGACCCCGGGAGGCGCGCGCGATCGCGTCCCGCGCGGTCGAGCTGGCCGGTCGGCTCTCGTACCCGCCGGCCCAGGCGGAGGCGCTGGACGCGCTCGGCTCGATCCAGCACCAGCTCCGCGAGCTCGACGCCGCCCGGGCCAGCTTCGCGCGCGCGGCGGCGGCGACCCGTGCGCCGGGCCAGGCGCCGATCGAGCTCATCGCCACCGGCCAGGAGATGCCGGCCGAGCTCGAGGTCGACGGCGGCGAGGTCTTCTGGATCGCCACCAGCAAGGGCGCCATGGGCCCCGCCGCCATCCGGCGAACCAGCAAGCAGGGCGGCGGGCCGGTCGTCGATGTCCAGACCCGCGTCCTCGACGTGGGCATCCTCGAGGTCGACCGCCAGCGCCTCTACTGGGCGAGAGGAGCCGCCGTGCCCGGCGAGGGTGGCCTGCAGAGCATGGCCCGGACCGGCGGCGAGCCGGTGGATCTGGTCGATGAGCTGCGGGTCTTCCAGATCGGCCTCGCCGGCGACGACATCTACCTGGCGACGCCCGACCGCGGCGGGCAGATCCTGGTCCTGCCCAGGTCCGGCGGGCCGCCATCGATCCTGGCCGAGGGGCTCGGCAGCGGCCTCGGCAACACCCCGTTCTTCGCCTTCAGCGGCGGCAACCTGTTCTTCACTCGATCGACCTTCGACGTGGAGTGCGACGGCCGGGTGAGCTTCGTCCCGCTGTCGGGAGGGCCGGTGACGACCGTCGCCGAGCGGATCTGTCTGGTCGGCGACATCGAGGCAGACGACCGCGGCGTCTACTGGGGGGACTGGGAGCGGGCGGCCAGCCGCGGCCGTGTGCTCGGCCTTGCCGCTCCCTTCACCGGCCCCCCCGCCGTGCTCGCCACCACGGACACCCGGCCGCTCATGCTCGCCCTCGACGACTCGCACGTCTACTGCGCGACCGCCTCCGCCGAGCGCCCGGGCAGCATCCTCGAGATCCCCCGCTCCGGCGGTCCTCAGCGGGTGCTGGCGGCCGGCCAGCTGTTTCCATCCTCGATCGCCGTCGACGCGACTCACGTCTACTGGACGACCCTCCGCGACGGTGCGGTCAAGCGCATCGCCCGGTGACCCGGCGGCGGCCGGGGCGCGTCCTGCCCTCCTTCAACCCCTCGAAGGTGCTTCCACCCGCGCGAAATCAAGTGATTCCGCACGCCTTTCGGCCTTTCGAGTTGACGTGCGGGGGGTACAGCGTGTAAATCGCTGCGTTCTCCAGCCGGACCCGATCCGGTCGGCCAGCGGAGGTTGCTTGCTGAAATCGCTGTCCATCTTCACCGCCAACGCCAACCGTCCGATCGCGGAAGAGATCTGCAAGTACGTCGAGATCCCGCTCGGCCGGGCCGACGTCACGCACTTCTCGGACGGTGAGATCTACGTCGAGATCAACGAGAACGTCCGCGGAGTGAACTGCTTCGTCGTGCAGTCGACCTGCACCCCGGTCAACCAGTCGCTGATGGAGCTCCTCATCATGATCGACGCGCTGAAGCGCGCGTCGGCAGGGAGCATCGTCGCGGTCATGCCCTACTTCGGCTACGCGCGCCAGGATCGCAAGACCAAGCCGCGCACGCCGATCACCGCCAAGCTGGTCGCCGACCTCATCTCGTCGGCCGGCGCCGACCGGGTGGTGTCGATGGATCTCCACGCCGGGCAGATCCAGGGCTTCTTCAACATCCCGTTCGACCACCTCTACGGCATGCCGGTCTTCCTCGACGAGCTGCGCCACATGTCGCTCAGCGACGTGGTGGTGGTCTCGCCGGACGCCGGCGGCGTCGAGCGCGCCCGCGCCTACTCGAAGCGGCTGGGCGGCGGCATGGCCATCATCGACAAGCGGCGCTCGGCGCCGAACGTGTCCGAGGTGATGAACGTGGTCGGCGACGTGAAGGGCAAGAACGCCATCATCGCCGACGACATCATCGACACCGCCGGCACGCTGTGCAACGCGGCCCGCGCGGTGATGGACGCCGGCGCCAAGTCGGTCATGGCCTGCGCCAGCCACGGGGTCTTCTCCGGCAACGCGATCGAGCGCATCCAGGCCTCGCCGCTCACCCAGGTCATCGTCACCAACACCATTCCGCTCGACGAGCTCGGGCGCGCCAGCAGCAAGGTCAAGGTGCTGTCGGTCGCGCGTCTGCTCGGCGAGGCGGTCAAGCGCATCCACCACGGCGACTCGATCAGCTCCCTGTTCAGCTGAGAACCCAGCCCGAGCAACCAAGGATAACGCGTCATGGAAGTCGGCAAGCTCACCGTTCAAATCCGCCACGACACCGGCAAGGGCGAGACTCGCCGCCTGCGCGCGACTGGCAAGGTCCCCGGCGTCTGCTACGGCGCGAAGCTCCAGCAGCCGCTCGCCATCGTGCTGAACGCCAAGGAGCTGAAGGCGTCGCTCGATCCGGCCAGGGGCCGCAACACGGTCATCAACGTCACCGTCGAGGACGGCCGGTCGGGGAACACCGAGCTGATGGCGCTGCTCTGGGAGTACCAGATCGACGCGCTGCGCCGGAACGTCACCCACGTCGACCTCATCTCGATCGATCCGGACAAGGAGATCGACGTGGACGTGCCGCTGGTGCTGGTCGGCAAGGCGATCGGCACCGTCGACGGCGGGCAGATCCACACCGAGCGGCACACCCTGCGGGTTCGCTGCCGTCCCTCGGAGATCCCCACCAAGTTCGAGCTCGACGTCACGCCGCTCAAGATCGGCGACGCCTTCCATGTGTCGGACGTGTCGTTCCCGCCCGGCGTGAAGGCGGCGCTCCCGGACAGCTTCACCCTGGTCACCTGCGCCGCGCCGAAGGTCGAGAAGGAGACCACCGAGACGGCAGCCGTGGCGGTCGAGGGCGCTGTCGCGGTCGAGGGCGCGGTCGTGGCCGAGGGCGACAAGAAGGCGGCGGGCGCCGCGGCCGGTGCGGCGGCTGGCGCTGCCGCGGGCGGCAAGGCGGCGGCTGGCAAGGCCGCGGGCGGCGGCAAGGCCGCTGGCGGCAAGGCGGGGGGCGACAAGAAGAAGTAGTCCCCGCCTCCGAGTGGAGAACGCAGCGTGTGGCTCATCGCCGGGCTGGGCAATCCCGGCCGCAAGTACGAGCGCAACCGCCACAACATCGGCTTCCGGGTCGTGGACGAGCTGGTCCGACGTCACGACCTGGGGCCGCTGCGCGAGAAGTTCGGCGGGCAAGCGGCGATGGGAGCCATCGCGAGGCAGCGGGCGCTGGTCCTGAAACCCATGGAGTTCATGAACCACAGCGGTTTCGCCGTGCAGCGGGCGGCGCAGTTCCACGGCACCGAGCCGGCGGAGCTGGTCGTCGTGCACGACGAGATCGATCTGCCGTTCGCGCGGCTGCGCCTGAAGGCGGGCGGCGGCCACGGCGGGCACAACGGGATCCGCTCGGTGGCCGAGCAGCTGGGCTCGAACGACTTCCTGCGGGTCCGGATCGGGGTCGGCCGGCCCGAGCGACCGGCGGCGGCGGGCGCGGCGAGCGAGCCGGTACAGGGCCGCGTGTCCGGCCACGTGCTGGGCGACTTCCCGGCCGAGATGGATCGAGAGATCGCCGAGCTGGTCGGTCGCGCGAGCGACGCGGTCGAGGCGATCCTGGCGCGCGGCATCCGCGCGGCGATGAACGACTTCAACGGAGCTGGAGAAAAGCCGGTAGACTGAGTCCACCAGCCACTCCTTGCTCGCGGCGCACAGCAGCCGCCGCGGGCTTCACACCCACGAGGAGATCGAGATGGCAGACCTGCAGAGCCTGGCCGACGCGCCAGGGACATTGCGCGAGTACGAGACGATCTACATCCTTCGGCCCGACACCCAGAACGACCGGGTGGCCGACGTCAACCAGCGCGTTCGCGGCATCATCGAGTCGCAGGGCGGCGTGGTGCTGAACGTCGACAACTGGGGCAAGCGGAAGCTCGCCTACGAGATCAAGAAGGAGCTGAAGGGCATCTACCTGTTCTGGTCGTACCTGGGCTCGCCGCAGGTGGTGACCGAGTTCGAGCGCAACATGCGAATGCTCGATCCCGTGATCCGCTACATGACCGTGCTGGCGGGCCGCGACATCGATCCTGGCACCAAGGAGTCGCTGGTCACCGAGGAGACCTACACCAAGGCGGCCAGCACCGCGGCCGACGAGGAGGAGCTCATGCTGCGCCGCACCGACGAGGCGGCCAGCGAGGTCGGTGAAGAGGGGGCCGACGGTGACGTGGTGGCGAAGGCCGCTCCGGCCGCCGAGGGCGCCGCCGAGCCGGTAGCCGAGCCGGCCGCCGAGGGCGCCGCCGAGCCGGCCGCGGAGCCGGCAACCGAGCCGGCCGCCGAGCCGAAACCGCCCGGCACCGACGGGGAAGCCGAGTGATCCCGGCCCACGGCCACGACTCCACGACCCAAGGAACGAGGTAGACGACCATGAGCGAAAAAGACGAGGCCTTCGAGAGCCGCGACGACGACAAGGAGCGGGGCGGCGGACGCTCGCCCGGCAAGGGCGGCGACCGGCAGCGCGGCGGCGGCGGCGGCGGATTCTCGCGCCGCAAGATGTGTCGCTTCTGCGCCGACGAGGGCACCCTCATCGACTACAAGAACCTGGCGATGCTGAAGCACTTCGTCACCGAGCGCGGCAAGCTGGTCCCGCGCCGGATCAGCGGCAACTGCGCGCGCCACCAGCGCGACCTGTCGCTGCAGGTGCGGCGCGCCCGCATGATCGCGCTCCTGCCCTTCTCGGTCACCGGCAAGTAGGAGGCCAGTCATGCCGATGCAACTCATTCTCACGCAGGACGTGGCTCACCTGGGCAAGGCCGGCGAGCTCGTCACCGTGAAGTCCGGCTACGGCCGCAACTACCTGATGCCGCGCGGGATGGCCGTCAGCGCGACCGCCGAGAACAAGTCGGAGCTCGACCACCGCAAGCGCCAGGTCGATGCGCGCGTGGCCAAGGAGCGGGCTACCGCGGCCAGCCTGGCCGATCGGATCAGCGGGATGACGCTCCAGTTCGAGCGGCTGGTCGGCGAGGACGACCGGATGTTCGGCTCGGTCACCGGGCGCGATCTGGCCCGCCAGCTCGAGGTGGCCGGGGTCGTCATCGACTCGCGCCAGATCGAGATGGGCGATCCGGTCAAGGCGATCGGCAAGCACGAGGTGTCGGTGCGCCTCGGCGCCGGGACGACGGCGGTCCTCAAGTTCTGGGTGACGGCCAAGGCCAAGGAGTAGAAGGGGCACGTTGAGCGCGGGCACGAGAGTCCTCCCTCACAACCTCGATGCGGAGGCGTCCGTCCTGGGCGGCATCCTCCTCCGCAACGAGGTCCTCCCGCTCCTCGCCGAGCTGATGGAGGAGGACTTCTACGACCCGCGCCATCAGGCCATCTTCGCCGCCATCCAGGACCTCGAGTCGGCCTCCCGGCCGATCGACGAGGTGACCCTCGAGGCCCAGCTCCAGCAGGGCGGCAAGCTGGACGCGATCGGGGGCCTCGCCTACCTGTCGCAGCTGGCGCTGCGGGTGCCGACCGCAGACAACGTCGTGCACTACGCCAGCATCGTGCGCGAGCTCAACTCGGCTCGTCGCCTGATGCTGACCGCGTCGGAGATCGCCGCGCGCGGGTACGAGGACTACGGCGCGGTCGAGGACTACCTCGACGAGGCCGAGGCCAAGATCTTCGAGGTCACCCAGCGGACCCAGCGGGGCAACTCCGACCACCTGCGCAACCTCCTGCGCCAGGTGTTCAGCTCGCTCGACCAGCGCTTCAAGGCGGCGGGCGGCATCACCGGGGTGCCGAGCGGCTTCCGCGACCTGGACGAGCGCACGGCCGGGTTCCAGCCGACCGAGCTCACCATCCTGGCGGCGCGCCCGGCCATGGGCAAGACGTCGTTCGCGCTGACCATCGCGCGCAACGCGGCGGCGGCGGGCGGCTTCCCGGTGCTGGTCTTCTCGCTCGAGATGTCGTCGACCCAGCTGGCCGAGCGGCTGCTCTGCTCCGAGGCGCGGGTCGACTCGACCGCGCTCCGGCGCGGCCAGCTCCAGCGCCAGGACCTGACCAACATGACCTACGCGGCCGACACGCTGTCCAAGGCGCCGATCGTCATCGACGACACGCCGGCGCTCAGCCTGCGCGAGCTGCGCGCGTCGGCCCGGCGGTTCATGGCCGACAAGGAGATGCGCAAGGAGAAGCAGTTCGGGCTCATCGTCATCGACTACCTCCAGCTCATGCAGGGACGGCGCGACCGCCAGTCCAGCCGCGAGCAGGAGATCTCCGAGATCTCGCGCGGCCTGAAGCAGCTGGCCAAGGAGATCAACTGCCCGGTCATGGCGCTGTCGCAGCTCAACCGCAGCCTGGAGTCGCGCCCCGACAAGCGGCCGCAGCTGTCGGACCTGCGCGAGTCGGGCGCCATCGAGCAGGACGCCGACCTCATCCTCTTCATCTACCGCGACGTGGTCTACAACAAGGAGAGCGACGAGCCGAACGTCGCCGAGATCATCATCGGCAAGAACCGGCACGGCCCCACCGCCACCATCAAGACCTTCTTCGAGGGGCGCTACACTCGGTTCGACAACCTGTCGGGGCGCGGCAGCGGCGGCGAAGGCGAGCTGTAGGCCCAGCCGGCGGACCTCACGGCCATGACCAGCGCGCTCGCACCCGGCACCATCGTCGATCGATACCGCGTCGTCGGGATGATCGGCGCCGGCTCGATGGGCGACGTGGTGCGCGGCATCGACGTCGACCTCAAGCGCCCGGTCGCGATCAAGATCCTGTCCGAGCGGCACCGCGAGAACGAGGAGCTGCGGGCCCGCTTCGTGCGCGAGGCGCGCGCGGTGGCCGCCATCGCCCATCCCAACGTGGTGCAGGTCTTCACCACCGGCACCCACGACCAGCGCCCGTACATCGCGATGGAGCTGCTCGACGGGGTCGACCTCGGCAGCGTGGTGAAGCAGCACGGCGTGATGTCGTCGGTGCAGGCCACCCGCGCCACCCTCGACGCCGCCCGCGGGCTGCAGGCCGCCGCCCAGGCCGGCCTGATCCACCGCGACGTGAAGCCGACCAACCTGGTCCTGCTCTCGTCCGGGGTGGTCAAGGTGACCGACTTCGGGCTGGCCAAGCCGCTCGATCCGTCGAACGAGCCGGCCCTGACCGCGATGGGCGTGGTGGTCGGGACGCCCGACTACATCGCGCCGGAGCAGGCGCGCGGCGAGACGATCGACGAGCGGGTCGACATCTACGCGCTGGGCGGGACGCTCTACTACCTCTGCACCGGCGATCCCCCGTTCCGCACCGGCAACGCGGCCGAGGACAAGTACCTGAAGGTGGTCGCTCGTCACCTGAAGGACCCGGCGCCGGATCCGCGGGCCAAGAACCCGTCCACCGACGTGGAGGTGGCCGCGCTGTGCCGGCGCATGATGGCGAAGAAGCCGGGCGAGCGGCCGGCCTACCCGGAGCTCATCCGCCAGCTGAGCGCTATCGTCGACCGGCTGCAGTCGCAGGGGTCGTCGTCGCTGCCGCCGGTGTCGGGCGCGAGCGCGCGGTCGGCGCCGGAGCCGACCCCGTACGTGGTCGGGCGCGGCGGCCAGCGCGCGTCCGAGGTGGCGGCGGCAGCCGACGACGCGGCGGCGACCCTGATCCGCAACGACGACCACGGCCGGCAGCGACGGGCCACGCCCGACGAGCGGCGCCACGGCCACGGCGGGGCGGCGGGTCCCGACGACCGACCGGTGATGCGCCCGGCGGCGCAGGCGCTCCTGCGGCCCGGCGACGAGCCGGAGCGGCGCGCCGCGCTGGGCCGCTGGCTGGTCGCGGTGACCGTGGTGTCGGCGCTGCTGTTCTTCACCGGGCTCGGTTTCATGCTGTTCGGGCCGCGCCCCGACCGCCAGGCGGCCGCGATGGGCGCGGCTGACGACGACGCCGGCGGGCGGACCGACGCGGCCCCGCGCACCGCCGATTCGGTGGTGCCCGAGGGGATGTTCCTGGTCCGGCGGCCGGACGGCACGCCGTGGTTGTTCGTGGCCCGAGCGCCGGTCAGCCAGGGCGAGTACGCGGCGGCCCACCCACCCGGCCCGGGTGAACCGACACCGCCCCCGCTGTCGAAGAAGCAGGCCGCCCTGCCCGCGGTGGGCGTGTCCTACGCCGACGCCGAGGCGCACGCGCGAGCCCGCGGGATGCGGCTCCTGGGCCCCGACGAGTGGACCGGAGCGGCGGCGGCGGCGGAGTTCTCGCCGGCCGGCAAGGCGCTGTGGGAATGGGTGGACGACGGCACCCAGGGGGCCCAGGCGATGCGCGCGGTGAAGGCCCAGCCCGACCGGGCCGACCGCCTGCGCCCCTCGGCCCACGCCAACGTCACGTTCCGCCTGGCCCGGGACCCGTGAAATGCCGGCAGGGCGCCCTGGGGTGCCCTGACGCTTGGCCAAGCGGGAGCCTTGGCGGTTACTATCCCGGCGCTCATGGCTTCCTACCAGGATCGCGAGATCGACCGGCTGGTCGAGCTCATCGCCGATCGCGTGCGCGAGCGGCTCGGGAGCGGGGGCCGCGTCGCCCTGCCGGTCCGCGACCGCGGCCCGTGCGTGGACGACGAGAGCGAGGACTGCGCCGGCTGCGGCGGCTGCGTGGTCCGGCGGCCGTGGTCGGTGCGCGCGGTCGAGGACGCCGGCGCGGCGCGGGTCGGCGCGATGCCAGGGGTCGGCGCGGTCGAGGCCGACCTCGGCCGCATGATCGACCACACCCTGCTCAAGCCGGACGCCACCCGCGACGAGGTGGTGAAGCTGTGCGAGGAGGCGCGCCAGCATCACTTCGCCTCGGTCTGCGTCAACACCACCTGGGTGCCGCTGTGCCGCTCGCTCCTGCGCGGCTCCGACGTCAAGGTCTGCTGCGTGGTCGGCTTCCCGCTCGGCGCGATGGCGCCGACCGCCAAGGCGTTCGAGGCGCGCGATGCGGTCCGCCAGGGCGCCGAGGAGATCGACATGGTCATCAACATCGGCGCGCTGAAGTCGCGCGACTACGAGACCGTGTTCGAGGACATCTGCCGGGTGGTGAAGGCGTCGGCCCCGGCGATCGTCAAGGTCATCCTGGAGACCGGTCAGCTGACCGACGACGAGAAGATCATCGCCTCGACCCTGTCGAAGCTGGCCGGCGCGCACTTCGTGAAGACGTCGACCGGGTTCGGCAAGGGCGGCGCCACCGTCGAGGACGTCGCGCTCATGCGCCGGGTGGTCGGCAGCGAGATGGGCGTCAAGGCCTCGGGCGGCGTGCGCACCCAGGAGGACGTCATCCGCATGCGCGCGGCGGGCGCGACCCGCATCGGCGCGTCGGCGTCGGTGGCGATCGTGACCGCGAGCGCGGCCTCCGGCGGAGCGGGCGGCGGATCGGGCGGTGCGCGCGGCGGTTCCAGGGTCACCGCGAGCAAGGCGGGTCCGTCGGCTTACTGAGCCAGTTCTCGTGGTAAGAAACTGGGTTTCATGGCCATCGAGCGCGTCATCCTCCTCGTGATGGACTCCGTCGGCGCCGGCGCGGCGCCGGACGCGGATCGCTATGGCGACGCCGGCTCCAGCACCCTCGGGCACGTGGCCGAGGCGGCCGGCGGCGCCGACCTGCCGACCCTGGCCGGGCTCGGGCTCGGCAACATCCTGCCGCTGCGCGGGATGAAGCCGGCGCGGGCGCCGCGCGGCGCGTTCGGCAAGTGCGCCGAGCTCTCCGCCGGCAAGGACACCGCCACCGGGCACTGGGAGCTGGCCGGGCTGCGCATCGACCAGCCGTTCCGCACCTTCCCGGACGGGTTCCCCGAGGAGATCCTGGCCCCGTTCCGCCAGCGCACCGGGCGCGGCGTGCTCGGCAACGTGCCCGCGTCGGGCACCGAGATCATCGAGACGCTGGGCGCGCAGCACGTGGCCACCGGCGACCTCATCGTCTACACCTCGGCCGACTCGGTCTTCCAGATCGCCGCGCACGAGGACGTGGTGCCGATCGCCGAGCTGTACGAGATCTGCCGCATCGCGCGCGACATCCTCGACCCGTACGGGGTCGGCCGGGTCATCGCGCGGCCGTTCGTCGGGCCGCGCCCGGGCGAATACAAGCGGACCTACAACCGGCGCGACTTCGCGATGCCGCCGCCCGAGCCGACCGTGCTCGACCGCCTGCACGAGGGCGGCTGGCCGGTGATCGGGATCGGCAAGATCCCCGACATCTACTGCGGGCGCGGCATCAGCGAGGACATCCACACCGAGGGCAACCTGGACGGGATGAAGCACACCCGCGAGGTGCTGGGCCGGGTCGACCGCGGCCTGGTGTTCGTCAACCTGGTCGACTTCGACACGCTGTACGGCCACCGGCGCGATCCGGCCGGCTACTACGCGTGCCTGCGCGAGTTCGACGCCGAGCTGGCCGCGATGGAGAGGATGATCGACCCGGGCCGCGACCTGGTCCTCATCACCGCCGACCACGGCAACGATCCCACCTTCCCCGGCTCCGACCACACCCGCGAGTACGTGCCGCTGCTCGCGTTCGGGCCGGCCGCGGCCGCCGGGGTCGACCTCGGCACCCGCGACAGCTTCGCCGACGTCGGCGCGACCATCGCTGACATCTTCCAGGTCGCCCCGCCGAGCAACGGCCACAGCTTCCTGCCCGAGCTCCGCTAGCTCGACGGAGACGTCCATGCCCGCCGCGTTCCTCCCCCAGGCGCTCATCCGCAAGAAGCGCGACGGCCAGCGGCTGAGCGAAGGCGAGGTGCGCGCGTTCATCGCCGGCACCACCGACGGCTCGATCCCGGACTACCAGGTCTCCGCCATGCTGATGGCGATCTTCTTCCGCGGCCTGGACGCCGGCGAGCTGACCGTGTGGGCCGACGCCATGCTGCGCTCGGGGGACGTGCTCGACCTGTCCAGCGTGAGCCGGCCGCGGGTGGACAAGCACTCGACCGGCGGCGTGGGCGACAAGATCTCGCTGCCGCTGGCTCCGGCGGTGGCGGCGTGCGGCGCGGCGGTCCCGATGGTGTCGGGGCGCGGGCTGGGCCACACCGGTGGGACGCTCGACAAGCTGGAGTCGATCCCCGGCTTCTCGGTGAAGCTGCCGGTCGAGCGGTTCATCGCCCAGGTCCGCGACCTCGGCGTCTGTCTCATCGGGCAGACCGACCGGGTGGCGCCGGCCGACCGCCGGCTCTACGCCCTGCGCGACGTGACCGGGACGGTCGAGTCGATCCCGCTCATCGCGTCGTCGATCATGTCCAAGAAGCTGGCCGAGGGGATCGACGCGCTGGTGCTCGACTGCAAGGTCGGCGACGGCGCGTTCATGCGCTCGCGGGCCGACGCGGTGCAGCTGTCCCGCGCGATCCAGTCGATCGGCGCGTCGGCCGGCGTGCGGGTGACAGCGGTCCTGACCGACATGGACGCGCCGATCGGGCGCCTGATCGGCAACGCGGTCGAGGTGCTGGAGAGCATCCACGTGCTGGGCGGCGGCGGGCCGGCCGACACCCGCGAGCTGACCGTGGCGCTGGGCGGAGAGATGCTGGTCCTCACCGGGCTGGCCCGCACCGCCGAGGACGGGCAGAAGCAGATCGCCCGCTCGCTCGACGACGGCACCGCGCTGGAGGTGTTCCGCCAGGTGGTCGAGGCCCAGGGCGGCGACCCGCGCGTGGTCGACGATCCGGAGGGCGTCCTGCCCCAGCCGCGCGCGCGCACCCCGGTCCTGGCCGCCGAGGGCGGCACCGTGCGGGCGCTGGCCGCGCGCGAGATCGGGATGGCGGCGCTGGTCCTGGGCGCGGGCCGGCGGAAGGTCGAGGACGACATCGACCCGTCGGCCGGGATCGAGCTGGCCGTCCACATGGGCGACCGGGTGGAGCGCGGCGAGCCGCTCGCCTTTCTCCTGTCGAGCCGGGCCAGCAACGCGGACATCGCGGCGGCGCGCGACATGGTGGCCGGCGCGTACCGGCTCGGCCCGGCCATGTCGGTGCCGCGCCTGTCGCGGGTGCTGGAGGTGCTGAGATGAGCGGCGACAAGGAGCGGCGGCGCAGGCACCCGTCGAGCATGTGGGGCGCGGGCGCGCCGGCCGGCGGCGAGCCGCCGCTGTCTGACGCGCTGGCCGCCGCGGTGGCGGTGATCCGCGAGCGCGCGCCGGGCGTGCGGCCGTCGGTCGGGCTGATCCTGGGCAGCGGGCTGGGCTCGTTCGCCGATCGGCTGGAGAACGCGACCAGGATCCCGTACGCCGAGATCCCCGGCTTCGCGGCGTCGACCGTGCCGGGCCACGCCGGCCGGCTGGTGATCGGCCAGCGCGGCGACGTCGCCTGCGCCGCGCTGCAGGGCCGCGTCCACTTCTACGAGGGGCACACCGCGGCGCAGGTGGCGTTTCCGGCCCGCGTGCTGGTGGCGCTGGGTGCGCGCACCCTGGTGGTGACCAACGCGGCCGGCGGCCTGCGCCACGGGCCCGGCACGCTCATGCTGATCCGCGACCACATCAACCTGTTCCCGGATCACCCGCTGCGCGGGGTCAACGACGACCGGGTCGGGCCGCGCTTCCCGGACATGACCCGGGCCTACCCGGAGGCGCTGCGCGAGCTGGCCCGCGACGCGGCGCGCGCGGCCGGGGTCGAGCTGGCCGAGGGCGTCTACGCCGGCTCGAGCGGGCCGGCCTACGAGACGCCCGCCGAGGTGCGCATGCTCGGGATCCTGGGCGCCGACTCGACCGGGATGTCGACGGTGCCGGAGGTGATCGCGGCGGTGCACATGGGCGCGAGCGTGCTGGCGATCTCGTGCATCACCAACTGGGCGGCCGGGCTGGGCGAAGGGTCGCCGCTGTCGCACGAGGAGGTGACCGAGACGGCCGATCGCGTGCGCGGCCAGTTCGAGGCGCTGCTCGACGGGATCCTGGAGCGGCTGGGCCGCGCGGGGGACGCGCGATGAAGGTGGACGACCTGGTCGCCCGCGCGCTGGAGGCGCAGAAGCGGGCCTACGCGCCCTACTCGCGCTATCCGGTCGGCTGCGCCCTGTCGGCCGGCGGCGCCGTGCACGAGGGCGCCAACGTGGAGAACTCGTCGTACGGGCTGGCGCTGTGCGCGGAGCGGAGCGCGGTGGCGCGCGCGGTGTTCGCCGGGGCGCGGGTGCTCGACGCGGTGGTGGTGGCAACCGACAGCTCGCCGCCGGCCGCGCCGTGCGGGATGTGCCTGCAGACCCTGAGCGAGTTCGCCGGCGACCCGGCGGCGATGCGCATCATCCTGGTCAACCCGGCCGGCGAGCGGCGCGAGCTCAGCCTGGTCGATCTCTTGCCGCACGGGTTTCGCCGCGAGCAGCTGACCACGCGCCCGGGCGGCCCCGGTAGCACGAGCGGCACGAGCGGCGCGGGCGGCTGAGGTGCCGGTCATGGGCGAGGTCATCCTGCGTGGGGGCACGATCCTCACCATCGACGCCGGATCGAGCGTCTCGCACGGGGACGTGGCCTGCCGCGACGGCGTCCTGGTCCAGGTCGGCGGCTCGTACACGCCGCAGACCGACGACTACCAGATCCTCGACGCGACCGGCTGCGTGGTCATGCCCGGGCTGGTCCAGTCGCACGTGCACATGTGCCAGACCCTGGCCCGAGGACGGGCCGAGAACCTCGAGCTGCTCGACTGGCTCGGCGCGGTGGTGTGGCCGTACGAGGCGGCGCTCGACCGCGGCGACGTGGCCGCGTCGGCCCGGCTGGCCTGCCTCGAGCTCCTGACCGGCGGCACCACCGCTGTCCTCGACATGGGCACGGTGCGCCACACCGACGCGCTGTTCGAGGCGGCGCGCGACACCGGCCTGCGCGCGACCATCGGCAAGGCGATGATGGACGACCCCGGCTGTCCGGCCGGCCTGCGCGAGACCACCGCCGATTCGCTGGCCGAGTCGGCCCGGCTGGTCCGCGACTGGCACGGGCGCGACGGCGGCCGGCTGCGCTACGCCTACGCGCCGCGGTTCGTCCTGTCCTGCACCGACGATCTGCTGCGCGAGACCGCGCGCGCCGCGCGCGCCGCCGGGGTGCGGATCCACACCCACGCCAGCGAGAACCGGCGCGAGGTGGCCGAGGTGGTGCGGCTGCGCGGCGCGGACAACGTGGTCCACCTGCACCGGCTCGGGCTGAGCGGTCGCGACGTCGGCCTGGCCCACTGCGTGTGGCTGACCGACGCCGAGCGCGGGGTCCTGCGCGAGACCGGCACTCACCTGCTCCACTGCCCGTCGTCGAACCTGAAGCTCGGCTCCGGCATCGCGCCGGTGCCGGAGCTCATGGCCGAGGGGGTCGCGGTCAGCCTCGGCGCCGACGGCGCGCCATGCAACAACAACCTCGACGGCTTCCTCGAGATGCGGCTGGCCGCGCTGGTGCACAAGCCGCGCTGCGGCCCGCGCGCGATGCCGGCGTCCGAGGTGGTGCGGATGGCGACCATGGGCGGCGCGGCCGCGCTCGGGCTGGAGGCGGAGATCGGCTCGCTCGAGGTCGGCAAGCGGGCCGACGTCATCGCGGTCGAGCTGGGCGGCGCGCACGTGGTGCCAACCGCGGACCCGTACGCGGCGGTGGTGTATGCGTGCCGGTCGACCGACGTGGTCAACGTGGTGGTCGACGGCCGGGTGGTGGTGCGCGACCGGCGCCTGTTGACCGCCGACCGCGCGGCGATCGTGGCCGAGGCGCGCGAGCGGGCCGGGCGGGTGTTTGCCCGGATGCAGCGGTAGAGCGGCCGGCTGTCATCTCAGACCAGCCGGACGGTCTGGCGGGGCTGGACCCGCAGCGACGCATCGTTGCTGATGGCCAGCGGGAACGCCGGCGACGCGCCGAGCACCAGGCGGCTGGGCGCTCCCTCGCGGTAGCCGGGGTCGCCTGGCGCCCGCGGATCCGGCTCGAGGGCGCCGGTGCCGCACACCACGACCCAGTCGCCGGGCAGGAGGCTGCGCTCCTCGAAGCCGTAGCGGCCCCACGGCCCGGCGAAGCCGCTCCGGGTCAGCGCCGGGATGAGGTCCGAGGGGAGATCGACGCCGGGGGTGCCGCTGGCGATGCGCCGGTAGGACAGCGCCAGCTCGGCGGCGCGCGGCGCGACCCGGACCAGGCCGGATCCGTCGTCGATCTCGAACGGGGCGCAGCAGTTCTCGAACACGACCGGGGTATCGACCGGGGTCGGGCCCATCATCGCCCAGATGAGGAGCTGGTACGCGGCGCACGGCCGGCCGGTCAGCGGGCCGCGCAGCGCGGGCGAGGAGCGAGTCCCGTCGGCGACCACCCCCGCGACGGCGCCGCCGCGGCCGACCGGGAAGCGCGCGATCGGGTGGCGATCGAGGTGCCAGAGGATGCGCAGCACCATGGTGGTTCGCGACTCGACGGAGATGGATCGACGATAGCGCAGGGGCCGCGCGGCGGGCAGCCGCCGGGGGGTCACCCGCCGGCGACCGCGGGTCGGAGCTCGGCTCGCCGGAATACGCCCCCCGGGCCCCGCGTTGGAGCGGAAATGGCCTGGACGCCCCGCATTCGCCACCACGTCCGCGCAGCCTTTGCCGCGCTCCCGCTCGAGAGCAGCGCGATCGCAGTCGCCGTGGTCGCGATCTGGTGTCAGGTGGCGTCGCCGCAGAACGAGATGGTCGGCCGGGTGCTGTTCGCGGCGATCCTGGCCGTGCCGCTCCTGTTCGCCGCCACCCTGCTGCGCCGCTCGCGCCGGATCCTGGCCCGGCCCGCCCTGGTCCTGGCCGGCGCCGGCGCGGTCGCCGCGACCGCGATCGCGATGAGCGGCGCCGACCTCGACGAGGCGTACGCCTGGCGGTTCGGGCTGTCGCTGCTCGCCGCCACCATGCTGCCGTTCGTCGCGGTGGCGGCCGGGTCGCCGCGCGGCGAGCGCCTGGTCCGCTTCGCCGACTTCGTGCGGCGCTTCACCGAGGAGACCACCTCGTCGGGGCTGCTCGGCGGCCTGGCGATCGCGGCCGCCGCGGTGCTGGTCATGTCGGTGCAGACGCTGTTCCGCCTGCGGCTCGAGCGCTTCGGCATGGACCTCGGCGCGCTCATCGCGGGCCTGTGCGCCATCGCCTACCTCGGCCGCCTGGTCGCCAGCGGCGCGCCCGGCCGGGTCCCGGAGGTGTGGCGCCGGCTCATCGCCCGGGTGGCGGCGCCGTTCCTGGTCGCCATGCTGGCCATCCTGGCCGTGTACGAGCTGTGGGTGCTCGCGCTCGGCGAGCTGCCGGTCAACCTGGTCTCGCCGCTCATCATCGCGGCCGGCGCGATCGGCTTCGCCTCGACCCTGGTCATCGAGTCGCTGGTCGCGGTGCGCGAGGAGCGGGTGCTGTCGCCGGCCGACCCTCACCCGTGGACCGCGGCCGCGTCGGTGCGGGTGTCGCGCGGGTTCACCGCGGTGCTGCTCGCGCTCTTGCCGCTCGCGGCGTGGGCGCTGTGGGTGCGGATCGACCAGCACGGCCTGACCCCGCCGCGCGCCGGCCGGATGTACGCGCTCGGCTGCCTCGGCCTGCTCGCCCTGTGGGGCACCCTGCGCTGGACTCGCCGCCGCCGCCCGCTGACCTGGGAGGTGCCGGCGATGACCGCCGCCGCCGCGATCATCGCCGCGGTCGGGCCGCTCTCCGTGGTGTCTCTGTCGATCCGCTCGCAGTCCGCCCGGCTCGAGCGAGGGCTCGACCAGGCCGGCGTGTCGGAGCGCCTGGTCCGGGCCGAGCAGCCTGACGAGACGGTCGCCATCGACGAGGCGGCGTTCGACGAGCTGGCCGGCCGGATCGGCGAGCTGGTCGACATCGGCGGCCTGCCGGCCCTGGCCGAGGTGCTGGACGGCGACCTCTCCGCCTGCCGGTGGCGCTGGGACGGAGCCAGCTGCCTGCACCACCTGGGCGTCCGCTCGGTCGGGTCGCCCCCGCCAGAGCAGCGCGCGTCGGTCTACCTGGCCGCACCGTCCGGCCCGCACGCCGCCGGCTACCAGGTGATCGACCTCGACCTGAGCAGCACCGGCCACCCGGCGGACATCGGGACGCTGACCCTGTCGGCATCGGCCGACGAGCTGGTCGTCTCGCGCGACGGCGCTCGCTGGGTCAGCACGCGACTCGGCCCGCTCGGCCCCTGGATGAAGAGCGGGCAGCTGGGCGAGCTCCCCCCGCTCATCGACGCGCAGGGATGCGAGTCGGCGTATGCGGTGGCGCGCTCGGCGGTGATCGAGCAGGCCCGCTCGGGCCCGGTCTTCACCCGCCTGGAGCTGCTGCTGCTGGTGCCGCCGGTGCCGCGCTGTCCGTGAGCCCGGGCCCCGCGAGGCCCGCGAGGCCCGCGAGGCCCGCCGCCTCCCCAGCCCCGCCCGGATCCTGACACCGGCGTCCGGAATCGCGCGCGCCGGCCGGGTCGCCCACGCGACAAGTCGCCGGGACGCGGTCGACCCTCTGGTGGCACGGGTCGTGCGGAGGGGTCCCGCATGCCGCGCGCCCCCTGGTGGATCCTCGCCTTCGCCCCCCTGACGCTGGCGTCCCGCGACGCCGGCGCGATCTGCCGCGAGGTGACCGAGATCGGCAGCCCGCCGCCAGCCATCCAGGCCGACCAGGAGATCCTGGTCATCAAGCGCTCCGGCGTCGCGGTCGGATGCGGCCCCCCGGCCGACGGCGGCCCGACCCCGACGCGCGACGCGGCCCCGGGCGACGGCGGCGGGCCGGTCTTCGACGACGCGAGCACCGGCGACGCGAGCACCGGCGACGCGGGCACCGGCGACGCCAGCACCGGCGACGCGGGCATCGGCGACGCGGGCATCGGCGACGCCGGCCCGGCCGACGGCGGCGCCTGCCAGTCGCGCCTCGGCGACACCGTCACATGGGTGGTCCAGCCGCGCTTCTCGACCGGTCCCGACGGCGCCCGCTTCGCGCTGCTCCTGGTCACCCCGCGAGCTCCGCTGATCGAGACCGCGCCGGCCTCCACCTTCGAGGACCTGGCCCGCGCCACCGCGCCGCTCGCGAACGTCGAGGAGCGCACCATCGAGGACGAGTCGCTCGGCTACCAGTGCAACGATCCCAAGTTCGGCGGCGCCGGCGGCGGCGCCGGCTGCGCCTCGGTCGACACGTCCGGCGACGGCTGGTCGGTGCCGGATCCGTCCGGTGGCGTGGCCGCCGACGCCGGCACCATCGACGACTACGTGCGGGTGACGACGGTCGGCAGCTACCAGGTGGTGGTCCTCAGCGCGACCGACGCCGACGAGCTGGCCGTGTGGCTCGACGGGGCCGGCTACGCCCACCAGCCATCCGACATCGACGCGCTGCGCCCTTACCTCGAGCTCGGCTGGACGGTCAGCGCCGTGCGAGTCACCTCGGAGGCGGCGCTCGACACCAGCGGCCTCGAGCCGCTCTCGTTCACCTTCGAGGGGACCGACATGCGCCTGCCGCTCGGCGTCGCCCGCCAGCCGGTCGGCGCGCGCGCGCTGCTCAAGGTCTACTACGCGGCCGAGGGGCGCTACCAGCTGCCGGATGCGTCGGTGGCGTACGCCGGGTGGACGCGGGACGGCGCGTTCCTGACCGCGAATGTCCTCGACGCCGATCTGTCCCGCCCGGCCGATGAGGATCCGGTGGCGTACCGCGCCGCCGCCGACACGCCGCTCCAGCGGACGTACACCGTGATCAAGGAGGTGCGTATCCCGTCGTCGGAGTGCCCCGGCGGGGCGGACTCGGACCTCGACCTGTGCGGATGCCGGACCACCGGCACGCCGGGCTCGACCGCCGGGACCCTCCTCCTCGCCGCCGGCTGCGCGGTGGTGGTCCTGCGTCGCCGTCGGCCGCGGCGGCCGCGCGCCTGAGCCCGACACCCGCGAATGGACACGGCCGGCCGGGCAGTGTAGCACTCCGGTCGTGGCTGACGAACGCCTGCTCGAAGCGGTGCGCGAGGCGTGCCCGCGCGGCCTGTGGTCCAAGGGCATCTCGCTGGCCCGCGATCGAGCGGTGACCCGCGAGCGCGGCGGCGCCGACGAGCTGGTCCTGCGGGTGGCCGCGCCCCGCGCCGCCATCGCGCGGACCGTCATCCTTTACCCGGCCGACGGCGAGTGGGACTGCGACTGCGGCGCGCGGTTCGACGCGTGCGAGCACGTCGCCGCCGCGGTCATCGCGCTGAGCCAGGCCCAGCTCGAGCCGGGCTCCGCCACCGAGGTCGTCTACCGGCTGGAGCGCGCCAGCGGGCGGCTCACCCTGCGCCGCGCGGTGCTGGCCCCGGGCGGGACCGAGATCGAGCTGGTCACGTCGCTGTTCTCGATCGCGTCCGGCCGCGCGCGCGACCCGAGCGGCGATCTCCGCCCGACCCAGGCCGATCTCGAGGTCGACCGCCTGGTCGGCCAGAACCGCGGGCGCACGCCGATCACCGGCGCCCTGGTCCCCTCGCTGCTGGCGGCGCTGGCCGGCTGCGAGCGGGTCACCCTCGACGGAAACCCGGTGGCGGTGTCGGGCGATCCGGTCCTGCCGCGCGGCTCGCTGACCGACCACGGCGAGGGGGTGCGCCTGGCGGTGGTGGCCGACCCGCAGGTCGAGGAGATCGTCGGCGAGCGGATCGCGCTGGTGCACGGCGTCCTCCACCCGCTCGGACACGCCGAGGTGGCCGGCGAGCGGTGGGAGCTGCTCCCGCTGGTGCGCGACTACGCGCCGCCCGAGCTGGGCGAGCTGGTCACCCAGATGCTGCCGGCCCTGCGCCGCGACATCGCGATCGAGGTGCGCAGCCGTCGCCTGCCGCGCGCCACCCGCGAGGCGCGCCCGCGCATCCACCTCGAGGTCACCGGCGACGGCGACCGGCTGTCGGTGCTGGCCACCCTGGTGTACGGCGATCCGGCGCTGGCTCGCATCGACGGCGACCGGATGATCCAGATCCGCCCGCCCGCGCCGGTGCGCGATCGGCGGGCCGAGCTCGAGCTGGTGAACGCGCTGCGCGACCGGCTGAACATGGTGCCCGGCCTGCGGGTGACCGCGACCGGCAGCGAGGCGCGCGCGCTGGTCGAGCGGGTGCGCGCGTTCCAGCGCGGCGACGATCCCGCGAAGCTGACCGACGCGCTCCACGAGGTCGAGCTGATCCCCCACCTGCTCGTGCGCGACGTCGACAGCGCGGGCGGCGCGGGCGGCGCGGGCGGCGCGGCGGGTCCGGGCGGCGCGGCCAGCGCGGTCGGCGCCGAGCTCGATCTCTGGTTCGAGACCTCGGAGCCGGTCGGCGGCGAGGTGCGGCGCGCGTCCGGCGCGGCGGTGCTGGCGGCGTGGCAGAGCGGGCTCGATCTGCTGCCGCTCGAGGGAGGCGGGTGGGCGCCGCTGCCGGCCGATTTCCTGGCCCGGCACGGCCAGCGGGTCCTGTCGCTGCTGGCCGCGCGCGGCGAGGGTGGCAGGGTCAGCGCGGTGGCGCTGCCCGCGCTCGCCTCGCTGTGCGACGCGCTCGGGGTGCCTCGCCCGGCCGCGGCCGGCCGGCTGTCGGCGCTGTTCGATGAGGACGGCCGCATCCCGGCGGCGGCGCTGCCGCCCGGCCTCACCGCGGAGCTGCGCCCCTACCAGCGCGTCGGCGTCGACTGGCTGTGCTTCCTGCGCGAGGCCGGGCTCGGCGCGGTGCTGGCCGACGACATGGGCCTGGGCAAGACGGTGCAGGCGCTGGCCGCGCTCGACGGGCGGACGATCATCGTCTGCCCGACCAGCGTGATCCACAACTGGGCGGCCGAGCTGGCCCGCTTCCGCCCCGACCTCTCGGTCTGCCTGTATCACGGCCCGCGCCGCGCGCTCGATCCGTCGGCCGACGTGGTCGTCACCAGCTACGCGCTCCTGCGCAGCGACCGCGATCAGCTGGCCGAGGAGACCTGGCGCGCGGCGATCCTCGACGAGGCCCAGGCGATCAAGAACCCGGACAGCCAGTCGGCCCAGGCCGCCTTTGCCCTGCGCGCCCACTTCCGCGCCGCGCTGACCGGCACGCCGGTCGAGAACCGCCTCGACGAGCTGTGGAGCGTTTGCCACTTCGCCAACCCCGGCCTGCTCGGCGCGCGCGCCGACTTCCAGCGCCGGGTGGCCGGGCCGATCGCCGCCGGCCGGACCGACGCCGCGGCTCACCTGCGCGACATCATCCGCCCGTTCGTGCTCCGCCGCCTCAAGCGCGAGGTGGCGCCCGAGCTGCCGCCGCGCACCGAGAGCGTGCTGCCGGTCGAGCTCGACACCCGCGAGCGATCGATCTACGACGCGGTGCGCGCGGCGGCCCAGGCCGACATCGTCGCCCAGCTGACCGGCGGCGCCGGGGGCGAGGGCGGCGGGCTGTCGGTGATGGCCGCGCTCGAGGCGCTCCTCCGCCTGCGCCAGGCCGCGTGTCACGCCGCGCTCCTGCCCGGCCAGTGGGCCGACAGCTCGTCGAAGATCGCCTGCCTGCTCGAGGCGCTCGACACCGCCGTGTCCGACGGACACAAGGCGCTGGTCTTCTCCCAGTGGACCTCGCTGCTCGACCTGGTCGAGCCCCACCTGATCGCCGCCAACATCGCGTTCACCCGGCTCGACGGCTCGACCCCGGACCGCGCCGGCGTGGTGCAGGCGTTCCAGGACGAGGCCGGCCCGCCGGTCCTGCTCGCCTCGCTCAAGGCGGGCGGCACCGGCCTCAACCTGACCGCCGCGGATCACGTGTTCATCCTCGACCCGTGGTGGAACCCGGCCGCCGAGGACCAGGCCGCCGACCGCGCCCACCGGATCGGCCAGGACCGCCCGGTCTTCATCTACCGCCTGGTCGCCCGCGACACGGTCGAGGAGCGCCTGCTCGCGCTCCAGCTGCGCAAGCGAGCCCTGGCCGACGCGGCGCTCGGCCAGGCCGACCGGGCCGCGGCGATCACGCGCGACGATCTGCTCGCCCTGCTCGAGTAGCGCGGTCCGGCGCGGCGAGTGATGAACCGCTGAGATCCGAGCGGCGCGGGATCAGCCCGCCGCGCGCACGCGCTCCCGCGGGGCCGCGCGCGGGCGAGCGGGCGCGGCCGACGCAGCCCGGGTCTCGCCGTCGTCGCCGCGGTCGCGGTCGGCCAGGCTGGCCAGCAGCCGGTGTCCGGTCGACGTGATCTCGTCGACCAGGAAGCGGCCGCGCGGCTCGGCGCGATCGAGGTAGCGCTCGAGCAGCTCGCGGCGCTCCGGGTGGCGCTGGGCCTGCTCCCACAGCACCTCGGCGATCGCGACGTCGGCCATCAGCCGGCACAGCCGCTCGGCGTGCAGCATGGCGAAGGCGAAGTCGCGCTTCGGGTTCCAGTTGCGGCGCAGCACGCTCGGCCAGGTGCCGAGCGACTGGCCGCGCAGCGAGCGCAGCTTGTCGGCCGCGGTGCGGGTGATGAGGTGGCGCTGGGCCCTGAGCGAGAGCCCCTCCAGCTTCGCCACCCGCCGCTCCAGCGGATCGCGCCCCGACACCTGGCGCCAGCGGCTGTGGGCCACGCGCCGCACGAAGCCCTGCGGATCGCGCAGGAGGCCGCCCAGCGTGTCCTTCATCGCCATGAGCGCCTGGATCTGGCTGGTCCCCTCGTAGATCGGCATCACCAGCGCGTCGCGGAGGAGCTTCTCCGCGCCGAACTCGGTCATGTAGCCGTTGCCGCCATGGATCTGCAGCGCGCGGCGCGCCATCTCGACCGCCTTCTCCGCGGCCAGGTACTTGAGGAGCGGCGTCACGTGGCGGGCGCGGTCCTGGTGCGGGCGCGCCTCGTCCGCCTTGCCGGCGGCGGCCAGCCGCTGGGCCAGCTCCTCCTCGAACGCGCCGTACACGGCCAGCGCGCGCAGCCCCTGGATGTCGGACGCCATCTCGTCCAGGTAGTCGGCGACCATCTCGTGCCGGTCGATGGTCTTGCCCATGGACGGCCGCCCCGCCGCGTAGTCGCGGGCCAGGCGGTAGGCCGCCTCGCACAGGCCGATGCTCTCGAACCCGACCGCGACCCGCGCCCCGTTCATGAGCTTCAACATGAAGCGGAAGCCGTCGCCGCGCTTGCCGACCAGGTGAGCCGGGGTGCGATCGAACGTGATCGCCGCGGTCACCGAGCCGTGGTGGCCGAGCTTCTCCTCGATGCGGTCCACCGTCGCCAGCCGCACGCGCCGGCCGTTCTCGTCGCGGTAGGCCGGCACCAGGAACATCGACAGCCCGGCCAGGCCCTCGGCGTCCGGCTCGGTGCGCGCGATGACGAAGTGGTACTTGCCGTGCCCCGACGTGATGAAGATCTTCTGCCCGGTGACGGTCCAGCTGCCGTCCGGCTCCTGGCGGCCGACCGCGCGCAGCGCGGCCATGTCGCTGCCGGCGTCCGGCTCGGTGATGTCCATGCTGCCCCACGCCTTCCCGCTGGCGATCTCGGCGATCTCGTCGCGGAACCGGGTCGCGCGCACCACGCCGGTGTCGGGATCGATCTCGGTGGTCCCCTCCATCATCGAGAGGTTCAGCATCGACAGCGCCATCGCGCCGTGGAACGCGAAGTGCGACATCATCGACACGTCGGCGCGCGCGAACAGCTCGGTGGAGAGGAAGTACAGCATGAGCGGGCAGTTCAGGCCGCCCAGCTCGCGCGGCAGGCACATGCCGTGGAGATCGAGCTCGCCGAGCTTGCGGAACAGCGCGTCCATCGCGGGCGGCAGCACCGCCTCGCCCCCCTCGAGCCGTGCGCCGATCCGATCGATCGCGGCCGCCTGCGGCGCCACCTCGTCGGCGACCAGCTCGCCGACCATCTCGGCGATGTCGCGGTAGAAGACGAGCGCCTCGGCCGCGCCGCCGAGGCCGTCGGGCTGGCGGTAGCCGTGCTCGACCAGCTCGCTCAGCCGCGCCCAGTCGATGCCGCGCTCGAAGTAGTACTGGAGATCCGGGTTGTCCTTGAAGAAGCTCGCCATGTGGTTCCCCTTGCGATCACCTGTCCGGGGGCCGGAACAGGCTCGACTTGGCCATGCGCAGAAGCTCGGCGATCTGCCGGCCGCGATCGGCCAGCGGACCGAAACAATCGGCGGTCGCCACCGCCGACAGGATCAGGTGGATGACCGAGAGCACGTAAGCGGGCGGGTCGACGTCGGGCGGCACCGTGCCCCGCTCGATGCCCTTGCGGATGTAGCTCGACACCACCTCGACCCAGGGCGCGATGTGCGTGGCGATGAGCGCCTGGACGTCGGCCGGGCGGTCGAGGATCTCGCGCAGGAGCAGGCGGGCGCGGTCCGGGTCCTCGGTGAAGAAGCGGAGGGTCTCGGTCACGACCGCGTCGAACTGTCCCTCGCCCGAGGTCGCGGCCATGAGCAGGCGCGGCAGCACGTCGTTCCAGCGGGCCAGCAGCGCGTCGAGCACCCGCCGGCGCAGCTCCTCCTTGGACGGCATGTGATAGAGCAGCGACTGCTTGCGGATGCCGACCGCGTCGGCCACGTCCTGCAGCGACGCCCCGTCGTAGCCGCGCGCGGCGAACAGCCGGGTCGCGGCGGCGATGATCTGCTCCGGGGTGAGCGAGCTCGATCGGGATTCGGCGGCGGCCATCGGGGGTCTCTACCGGACGAACGGTAAATGTCTACCGATCGGTAGGGCGACGTCAACGGTTTTGCCGCGGCGCGTCGGAAGCCTACAATGTCAGGGTCTTGCACCTGAACGGCACGCCGGCTCACCGGAGGCGCCCGGATGAACGAGCCGCCCGCGCTCGTCCGGGGCGCGTGGCGCTGCTCGCCATCGGCCTCGGCCTCGCGCTCTCCCTCGCGCTCGGGCTGGCCAGCGGATGCGATCGCGATCGACGATCGATCCCCGACGGACGCATGACCTCCGACGTCGCCGCGATGCTGGCCCACCTGCCCGCCGACGCGTGGGGTGTGGTCGGAGTCCGCGCCGCGCGCGCGCGTCGGGTCCCCGCGCTCGCCCCGCTGCTCGCCCGGATGCCGGCGCTGCCGCTCGATCCCTCGATCGGGCGCGCGTGCGGGCTCGATCCGTTCGCCGCGGTCGACCTGGCGGTGGCCGCGCTCGGCGGCGGCGGCGGCGAGCAGGCGGTCGTGGTCGCGCTCGCGGGGACCTTCACCCGCGACTCGATCGCGCGGTGCATCGCCGATCGCTCGGCGCAGACCGGCGAGCGGCTGAGCGCGGCGGACGACGGGCCGCTGACCGTGTACGGGCCGGGCGGAGCCGCGCGCGGCGGTGGCGGGGCCGGCGCGGCCGGTCGCGCCTACGCCTACTGGCCGGCCGCCGATCTCGTGATCCTGTCGCCGGCGGCAGACGGCGCGCGCGCGGCGTTGATGGTGCTCGCCGGTGCCGGCGGCGCGGCGCCGATCCCGGCGCCGACCGGCTGCCTCGGGCGGGTGCACACCGACGCCGCGCTGTGGGCGGCCGGGCTGGTCTCGCCGGCCATGCACCGGCGGATGGCCGCGGTCGGCGCCGACGTCCCGGGCGTGCGCGGCTTCTTCGCCACCGTCGACGCCGACCCGTCGGGCGACGGCTCGGTCAGCGTGCTGGTCGGGCTGCGGTTCGCCACCGATCGGGAGGCGGCCGGCGCCGCCGACTCGTTCCGCGCCCAGCGGGGTGACCTGGCCCGCGCGATGCCCGACCCGCGCGCCGGGGCGATCGTGAAGCGGCTCGAGGTGGCCCGCTCGGGCCCGGACCTGGCGGTGCAGGCGTCGCTCGGCCCGACGGAGGTCGAGCTCGTCGTCGCCCTGATCGCGGCCGCCGCGATCGATCCGCCGGCGACCGCGGCCACGCCGGCCGCCACGCCGGCCGCCACGCCGGCCACGCTTCCCTCGGCGGCGAGGCCATGAGCGACCCCGGTCGGCCCGGCTTCCTCGGCCTCTGGTCCGGCATCGGCCTGGTCGCCGCCAACATGATCGGCGCCGGCGTGTTCCTGAGCGCCGGCTTCATGATCCAGGAGATGAGCCCGGGCTGGATCCTCATCGCCTGGGTCGTCGGCATGGTCCTCAACATGGCCGGGGCTCGCGCCTACGCCGAGCTGGCCTCGCTCCTGCCGCGATCCGGCGGCGAGTACCGCTACCTGTCCGACCTGGCCCACCCGCTGCTCGGCTACCTGGCCGGCTGGGCGTCGCTCCTGGTCGGCTTCTCGGCCCCGATCGCCATCAACGCGATCGGCGCGTCCGAGTTCCTGGCCACCGTCATCGGCCTGCCTGACCCGCGGGTGGTCGCGACCGTCCTCATCGCGGCGCTGACCGCCTTCCACAGCGTCGGCCTGGTCACCTCGAAGCGGACCCAGGACCTCCTCATCGCGCTGAAGGTGGTGCTCCTGCTCGGCTTCGTGGTGCTCGGGCTCGCGCTCGGGTCGTGGCGCTGGCCGACCTGGACCCCGCCGCACGGGTCGACCCACTTCGCCGCCGGCCCGTTCTTCGGCAGCCTGTTCTGGATCGCCTTTGCGTTCACCGGCTGGAACGCGGCCGCCTACGCCGCCGGCGACTTCCGCAACCCGGCGCGCGACGCCCCGCGCGCGATGCTGATCGGCTGCGCGGCGGTGGGCGCGCTCTACGTGCTGGTCAACTGGGTGTTCGTCGCCAACCTGACTCCGGCCGACGCGCTCGGCGTGGTGAAGACCCAGCGCCCGATCCTCGGCCACGCGGTCAGCCAGGTGCTCATCGGCCCGACCGGCGCCGGGATGATGTCGATCCTGGTCGCCCTCGCGATGATCTCGTGCATGAGCGCGATGGTCATGGTCGGCCCGCGCGTGTACGCCACCATGGCCGAGGACGGCTTCTTGCCCCGATGGATGGCGGCGCGGGCCGGGCGTCCGCCGATCGGCTCGGTCGTGTTCCAGAGCGTGATCGCGGTGGCGATCGTCTGGACCCACTCGCTCAAGAACGCGCTCGGCAACGTCGGCGCCGTCCTGATCCTGTTCTCGGCGCTGGCCGCCGCGTCGGTGCTGGTGGTGCGCTGGCGCCGGCCCGACCTGCCCCGCCCGCGCCGGTTCGCCCAGCTCGCCGCCGCGCTGTACGTGGTTGCCTCGGCCTGGACTCTCGTGTTCGGCTTCCGCCGCCTCGACTCGACCCTCCTGGTCTGGGTCGGGTCGATCACGGTGGTCGCGCTGGTCGCGTACGCCGCGACGGTGCGGGTCCGCCGGCGCGCGGGCTGACGTCGCTCGGCTGCCCGATAGGGCGAGTCGAGAATGGCAATCTGCGTTGCAGATAACATCGATTTCGTCGACCTGGCGAGTCGGGTCCATGATCCGCCGAGGCCACTCGCCCCCGGGCGCGCGACCGCCGGGTCCGCCACGTCATGACAGCCCATGCCGACACGTCCTGCCCGGGAGAGCACGAGCTGGCCGAGCTGCTCGCCCAGGCGGGCGACCCGGACCGGCGCCGTGCGCTGACCCGCCACCTCGCCGGCTGCTCGCACTGCCGCGAGCGCATGCCGCCCGGCGCGACGGGCCCGGCGCTGTTCGCGTCGCAGCCGACCATGCCGGCGCCGGCCCGGCAGCGGACCCGCGACGAGGTCGACGATGCCGGCCACCCCCGCGGCGACCAAGACGACGACCAAGGCGACGGCGACGGCGACGACGCCAGCGCCCGGCCGGAGACGCTGACCGGCGAGCGGATCGGGCGATACGAGCTGCTCGAGCGGATCGGCGCCGGCGGCATGGGGGTGGTCTACTCGGCCCACGATCCGGAGCTGAGCCGAAAGGTCGCGATCAAGCTCCTCGGCGAGGGGGTCGATCCATCGGGCCAGGCGCGGCTGCGCCATCGCCTCCTGCGCGAGGCCCAGGCCATGGCCCAGCTGGCCCACCCGAACGTGGTCGCGGTGCACGACGTCGGCAGCTTCCGCTTCCGCATCTTCATCGCCATGGAGCTGGTCGCCGGCCAGACCCTGGCCGCGTGGCTGCGCGCCGCGCCGCGCGCGCCGGCCGACATCCTGGCCCACTTCCTCGCCGCCGGTGACGGGCTGGCCGCGGCCCACGCCGCCGGCGTGGTGCACCGCGACTTCAAGCCGGAGAACGTGCTGGTCGGCGACGACGGGCGGATCCGGGTGACCGACTTCGGCCTCGCCCTGGTCGCCAGCCGATCGGGCCCGGCGGCCGGGCCGGTCCCCGATGCGGCCATCTTCACCCCCGCCGGCACCAGCTCGGTCGGCGGCTTCGCCGGAACCCCGTACTACATGGCGCCGGAGCAGCACCTCGGCGCGGCCACCGACGAGCGCACCGATCAGTTCAGCTTCTGCGTGGCCCTCCACGCCGCCCTGGCCGGCGAGCATCCGTTCGAGGGCGACAGCTCGCTCGAGCTGCAGGAGGCGGTGACCAACGGCGCGCTGCGCCGGATCGGGCGCCGGCGCGGCCTTGGCCGGAGGGTGCGGAGCGCGATCACGCGCGGCCTGTCGGTCGATCCGGCCCAGCGCCATCCGTCGATGAGCGCGCTGCTCGACGACCTCCGGCCCGCGCCGGGCCGGGCGCGGCCAGTCCTGGTCGCCGCCACCGCGCTCGGGGCGGCCGCCGCCGTCGCGCTGCTCATCGCCGGCGAGCCCGAGGCGGTCTGCCGCGGCGGCGAGGACAAGCTGATCGGGGCGTGGGACCCGGCCCGCGCGGTCGCGGTCCAGCACGCCTTCGCCACCACCCGGATGCCGTTCGCCGCCGCCGCCTACAGTCAGGTCAGCCGCGTGCTGGACCAGCGCGCCCGCGACTGGGTCGCGATGCACCGCGAGGCGTGCGAGGCGACCCGGGTGCGCGGCGAGCAGTCGGAGACGCTGCTCGAGCTGCGCATGATGTGCCTCGACGACCGACTGGGCGAGCTGCGCACCCTGACCGAGGCATTCACCACCGCCGACGCGGCGCTGGTCGAGCGCGCGCCGCGATCGGTGCGCGACATGCCCGACGCCTCCTCGTGCGCCCGCGCGCGCGACCTCCTGACCCCGGTGCGCCCGCCGGCCGGGCCGGGTGCGCGCCGGCGCGTCGCCGCCATGCGGGCGGAGCTGGCCGAGGTCGCCGCGCTGCGCCAGGCCGGCCGCGCGCCCGCCGGGCTGGACCGCGTGCGCCGGCTGGCCCGCGCTGCCGCCGAGCTCCGCTACCGCCCGCTCGAGGGCGAGGTCCTGCTCGAGCAGGCCGAGGTCGAGCGAGAGGCGGGAGACGCGAACGCGGTGGCGCCGGCGCTCGAGCGCGCGGTGTGGGCCTCGGAGGCCGGGCGCGACGACGACATGGCCGCGCGCGCGTGGATCCGCCTGATGGGCGTCACCGGCCACGACCAGGGCCACTACGCCGAGGCGCTGGCGCTGCGGCCGCGGGTGACCGCGGTGCTCGAGCGCATGCACGGCGACGACGAGCTGGAGGGGCTGCTCCACCTGGAGACGTCGACGCTGCTCGACGAGCTGCAGCGCCAGCCCGAGGCGCAACAGGAGGGGCGGCAGGCGCTCGCGCTGTTCGAGCGGCGCTTCGGGCTCGACGACCTGCGCGTGGCCGACGCGCTCGACGCGCTCGGCTTCCTGGCCCAGTCGATGGGCCAGTCGGGCCGCCCCGAGTTCGAGCGATCCCTGGCCATCAAGAGGCGGGTCTACGGGCCCGCTCACCCGGAGCACGCGCGGGCGCTGAAGCGGCTCGGCGACGCGCTCGGCCGCGAGTACCGCTATCCCGAGGCGCGCGCCGCGCTGGAGGAGAGCCTGGCGGTGCTCGAGCGCGCGCTCGGCCCGGATCACGCCGACGTGGCCAAGGTGGCCGCCAGCCTGGCGGTCATCCGCGAGGCGCAGGGCGACTTCGAGGCGGCGCTGGTCCTGCGCCGCCGCGCGGTCGCGATCGGCGCCAGGGTCTACGAGCCGGATCACCCGAACTACGCCACCTACCTGCTCGGCCTGGCCACCACGCTGACCTCGCTCGAGCGCAGCGAGGAGGCGCTCGTCGCGTACCGCGCGGCGCTGGCCGCCTTCGAGCGCAAGTTCGGCGAGAACTACGCCCGCGCCGGCCTGTGCCGGTGGCGGATGGCGGAGGCGCTGTTCCAGCTGCATCGCCACCGCGAGGCGCACGACCAGGCGCTGCGCGCGCTCCGCATCCACCAGCACCTGACCGGGGCCGACGACTGGAACGCGCCCGAGGCGCTGCTCCTGCTCGGCTACACCGACCTGGCCGCGAACCATCCGGCCCGCGCGGCCACCTGGCTCGAGCACGCCCACCAGGTCACCGCGACGCCGGGGTCCGCCGATCCGGGCCTGGTCGCGGAGATCTCGTTCGCCCTGTCGCGCGCCCTGGTCGGCGCCGGCCGCGACCGCCCGCGCGCCCGCACCCTCGCGCTCGAGGCGCACGAGGCGATGGTGGCCGACCAGCGGCTGGCGGGTGAGCGGCCCGACCTGGAGCGCTGGCTCCGCCGCAACGGCTGGCGCCCCACCGCCGCCAGGCCGCGCTGAGGATCAGGGCGGCGGCGGCGAGGCGGTCCGCCGTCTCAGCGCGGCGATCACCTGGTGCGGGTGGAACGGCTTGACCAGGCAGGGGCACTGGGCCTGCTGGACGAACGCGCGCGCGCGGGAGGTGAAGGCGCCGCCGGTCATGAACACGAAGCGCTGCTCGAGCCCGGGCCGGGCCCGCCGCACCGCCTCGTAGAGGTCCATGCCGCTCAGGTCGCGCAGCATGAGGTCACAGAAGATCCAGTCGTACTCGCCGCCCTCCAGCATCCGGCTCAGGCCCTCCTGCCCGGAGTGGACCACCTGCACGTCGTTGCCCTCGAACAGGATGGCCATCGACGCGGTGACCTGCTGATCGTCGTCGATGATGAGGACGCGGCCGAGCTCGAGCGCGGCCAGCTCGTCGTCGCCGCGCTCGTCGCCGGTCGCGAGCCGCTCGCGCGGGGTCGCGGCGGCCGGCAGCACCACGCGGAAGACGGTCCCCTCACCCACCCGGCTGCGCGCGGTGAGCTCGCCGCCCAGGCTGCTCACGATCGTGTGGCAGACCCACAGCCCGAAACCGGCCCCGACCACCACCGGCTTGGAGGTGAACAGCGGGTCGAAGATCTTCCCGAGCTCCTCGCTCGGCAGGCCGGCCCCGGAGTCCTCCACCTCGACCACGACCCGCCCGATCGCGTCGATGTCGGCGCGCAGGCAGATGACGCCCTCGTCCGCGCCGTCCTGCACCGCCTGCGCCGCGTTGAGCAGGAGGTTGAGGAACACCTGGCCCAGTCGATCGTAGCGTCCGAGCACCGCCGGCAGGCCGGGCCGGTACTCGCGCACCAGGCGGGCGCGGTGGCGGAGCTGGCCCTCGACCATGGAGGCCGCGCTGTCGAGCACGATGCAGACGTCGATCGGACGCTGATCGTCTTCGTCGACGCGGGCGAGCGAGCGCAGCTCCGACACGATGCGGCGGACCCGCCGCCCGCCCTCCATCGCGCCCTGCAGTCGCTCAAGCATGAGCGGCAGGCGGGGGCCGATCGGCTCGTTCGGGTCCTTGCGGCCCAGCTCCTTGACCACCGCCTCGATCCCGATGAGGACGTAGGTGAGCGGGTTGTTGATCTCGTGGGCCACCCCGGCGGCCAGGGTGCCGAGCGCGGCCAGCCGATCGGCGAGGGCGAGCTGGGCCTGGAGCCGCTTGGCCTCGGTGATGTCGCGGACGATGGCGACCACCTCGTCGGGGCCGGCGGCCGATACGCGCGCCTCGTAGTCGTGGGTGGCGCCGCCCGGGGCGGCCAGCTGGAACTCGAAGCGCTGGCTGCGGCCGGTGCCGAGCACCACGGAGAGGGCGTCGAGGGTGCTGGCCGCGATGGCGGGCGGCAGCGCGTCTGCGACCCGGCGGCCGACCATGCGGTCGGTCCGCGTGGCCAGTTTTTCGGCCCACTCGGGCTGGAAGTCGGTGAAGACACCGTCGGCGCCGACCCGGAACATCAGATCGGGCAGCGCGTCGAGCAACGCGTCGGCCTTGACCACGCTGGCGCGCAGCTCCTCCTCCATCCGGCGCGGCCAGGTGATGTCGCTGGCGACCATCGCGACGCCGCGGCTGGCCCCGGCGCCGACCGGGATGAGGCGAACGCGGCAGTGGACGCCCCGGTCCTCCACCTCGACCAGGTCGAGCTGACCGGAGCGGGCCCGCTCGAACGCGGGGATGAGCGCCTCGCGCACCGGGGTCGAGAGATCGTCGAGCCGGTCGCGAGCGAAGACCTCGTCGACCGGGCCGCGCCCGCTGTGGTTGGAGTAGACCAGCGCGCCGCCGCCGTCGTAGAGCGCGATGCGGTCCGGAATGGCGCGCAGGGTGGCGTAGATCTTCTCGCGCTCGTCGGCGCGGCGCTCCGCCAGCGCCAGCTCGAGGTCGAGCTGGGCGGCGTCGAGCGGGACGAAGAGGACGTGGGTGACGCCGGCGGCGACCGCGGCGGCGGCGATCTCGCGCTCGCGCCGGTCGACCAGCGCGATGACCGGACGAGCGACGCCGGCGGACCACCGATCGCACAGCGACTCGATGCCGGCGAGATCGACCTGGCCGCGGCCGAGCGCGACCACCGTGGTCTCGCCCGCGCGCAGCGCCTCGAGCAGCGCGGGGCCGGACGCCAGGCGCACCTCGTAACCGCGGCCCGCGAGGACGGTGAGCACGAGGTCACGGAGCCCCGGATCCGCGACACCGACGCAGGCAGAACCCAGCGATGTCATGACCAATTCACAGCGACGAAGGCAGTATCGTACCCAACTCGGCGGATGCGGCGGCATTCTTGTGGCTGGACGGCCACCGGGCGTACGATCCGCCGCTGGCGCAGACCGGCGCGCTCTTCATGAAGCGATATTCCCAACATGAGCCGCCCCCGGCCCCGAGGGTGAGATGAGCGTGAGCGGCGCCGGCGCCCCACCGGGCGCGCCCGAGCAGCAGGCGCTGGCCCTCGTGCGCGACGGCCGGACGTTCTTCGCCCAGGGAGAAGTCGAGCGAGCCCGCCAGTGCTTCGCCGCCGCGGTCGCCATCGCACCCGACGATCCACTGGCGAGGTCCGGCCTCGATCGCTGCGAGCGACTCCTGGCCGAGGGCATCGGCTCGCGGCAGGCCACTGCGACCGCGCTCGAACACCGACCCGAAGGCCAAGAAGAAGACGCCGAAGAAGAAGACGACGGCGACGACGAAGACGACGGGCCCGAGTTCGACCTCGGCGACGACCTCGGCAGCGACGTCGACCACGAGCCGGAGGCGACCGTGGTCGACCCGCTCGGCTCGAGGCTGGTCGAGGCCGAGCTCGCCCGGGCGAGGGAACGCGCCAGCCTCCGCGCAGCCGGCACCGACCCCCGCGCCGACGCGCCCGCTCCCCGAGCCCCGGACGGATCCCCGCCACCGTCGATTGAATACGGCGCGGAAGGAGCCAGGCTCGATGTCGGGCCAGCGCACGGCGCGCATGGGCAGGGATTCGAGGGCGGGGGGCACGGGCAGGGATTCGAGGGGGGCGGCGCGCACGGACAGGGATTCGAGGGCGGCGGCGCGCATGGGCAGGGATTCGAGGGCGGCGCGCACGGACAGGGATTCGAGGGGGGCGGCGCGCATGGCCAAGGGTTCGAGGACGGCGCGCACGGACAGGGTTTCGCGGGCGGGCCGCACGGACAGGGTTTCGCGGGTGGGCCGCACGGACAGCATTTCGAGGGCGGCGCGTACGGACAGGGTTTCGACGGTGTCCCGCACGGACAGGGTTTCGAGGGTGGCCCGCACGGACAGGGCTTCGCGGGCGGACCGCACGGACAGCATTTCGAGGGCGGACCGCACGGACAGCATTTCGAGGGCGGACCGCAAGGACAGCATTTCGACGGCGGACCGCAAGGACAGCATTTCGAGGGCGGCTCGCACGGCCCGGGCGTCCATGGCGGCCCACACGGCCCGGGATTCCATGGCGGCCCGCAAGGCCCGGGCGGCCCGCAAGGCCCGGGCTTCGACGGCGGCCCGAGAGGCCCGGGCTTCGACGGCGGCCCGCACGGTCCGGGCTTCGACGGCGGCCCGCACGGCGCAGGCGGCATGCAGGGCGATGTCCCCTGGTCGGGCCCAGCTGGCGATCCAGCCGGCCACGAATTCCCGCCGGGCTTCGATCCGTCCGTGGCGCCGGGCCCGCCGGCTTCCTATCCGCGCTACGTCCCTGGCGCGCCGGGCAACTATCCACGGCCGTCGCCGGGCGATGGTGACGCGTCGCCGGGCCTGGGGCACTTGCCTCAGCCTCCCGGACCGCACAGCCTCTCGCCGGGCCCTTATCCCGGCCCCGGTCCCGGCCACGGCCCGGGTCCCGGTCTGACCCAGGAGCATCCGCCCCACTTCACTGGCGCCGTGCCGGCCTACGCCAGCGGTCCGATCCCGCGCGTGCCGGATCGTCCGGCGCGCGCGCGCACGGCCCGGTTCTGGCTGGGCGTGGTCGCCGCGATCGGCGTCGGGGCCACCGCGATCGGCGTCCTGGTCGGCTACCTCGCCTTTGGCGGAGACGACGACGCCCAGCCCACGGCCTCCATCGCCGGCCGGGCCGACGACGCGAGCTCGGCGAAGGTCGTCGATGGCGAGCCAGGTGCCGCGATCCAGCCCGCCGCCAGCGCGGTCGGCGCCGGCGCGCGAACCGGGACCGCCCTCGATCCCGGCGCGGCCGAGGTGCGCGTGACCCGGATCGAACACCCGGTGGTAGCCGCCGCCGTGGCTGCCACCGACGGCGAGGTCGAGCGCATCCACGTCAAAGCCGGCGGCTCGGTGACGACCGGCCAGAAGCTCTACACCCTGCGAGCCGGCAGAGGAGTGCGCGCGGCCGAGGCGGTCGTGAGCGCGCCAGCGGCCGGCCGCATCGAGCGGCGAGCCGCCCGCGGCGACCACGTCGAAAAGGGCGACGTGCTGGCCCAGCTGGTCGACCCCGCCCTCTGGCTGGTCGTGGCCGATCTGAGCAGCGACAACGTCACCACCGCCTGGTCCTGCACCGTATCCACCGCCGAGGGAAGAAACCGAGCCCCCTGTCGCGTCGAGAGCGTCCAGCGACTGGGAGGACAGAACAGCCGCGCCACCGCCAGCGTCGCCTCCGACGTAGCCCTCTGGCTACAAGGCGGCGGCCAGGAGCTCCTGCTCAAACTGACCCCGCCGACGGTCAACCAGACCGCCAACCCGACCCCAGCACCGGCCGCCGGCACCGCCACGGCCGGCACCGCCACGGCCGGCACCGACCAGCCCGCGCCGGCAGGTACAGCCGGCACGGCCCCACCCGCGCCAGCAGGCACAGCCGACACCGGCGAGCCAGCCCGGGCAAGGCAGGCCCCGGCGTCACCGACCCCACCGCCGTCCCGGACCCCAGGCCCCGACGCGGCCCCCTGATCGCCGCGGCCACGGACGCCACGATCCGATCGCCCCGCGACGCATCGCCGGCCAGCGCACACCGCAATCGCCGCACTCGTCGACGCCGGAATCGCCGCACCCGTCGACGCCGCGATCGATCGTCCAGGGCACGCCGCCATCGCCGACCAGCGCACGACGCCATCGCCGGCCAGCGCACGCCGCAATAGCCGCACCCGTCGACGCCGCAATAGCCGCACTCTTCGACCGCAATCGCCGGCCCAGCGCACGCCGCGATCGATCGTCCAGCGCACGCCGCAATCGCCGGCCCAGCCCACGCCGCAATCGCCGGCCCAGCGCACGCCGCAATCGCCGCCACACCTGGCCGCCGCACCCGTCGACGCCGCGATCGCTCGCCCCGGCCGAGCGACAGAGGCGGGCCGGCGGCTCTCGTCATCACCGCTGGGGCATCGCGGTGGATGTCAACTCGGCCGAGAACCCGGGCTGGTACGTGGCCCACCGCCGGTCCGTGGTCGCCGGCGTGCCGGGCACGCTCCCGCGCGGCGTGTCACGCGAGGTGGTGCGCGCGTTCGAGAGCTGTGGCTGGCGGTGGGGGTCCGGAGCCTCGCGAATCGCCGCGGAGAACATTGCCCGGAATCAACCTCGGTCGCGGCACGCGGGGGTCGGGGCGGGTCTCGATCTCTCCGGGCCGCCGCCGAGCCGGATGCCGCCCAGCGCCGCGATCACCCTCGACGTGACGATCCATCGCCTCGCTCACCGACCTCGCCGCGCCCGCCCACGCCGCGGTGACCCGCCGGTCGCGCGCGATCACCGCGCCTGTTCGCGCCGCCATCACGTCGCCGCGATAGCCCGACCTCACCTCCCGCGGCGGCGGTGGTGTCTCTCGAGGCGCGATCTCATCGCAGCCCGCCCGTGTGCAACCACGGACATCCCTGACACTGCTACCCACGGACATTCCTTACGGGAAGCGCAAGGACATCCCTGACGCTTCCTTCGAGGCCCGCTTGCGTCGAGGCACGAGGAGACTGCGCTCCGGCCGGTGCTCATCGAGGTGGCCGAGGGGATGACCCCCAGCGCACGTCGCATCCAGCTTCGGTCGAATCGAGTTAGACGAGCTCGTGCTTCAGTGGCCGCGCGCGCGGGCGCGCGCGGGGCCTTCGCCGCCGGGAACATTGCCGCAATCAATCGCGCAACACGATGGGCCCGGGACCGACATCGCGCGTGCATGTCGTTTCGATCTTCTTCTCGGTGCCCGGGGCGTCCATCGCGGCGGCGGGCACAGCGGTCGGCGCAGCTCACTCTCGAGCAGGCTCGCAAGCCGACCGGGCGCGGCGGGTGGCGGCCCGGCGCGGGGCGGCCTCGTGGGCGTGGCTCGGTGGTGCACGGGAGACGCGAGCGGTTCGCGTCGCGGTTTCCTCAGCACGTCACGCTGCGCGTCGTGGGCGGCGTCGCATCACTTCGACGACATCGGTCGATGCGGGTGGTTCGGCGGGCGATTTTCGATGGCGGGCATCGGGCCGACTTTCGCGTCGTCGAGTTCAGCGTGCAGTCCAATCACGTTCACCTCATCGTCGAGGCCGGCGGTGCCGACGGCTTGACCCGCGGGATGATCGGCCTGGAGGTTCGCCTGGCGCGTCGCCTGAACCGGGTGCTCGGTCGGCGCGGCCGGCTGTTCGCCGAGCGCTATCACGCTCGGTCTCTGCGGACGCCGACCGAGGTCCGCTTCGCCCTCCGCTACGTGCTCCTCAATCATCGCCACCACGCCGGCGCGTCGGGTGCGGCGCTGGACCCCTGCTCGAGCGCTCTCTGGTTCGATGGCTGGAAAACCCGCGTGCTACCGCGCGAGGCGTGGCAGCGAGAGCTCCTCGGTGCCCCTCGACCGCACGCGGCCGCCACGGTCTGGCTGCTCACGATCGGCTGGAAGCGCCGCGGCCTCCTCGACCGCGACGAGGTGCCGGGATCGGGATAGCCGGCCCGCACGCGGCCGCGATCGCCGTGCTCGGCGGGCCGACCGCGGGCACCGTCGTCGAGCGTGAGCGGCGGCCGATCGCGAGCTGCTGGCGCCGCGCCGTCGGCGGCGGCCGGTGGTGGATGGCCTGCGCGACGCGGGCCGCTGGCACGGTCTCGGTGCTGGGGCTCATCGCGCGACCATCAGGCCGTCGCGACCCGGATTGTTGCCCCGCCCCCGCACGCGGAGCGACGCGTTCGGTGCTTCAGGACCGCCGCCGAGAACCCCGCCAGAATCAATCTCGGGCGCGCCAGGCGGATAGGTGCGCCGGACTCGATTCGCTCGACCCCAGGAGGAGCGACACGTCCGGTGCTTCACGGACCGCCGCCGAGAACCCCGCCGGAATCAATCTCGGGCGCTGCAGGCTGCAGGCGGATGGGCGCCCCGGACCTCGATTCGCTCCCCCCCGCCCCCAGGAGCAGCGACGCGCCCGGCGCCTCACGGGCCGCCGCCGAGAACCCCGCCGGAATCAATCGCGGGCGCGGCAGGCTGCAGGCGGATGGGCGCCCCGGACCTCGATTCGCTCGACCCTGTGCAATCCCAGGAGCAGCGACGCGCCCGGTGCCTCAGGACCGCCGCCGAGAACCCCGCCGGAATCAATCTCGGGCGCGGCGGGCCGATGGATGCGCCAGATCTCGATGCGCTCGAGCTGCCGCCGATCGGGATGCCGCCGATCGGGATGCCGCCCATCGCATCCCGCCCCACACCGATCGCCGTCGAAGCCGCGATCCATCGCCGCGCCCGACGACACGAGGCACGGGGCGCGGGGCCGATCACGCCGCACCTTCTCGACACCGCGATCGGCGCGCCCGTCCACGCCGCGATCCGATCGCCGGCGGTGTCGCGGGAGACCGCGCCGACGCGATCCCGCCCGAAGCCGCGATCGCCCGCGGCGCTGCGACCGCATGGCCCCCTCGACGCCGCGATCGCGGCGCCCGTCGACGCGGCAAGCGTCCGCCCGCCCACCTTGCCGTCACATTCGCCAATCGACGCCGGCGATCGCGGCATCGCCCATCGACGCCGCGATCGCGAGCCCGTCGACGAAGCGCCCGCCCGTCCACCTTGCCGTCGCATTCGCCCGTGATCGCCGGCGATCGCGGCGCCCCATCGCCATCGCCATCGCCATCGCCATCGC
>DATHKR010000234.1:0-2638 GCA_035489015.1 Kofleriaceae bacterium | reverse complement strand
CCAGACTTCCTACCGGGCCTCTCACGAGACTTGGGGTTGAAAGCGGAGCGGCCGGCCTCGTAGGTCGCCGGGGAGGGTGAGAGTCCAGGAGTTGGCCACGGCCAGCAGCTCGGCGATGGCGACTCGTTCGGTGCGGTTGGCGGCCGGCGCGAGGCTGACCTTGATGTGGTCCGCGGCGACCTCGACACGGCCTGGGGCAGCGAGGAGATTGGCGACGACCTTCTTGGCCTCATCCGGTTTGGACAGGTTCGGCGCGACGATCGCGGCGAGGTCGGCTTCGACGTTGGCGCAGACGACGCGGATGGTGTCGACCACCGCCTTCAGCTCGCCGGTGTGACGGACGAGCGAGCCGGCCAGCTCGCTGTCCTCGACGGCGATCTGCTTGGGGACGATCGGCCTGACCATCTCGAGCATGGCCCGACGTTCGACGGCGTCGCGGAGCTTGGCCTCGAGCTTTGCCCGCCTCTTCGCGTCGAGGCCGTCGGCGGCGAGCCGGTTGCGAGCGTCGCCCTCCTCGCTACGGACCAGCCGCAGCGCGCGATCGATCCGTCGTCGGAAAGGGTTCGGGATGATCGTGCCGGCTGGGTAGGGCTCGACCTTGCGGCCATCGAGCTGGTTGATGCCCCACCGCTCGACGCCGTGCTTGAAGCCGTTCTCCTGGACCCAGCGGTGCCACAGGATCTCGACCAGCCGCTCGGCGGTCTCGCGCGACGAGGCCACGAAGTTGACCTGACGGTCGCCGACCAGGACGGCGATGCGGCGGACCCGACCTCGGCCCTTGCCGAGGTTCTTCAGCCGCTCCTCGTAGATGCCGACCGTCTCGCCGTGGATCTCGATCTGGCGAAAGGCGCTCGCCGCCAGCAGCGGGTAGCCCTTGCGCTCGTAGGTGACCCACTCGTAGCCCGCGTCGCGCAGCGCCGCCAGCTCCTCGGGAAATGAGCCGGCCCGATCGAAGGCCAGGAGGATGCGCTGCTCTTCGCCGAGGCCGTCGCGCAGGTCCTTGGCGATCGGCGTGAGCCACTTGGTCAGCGAGTCGTGCGACGGCACGTCGACCCGCAAGACCGGCCGGCCGTCCTCGTCGTGGACGTAGTAGTCGCTGGAGCCAGGACGTACGCGCTTGTCCTGCATGCGCCAGCCGCGACGCACGACCTGGTCGCCGGTGTACGGCCGCATGTGGTTGTCGACGTAGAAGACGGCGAGCTCACCCTCGGCGGTCCGCGCCACCGCGAGATAGCGGTCCGCCACGTTGCCGTGCAGCTCGACGCCACCACCATCCTCTCCGAGCCGCCAGAGTCGTCGACGGACGCCGCTCGCCGTCGGTGTGTGGTCGGCCCGAAGGAGAAGCGGCGCGCTCGGCGTCGCCAGCCGACGGACCCCCTCGATGCACCGCTCGCCGAGCGCAAGCGCCGCGATCGCGGCATCGACGGCGATGCGAAGACCATCACCGGGCCGGTCGTCGACCCGAGCGGCCTCCTCGTGGAGGCCCTCGCGCTGGCAGAGCGCCATCATGAGCCAGGTGCCGAGATGCTGGACCAGACGCCCACCCCTGACGGGCCGCGAGACCAGACGCTCGACGCGGATCGACTCCTCGTTCGCCTCGCGACCCGAGGCCTCGGCCGGCGGCGCAGCGAACAGCATGAGCTGCCCCTTCGCCGCAGGCGCCACCGACGGGCGAGCGGCCTCGACGAGCTCCAGCCACCGCCGGTGTTCGCGCCAGATCGTCTGGTAGCTCACTCGCCCGCGGCGCGGCTGCGCCGTCCTGGCCTGCGCTGGCGTGATTCCGGCGGCGAAGTCTCGATGCAGATCCGCGATCCGCTCGGCCGACAGCTTGCCGCGACCACCCGCGCGGCCCGTGATCACCGCGCCGATCCCGCGGTCCTCCTCCTTGCGTCGCAGGATCCGAAGGTACTCGTCGGACATGCCGAACGCGCTCGCGAGCTGACCGAGGTGCATCCCCGGCGCCTTCGCCAGCGTCACCGCGAGGATGTTTCGCGGGCCGCGGTCACGATCCTCGACGTCGAACGTGCCGATCAGGCTGCCGGCCACGATGACCCGGCACTCGCCGTCGCGCTCGACCACGCTGCAGTTGGCCGCGAACCAGCGGAACTCGTATCCTGTGACCGGCAGACCCAAGGGCAGCGCGAGAGCATCCATCGCAACCCTGAACCCCGCCACCCCCTCCGAAATTCCCAACAAACCCGGATCGACGAGCGCCGGCTCAACCGCTCGGAATCAGATCGCCTACCGAGATTCGGTAGGAGGTCTGGGGCACTGTCCCAGGCACTAATCGCGTTCGCAATCGGCGACCTCGAGGTGCTCATCGAGGAGGACCCGATCGGAGGCCGACAGACCCTGCACCGCCTGTTCCCCGGCGGGCGCCTTGACCTTGACCCGCAGACCGACGGCGTCTACCTGGCCCGCAGCGAGCTACTCCCCCTGGCCGCGATCACCGAAAACAACATCGGCGACCCCGCGAAGGGCCGCCGATATTGAGGCAGTAGCGGGGGCAGGATTTGAACCTGCGACCTTCGGGTTATGAGCCCGACGAGCTACCGGACTGCTCCACCCCGCAACGAGAAGTGCTGTAACGGAGAAGGTTTGTGCCATGGACGCTGATGGGCGTCAAGGGATGGGGCGG
>DATHKR010000233.1:0-2945 GCA_035489015.1 Kofleriaceae bacterium | reverse complement strand
TCCTCTCGGGAGCACGGTCGCGGCTCACCGCCGCTATACTCGCGTCACGAAGGTCCCGGGCTTCCAGATTGCGCGCCGCATCGGGCAAGGCGGTATGGGCGAGGTGCTCGAGGCGGTGCGCACCGGCCCGGGTGGATTTCGCATGCCGGTCGCGCTGAAGCGGCTGGCCGCCGACCAGGCGATCCGCGGCGACATGGTGCAGCGGTTCTTCACCGAGGCGCGCATCCTGGCCCGGCTCGACCATCCGAACATCGTCCGCGTGCACGACGTGCTGGCAGTCGACTCGGGCTACTTCATCGTCATGGAGCTCCTGCGCGGCGCCACCACGGCCGAGCTGGCGGCGCACGGCGGCGACCGCACGCCCTGGCCGGAGGTGCTGGCCGTGGCCGAGCAGGCGCTGGCCGGGCTGGCCTACGCTCACGCGGCCTGCGACGACGACGGGCATCCGCTCGGCCTGGTGCACCGAGACGTCACGCCGCGCAACCTGTTCGTGACCGAGGCTGGCCAGGTCAAGCTGCTCGACTTCGGCATCGCCAAGCTGCACGAACGGCTGGAGGCCGCGATCACGCGCGAGGGCACGGTTCACGGCACGCTCGAGCTCCTGTCGCCGGAGCAGGCGGCGGGCGAGAGCGCCGACGCGTCGGCCGATCTCTACCAGCTGGGCGCGTCGATCTACTGGGCGCTGGCCGCGCGCTATCCGCACGGGTCCGGCAGCGCACCCGAGCTCCTGGCCCGCATCATCTCCCGCGCGCCGCGCCCGCTGGCCGAGCTGCGCCCCGACCTGCCGGCCGCGGTGGTGGCGCTGATCGAGCGCGCGATGGCGCGCGAGCGGGCGGCGCGCTTCGCGTCGGCAGCGGAGATGCGCGAGCAGGTGGCGGCGCTGCTGGCGCCGACCGGGATCAGCGCGGCGGATCTCTCGCGCGCGGTGCGCGACGCGGGCAGCGCCGCCCCGGCCGCGGAGGAAACGAGCCAGCCGCCGCCCGCCCACACGATGACGCGGACCGGGCCGCTCGACCGGGCCGCGGCGCTGGCCACCACGCTGGCCGCGCCGGCCGGCCCCCGGCGCTGGCGCGTTCGCCTCGTCGCCGCGCTGGGCGGGGCCGCGGTGCTGTCGCTCGCGCTCTGGCTCTGGCTCGGCGAGCGCGGTCCGTCCGCGGGACGCGAGGTGCGCGAGGTGATGTTGACGCTGACCGTCGGCGACCAGCAGCCGATGGGCGGCGGCGTGTCGCACGACGGGAAGCGCCTGGTCTACGCCGACGGCTCCCGCCTCCTGGTCCGGGCGCTCGCCGGCGGGCGGGTCGAGCGCCAGGCGGTGCCGACCGGCCTCTCGCCGATGGACGCCGAGTTCACCCGCGACGATCAGATCCTCGTGTTCGGCCAGCACCGGACCGGCGACTGGCAACTCTGGCGGCTGGGCTCGGCCGGGATCGCGCTCCTCCACTGGGCGGTCGACCGCTTCCTCACCCGGGTGGCGCCGGACGGCAAGTCGATCGCGTGCGCGCACGACGAGGGCGAGGTGGAGCTGATCGTCCCGGGCCACACCCCGCGCCGGCTGTTCCAGGTGTCCGCCGGCGAGATCGTCGGCGGCATGGCCTGGTCGCCGGATGGAGCGCGCCTCGCGGTCGCCATCACGCGGCCGGATGGCGATGACCGCATCGACGTCGTCGAGGTGGCCGACCTGGCCGCGACGACCCATGTGCGCACGCTCCACGGGCGCCGCAACTTCGGCTACCTCGGCGTGCTCATCGCGTGGCCACAGCCGGACCGGATGCTGTACGCGATCAACGACCGGCGCGGCGCCAGCCTCTTCTCGCTCGACCTGACCACGGGCGCGGAGACTCCGGTCTACCGCTGGGCTGGCCTGTCCATCACCGGAGGCCGGTGGAGCGGCGGCCTGCTGCTCTGCCACCGCGGCACGCAGCGCAACGGCATCTTCGTGGCCGAGAACGGCGGGCCGCTGCGCCGCCTGTCGACCGGCGACGGCCTGACCCGCCGCCTGGCCGGCTGGAGCGACCAGGGCTGGCTCTTCTACGCCACCGACGCGGCCGGCAACTTCGACATCGTCGGCCACCCACCCTCCGATCCGCCGGCGCTGTGGATGAGCGGCGACGGCGACGAGCTGCCGGACACGATGGTCGACGGCGCGCTCCTCTTCCAGCGCAACCCGGGCACGATCGACGGCACCGTCGATCTGTGGCGCTCGTCCGGGCCCGGCGACGCCGAGCGCATGACGTCGGTGCGCGCCGCCGGGATGGCGGCCAACGCGGTTCGCTGCGCCGGCGACCGCCGGGCTCCCTGCGTCATCGAGGACGTGGACGGTGGGCAGGCCCGCTACTCGCTCTTCGATCCGGCGCGCGGCGCGCGCGGACGCGAGATCGCCGCGGTGCCGGCGCGGGCCAGCCACCAGCGCAACATGGCGCTGTCGCCCGACGGAGAGACGCTGGCCGTGGTCACCGGCGGAGGTGCGATCGCGCAGTTCGACGTGGCCAGCGGTGACCGCCGCGAGATCCCGGTCGCCGGCATGAGCGCCCTGCAGTCGATCAGCTGGTCAGTCGACGGCCGCCAGCTCCTGGTGACCGGCGTGGGCTGGAGCGGCCGCCTGTTCGCCGCCCTGCGCGTCGGCCTCGACGGCACGGTCGTGCCGATCGAATCCAGCCACGATCGCTGGTACTGGCGCGCGCAGGAGTCGCCCGACGGGTCGCGCGTGGCCCTGGTGGCGACGGACTTCGCGATCGATCTCGCGGTGCTCGAGGGGATCTGACCGCGCCGCACGCCGGCGGGTAGCTGCCCGTCACTCGAGCTGGCGCCAGAAGCTGCGCGCGGTCTCGAACGCGCGCTCGATCGTCGGCGGCGTCGTCTCGGGGAAGACCACGCCGACGCCGGAGTCGGCGCGGCCGGGTCGCCGCACCGAGACGAGGACCGCCCCGCTGCCTTCGATGTCGATC
>DATHKR010000232.1:0-4592 GCA_035489015.1 Kofleriaceae bacterium | reverse complement strand
GGGGATCTCGACGCTGACGTCCTTGAGGTTGTTCTCGCGGGCGCCCTGGACCCGGATGAGGTCATGACTGTCTGCGGGGTGCCGGCTGGACGAGGCCATGGTCGGGCGCTCATACCATCGGGCGGCGACGGTCTGTCAAGGGAACCGCATCCTTCGACAAGCAGGCGCGGGCGCGCTAGAAACGCGCGTTGCCCGAGCTCTTCGCGGCCGTCTGCTCCATCACCGCCACCCGCCGCAACCGCTTCCTGTGGGCGGCGTGGTGGAGCGGTCCGCCCCGCCGTGAGCCGTTCCGCAAGCCCGACGCGGCCAGCGGCGGGGCGCGCAGCCGTGAGGCCGCTCTCCGGGAGGCCGAGCGGGCGGCGGGCCGGGTGCTGATTGAAGTCGACGGACGCTGGGCCAGGGCGTGGTCGCGGGTGCTGGTCGGTCAGCCGGCGTGGACCGAGCGCGAGAAGCAGGCGGTCGCCGAGGGCGCGGCGAGCGAGCACGCGGTGCCGCCGGTGACGACCGCGCGGAGGAGCGTGGTCTCCATCTGGGACACCCTCGGCGTGCCGACCGGCGCCAGCCTCGAGGACATCAAGAAGGCCTTCCGCGCGCGGGCGCGCGAGACCCATCCCGACCATGGCGGTGATGCGGTGCGCTTCCGCGCGGTCAAGGCGGCCTACGCCGAGGCCATCCGTCGGCGCGAGAAGGCCGACAAGAGGCCCAGGCGGGCACGGCGATGAGGCTCTCCCTCCTGACCATGCGCAACCCGGGCTAGCTCTGGGCTAGCTCCCTGATGCGCTTTCCCCCAGATCGGCCTCGCGCGAGTGCACACGTCCGACCCCCTCCCGCGTGAGCCTCTTGCTTCGCGCGCGCATCGCCGGTCTTCACGTCCAGTGAGAGTCTTCGCCATGCGGACATCGCTTTCCGCCCGGGGGCCGGAAGGCTGGCGAAAGGCGACCGATGCTCTGGTCTCGCGCTTGCACTTTGGCGCTCACGGACCGCAACGCGGTTGGAAAGGCGGATCAAGATGACATTCTCGCGACTCTCGCTGTCGCCTCCGCGCGAGCAACTCGCCATCGCGACCCTCGGCTCCGACGAGTGCGGTAGCGCCTTTGTGCAGACGATCGTACTGGCCGTCGTTCTCGCCCTCGGCTCCGGCGCGGCCATGAAGAGCCTCGCCCAGAGCGTGCGCACAAAGGCCGACTGCACGGGCATCGCCATCGTGACCATGGCTGTGGGTGCGGGTCCTTGCGGCGAGAGCAGCTCCGCTCCGGCCAGCTCGCAGGCGTCTGCCGTCCCGACCGGCGCGCCCTCCTTCGCTGCAGGCCCGAGCAGGGAGACCGGCCCGTCGCCGGCGCTGGCGGCGCAGCAGGACCAGTTCAGCCCCGAGGACGAGGACGAGGTGAAGTCGCTCATCGCCGATGCCCTGGATCGCCACGACGGGGACATCGGGCTGGCCTTTGCCGACCTGCGAGACCAGCGCCAGCGGCCGGAGAACTTCTACGATTCGAATCTCGCCATCGCCGCCGACTATCTTCGCGCCCGCCTGGAGACGCAGCGAAACGGTCCGATCGTGGCCAGGGAGCAGGTCGAGGTCTACCTCGCTCTCAAGCTGACCGGGGCGGTCCCGCCCGAAGGCCCCGGGCCGGTCTCCCCATTCTCGCCGCTCCAGGCCAAGTACATGGCGCAGGGCATCGAGGACGAGCTCAACGAGATGTCGCAGGCCGAAAAGGACTTCTACAACTCATCTCCAGGGTTCGTGTACGGCACCCTCACCGGTGTCCTCGGCCTCTTCAAGGGCGAGGAGTGACTCGTCCTTGGGACGCGCGACCGGCCGCGTAGATGACGGCTCCGACAGCCAGCGCGATCGCACCGAGGACCAGGCTGCGCGGCCTGGCAAACGTGAGCAGGAAGGCGCAGAGGCCCAGGGCCACGATCGGAATGAGCGGACCCCCGGGTAGCCGGATCGTGCGCGGCGACTGCGGCAGCTTGCGGCGAAGCACCGGAACGGCGGCGCACGTACCGATGTAGGCGGCCATGCGCGCGATCACCGAGAGCGCAGCGAGCTCGATGAAGCTCCCGGTGAGGGCGAGCGGCAGCGCGAGGAGCATCTGGGTCAGGATCGCGATCCAGGGCGTGCGGAAGCGCGGATGCACGCGGGCGAAGAAGCCCGGGAGGCGGCCACTCTCGGCGAGCGCGTACAGGTAGCGGGCGCCGTTCAGCATCGAGTTGTTGTTCGTGCCCAGGATCGACATCAGAGCGCCGACCGTGAGGAGCGACGCGCCGAACGGGCCGAGCAGGATCCCTGCGGCCGCGGCCAGCGGCTGCTTCGCGTGAGCGAGATCCGGCACGGTCCCGAGCGCCACGAGCTGCACCAGCGTGTAGATCGCGGTCACTCCGATGATCATGAGGAGGAGGGCGAACGGGACGTCTCGCCGCGCGTTCTTGTACTCTCCGGCCGCCGCGGCCGTGCTCTCGAAGCCGGCGTAGGCATAGAGGAGCAGGAACGCGGCCTCGCCCAGCTTCGCCGTCGGCGGCGCCGTCGAGAGATCGACCGTCGACAGGTCGACCGCGAAGAGCCCGAAGGCGATGAGGACGAGGAGCGGCAGGACCTTGCCGACGGCCAGGATCACCGCCGTGCGCGCCCCGTGCTTGACGCCGGCGATGTTGATCGCGGTCAGGAACGCGAGGCAAAGCCCGATCGCGAGCGCGCGGCCGACGCCGCGGTCGACCGCATCGGTCCACGCGCCGAAGGCCAGGGCGAACGCGTTGGACAGGCTGGCCGCGGCCGCCACGCGAACAACCCAGGACATCCAGCCCACCTCGAAGCCGATGAAGTCGCCGAAGGCCTCCCGCGCATAGAGGTAGGGCCCGCCGGGGCGGTCGAAGAGGCTGCCCGCCTCCGCGAAGCAGAGGACGATGAACAGCACGCAGACGCCCGCGAGCAGGACGGCCCACAGGCTGGCGCCGCCCAGGAGCAGCGCCGCGGTCGTCGGCAACAGATAAACGCCGCTGCCGATCACGTCGTTGATCGACAGGGCGACGACTTGCCAGCGCGAGACCGCACGCAGGAGCGAGTGAGATGTCGCGCTCAAGTCGCGCGACTATATCCGGTCAGCGGGTGCGGCGGCGGCGCGCGAGCCGGCGGCCGCCGTGCACCAGCATCACCGCCGGGTCGCGCAGGATGCGATCGAGCCACACGCCCGGCTCCGGCAGCATGTCCTCGATGCGGTCGGGATCGAACGGTGGATCGTCGGGGATGAAGCGGGCCAGGATCGGGCCGGGGCGCTCGTCCTGATTGCGGCGGTGGATCCGGAGGCGATGCTGGCCGGCGCGGGCGAGGGCGTCCAGGCGGTCGACCAGGCCGGCGGCGCCCAGGACCGCGTCGCTCTCGTCGGCGTCGAGGCCGGCATGCTCGCGGAGCATCTCGACGCGAGCCGCGCGGATGGACGGGCTCTCGGCGGGCGCCTCCCACGCGAGCCCGAGCTCGCTGTCGAACGACATGCTGCGGTTGGTCGCGTTGGCCGAGCTCACCAGCAGGAACCGATCGTCCACCACCATGACCTTGGCGTGGATGAACACCGGGACGTCGCCGTCGGGCCCCGGCGCCGCCGTGTAGTAGACCCCGACCCGGTGGCCGGTCCGGCGCGCTACCTCGTCCAGGTGGCGCAAGATCTTCGCCTGGTACACGCCGATCGACAGGCGCTCCTTCATCCCGGCGCTCTTCTCGGGCAAGACGATCACGACCTCCAGCCGACCGTCGGCGGCGGGGAGCGCCTCCATTCGCTCGACGATCGCGCGCTCGATCTCGTCGCACGAGAGGTACTGGTTCTCCATGTAGAGGAGTCGCTCGGCGCAGGCGATGGCGCGCAGGTGAAGCGCCTTGAGCTCGCCGCAGGGTGGGATCGGGCAGCTGTTCATCTCCGGCCACGTGCGCGCCAGGCCGATCCGGGGCGCGTCGACCTCGAGCGTCGCGTCGATCTCGATCGGGTGGCGCGGCGCGTCCTCATCCAGCCGCTCTCCGTCGGTGGCCAGGCGCCACCGCTCGGCGAACCAGCCGCGCAGCACGTCGACCGCGTCGCCGGTGACAAAGGCCTGGACGTCGTGGTACGGCGTGTACGAGCGCTTGCCGTTCACCCGCAGCGGCTCCTCGGCCCGGTGGGCGCGATCGTCCCAGCGGCTGTTGCAGACGTCCATCCCGCCCACGAAGGCGATCGAGCGGTCGATCGCGACCAGCTTCTGGTGCTGGCTCGCGCCCGGCAGGTGGCAGTTGTCCATGCGGTAACGGATCCGGCCCGGCCCGCACCGCTCGAAGACGCGCCGCTGCAGCGGGACGCGCTCGAACGTGAAGACGGCGGACGCGTCCCACGCCAGGATGCAGATCTCGAGCTCCGGTCGGGCCCGGCACAGGTCACCCAGGTACCGGGCCAGCTCGCAGGGGCCCGAGTCAGCGTCGCCGCCCCGCACCAGCTCGACGCTCCCGTCGAACTGCCAGCCGGCCATCCAGATCGTGCGGCGGGCCTGCCCGAAGGCCCGGTACAGCGCGCGGTAGAAGTCGTGGCCGTCGATCAGCAGCCCGGATCGCGGCGCCTCCACGATCGTCGCGGTCT
>DATHKR010000231.1:0-6946 GCA_035489015.1 Kofleriaceae bacterium | reverse complement strand
GGCACCGCGCGCATCGGCGACGCCTCGGTCGAGATCCGCGCCGGTGACTACCTGGCGTTCCCGGCCGGCAACGCGGCCGCCCACCAGACGACCAACACGGGGACCGGACCGCTCCGCTACCTCTGCTTCTCGACGCTCATCGCGACCGACGTGATCGGGTATCCCGACTCCGGCAAGATCGGCGTCCGGCACTCGGTGGTCGCCCCGGACGGCACCCGGCGCCGCTTGCTCCGCACCAACTTCCGCGACGGGACCGGGGTGGACTACTGGGACGGCGAGGACTGACGGCGGGTGGACCGCGCGGGCTCGGCCGCTACCGGGCCGCGAATCGATCGGCGAGCTGGGTCACGCCCCACTCGCGCAGGACCGCGGACGCGGCCGCCCAGTCCGGCTGGCGATCGGGAAGCGCCGGGATCGGCGCGCGTGGATCCATCGTCGCGATGCGCCGGTAGAGCCGGAGGTCGTCGGCCTGGCCGGCGAACCGGCCCGCGTCGAGCGCCTCCTCGAGGGAGCTGAACCGGCGCAGGATGTCGGCCGCCGTCTTCGGACCGACGCCGCGCGCGCCGGGCAGCTTGTCCGACGGATCGCCGCGCAGCGCGATGAAGTCCGGCACCTGGCTCGGCTCCACCCCGTAGCGCTCGCGGACCTCGGCCGGGCCGATCCGGGACAGGTCCGAGACGCCGCGGGACGGGAACAAGATCGTCGTCCGCTCGCTGGCCAGCTGGTACGCGTCGCGGTCGCCCGACGCGACCAGGCTCGTCCCGCCGCGCGCGTCCTCGGCTGCCACCGCCGCGGCGAGGAAGTCGTCCGCCTCGTAGCCGGCCGCCTTGGCCGTCGCAAAGCCGATCGCGTCGCACAGCCGGGGCAGCATCGCCAGCTGCTCGATCACCGACGCGTCGAACTCGCGCCCTGACTGGTACGGCGGGAACGCCTGGTGCCGGTAGGTCGGCGCGTCGTAGGAGTCCCACCCGACCAGGACCGCGCGCGGCTGCTCCTTCTCCCACAGCCGCACGATCATGTTGGTGAACCCGACGATCGCGTTCCAGCGGATCGACTTGGGGAGCGCGTGGTAGGCGCGATGGGCGAACGAGTCGCCATCCACGGCGAGGAGCGGTCGGGTCACGGGCCCGGAGCCTAGCTGAATCGGAGGAAGCGGGGCCAGCAACCTGGTTCAGAGCGGCCTGGACAGGAAGACTGCCGACTCGGCCGCGGTGGAGGTCGCCTCGTAGTGGGTGGTGTCGGCGCCGCACAGCGCGTAGCCAAGCCGAGCGTAGGCGGCGATCCCGGGGACGTTGACGTTGCTGGTCTCGAGCCAGACGCGGCGGGCGCCCAGCTCGCGCCCGTGTTGCTCGACGTGTGCCAGGAGCGCGCGCGCGATGCCTTCGCCGCGGCGCGCCGGCGCGACGTACAGGTGCCAGAGCACGAGCCGCGCATGCCAGGGCTCGTACTCGGCCGCCGCGAACCCGCAGATCTGTTCGTCCTCGGCGACGAAGCCGATCTCCCAGGTCGCCCAGTCCGCGAACACGTCCTCGATCGGATATCGCTTGACCAGCGGCACCACGAGCGTGCGCTCGACCAGGTCGATGCGTCGCGGTGTCACCACGACATCGAACACGCTCGGCGTCTCGAACGACGTGTCGAGCGCCGCGACCCCGGGACGATCGGCCACCCGGTCCATCTCGCGGATCGAAGCCATCCACCTCGATGGGTCGGTCATGGGTGCGCGCGCGGTGCTCGCTCCAGCACGGCCCGGTGCGGCAGGACCGTCATGCCGTCGGAGGTCTTGCGCCACGCCACGACGTCGCCGTCGATCCGGCCCGGGCGCAGCGCGAGGTCGAGGGAGAGCTGGGTGAGACTCTCGCGGCGCGTGTCGAGGCTGCCGATCTCGCCGCGGGTGTCGCCGGAGATGCGGCCGTCCACCAGGCCGAGGTCGGTGATCGGCTGCGGCGGGCGTCCACCCACGGACAGCGTGCCCTGTCCGGAGCCGGTGATGACCAGGACGGCGGGCACCGGGCGGCCCTGGGCGAGCAGCGTGCCGCGCCACGTGCCGGTGTAGGACGCGGCCGGCTGCAGCGGCTGCGGCGCGGGGCTGGGCGGCGCCGGCAGCCCGCGCCAGCCCGGCACGACCGAGCGGAGCAGCCGGTCGCGGATCGACTCGAGGAACGGGCGGCCGCGGCGATTGCTGAGGACGACGACCGCGGCGTCCGCCGACGGCACCAGCAAGAACTCGGTCGACACGCCGGACTGGCCGCCGCCGTGGTAGAGAGCGGCGGCCTCGCCGGGGCCGCGCAGGACCTGCCAGCCGAGCGCGTAGGCCTCCCGCTCGGTCACCCGGGTGTGCGGCCGGTGGAGCTCGGCTCGCTCCGCGGCGGTCAGGATCGCGGCCCGCGGGCCCAGGTCGTCGCCGAGGTGGAACATGGCGAAGCGGGCCATGTCGTGGGCGCTCGCGAACACCTCGCCCGAGCCGGGCGTGGCGGTGAGGTAGAACGGCAGCCGGTTGCCGGCGTCGCCGTAGCGCGCCGCCATCTCGCGCCGGCGCGACAGGTCGGTGTCGAAGAAGCTGTCCTCCATCCCGAGCGGCGAGAGGACGCGGGCCTGGAGGGCGCGGCCGAATTCCTGGCCCGAGGCGCGGGCCACCACCTCGGCCAGGATGGCGAAGGCGAGGTTCGAGTACTCGTAGCGCTCGCCGACCGGCGCCACCAGGTGGCCGTAGTCGCGGATCAGCGCGGCCACCGGCGGCTGGCGCGCCGCGCTGCCCTCCGGATACATCGCGAAGAAGGTGGGCAGCCCCGACGAGTGGCTGGCCAGGCGCCGCAGCGTTACCTCCCGAGCCGGGCCGCGGTCGTCGACGATCCGGTCCGGGCCGAGGTAGGCGTTGGCCGGCCGGTCGAGATCGAGCGTCCCGGCGCGCACCAGGGTCATCATCGCGGTGGTGGTGATCGGCTTGGTGGTCGACGCCAGCGAGAAGGGCGTGTGGCTGGTCGCCCGGCGCCCGGCCTCGCGGTCGGCCCACCCGAAGCCCTCCTCCCACACGATCCGCCCCCGGTGGACCAGCGCCACGGCGACCCCGGTCAGCCGGCCCGCGGCGATCTCCGCCTCGATATCGGCGCGGATCGAGGCACGGACGTCTTCCGCGCGCCGAGCGGAGTCCGCCGTCGGCGTCGGCGTCGGCGTTGGCGTCGATGCCGGGGCCGCGCAGGCGGCAACGCAGAGGAGCGCGGCGGTGACGAGACCGCGGTGACCTGCGCCCATCGGTCGCGGCTCGGGGCGCTCGGGTGGCTCGATGGGGTTCGTCGCCATCGGCGGCATGTAACACGGACGGTGCCAGGGCGCCGGTGGAACCCGCGTGATCGGTTCGGAGCGATGGTCGGCTGTGCCGCTCGATCGAGAGCCGCCGCCGATCCCGGTCCGCCCACCGCTCACCGTGGTTTCCCCGCACTTCACCGAAAGGGCGTCATCGCCGCCGAGAGGCGCCGGTAGCGTCGGCGCGTGAGACAGACGAAGAGAGTTCTCCGCGCCCGTCGAGCCGCCGCGCTCTCGACCCTGGCGATCTCCTGGCTCGCCGCCGACGCGGCGAACGCGGCGCCGCAGCCGATGGCGCTGCCGCGCCTGACCGGCCCGATCGAGCTGGACGGGCGGCCCGACGAGGCCGCGTGGCGGGCCGTCGCGCCCCTGCCGCTGACGGAGTACGCGCCGACCTACCGGGGCACGCCCACGCAGCGGTCCGAGATCCGGGTCGCCTACGACGAGGAGGCGCTGTACGCGGCGGGCTGGTTCTACGACCGCGAGCCGGACGGCATCCTCGTCAACTCGCTCTACCGCGACCGCTGGAACGGCGACGACGCGTTCGCCATCTACGTGGACGCGTTCGACGACAACACCGGGGCCAAGTGGTTCGGGACCACGCCGGCGGCCATGCGGTTCGACTCCCTCATCTCCCAGGACGGCGCCGCCATCAACGATAGCTGGGACGGTTACTGGGACGCGAGGACCACCGTCACCGACGAGGGCTGGTTCGCCGAGGTCCGGATCCCGTTCTCGACCCTCGGCTTCCAGGCCAGGGACGGCCGCGCGGTGATGGGGCTGACCGTGACCCGCCTGGTCTCGCGGCTGGGCGAGCGCGTGACCTTCCCGGCGATCGATCCGCGCTTCGAGTTCCGCGCCCCGTCGCAGGCCCAGGACGTGACCGTCGACCGCGTGCGCACCCGGACGCCGATCCACCTCACGCCGTACCTCCTGGCCGGCTTCACCCGGCGAGTCACGCGCGACCCGGTCGACGGCAGCGTGCAGACGTCCGAGGACCTCCAGCCCGAGGCGGGTGCCGACCTGCGCTACGCGCTCTCCAGCACGCTCACCCTCGATCTCACCGCGAACACCGACTTCGCCCAGGTGGAGGCCGACGACGAGCAGGTCGCGCTCGACCGCTTCCCGCTGTTCTTCCCGGAGAAGCGGCGCTTCTTCCAGGAGGGCAGCGGCGTGTTCGAGTTCCCGACCACCGGCGGAGGACAGCTCTTCCACTCGCGGCGGATCGGCCTCACCGACGATCGGCTCACCGTGCCGGTGCTCGGGGGCGCCCGCCTGGTCGGCCGCGCCGGCGCCTGGGACGTCGGCGTGCTGGACATGCAGACCGACGATCTCGACGACGTGCCGTCGGAGAACTTCGGCGTGGTGCGGCTTCGCCGCGGCGTCCTCAACCCGCACTCGCTGGTCGGGATGATGGCCACCAGCCGGGCCGGTGGCGGCCACTACAGCACCGCGCTCGGCCTCGACGGCGACCTCCGCGTGGTCGGCGATCACTACCTCACGGTGAAGGGCGCGAGCACGGTCGACGATCGCGAGGACGATGGGGCCGACCCGGCCAGCCGGAGCCTGTTCCAGGCCCGCTGGCAGCGCCGCGCCGAGAGCGGCCTGTCGTACTCGCTCGAGGCCCAGCGGGTCGGCCCCGACTTCCGGCCGGAGGTCGGCTTTTTGCCCCGCTCGGACGTCACCACCGCCAACGCGGTCGGGAACTGGTTCTTCTACACCGACCGATTGCCGTACCTCCGGCGGGTCTACCCCGGCGCTCTCGCCTTCCACACCTGGCGCAACGGCGACGGCGTGCTCGAGACCGGGACGTGGGCGGCCTGGGTGCAGTGGGACACCAAGGCGGGCGGGGGAGGCTGGATCGAGCCCAAGCTGTTCCACGAGGACGTGGTGGAGGAGTTCCCGATCGGCGACACCACCATCCCGGCCGGGACGTACACCTTCGCCGACCTGCAGCTGGTGTTCTCGATGCCGGCCGGGGAGCGCCTTCGCACCGACGTGGACGCGCGGGCCGGCACGTTCTTCGACGGCACCCGGGTGCAGGCGATCGTCACCCCGACCTGGAACCTGTCCCGCTACCTCGAGCTGGGCGCGAGCTACCAGATCACCCGCCTGCGGTTCGACGAGCGCGACCAGGGCGACGACATCCAGCTCGGGCGCTTCCAGGTGCGCTTCGCGCTCGACGCGCGGGCGTCGGCCAACGCGTTCGTGCAGTACAGCTCGACGGCCGACCGGTTCGACGTGAATCTCCGCCTCCGCTACAACTTCGCCGAGGGGACCGACCTCTGGCTCGTCTACGATGAGGGGCTCCTGACCGAGCGCGAGCTCGAGCCGGGCATGCCTCGCCTGCCGGTGTCGACGTCGCGCGCCCTGATCGCGAAATGCACCTACACCTTCCACCTGTGAGGCGCCCGTGACGTGGCTCATCGCCGCGGTGGTGACGGCGCTCTGGACCCTGGTCGGGGTGGTCTCGGGCGCGCAGAGCTCCCTCGCGGCGGCGCTGCAGGGCGCCGATCCTCAGCCTCTGGTGCCGGCCATCGTCGACGCGCTGAACCAGTTCCTGCCGTGGATCCCGGCCACCCTGGTGGCGGTCGCGCTGGCCGGGCGGTTCCCGCTCACCCGCGCGAGCTGGCGGCGCAACCTCTGGGTCCACCTCGTCGCCGCTCCGGCCACCGCGTACCTCACCAACCTCCTCGTCGTCGCGGCCTACTGGGCCCGGCAGGGCATGTACCAGGGGATCGGGACGCTCGCCGAGCAGGCGGCGGTCTGGGGGCTCGTCCGCCTGCACATCGCCGTGCTGTTCTACGCCGCCGCGGTGGCGGTGACCGTGGCGATCCGGTCGTGGCGCGATCTCCGTCGGCGCGAGGTCGAGCTGGCCCGCCTCGAGACGCTCCTGGCCCAGACCCGGCTGCAGGTCCTCAGCGCGCAGATCCGGCCGCACTTCCTGTTCAACACGCTGCACACGATCGGTCAGCTGTGGCGCTCGGGTCGCAACCGGGAGGCCGACGAGATGCTCGATCACCTGGGCTCGCTCTTCCAGAAGGTGATCGCCTCGACCTCGCGCGCCCAGATCCCGCTCCGGGAGGAGCTGGCCATGGTGCGCGACTACCTCGCCATCGAGCAGGCGCGGTTCGGCGACCGCGTCCGCAGCCAGCTCACCATCGAGGAGGCGGCGCGCTCGTGCCTGGTGCCGCCGCTGCTGCTCCAGCCGCTGGTCGAGAACGCGGTCAAGCACGGCCTGTCGCCCTCGGCGGCCGGCGGCACGGTCTGGGTCGACGCGCGCGTCGAGCGCGGGCGGCTCCTCCTTTGCGTGCGCGATGACGGCGCCGGCCCCGCCCGGCCCACCGGATCGCCCGACACGGCCGGCAGCGGGACCGGGCTCAGCAACGTGCGCGAGCGCCTGGCCGGGCTGTACGGCGCGGATCAACGGCTGGTCACGTCGGCCGGCGACGGCGCCGGCACCGAGGTCCGGCTCGACCTGCCCGCGACGACGGAGGCGTCGTCCGGTGCGTGACCCGACCCGGCGCTTCCGCGCGCTCATCGCCGACGACGAGGCGGTCGCGCGCGAGGCGGTGCGCACCCTCCTCGCCGACCAGCCGGCCGTCGAGATCGTCGGCGAGGCGGCCTCGGGCGAGGAGACCGT
>DATHKR010000230.1:0-3097 GCA_035489015.1 Kofleriaceae bacterium | reverse complement strand
CTGGCCGGGACAGGGCTACGCCATGTTCAACGGCAGCTACTTCGTCGAGCGGGGGGAGATCCTGGACGTCGTGCGCGACGCGAAGATCGCCGGGCTCGCCATCGTGGCCGGCGACAAGCACTCCTTCTGGGCCGGCCGGGTCTCGAAGAGCCTGCCGCCCGAGCCCTTCGAGCCGCTCGGCGTCGAGTTCGTCACCGGCTCGATCTCCGCGCCCGGCCTGTTCGAGTCGGCCGAGTACGGCGTCCCGCGCGAGGACCCGCTGCGCGCGCTGTACCTCCACGACCGCCCCGACGGCACCGTCGCGCCCGCGATCAACATGACCATCCTCCACGGGGTGCGCGCGTCCCTGACCCTGCAGAAGACCGGCGACGTGAAGCAGGCGCTCGCGCAGAGCAACCCGGACGTGGCGCCGCACCTGTCATTCGCCGACCTCGGCGGACACGGCTACGCGACCGTGCGTGTCAGCGCAGACGAGATGGAGACCGAGTTCGTAGGCATCCCGCGCCCGATCGAACGCAGCGAGCGCCCCGACGGAGGCCCGCTCGCCTACCGCGTCATCCATCGGGTGAAGATGTGGAGACCGGGCGAGCCGCCCCGCCTGGTGGCGCAGATCGTGGAGGGAGCTCCGCCCCTGGCCATGAAGTCGTGAACCGGCCGGGCTCCTCGGAGACTCGGCGGGCCCCTCGGCTCCTGTCAGGGCCGTCCCCATCGCAGGTGTCCCGGGCAACCCTCGCCGACGACCTCGATCTCGGGGGCGCGTTCGGTCGCCGCCCCCCCGGGGACATGGTCCCGCGGCGGGTGGTCAGGTCCACACCCAGCGCAATAGATGCCAGCCGGGCCCGGCCTTGCGCGCGTCCGTGAACACCTGCTGGTGCTCCGCGACGAGGTTGGAGAACAGGTCGAAGTCGTAGATCCACGGCCGATCCAGGCGCTCGGTCCTTGGCGGGTCGCCCTCGAACTCGGCCGCGAGCGCGGGCTCGACCGGGGCGAGCGGGCACCCGAGCGACAGAATGTGCCCGATGAGGGCGTCATCGAAGATCACCTCGCCCTCGGCCACGATCACGGGCTCGCGACCGCATGGACAGCCCTGTCCCGTGCGGTCCCAGAAGAGATGCGAGAACCACGCATCGAGCCCGGCCCGGGCAACGGGCTCCACATGCTCTCGCGCGCGGTCCCACGCGTGGTCGCCCGCGAGGTTGTCGTTCCACCGCTTGTTGTCGCCGAGCCGACTCTCGATCGCCGTCAGCCCTCTGTCAGAGCCGAGGACGTTGAGCTCGTGGTCGAGCGCGCCGTCGGCGACCAAGCGCTCGATGGTGGTGCCTGCAGTGTGGACCCGCGGATCGAACGCGTAGAAGTGCACGGTGACGCCCATCGGGATCAGGCTACCCCGCCGGGCCCCGCGAAACGAATGCGAGCCTCTCCACTCTACCGGGTGGCCCGGCAAGGAAGGCCGAGAGCACGCTGGCGGGGCGGCGCGGTCGCTCAGGCGACCGTCGCCACGCCTCGATAGAGGAACGACCAGGGCCGTGGACCCGCGGCGTAGAAGGTCTCCAGCCCGCGGAGCGCGAAGCCCGCGCTCTCGATCAGAGCTGCCGGATCCCGGGTCAGGTGGCAGCCGCCTGCGATCCGCTTCTGCAGCGGCTCGAGCCGCCGCTGCCAGGTCTGGACGCGCGGCTCGCCTGACAGCCCGTGCTCGAGGAAGACGAGGCGCCCGCCCGGCCGGAGCGCTCGGCGGGCGGTCGCGAGCGCGCCGGCCGCGTCGGGGATGGTGCACAGCGTGAACGTCGAGACGACCGCGTCGAACCCGCCCGCATCGACGGCGAGCGACTCGGCCTCGCCCGCCACGATCTCGACGGGAAAACCAGCCGTCCGGATCCGCGGCTCGGCCATCCTTGCCGCCGTCGCCGACGGGTCCACCCCGACCACGCGGCGAACGCCGGGCCCGTAGTGGGGCAGGTTGAGGCCGGAGCCGATGCCGAGCTCGAGCACCTCGCCGGTCACGCCGGCGAGCGCCTCACGGCGCTGTCGGGTCACCTCCTTCGAGCTCATCGCCAGGTGGACCAGCCGCGGGAGGATGTGTTCGCGATAGAGAGGCATGGAGGCCACCGGAGTCTGCCACGCGATCCCCGCGGTTCCGGTTTCAGCGCGACAGCGCGACCCCGGTCTCCACGTCTCGTAGCCCCGGTCCGGTCGATCCGGGCGGTGGAGTCTCGAGCGCGATGTCCGCGTCGAGGACGAGGGCGCCGCCGCTCACCGTCGGGGGGCGGCGCGTGACGAGCTCGAGGGAGGCGGTGGCGAGGCCGGGTGCGAGGTCGGCGAGACCGAGCTCCGCGAGATCCGGCAGCGGAAGCGCCACGGTCAGGTTCTCGCCGATCGCGCCGAACAGCACCGGCCAGGCGACGTCCGCGATGAGATCCTCCACCAGCTCCGGCGGCAGCGTGCCGGGCTCCTCGGAGATCTCCCACACTCGCACCGCCGGGACCGGCTGGACGAGGATCGAGACCGTGGCGCCGTCGATCGCGATCCGTGCACCCGCCGACGCGGACACCGCGAAGGTCTGCCGGGTATCCGGGAGCGTCACCTCGACCTGGCCGAGCTGCAGCGTCACATCGCAGCGCTCGCCCTCGATGGTGCAGATGGTCTCCTGCGGCGTCGGGCGCACGACCGGCGGCAGCTTCGCGCTGAACTCCGCGGAGAGACCGCCGAACGATCCCTGCCCCTCGAGCAGGCCGGCGTCCCACAGCGAATGGAGGAGCGCGTTGAAGAGGTCCAGCCGGATGGCCAGGCGGACCCCGGTCGTGGGCGCATCCGGCGGGGCCGACTTCAGATCCAGACGCGGCGCCCCGCGCGATGCGGGATGGAGGGGTTCGCCCTCGGGGAGGCCCTCGGTGACGCCGACGGTGAGGATGGTCAGATCCTGGTGAACCGTCACATGGCCCGGCGCGCTGCCGATCGCAGGCCCCGGGACGACCTCGAGCGCGCCGAGCTGACCGTCGAGCTGGAGCTGCACCGGCCTTCCGAAGCCCGGGTCGAGCTCGACGTCGAGGTCGTCGAGCAGGTCGTCGGCCGCGCCGAGGAGGGCCTCCAGGATGGGCGG
>DATHKR010000229.1:0-9266 GCA_035489015.1 Kofleriaceae bacterium | reverse complement strand
CGCCTCGTCATAGCCAACTACGTTCCAGCGCATCCGGACCTTCGTGTTGACCAGGTCGCGGGCAAGCTTCGCGCGCAGGTTCGTCTGGTTCTCCTGGCTGAGGAAGCACGAGATCCGGATCGGGTCGGTGACATCGCCGCCAAACCGAAATCGCTCGATCACGCCCACGCAGCTCACCGTCGCGCCGCCCAGCAGCGACTGGCCAGTGCCGCCCAGCGGATTCCACACCACGATGTCCTTGCTGAGCACCAGCCCGCCCAGCCCGGACCACTCGAGCAGGTAGCCAAACGGCCCCTTCTGGTTGGGAGCGACGTTGAACGAATGCTGCCAGGCGCAAGCCAGGTCGAGGTCGTTGGACACCGGCATGGCTAGGGTTCTAGCGGGTGGGCGGCGGTACCGCCCTGGGACATTTGGTCACCCCGACGCCAGCGACCATCGTCCGGTCCGGCGCCATGATGAGCGGGAGCCCCACAGCACGCCGACCACGGCCGACAGCACCCTGGTCGCGCCCGACAGATGCGAAGCGCGCGCCGCTTGCCCGACAGCGCGCGCCAGCGGGCAGCCGATCAAGCTGGACAGGCTTGCCATGCCGACGACCGAGCCGAGCCCGAAGACGAGCTCTGAGGTCGGCGGGTGGCTTGTAGATGCCTTCCTGTCCGTCGATGGGGTCGGCGCCGAGTGGAGGATCGCGCCGCGGAAGACATCGGGATGGGCGAGCGCCGCGACCTCCGCCACGCGCGAGTCGCCCGAGAAAACTATGACGTAGACGCGCTCGTCGTCGATCGGAAACCGCGCGCGGACACTCTCGTAGGCCAGGAGCGCGAGCGGGAGGCGCCGGTAGAGGACGTGCGCGTCGTTGCGCGAGCTCCGGGCGCTGACGAAGACGAGGCGATGGCGGTCGAGGGGGCGCGCGCCAGGCCTGCGGCTGCGTGGGCTCGGACCAGGGCGGGACGAAGACGAGGAGCCCGTACCCCGCGGGCGGCGGCGCCTTGGGCGGAACATGAATGTCGAACCTCTCCTTCGCGAGATCGACCTGCTGCTCGGCCAGCCTGTGCTTGCGGGCCGCGACAGACTCCTGGATGCGGGGGTGTCACCGGCCCGAGCGAGGCCGCTCTCTCGATCCTTGCCGCGCTCGCGCTCCTCGGGGTTCTCCATCCTCGTCGATCCGCACGGATGGGTCGACGATGACCGCCTCCTCCCCGACCCGCCGCGCGCGCAGCTCCGTGCGATCCACGGCCTGCTTCACCCGCTCGGGCGACCACGCCCCCTCGTGTGCCGAGTACAGCGCCCGGCTGCGCAGCTCGCTCCCCTCGAGCTCGGTCGGCATGTCCGGCCAGCGCGCCACGAAGCTGCCCTTGGTGGCGCCCTTGCGCTCCGCCACCCACGGCGGCGCCGCTCCGGTCGTCGCGAACCACTCCACGACCCGCTCGACGTCCTGCTGCGCCTCGAGCCGCCCGATGATCTTCGTGCTGCAGTTGCCGAAGACGTTGTAGTCGACTGAGCGAGGGCTCTGCGTGCACAGGAGGCACCCGACCCCGAACTTCCGCCCCTGGGTGAACAGGCGGATGAGAGGATCCTTGGCGGGCGGCTTCCGGGTCCCGGCCGGGATGAAGTCGCGCGCCTCGTCCAGGTAGAAGAGGAGATTCGGGCGCGTCCCGTCGGCCCGGAGCGACGTGACCATCCAGCGGTAGATCTCCGCCGCCAGCGCCCCGACGAAGAACTGCTTCTGTCCGTCGTCGGACAGCGCGTTCAGGTAGATGACGTTGAGCGGCACGCGGCCGCTCTCGCTCGGCCGGATCATCCGGTCCAGATCGAGCCGCTCGCCCCCCACGAACAGATTCGACGCCGGCCCGCTGATGTACGCGTTCAGCGCCCGGGCCAGCTTCTGCCGCTCCGACTTGCGGATCGTGTAGTCCGGCTGATCGATGCCGAGCGCCTCCGGCTCCTGGATCGCCGCCACCACCTCGCGAAGCCCGATCGCCGGCTTGCCGGCCAGGAGGCCGAGCAGCTGGAACACGAACGTCTGCTGCGCCTGCGTCTCCCCGCCGATCGCCGCCAGGCTCACCAGGTTGCTCGCAACGGACGAAAGGATCGCCGTCCGCTCCTCCTCGCGCTCCTGCGGGTCCGCGATCCGGGCCAGGTCCTCGGGCGACGCCACCCGGATCGGATCGAGACACAGCCGCAGCCCGTGCGACGTCCCCGGCGTGAACACCCGCGGCTCGACCACCTGCCAGAACTCGCGATGGTGCTCGGCCAGCCCCGGCGGAATCTCGGCGTCCGGGCGCCGGGAAAGGAACTGGACGAGGTCCCCCTGCGGGTCAATGGCCAGGACCGGGATGCGGTTGCGGATGGCCTCCTCGGCGATGACCTTGGCCATCCAGGTCTTCCCGCTGCCGGCCGCGCCGACCACGGCGACGTGGGTTTTGAGGGCCGCGGCGGGGAAGGCGACCGGGGTGGCGCGGCCTTCCTGGGTGCCGAGGTGGAGGGTCGGGCCGTCGGGGGGGCGCGGGGCGGGGGCGGCGCGGACCGGCGAGCTCGCGACTGCCGTCGGATCCAGGTCTTCTTCTTCTTCTTCTTCTTCTTGTTCTTCTTCTTCTTCCTCGACTGGCTGCCCGGGAGCCGGCTCCTTCACCTCGACCTCGGGTGCGGCAGCCTGGTCGAACGCGCCGAGCGCCTCCCAGCGATGGTCTCGCGCGCCCTCCTGCTTGGGTCCGAGACGGGCCTCGCACTGGCCGTCCCTGTTCCAGCGGCAGCTGCCACAGTACGAGATCTCGCCAGGTGGCTTGAGCCCGGTGCCCTCCTTCTCGTCGTAGCGCGACCACGCCACCATGGACGAGAGGAGGTCGTAGACCTTGTATCGCTCGCGCTCGATCCGCTCCCAGGACGACTCGAGCGGCAACCGATCAGGGTGCAGGTAGAAGACCGTCACCCATGGTCGGGTCCCGTGCTGGAAGTGATGCATGAGCGCGTAGGTGTGGACCTGGAAGAGGTCCTTGTCGGGGCTCGTGAAGGGCGTGAGCTTGTAGTCGATGATCCGCTGGCTCTTCACTCGCCAGTCATAGAACACGTAGTCGATGATGCCCGTGACGTGGACGTGCGTCCGTTCCCCCACGTGAAACGTCGCGTCGACCCGCTTGCGCCAGTCCCCGAACAGACGCCGGATGATGTCCTGGGCCCCGATGCCGCTGGAGCGCCCGTGTGTGATGATCTGGGCCAGCTCGGCGACGTAGAGGTGGAGGGCCGCCGTGAAGCCCTTCCTCATCTCGACGGTCCTTCGGGTCAGGGCGGCCAGATCGATGCAATGCTTGTTGATGTAGCGGAGCAGGTCCTGGGTGAGCTGTGCCGCCGTCTCGGCCCGCTCCACGGCGGTGTGGACGTCGGACGCGTGCAGCGCCTCCCGGTTGAAGCGCTCGACGACGTGGTGAAACAGCGCGCCGCCGGCCGCCGTCTCGCCGTTGCCCGCGGTCCAGATCCGGGTCACGGTCGGCTTGGCCGCGCCGCTCGTGCGGGTGTGGACCGAGTCGAAGTAGTGGATGCGCGGACAGGTAGCCGCCACCCGGACCTGGGTCACGGAGTAGTGCTCGAGGTCCATCAGTAGGACTGGCCCTTGTGCAGGAGCTGGAGGTAGAGCCCGTCGTTCACGGCGGTCGCGTGGAGGAAGCCCTGCGAGTGCATGCCCTGCGCGACCCGTTTGATCTCACCGTGGATGTCCTCGAACGAGGTCGGTTGCAGATGATCGAGCTCGATGAGCTCCTTGGTCACCTGCTGCGACGTGAGGCAGAGCCGCCAGGCTAGATGCGCGGCGATCGTCTGACGCGCACGCTCGTCATCGATGATGCCTCCCTTCTCATCGCCGCCCGAGACCTGCCCGTCCTCGGTCAACAGCTCCCGCAGGAGCACCTGCTCGGCAAACTTGCCCTGGCGGTGCAGGGACTCGATCGCCTCGACCTCCATGATCCGCCGCGGCCGCCCCCGCGGGTACTCCACCTCGAGATCTCCGACCCGGGCGCTGGCGATGAGGCCGTAGAGCGCGTCCAGAACGGCGTGTCCCTCGAACTGCATCGCGCAGTGCACGAACGCGCCCTTCCTCAGGTTCTTCAGGGCGGCGAGGTGCTGCTTGCCCTTGGCGCCGGACAGCAGCGGGCGGCGCTCCTCGTCAGTGACGAGGACGCGGTGATCCGATGGGCTCGGATCGTCGAGCAGGCGCTGGAGCGCCTTGGTCGCCTTGGTCGCGTTGTCGGTGCTGACGAACAGCACGCCGGTGGTGACCTTGGAGTGATCCGGTCGGTGTTCCGTCACCAGCAGGTCGCAGGCCGGGAACCGCTTGCCGCGGACGGAGCGCTTGACGTCGACAATGCTGTACTCGTCGCGGCCGCGGCACAGCTCGAGGAGGCTGAGCGTCAGTGTCGCCATGTTGTCGGCGTCGGGCGGGAGCGCGGACGGCTGAAGCACACGTTCGTTGATGCGCTCCACCAGCTTCATCCCGACGGCGGCGTCGATCGCTTCCTGCAGCGATCCGTGCGCCTTCCGGTTAGGCTCGACACGCGCGCCCGGCCACGACTTCATCCACTCGTTGCCGTCGCTCGCCTCGAGCCGCTCCTGCTGCTGCTCCCAGCGGTCGTCCGCCCAGGTGATGACGTCGCGCGAGCGGAACTCGGCCTGGAGCGAGAGCTGGTCCTTGAGCCAGGCCTCGTCGAGAGGAAACAGCTCGTCGGCGCGCCGCTTCACGTTCAGCTTCGGCAGCTCGCCGAACGGCTCCATGAAGTGCTCGAGGCGCGCCTTGATCAGCGCCCGCGCGTCCGCCTCGTCGATCCGTGCCAGCTCGAGCCTGTTCTGGGCCATCCGGTCCCATGCGGCCTCGGCGATGATTCCCTCCTCTCGGAAGCGCAGCATGCTCTGCTTGACCCCGGAGACGACCACCAGCATCTGGCTCGCGTGGTCGAGGAGCACCTGGAGGAACTGCGACATCGCGGCGACCTTCGCGTCGTCGAGGTTGTCGACCTGGTCCACGCACAGGACGAGCGGATAGCTGGCGGTGGCTCCCAGGTGCGCGAGCACCCGGAAGACCAGCTCGACCGCCGCGTCGTCGGCGAGCGCCGCACCTTCGGCCTCGATGTCAGCCAGGCCGAGCGACTCCGACACGTCGCGGGCGATGCTGTCGCCGGAGAGCCACTGCACGGCGGCCTGGGCGCGGCCGCGGGCCGCCTCTTCGCCCCCCTCCCGGCCGAAGCGATAGAAGGCGACCATCGCCCGCGCGATGTCCCCGCGGTCGTCGATCTCGCGAATGACCGCGTCCAGCGCCTTCGCGGCCAGCTCGATCGATGGCGCCCGGGTGGCCGTCTTCGTCCTCCGCGGCAGTCGCGCCCGGATCGCCCGCCGGAGCAGGCGATGGAGCTCCGACCTCGCATATCCCTCGGCACGCAGCCCGGTCAGCACGCTCACCGACGCGCGCAGGAGGTACCTGGCCATGCGCTCTGGTGAGGCCACGATGTTGTGCAGGAAGAGCACCGTCGCCGAGCCCTTGCTCTCCGCCCAGCGGGCGAGCCGGGCCAGGAGGTGGCTCTTGCCGACCCCGGCACCGCCCAGGATGAGCAGCCCGGATGAGCCGTCGCCGGCGCCGACGCGCTGGACCCGCTGGACGAGCTGCTTGAACTCCTTGCCGTGGATGGTCGGTACGTCGCCCTCGAAGTCGCCGGCTCCGCTGACCCGGTTCTTGCTGAACGGGTTCGTGCCCTGGAACGCGCGCAGGAATTCCTCGGTCGTGATCGATTTCTTGCTCATGCGCCTCACCTCCGGGCCACGTAGACGAGGTTGGAGCTGCCCTCGCGGATGCCCGAATCGAGCTGCTCGGGGGTCAGACGCACGTGGCGTCCATCTGGACTGTCGAGCGTGAAGAGCTTGGCGAGGCGGAGCTCCTTGAGACGGTCGTCGAACTCGGCGCGCTCGACGTCGGGAAGCGCGCGGCGGAGGTCGTGCAGGAGGACGTAGTTGTTGTTGCCCGAGGCACGGTCGAGGCGCTCGAACTCGCGGGCGAACTCGCGCGCGAAGCCGTCGAGCGAGATCTGCGCCGAGGGCTGCTTGACCTTGGTCATCGGTGCAGGCACCTCCAGCCGGTGCAGGTAGACATCGACCTTCCTTGTGCTCTTGCGTCGCAGGACCAGGATCCCGGGGAACGGCGCCGTGCCCCTGCGTGCCCACTTCTCGACCGAGGACTGAAACGCCTTCTTCAGCGCTGTCGGTACGTGCTTGGCGAGGTCGGCCGCCGTGAAGAGGTCGCTGCCGGTCTGCCTCGCGGCCTCGAATGCCTCGTCGAAGATCGCGGCCGAGCCAGCCACGACGTCCCTGTCCTCGGGCAGGAACACGAGCGCCTTTTCGGTCGCGTCGGGCTCCTTCTTGCTGGACTTTGCCGTGAGCGCGAAGAGCTTCCCGTTCTTCGGCGCCACGAAGACCTTGAGCGCGGCGTCGCTCATCGGCACGGCCGCCAGCTCGAACAGCCTCTGCACCGGCACCGGATACGATCCGCCGCCCAGTGCGCGCTGCGAATCCAGGACGGCTCGCATCCTGCTCAGTCCCTCACCAGACAGCGCGGGCGCAGCCTTTGCCTTGGGCGGTGCCTTTGCCCTCGGCGCGGGCTTCGCCCTCGGCGCCGCCTTTGCTCTCGGCAAGCCCTTCCCCTTCGCGTTCCCCATGCATCCCTCCCGATACGAGGCCATGAGGGCACCCATGCCGACGTCGCCGTCGGCCGCGTGCCTCCCCCTCGTCCAGCCTAAGCGACATCGGCGCGCTCGAGAAAGCGCGAAGCGGATCGGGGCCCGAACGTGACCCCCGAGGGGCGACGTGCCGGGGCGCCTTCGGTGCAAATCCTGCGGACCGCTGCGGCGCCTCGATCAGCGCGGCGGGAGCGACCAGCGGATCGCGGGCGGCCTCACCGGGGCGCAGTGCGGCCCGCCCTTCGCGTCGGTGAGGTCGAGCTCGGCGACGATCTCGCCGGTCGCGCTCTTCAGCGCCGCCTCGATCATCGCTGCCGGCACGGCATCGAGCTGGAGCTTGGCGCGGCGAAACAGCTTTGGGCTTCGCTCCCTTCGCCTGCCACACCAGATACAGGAAGCGCTCGTCGCCGCGGCGGTGAATGGGGGGGGCGCGGAGGACCGGATGGCGGCCGCGTCTCTCGCCACCTTCACGTCCACGCGCCACTCGACGCTTCTCGCGTCGCCGGGCCGCACATCGCGGGTCTCCTTGCCGACCTGGACGCCTCGGTACTCGGCGAATGTGCGCCCAGGGAGCCGGCCGCGGTCAGGAACCACAAGGCCCGCTTCGCGAGGGTCGGCGAGTACCCGGAACGCCAGATGGGAGGAAGGGCCTGTCCTCGACCACGTCGCGGAACGACGATTCTGGCAACCTCCGTAGCTCCCAACTTCGGCGGACCGGCCACGGACGCCAAAGCTTCGCCCGGTGCCCCGCCCCGCCCGGCGGTAGTACATGCGCAAGCGGCCCCGTCGGCGGTTCCGTTGAGGCGGCGGCTCGTCTCCTAGGACGCGTGGACGGCCGGAGCCGGTTGCGCGGACCTGAACGCGCGCCCTCCTGGGATGCCATCAAGCACCGAACTGGACTGGTCGATTGAATCGGTAGGGTCGCGAGGGACGACATGAGATTCCAGCTGACACCCTTCTGGCCATTGCTCGCGCCATGGGAGGCGAGCCCCGCGCATGCGAAGGAGCCAGGCTTCGACTTCTACGTCCTGCCGGGCGAGTGCAAGGCGCTCGTCGCCTCCACGAAGTGGGCAAGTGGCATCAAGGCTACCGAGGCAGATGCGTTCTTCTGGGCCTGCAACAAGTCCTGCAAGAAGGAGGTGGCCAGCTGGCACCCGAGAAAGCGGAGCTTCAGACGCCAGCCAACTTCAAGACGCTCAAGATGCGAGTCGAGCTCGATGGGGCCGGAATCCTCGCCTGGCGCGGCAAGGAGTCAGCCGACTGGGTCTATGTCGACCGAGTAGGTGGCACCGCGGTGATCACGACGCCTGTCTTGGCCGGACCCAACATGGGATCGAAGCTCTGCCAGGGCCAGTCTCTCACCGGCGATGAGTTCGAGGCGTTGAAGAAGAGCGCCGGCAAGACCACCGGCGGATAGCGCTGAAGGGAGGCTCGGGCGGGCGCTCTTGGCGCAGGTACTGGATGGTGCGCTCGACCTTGCCCTTCAGCGACCGGGCAGCGTCGGCTTCGAGGCGGCCGGCGAGTGACGCGGTTCTACTTCGCGCCGCAGCCAGCGTAGCCGGGGATGCCGGCCCCCAGGACGATGTCGCGCTGGACCAGCCAGGTCGACACGGTGCGATCGCCTTGCTTCACCGGGGTACGCCGGGGGGCGACGATGCCGCGGCCGCCGCGTGGGCCCGCGTGTCGCTTTCGCTGGGCCGGGGTGAGGAGAGGATCGTCGGTGAAGACGACGTCCTCGATGTAGTAGTGGCAGCGGCCGGGCTCGAGGATCTGCATGTGGATGTGCTGCGGTATGTCGCGGCCGGGGTAGGGGGCCGGGCGGATGGTCTCGAAGCGGTAGCGGCCTGCGGCGTCGGTGCGGGCGAATCCGCGCAGGCGTCCGTGCCGTCGGGCCGCCGGGGTCGGATCGGCCCCCTCGCGCGGATACTCGCCTCGCGCGTCGGTGTGATAGGCGTAGACGATGATCCCGGCCCGCGGCCGTCGGGACGCGTCCCTGACCACTCCCTCGAGGACGAGTGGTTCGCCCGGCTCCGCGGGGGTCGCGATGCGAGCGGTGGGCGACAGTGTGGCGGGGCGGCCCTGGAAGATCGCCTCGCACCCGTCGCATCCGCCCACCAGCGCCTCTTGCGGCGACGCGGACACCGACCGGATGCGTGAGCAGAGGGCCCACGTGGCGATGATTCCAGGGAGGACCAGGAGGGCGAACGCTCGGCGCAGGGGCATGATCGGAAGACGTCTCGGGAGCCCCACCGTTAACTGGTCGCCCCCGTTTCCTAGCTGCAGCCCTTGGCCAGTGGGTTCTTCTTGCACTCGTCGCTGATCTGGAGGCCCTGCATTCGGGCCGCGTCGGCGCCCCCCTTGTACGTGGCCTCCTCGGCATGCGCGTTGGCGAGCTTTGCCTTGAGCTCCGTCCTCTCCTTTTCGAGGATCGGCAGGCGTTCGTGGGCCTCCTTCTTCGTCGCCTCGGTCGTGACCTGGCCCTTGTTGCCGAGGACGTTCTCCCGATAGATGGTGATCGCCGTCTCGGTGAGCTCGAGCTCCTTCTGGAGGGACTCG
>DATHKR010000228.1:0-11029 GCA_035489015.1 Kofleriaceae bacterium | reverse complement strand
GACGAGCAGCCGGTCGTCATGTTCGCGCTGTCGTGGTGCGAGTTCTGCTGGGCGGTGCGCAAGCTGTTCGCCAGGTGCGGCATCGCCTATCGCTCGATCGACCTCGACTCGGTCGAGTACCAGCGCGACGACCGCGGCGGGACGATCCGGGCGGCCCTGGTCGAGCGGACCTCGATCCCCACCATCCCTCAGATCTTCGTCGGTGGAGAGCTGATCGGCGACGCGACCGACGTGTTCCGCTCGTTCCATCAGGGCCAGCTCCAGGAGCGGCTGGCGGCGCGCGGCGTCTCGTTCGAGGACAAGGTCGGCGCCGATCTCTACTCGCTCATGCCGGGCTGGACCCACCGCTGACTCGATCTCCATCACGCGTGACGAAAATCGGACATCGGCGATCGACATCTCACGGGCTTGGTCGGCGGCACGGCAGTTGCTGAACAGCGGGCCATGCGCACGGCAACGATCCTGCTCCTCCTCGCGACCTCGACGCCGGCCTGGGCCGAGCGCGGCGTCCCGTCGAAGTACCTCGGCGGGAGCGTCGAGCTGTCGAACGGTCTGGCCAGCCAGCCCCGGCCGGGCTTCGAGCTCCAGGTGGCGCTCCTCGAGCACCTCGAGCTCGAGCTCGGCGTGATCCACCACCAGATCGACGGCGATCCCTTCGCGGAGCGAACGGCGCGCGACCCCCGTGACACCTGGCTGGTCCAGGGAGGCGCGCGAGCAAAGATCCCCATCGAGAACGCGGCGCTCCTCCTGGGGCTCGGCGTCATCGAGGGCGCCACCGCCGTGGCCGCCGGGTGCCAATCATCCGGGATCATCAACCTCTGCGGCGACGAGAACGGGACGCTGGCCTACCGTCGGTGGGATCACGCGGTCTGGGTCCGCCCCGAGCTCGGCGCCGAGGGCGGGTTCGGTCCGATGGCCGTGCGCCTCACGGTGGCGCCGCTGATCCAGCTGGCCCACCCCGACCAAGTCGAGGGCTGCAAGAGCTGCGACGACGGCGAGCCCGGCGCGCTGCTCACGCTCAGCCTGCACGGCCGCATCTCGCTGTAGTCATGTCGCGTCAGCGTGGCGCCGGGTGGCTACTCGCGGACGGTGCTGCATACTGGCGGTCCCCATCATGGAGTGTCGCCGATGAGCAATGACCTGGAAGGCCTGGAGCTCCGTTCCCTCGTCACCAAGGAAGGCCAGCTCGAGATATCGCTCACGCGGGTTCCGATCGCCGATCCCGCCGCGGACGAGGTCGTCGTTCGAGTGGAGGCCACTCCGATCAACCCCTCGGACCTGGGCCTCCTCTTCGGCGCCGCCGACATGAGCACCGCCAGGGTGTCGGGCTCCCCATCCAGCCCGGTCGTGACGGCAACCATCCCCGAGGCGATGAGGAAGGCCATGGCGGCCCGCGCGGGCGAGTCGATGCCCGTCGGCAACGAGGGCGCCGGAGTGGTCGTGAAGGCGGGCTCGTCCGCCGCGGCGCAGGCGCTGCTCGGCCAGACGGTCGCGATGATGGGCGGCGCGATGTACACGCAGTATCGCGTCCTCAAGCTGATCCAGTGCCAGCCCCTCCCCCCCGGCGTGAGCGCGGCCGAGGGCGCGTCGTGCTTCGTGAACCCGCTGACGGCGCTCGGCATGGTCGAGACCATGCGCCGCGAGGGCCACACCGCGCTCGTGCACACGGCAGCGGCGTCCAACCTCGGCCAGATGCTCAATCGGCTCTGCATCGCGGACGGCGTTGCCCTGGTCAACATCGTGCGCAAGGCGGAGCAGGAGGACCTGCTGCGCGGCGCGGGCGCCGCCCACGTCTGCAACTCGAGCCAGCCCTCGTTCATGGCGGACCTCACCGGCGCGCTCCAGGCCACCGGCGCCACGATCGCCTTTGACGCGATCGGGGGAGGCAAGCTCGCCAGCCAGATCCTCACCTGCATGGAGGCCGCCGCGGTGGCGAAGATGAAGCAGTACAGCCGCTACGGCTCGACCACGTACAAGCAGGTCTACGTGTACGGCATGCTGGATCGAGGCCCGACCGAGCTCGTGCGCAACTTCGGCATGAGCTGGGGTATCGGCGGCTGGCTGCTCATGCCCTTCCTGCAGAAGATCGGCCCCGAGGCGAGCCACAAGCTGCGCGAGCGCGTGATGGCCGGCCTCAAGACCACGTTCGCGAGCCACTACACCAGGGTCATATCGCTGTCCGAGGCCCTCCAGCCCGACGCCATCGCGGCGTACGGCAAGATCGGCACCGGCGAGAAGTACCTGATCGACCCGAGCAAGGACACCCGTTGATCGGCCCGTAGCCGCCGCCGCGTCCGCCGTGACATCATCGGAATCGCCATGCCAGCGATCAAACGGCGGTGGTTTCGGCGCCCGCGGCTGCCCGTGGGGCCGGTCTCCGTATCGTGGCGCGACCTCCTGGTCGTGGTGGTTCCGGTCGGGCTGGTGGTCGTCGGCGCGCTGTGGGCAGCGGTCGCCCTGGTCCGCCCGGCGCCCCCCAGCGAGATCCGGTTCCTTGGCGGACCGGAGGGCTCGAGCTACCGGACGAACGCGGAGAAGTACAAAGCCATCATCGAGCGCTACGGGGTCAAGGTCGAGGTGATCCCCTCGCGCGGATCGCTCGACAACCTTCACCGGCTGGCCGACCCCGACGGGCAGGTCGACGTCGGCTTCGTTCAGTCGGGGCTGACCGAGGGCGTGAACATCTCGGGCTTGCGCTCGCTGGGCAGCGTGCTGGCCCAGCCGCTGATGGTGTACTACCGCAGCGCCGAGCCGATCGAGATGCTGTCCCAGCTGCAGGGCAAGCGCCTGGCCATCGGCCCCGAGGGCAGCGGGACCCGGGCGCTGGCCCTGGCCCTGCTGAAGGGCAACGACGTCGGACCGCCCACGGTCCTCGTGGATCAAGGCGGCGAGGAGGCGGCGCTGGCGCTGATCGTGGGCAAGGTGGACGCCGCGTTCCTGATGGGCGACTCCGCCACGCCCAAGGTGATGCGGCACCTGCGCGAGATACCCGGCATCGAGCTCATGAACTTTCGCCAGGCCGCCGGGTACGTGCGACGGTTTCGCTTCCTGACCCGCCTGAATCTGCCCGAGGGCGCCATGGACCTGGCCAGGAACGTCCCGCCCAAGCCCTACGAGCTGGTCGGCCCCACCGTCGAGCTCGTGGCGCGGGAGGACCTCCACCCCGCCCTCTCGGATCTGCTCATCAGCGCCGCCCGCGAGGTGCACAGCGGCCCGGGCATGTACCGCGACGCCGGCATGTACCCCTCGCCGCAGGAGCGCGACTTTCCCATCAGCGACGACGCCGTGCGCTACTACAAGTCGGGCGGGCAGTTCCTGTACCGGAACCTCCCCTTCTGGCTGGCCAGCCTGGTCGACCGCATGCTGGTGGTGCTCCTGCCGCTCCTGGTGCTGATCGTCCCCGCCACGCGGCTGGCACCAGCCCTGTACCGCTGGCGGGTGCGCTCTCGCATCTACCGCTGGTACGGCGCCCTGATGGGCATCGAACGGGACATGCTGCAGGACCCACCTCCCGAGAAGCCCGACGAGCTGCGCGAGGCGATCCACAAGCGGCTCGACGAGATCGAGGACGCGGTCAACGCGATGAAGACGCCGCTCTCGTTCGCCGATCAGCTGTACGTGCTGCGCGAGCACGTCAGCATGGTCCGCCGCCGGCTGGAAGCAGGGCACCACCCGCGCTGAGAGCGGGGTGGAATGGCCGGCGCCCTACTGCCTGGCCGAGACGATCGCGGCCACCTCCTCGCTCGACAGCGCGATCTCTCGGGCTGCCCAGTTCTCGTCGAGGTGCGCCGCCGAGCTGGTGCCCGGGATGGGCAGCATGACGGGAGAGCGGGCCAGCAGCCAGGCGATCGCGATCTGGCTGATGGTCGCGCCGCGGGCCTCCGCGATGGCGGCCAGCGCCGGGGATGGCGGCAGCCGCGCGCCGGGGATGGCGAGCGAGAAGTAGGGGAGAAAGGCGATGCCGCGCGCGGTGCATTCGTCGATCAGCAGCTCCTGCTCGGCGACCACCGAGTCCGCCCGGCCGCCCAGCTGGCGCTCGCCGGCCGCGACGTTGTAGAGGTTCTGAACCGCGACGATGGCGGCCCCCTCGGCGAGGGCATGATCGAGCTGGGCCCGGGTGATGTTGCTGAGCGCGAGGTGCCGGATCTTGCCCTCGGCGGCGAGCTGGACCATCGCGCCGAGCGCCTCACCGAACGGCACGTCCGCGCCGACCGTCCAGCGCAGGTGCACGACATCGAGATGGTCGCGGCGCAGGCTCCGCAGATCGTGCTCGCATCCCGCGCGCAGCTCGTCGGGGCGGAGCGCGATCCCCCAGCCGCCGTCGGCGGTGCGGCAGCCGCCCAGCTTGGTCGCGATCACCAGGCCGGCCCGGTAGGGATGGAGGACCTCGGCGATCAGCCGGTTCGCGACCAGCGGCCCGTAGTACCAGGAGGTGTCGATGAAGTCGATCCCGAGCTGGCCTGCGCGGCGGAGCACGGCGTGGGCCCGCGCCAGGTCGCGCGGCTCGCCCCACACACCTGGACCGGGGAGCTGCATCGCGCCGAACCCGAGCCGCCGGACCTCGAGGTCGCCGAGCCGGACGGTCGCGGGGAGAGCCGGCGTTTCGCCACGAGAAGAGGATGACATCGGGGCAGATTGCACCGGAGAAGATCATCTGGCCAATCAATACTCATCATGACCAACATGCCTCCGGTGAATCTCGCCGCGGTCGACCTCAATCTCCTGATCGCCTTCGATGCCCTGATGAAGGACCGCGCGGTGACCGGCGCCGGCACGCGCGTGGGTCTGTCGCAGCCGGCGATGAGCCACGCGCTGCGCCGGCTCCGCCGGCTGTTCGACGACGAGCTGTTCGTCCGCACCGCCGCCGGCATGCAGCCGACCGCGCGCGCGCGGGCGCTGGCCGCCGCGCTGACTCCCGCGCTCGAGCAGATCTCACGCGCGCTCGACCCCGGCGCCGCCTTCGAGCCCAGGACGTGCGAGCGCCCGTTCGTGGTCGGGATGTCGGAGTACGCCGAGATCGCGCTGGTGAAGGAGCTGGCCGGCGCCGTCCACGCCCAGGCCCCGCGCGCCGACCTCCGCGTGGTGCCGACGACCAGGGCCGACTACGCGGCGCGCCTCGACGCCGGCGACCTCGATGTCGCGGTCGGCCACTTCGTCGAACCCCCGCCCCGACTCCTGCGCGCCGCCCTCTACGCCGATCCGCTGGTCTGCGTCGGCCGGCCCGATCATCCGGCCTTTGCTCGCCGGTTGACCGTGGCCCGCTACGCGCAACTGCTTCACGTCCTGGTCTCGCCGACCGGCCAGGCGCACGGCCCGATCGACCGCCTGCTGTCCGAGCGAGGCCGGCGGCGGCGGATCGCGCTGGTGGTCGGCACCTACCTCGCGCTGCCGGTCGTCCTCCGCGACAGCGACCTCATCGCGACCCTCCCGGCGCGCGCGGCCCGCGCGCTGGCCGACGTCTCCGGCCTCGCCGTGCGCAAGGTGCCACTCATCGGCGCGGCCCGCGTCGCCATGGTCTGGCACCGGCGTGACGACGGCGACCCCGCCCACGCGTGGCTCCGCGCGCTCATCGCGCGGGTCGCTGGCTGACATCATTTCCTGGAGCAGCGACGTCCGGGCGATTAGAGTTCTCGGCCATGCGACCTGTCCTGATCCTCGTGGTTCTGGTCACCGTTGCGGCTCTCATGCCCGGCCTCGGCGCGGCCGACCCTCCGCACGCCGGCTCCCGCGAGACCTCCCGGCAGGAGGTCCAGGCGATCGAGAAGGTCGTGCGCGACTTTCAGGTCGCCCTGCGGACCAAGAACACCAGGCTCCTGTCCTCGCTGATGCTCGACTCGAACATCGTGTTCGCGTCGCCGGTGCCACCCGACATCACGCAGAAGGCCCGCGAGACCGTGGATGTGAACTTCACCGGGCTCCCCTCGGGTGGGTTCGCCCGGTTCGCCGCCTTGATCCAGCAGTCGAAGGGCATCGAGGAGAAGTTCTACAACGTCAAGATCACCCAGGACGCCAACCTCGCGGTCGTCATGTTCGACTTCGAGTTCGTCGAGGGCGGCGCGATCAAGAACCGCGGCATGGAGGTCTGGCAGCTCATGAAGACCACCGCGGGCTGGAAGATCCTCAGCGTCGTGTGGACATCCAAGGGTCCGCCCCGACCGCAGTAGCAGCGTTGGCGGACGCCGGTGGGGCGCGGATCGGCGACTTCTCGTCGCCCGGCTCCGAGAAGGGTTGCCGGGCGCGGTTCGGGCCGTTAGGTCTCCGGAGGAGAGGTCCATGTCCGCGGCCGAGTTCCTGCCCGAGCGCGTCACGCTTCCCGGCCTGCGGCGGGCCGCCGAGGGCTGTCGCGGGTGCCCGCTCCACGAGGACGCGACCCAGACCGTGTTCGGCGAGGGGAAGGTTGGCGCCCGGGTGGTGCTGGTCGGCGAGCAGCCCGGCGACGAGGAGGACCGGACGGGGCGGCCGTTCGTCGGCCCGGCCGGGCGGCTGCTCGACGAGCTCCTGGACCGGGCCGGCATCGATCGGGCCGAGACGTACGTGACCAACGCAGTGAAGCACTTCAAGTGGACGCCGCGCGGCAAGCGGCGGATCCACGCGAAGCCGAGCAACGGCGAGATCGCCGCGTGCAGGCCGTGGCTGGAGTCGGAGCTCCATCTCGTGAAGCCGGAGGCGCTGGTCGTGCTCGGCGCCAGCGCGGCGCGGTCGCTGCTGGGGCCGGCCTTCCGGGTGACCCGATCGCGCGGCGAGATCTTCGAGTCGCCGTGGGCGCCCATCACGCTGGCGACCCTGCACCCGTCGGCGCTGCTGCGGATCACCGAGGAGGACGAGCGGCAGGCCGCGCGGCTGGAGGTGGCTCGCGAGCTGGCCCTGGTCGCCGCGGCGATCAGCCGACTGGCGGCCCGAGCTCGGCGCTGAGTAACCGAGAGCGGTCTCGACAGGTATGTGATGGGGAGGAATCGACCCCATGGACCGCCTCGTGCTCTCCGCCGCGCTGGAGCTCTCCTGCTGCCTGCTCGCCGCCTGCGCGCCCGCTCACCGCCCCGGCTCCGGCCACCCGGGTGCACGCGTCGAAGATGCCCGCTTCGTGACGCTGGGTGGGCTGGATCAGTGGATCACCATCCGCGGCGACGACGCCGGCAAGCCGATCCTGCTCCTGCTGCATGGCGGGCCGGGCGACGTGCAGTCGCCTCTGGTCGCGACCTATGCCCCGTACGAGCGCGACTTCGTGCTCGTGCAGTGGGACCAGCGGGGCGCCGGGCGGACATACGGCAAGTACGGCGCGAAGACGCCGGAGCTCACGCTCGACCGGCTCGCGAGCGACGGCATCGAGCTGACCGAGTATCTACGCGCCCGCTTCGGCCGGAACGACATCATCCTGCTCGGACACTCCTGGGGAACTGCCATCGCGACCGAGATGGTGCGCAGGCGGCCCGACCTTTTCGCCGCGTACGTCGGCACCGGCCAGATCGCCAGCTGGGCGGAGTCGGTCAGCGCTCAGTTCGACTTCCTCGTGGCCCGCGCAAGGGAGACCGGCGACGCCGCGATGCTGGCGCAGCTCGAGGCGATCGGACGCCCCGACCCGATGAACCAGGAGCAATACTTCTCCTTCACCCGGCCGCTGGGGCGGTTCCTCGGCGCCTCCGATGCGGCGTGGCTGGCCGGCCTGCCGGATCTGATTCGCGCGGCGCCCGGAATGACCGACGGCGAGATGGAATCCCTGCGCGGCGGCATGGTGCTCTCGGGGCGCGTCCTCTTGCCCACGCAGATGGAGGAACGCCTGTCGACCGAGGCGCTGAGGTTCGATGTGCCCTACTACGTCATCCAGGGACGCGACGACCTGTTCACACCGACGCGCCCCGTCGAGGCCTACTTCCAGAGGATCGTCGCCCCGAGAAAGCAGATGACCGTGCTCGAGGGCGCCGGTCATTTTGCGCTCGTCACCCACGCCCCTGCCTTCCTCGCCGCGCTCGAGCGCATGCTGGGGCTCGAGGCCGCGGCCGCCCCTGCCCTGCAGTCGCTGTCGTCGCTGTCGGTGGCGCCGTCGGCGTCGTCGTCGACGCCGTCACCGCAGTCTGCCTCTCGAGCGCGCTGGTTCCAGAAGCGCGTCCGGATGAACTGGCTGATTCCGTCACCGCCGGCGACGGTGCCCAGCATGAAGATCCGGGACGGGATCGCAAAGACCGGGCTCCCCTCCATGGCCTCGGAACGGATGGGCGACCAGACCTGGCCGTCGAAATGTGCCAGGCTGCCGAGGAACACGTCGTCGGCCGCGGTGCCGATGAGGTCGCCGGGAAAGGTGGCGGGCCCGAACAACGGGTCCGCCTCGGCCCAGTGACGCAGATCGGTCCCGTCCCAGTGAAGCAGGCGCGCTCGAGGCGGGAACGGGAGGTAGTCGACGATCCATGCGTCGTCGGGCCCGCTGCCCCATACCGAGAGATACCCCTGCAACTGGTCCGGGTCGTCGTAACAGGTCCACGCGGACCCGTCGAAGCGAGCCAGGACGTCGAAGCCGACCACGAACACGCTGTCCGGGCCGCTGGCCCACACGCGCTCGACCACACCGTCGCACGGTGGCTCGAGGTGAGGCAGCTCGGACCAGCCCTGCCCGTCGAAGTGGACGACGCGACCAGGCTGTGCGTCCAGCACGGCATACAGGTCGGTCGAACCGGCCGTCCACAGATCACCGACTGGAACGCCATCGCCCGGGAACCCGACCGACCACTCCACGCCATCCCACTGGTAGATCCGACCGCTCTCGCCTGCGGCAAACGCGCTGTCCGGGCCGAGGGCGGCCACGCTGCGCAACACCTCGTCGAACTCGAACGTCGCGACCCCGGAGTGGAGGGCCGTGCCCACGCCGGTGTCGCTGTCCCCTCCCACGGCGATCCACACATCGGGCGAGAGAGCCCAGACGTCTTGCCACTGGCCGCCATCCACCAGCGGGAGCCCGGCCCCGGCGCCAAACCAGCGCCGTACGGCGCCCTCGGCTCCGATCAGCGTGCCGACCGCCACCTGAATCCGGTCGACCCAGATCGGCGATGGGGCGTACGGATCGGGGGGCAGCATGGTGGACCAGCTCGCGCCGTCGAAGTGCATGACAGTCCCGCCCAGCCCGGCGGTGATCCACATGTCGCTCGCCCCGGTCCCGGCGATCCACGCGCGCTCCGCCCCGTCATCCTCCAAGGTGAGCATCTCGGTCCACGCCTCGCCGGCCCGGCGGCGCACGGTCGTGGCGCTGATGGTCCAGAGCTCACCGCGCGCGTCCGCCCAGACGCCGGTGAGCGTCTCGGTCGTGCCGCTATCGATCGACGACCACCGTCGACCGTCGCGGCGGAGGAGGGTCCCCGCCTCGCCGGCGGCGTACATCTCATCCAGGCCGACCCCCCAGATCGCTCGCAGGCTGGCCCCGACCGGCGTCGGCTGCTCGCGCCAGCCGTCGCCGTCGAAGTGGACAACGACCCCCGCGTCACCGACGGCCGTGACATCGGACGGACCGCTGCCCCAGATCTCGTTCAGCCCACCCGCGGGGCTCGCCATGGCGCTCCAGCCCGCCCCGTCCCAGTGGTGGAAGCCACTGCCGTCCTCGTTGACCACCCAGATATCATCTGACGAGCTCGCCCAGATGGCACGGCCGCGAATCGCGTCACCGCTGTCGCCACCGACCGCAAGCCACTGGTCATCGGAGCGGACCCCGCCGGGCGACAGGAGCGCGAAGAGCTCCTCCCCCGTCCCCCAGAAGTCGACAAACAACGCCGTCCCGGCCTCGGCAACGAGCGGATTCTCGTCGGTCCAGCCGAAGGTCATGCAGGTCTCGTCGCTCAGCGCGCATCCGGCGCACACCTGTCGGCCGGCGTCGAACCCACGCCGCAAGCATGACTCGCCGAGCGGACTGGCGGGATCGCTCAGGTCGCACTCCTCGTAGGGACCGTCGACGTGCCCGTCGCCGCATTCGCCGAAACAGCCGACCGTGTCGAACTGGCAGTTCGAGCCGCACACCAGGTTTCCGAAGTACTTGTGACCGATGCTGCTACAGGTCTCTCCCTGGAGCACGCTGCCCTCGCACTCCTCGAACCCATCGACGACGCCGTCGCCGCACGAGCTGCCGCATGCCCCCTTCAAGCAGACCTGCGTATCGTTCGCGCAGGGAGTCCGGTCGGACTTGCCGAGGCACTCCTCGTCCGCGTTCGAGCAGGTCCCGTTGACGACATCGCAGACCCGCCCCTCCGGGCAGACCCGCCCATCGGCGCAGACGGTCCAGCCGGACTCGACGCACGCTGCGAGCAGCGGCAGGGCGAGCAACAGGTATCGGACGTGCCGGCCCTGCATTCGCGGAGCATCATGCAGCAGGCCGCGGCCGCCCGCGAGCCTCTATTGTCTCGAGTGGTCGACGCTCCGGCGGAACAGCTCGAGGCCGAGCCGAAGCGCCGGATCCAGCGCTGGCCCCTGCTCCCGCTCGTGAGTAAGGAGGGCACATGCAGCGCCGGGGGTGATCGAGATCGCGGCGCCGGCCTGGCGGGCGAGCAGGCGCGGCGAGCCCGGCCTCGACCACTTCGAGGGCCGCCGCTACCCTTCTCGCCCGTCTTCTCGCATGATGACGGTGCGATCCCGATGCCAACCCTTCCATCGAGAGGGCCCACACACTTCAGGAGAGCTCATGTTTGACCACGTCAAATTCGGAGTCACCGACTATGCGGCGAGCAAAGCGTTCTTCATCAAGGCACTCGAACCGCTCGGCGTAGCCGTGGTCGCGGAGGGTCCGCCGACCTACGGTGTCGAGCTTTGCCCACCAGAGGGTGTGGCTTCATTGTGCATCTATCAAACCGAGGAGAAGCCGGCGCATCTTCACCTGGCGTTCACGGCCGAGAATCGCCAGCAGGTCGAAGCCTTCTATCGCGCGGCTCTGGAGGCGGGTGGCAAGGACAATGGTGCGCCTGGTCTGCGCCCCCAATACAGCGGGAAATACTATGCAGCTTTCGTCTTGGGGCCGGATGGCCACAACATCGAAGTGGTTTGCCACGAACCCGAGGCCTGA
>DATHKR010000227.1:0-39656 GCA_035489015.1 Kofleriaceae bacterium | reverse complement strand
GTTCGCGACTGGCTCGATGGATTCTGGGACGACGCGCTCACGGCGTTCAAGCGGGCTGCCGAGCGAGAGGCCATCAAGGAGAGGAAACCATGACGGAGCAGAAGATGTCCGCCGTTGCTGATCCGAACAGCGTGCGCAAGGTCGTGATCGTCCAGGCCCCCCAGGCCGTCGCGTGGCGAGTGTTCACCGAAAAGATGGGCACGTGGTGGCCGCTGGCAAACTACAAGATCGGCAAGGCCAGCGCGGTCGACGCGGTGATCGAGCCCCGCGTCGGCGGCCGCTGGTACGAGCGCGGTGACGATGGAACCACGTGTGACTGGGGGCGCGTCCTCACCTGGGAGCCCCACTCGCTCCTCGTGCTCTCGTGGGACATCAGCGCAGACTGGCAGTATGACCCAGCTCTGAATACGGAAATCGAGGTGCGTTTCATTGCCGACGGCAAGGACACGACACGCGTCGAGCTGGAGCATCGGCGCCTCGACCGCTACGGGGCCCGTCGCGATGAGATGCGCGCCATCTTCGAGACCGAAGGCGACTGGGGTCGTCTCCTCGCGATGTTCGCCCGCGCTGCTGCGGCCTGAGGCTGCCGCCAGACCATCGCCGGCTGCTCAGCTCAGCCGACCCGCTTGCCGTCCTTCCAGCGGTAGAAGCCCTCGCCCGACTTGGTGCCGAGCTTTCCGTCCTTCACCTTCTCCACGAGGAGGGCCGGCGGGCGGAAGCGCTCGCCCAGGGTGGTGGCCAGGTACTCGGCGATCGCGAGGCGGACGTCGAGGCCGACCAGGTCGGTGAGCTCGAGGGGGCCCATGGGGTGGCCGTAGCCGAGCTTCATGGCGGTGTCGATGTCGGCCGGGGTGGCGACGCCGGCCTCGACCATGCGGATCGCTTCCATGCCGAGGGCGATGCCGAGGCGGCTGGAGGCGAAGCCGGGGGCGTCCTTGACCAGGATGGCGGTCTTTCCCATTCGCTCGGCCACGGTGCGGGCGACCTCGACCGCCTCGGGGGCGGTCCTGGCGTGGTGGACGACCTCGCACAGCTTCATGGCGGGGACGGGGTTGAAGAAGTGCATGCCGACGACCCGGCTCGGATCGGGCAGCGCCATGGCGATGGCGGCGATCGACAGCGAGCTGGTGTTCGAGGCGATCCAGGCGCCAGGCGCGGCGCGCGCGGCCTCGCTCAGCACCTCGTTCTTGAGATCCAGGCGCTCGGGGACCGCCTCGATCATGAGGTCGGCGCCCTCGACCGCCGTGGTCGCGTCGCCGGCGGTGGTCAGGTTCTCGAGGGCGCGGGTCCTGGTGGCGTCGTCGAGCTTGCCCTTGTCGACCGCCCGGTCCAGGCCGGTCCGGATCTTGTCCATCGCCGCGTCCAGCGCCGCGGGGATCGCGTCGGTCAGGCGGGTTCGAAACCCGGCCTGGGCCGCGACCTGGGCGATCCCGCGCCCCATCGTGCCGGCTCCGAGCACCGCGATCGTGTGGATCTGCACGTTCGTCATCGCCGTCTCATACCACCGGATGGCCCACGACGCGTGCGGCGCGGCCTTGCGCCGGGCCCAGCCGGGCCCTAACGTTCGCGCATGGCGCGCACCGCGGTAGACGCCGACCGGCTGCGCCGGGCCCTGGTGCCGATCGTCGGCGAGCGGCGGCTGTCGCAGCGCGAGTCGGATCTGGCCAGCTACGGCCGCGACATGTGGCCGCGCGCGCTCATCGGCATCCGCTCGGGCCAGCTGCCGCCCGACCGCCCGCACGTGGTGGTGTGGCCGGAGAGCGAGCGCGAGGTCGCCGCCATCGTGCGGGTGGCGCGCGAGATGGCCGTGCCGATCGTCCCGTACGGGGGCGGCTCCGGGGTGTGCGGCGGCGCGGTGCCGATCCTGGGCGGCATCACCGTCGACCTGAAGCGCATGAACGAGCTCAGCTCGGTCGACCGCGACGAGATGACGTGCGACGTCGAGGCCGGCATGAACGGCGAGCGGTTCGAGCGCGAGCTCAACCGGCGCGGCTACACCCTCGGCCACTTCCCGTCGTCGATCTACTGCTCGACGGTGGGCGGGTGGCTGGCGTGCCGCGCGGCCGGCCAGATGTCGACCAAGTACGGCAAGATCGAGGACCGGGTGGCCGGGCTGACCGTGGTGACCGGGCGCGGCGACGTCATCCACACCGACGGTCCGGTCCGCGCCCAGCGCGGCCCCAACTGGACCCAGCTGGTGGTCGGCAGCGAGGGGACGCTCGGCATCATCACGTCGGCGCGCCTGCGCCTGTCGCCGACCCCGGAGCTGCGGGTCCTGCGCGGGTTCGAGGTGGAGAGCGTGGCCCACGGGGTCGAGGCGATCCGCCGGGTGATGCAGCGCGGCCTGCGCCCGGCGGTGGTGCGGCTCTACGACGAGATCGACACCTTCATCAGCCACGCGCCGCTGTTCGGCAGCAAGCGCACGGCCGGTCGCGGCGACGAGGGTCCGGTCACCACCGACGGGCTCCGCCTCGCGCCGGTGCCGGGCCCGGCCCAGGGCGCCCTGCCCCACATCCCGCCGCGCGAGCAGGGGGTGCCGTCCGACCACGGCGGCGGGCCCGGCGCGATCGCGCGCCTGATCGGCACGCTCGGCGGTGGCGACACCGCGCGGCGGCTGGGCGCGCGGCTCAAGCGCGACGCGATCGCCGCCGCGATGTCGCGCCCGCGCCTGCTCAACAGCCTGGCCGCGCCGCTGGCCGAGCGGGTCTCGCGCCGCGGCTGCCGCATGATCATCGGGCTGGAGGGCTCGCGCATCCGCACCGGGGTCGAGGCCCGCCTGGTCTTCGACGAGCTCGAGCGGGCCGGCGCGGTCGACCAGGGCGAGGAGCCGGGCCGCGAGTGGTTCGAGCACCGCTACGCGGTGTCGTACAAGATGTCGCCCGCGTTCCGGGCCGGCCTGTTCGTCGACACCATGGAGGTGGCGGCGACCTGGGAGCGGCTCATGGACCTCTACCACGCGGTCAAGCAGGCGATCGCGCAGCACGCCGTGGTGATGGCGCACTTCTCCCACGCCTACTCCGAGGGCTGCTCGATCTACTTCACGTTCACCGCGCGCGCCGAGCCGGTCGCGGCCGCCCAGCGCGCCTACGACTCGATCTGGCGCGACGCGCTGGCCGCTGCCAGCCGGGCGGGCGGCACCATCAGCCACCACCACGGCATCGGCCTGCTGAAGGGGCCGGCGATGGCGGCCGAGCACCGCGAGGCGATGACGCTCCTGCGCGGGCTCAAGGCCAGCCTCGATCCAGACGGCATCCTCAACCCGGGCAAGCTCGGCCTCCCCGCGTCGCTCGGCGCCGGGCGCGCGGCCGACGGCGACGAGGCGGCGGCGAGGTGAGCGCGGTGGTCGCTGGCCTGGGCGGAGACCTGGGCGGAGCGCTCGAGGCGATCGTCGGCCCGCTCAACGTGCGGCGGCCGCCGTCGGCGCTGGCCCGCCGCTTCGCGGTCGATGGCGCCTCGCCCGGCGGCGAGATCGCCTACCTGGTCCAGCCCGGCTCTCCATCGGAGGTGGCCGAGATCCTGACCCTGGCCGGCCGGGTCGGCGCCGCGATCGTCCCGGTCGGCAGCGGCACCCGCGCGACCGCGCCGTCGCCGCACGCCGCCGCGCTGGCCGGGCGGCCGCGCCTGTTCGTCGACAGCCGGCGCATGTGCCACGTCCTCCACCTCGACGAGACCTCGCTGGTGGTCCACGTCCAGGCCGGCCTCACCGCGCTCGCCCTCGAGCGGATCGTGGCCCCGCGCGGGCTGTCGCTGGGAGATTTTCCGCCCCAGGTGCTCGGCTCCACCATCGGCGGGCTGCTCTCGGTCCGCACGCCGGGGAAGTCGTCGCCGCGCCACGGCTTCATCGAGGAGGCGGTGCTCGGGGTTTCGGCGGTGCTGGCCGACGGGCGCACGGTGCACACGCGGGTCGCGCCGCGCCGGGCCAGCGGACCGGACCTGGCCCGCGCGCTGTGCGGCAGCGAGGGAACGCTCGGCTTCCTGACCGCGGCGGTGCTGCGCCTGCACCGCCGGCCCGAGGCCCGTTTTCTGGCCGCGCACGCGCTGCCCTCGTTCGACGACGCGCTCGCCGCGGTGCGCCTGGCCCTGCGCGAGGAGGCCGCCCCGGCCGCGCTGCGGGTGTACGACGCGGCCGAGGCGCACGCCCACCTCGGCGCCGACGTGTTCCCGACCGGGAACGACGAGCAGGCGGTGATCGTGGTGGCGACCGCCGGCCCGACCGACCTGGCCGCCTGCGACCGCGACCTGGTGGCCAGCGCGGCCGCGGCGATGGGCGGGACCGAGCTCGACGAGCGGCTGGCCGAGCTGTGGTGGAAGCGGCGCACCGGCCAGGAGCGCGGCACCGCGCTGCCGGCGCCGGCCCTGCAGGTCACCGCGTCGCCCAAGCGGCAGTCGGCGGTCTACCGCGCGGTGCGCGTGGCCTGCGCCGGGCTGGGGGTCGGGCTGCGCGCGCACGCGTCCCGCTTCGAGGCCGACGGCGCGGTCCTGTTCTTCACCCTGGTCGGCCCGAGCGGCGCGGCCCTGGTCGGCGACGAGCTGGTCCGCGCGCGAGGCATGGCCGAGGCGGCCGCGTCGGCGGCCGGCGCCGTCCTGCTCGGCACCGAGAACGAAGAGCTCGAGCTCTACACGCGCGAGCTGCGCGAGCGACTCGATCCGGCCGGGATCCTCAACCCGGGGCTCTGATCAGCACCCCGCTCCACGGAGTCGGTTACAGTTTGACGATGTCCGAGGTCTTCGCGTCAGCCGGGGTCGCGCGCCAGCTCGACAACTGCACCTACTGCCCGAAGATGTGCCGCTTCTCCTGTCCGGTGTCGGAGACCAGCGGGCGCGAGCAGTACACGCCGCAGGCCAAGATGGACCGGCTCAACCAGATGCGGCGCGGCCACCTGCCCTGGAACGAGAAGACCACCGATCCGCTGTACGCCTGCACCGGCTGCCGGCAGTGCACCACCAACTGCGTCCACGGCAACGAGCCGGGCCTGGTGCTGCTGGCCGGGCGAGCCGCGGCCAACGCGCGCGGCGCCGGTCACCCTGCCCTGGCCGGCTACCCGGAGCGCTTCCGCAGCCGCGAGCAGCGCCTGCTCGAGCTCCTGCGCGACCACGTGGCGCCCGAGCGGTTCGACGACAGCGCGCAGGTCGGCTTCTGGCCCGGCTGCGACGCGATCGACAAGGGGCTCGACGACGTCGACGCGGCGCTGCGCCTGTTCGACCAGGCCGGGGCCACCGAGGTCAAGGTGGTGGCGTCGGGCCAGGCCTGCGCCGGCTACCCGCTCCTGGCCGCCGGGCTCATCGACATGTTCCGCTGGCAGGCGACCCGGGTGGCGGCGGCGCTCAAGCCGTACCGCACCGTGGTCATCAACTGCTCGGCCTGCGTCTACACCCTGCGCGCGCAGTACCCGGCCGAGGGGGTCGCGCTGTCGAGCGAGATCCTGTCACTGGCCGAATTTCTGGCCCGGCTGGAAAAGCGCCGCACGGACGCGCCGGACGAGGCCTGCGCGCTGCGCTCGGTCTACTACCACGACCCGTGCTACCTGGCCCGCTACGCCGGGGTGACCGAGGAGCCGCGCCGGGTGCTGTCGCGCCTGTTCGAGGTGCGCGAGCTGGCCGGGTCGCGCAGCGAGACCGAGTGCTGCGGCGGAGCCGGGCTCCTGCCCAAGACGATGCCGGAGGTGGCCGACGGCATGGCGCGCGCCCGCCTGCGACAAGTCGCCGCACGCGGCGGTGGAACCGTGGTGACGTCGTGCGCCACCTGCGCCTTCATGCTCAAACGCAATGCGCCGAGCGGAGTTGTGGTGCAGGACCTGGCCACGATGCTGGCCGGCGAGATCCCACGCTCCGGCCCGGGGTGAACCGCCGGCGGTCGCGGCGGCCGGGCGCGGCAGGCGCGGGCTCGCCTGTGCTATACGACCGACATGTCGCCGAAGATGCCCCAGCTCAACAAGCACCAGCTGGATCTCATCGACAAGAGTCTGCGCAACATGTGGTTCCTGGCGATCGGCGCGGGGCTGCTGCTGGCCGCGTTCGTGTACTTCCTCAGCCGCCACTCGCCGCCCCCGCTCGGTCACTAGCCTCTCAGGCTCAGTCGGCCCAGTCGGCGCGGTCCACGCCGTAGGCGCGGCGGACCAGGTCGTCGATCTCGTCGCGCCGCCCCGCTGCGCCCGGCCCGGTCGCGGCGCGCTCCGCCTCGGCGGTGAAGCGCGACGGCGCTGGCAGCGGCAGCGGCTCGAGGTACGCGGTCTTCAGCCGGACGTAGCCGCCGCGCAGCGGCACCCCGGTCTCGCGCAGCCACAGCCCGACCACCCGCGAGTTGAAGACCGCCAGGAGGAGCGCGAGCGACACCGGCGCGCCCGGTAGCGGGCGGATCGCGTAGGCCGAGTCGAGCACCATCGCGGCGCGCCGGTCGATGAGCGCGCGCCCGCCCAGCGCCACGTCCGGCACCACCAGCTTGGCGGCCGGCGCCGACAGCCAGGCCAGGTTCTGCGGCCGCCCGAAGCAGTAGAACGCCGGGCCGCGGAAGCGGCCGCGCTCGCGCTGCTCGAGCGCGCCGCGGTGCCGGGCCAGGTACGCGGCCGCGCGCGGGAAGCGCCCGGCCATCTCCGACGGGGCGATGAGCTGACCCGTGCGCCGGTAGGGGACCAGCACGCGCGCGGGCGGATCGGCCGGCCCGAACGCGGCGACGTCGCGCCCGCGCAGGCACGGGCGGACCAGCGACGGCTCGACCTCGTCCGCCGCGTCCGGCCCGAGCACGAACACCGGATCGGCGTTGGTGCCGGCGCCCTTGGCGACGCGTGCGACCTGCGCGAGCGGCGGGCCCTGCGCGGCCAGGCGCTCGACCAGCGCGCGCCGCCGCCCGACCGAGAGACGCCACGGCGCCTGGTCGAGCTCGCTGCCCGGCACCTGGCCCAGCTCCCAGCCGCCCGTGCCCCGCCGCGCCACCGTGACCTCGGCCTGGCGCGCGCGCGACAGGAACACCACCGACGTGTACGTGGTGGCGCCGGCGAACACCTGCTCGGCGCCGAAAAGGACCAGCGCCCGGACCGCTCCGGCCTCGGCCAGCTTGCCGCGCAGGAGGGCGGCGCAGCGGGCGGTCAGCCAGCGCGAGGGCACGATCAGCGCCACCTCGCCGTCGGGCGCGGTCCACTCGAGCGCCTGCTCGAGGAAGGCGGCGTAGAGGTCCCACTCGCCGCGCGAGGTGGCGGCGTAGCGGCCGCGCAGCGCCTCGCGCAGCTCGTCGTCGGCCAGCCCGAGCCGGATCGATCGCAGGTAGGGCGGATTGCCGATCACCAGATCGGCGGCGCCGGTCAGCTCGCGCCCGACCGACGACAGCAGCGCCTCGGCGCAGTGCACGGCGGCGCCGGGGCCGAGCCGCTCGCGGGCGAGCGCGGCGAACTCCGGGTCGCGCTCGATCCCGACCAGGCAGCGGCGCGCGATCGCCGCGCGCGCGGCGACCGGATCGAAGCCGCGGCGGCCCGCCTCTCCGGCCAGCGCGGCGCCGGCTGCGACCAGGAAGCGTCCGTCGCCGGCGGCCGGGTCGAGGACGACCAGCTCGGGCGAGCCGTCGGCGCGCCAGGCCGGCGGTCGGCGGGCCAGCCGGGCGGCGAGCGCCTCGCGCACCACTCGGTCGACCAGCGGGGCCGGGGTGAAGTAGGCGCCCTCGGCGCGGCGGCGGGCGCGCGGCCTGGCCCCGTCGGCGCCGGCCGGAGCCGCGGCCGAGGCGAGCTCCTGGCCCAGCAGCGCCAGCGCGGGCGCGCTCAGGAGGGGCTCGACCGCGCCCCTGGCTCCGCCCAGTGGCTCCACATCTCCATGTATAGAATACTCGGCCGACATGCCCGCCCCCCGCACCCTCCTGATCGTGAACCCGTCGGCCCAGAACGGTCAGCTCGGCCGGCGCTGGCCCGAGCTGGGCGCCGCGCTCCGCCGCGAGCTCGGCTCGTTCGAGGAGGCGCTGACCCGCAGCCCGGGCGACGCCACCCGGCTGACCCGCGAGGGCCTCGAATCCGGGGTCGACACCGTCGTCGCGGTCGGCGGCGACGGCACCACCAACGAGGTGGTGAACGGGTTCTTCGACGGGCAGCGGCCGATCGCGCCGGAGGCGGCGCTCGCGCTCCTGCCGTTCGGCACCGGCGGCGACTTCCGGCGCTCGGTCGGGGTGCCGCGCGAGACCCAGGCGGCGGCGAAGGTGGTGGCGGAGCGGCGCACGCGCGCGATCGACGTCGGCCACCTGGAGCTGACCGGCCGCGACGGCGCGCCGGTCGAACGCATCTTCATCAACATCGGCTCGTTCGGGGTGAGCGGGCTGGTCGACGAGTACGTGAACAAGGCATCCAAGCGGCTGGGCGGGAAGCTCTCGTTCATGCTGGCCACCGCGCGCGCCGGGCTGGCCTACGACAACCAGCGAGTCCGGCTCGTGTTCGACGGCGACGAGGCCGGCGCGGTCGACATGACCGCGTACGTGGTCGCGGTCGCCAACGGCCGCTACTTCGGCGGCGGCATGCAGATCGCGCCGAACGCGGAGCTGTCGGATGGCGTGTTCGACGTGGTCGCGATCGGCGACATGGGCCTCTGGGACCTGGTCCGCCACAGCCGCAAGATCTACAGCGGCAGCCACCTCGGCCTCGACAAGGTGAGCCAGCGCCGGGCCCGGGTGGTACGAGCGGAGCCGATCGGCTCGGATCCGGTGCGGCTCGACGTGGACGGCGAGACCCCCGGGATCCTGCCGGCCACCTTCCGGATCCTGCCCGGCGCGCTGCGAATGGTCGTGCCCGCCCAGGCGGAGGGGTAGGCGCGCCATGGGCAGTCGCGGAAAGAAGCGGAGCAAGGCAGCAGCCCGCGGCGCGATCGGATCGGCCGGCGCCAGCGCGCGGACAGCCGATTCGGCGACCGCCGGTTCGCCGCCGGTCGATTCTCTGCCGGTCGATTCCCTGCCGCCGCCGGAGCTGGTGGCGCCGGGCAGCCCGGTGGCTCGATTCCTGGCCCGGGCCGGACGCCGGCGCGGGCCGCTGCTCGTCGCCCTCGCCGCGCTCGGCGGCGCGATGTACTTCCTGGCCTCCCCCGACTTCGACCTGTGGCCGCTGGCCTGGCTCGCGATGGTCCCGACCCTCATCGCCGCCGAGGCCGCGCCGACGGTGCGCCGCGCCGCGCTGCTCGGCTGGGTGACCGGCCTGGTCACCCACGTGGGCGGCTTCTACTGGCTGACCGGGATGCTGATCCGCTTCGGTCACCTCCCCCGCCCGGTCGCCCTGCTCGGCCTCCTGCTCCTGTGCGCCTACCAGGGCCTGGTGATCCTGTTCTTCGCCTGGTCGGTGCGCCAGATCCGCCGGCGCAGCGCGCGCCGCCGCGGCACCCCGCTGCCGATGGTGCTGGTCGCGCCGATCGCGATGGTCGCGTTCGAGATGCTGGTGCCGTTCCTGTTCCCCGCCAACATGGCCATCACCCAGGCGTGGGTGCCGCCGGTCATCCAGATCGCCGAGCTCACCGGCCCGACCGGCGTGACCGCGCTGCTCGTGATGGTGAGCGGCGCCATCTACGACGCGCTGACCGCGGCGACCCGCAGGCGGCGGCTCGTGCCGCTCGGGGCCGCCGCGGCGGTCCTGGCCGGCGCCCTCGCCTTTGGCGGCGCGCGCATGAGCCAGATCGACGACCTCCGCGCCGCCTCCCCGACGATCCAGGTCGGCGTCGTGCAGGGCAACATCCCGTTCGACGAGAAGGGGCTCCACCACCCGAAGCTGGCCGCCGGCCAGCTCGAGGGGCTGCAGAAGGTATCGGCCGAGCTACAGGCGAAGGGCGCGGACCTCATCCTGTGGAGCGAGTCGTCGTATCCCTACTCGCTCGCGCGAGACCGAAGCGAGGACCTGCCGGTCGGCAGCAAGGGTCGCCTCCACACCGACGACTTCACCGCGCCGCTCGTGCTGGGCGCGGTGACCCGCACCCGCAACCCCGAGGACCTCCCCTTCAACAGCGCCATCTACGTCGACGGCAAGGGCGCCTTCCGCGGCCGCTTCGACAAGATCTTCCTCCTCATGTTCGGCGAGTACGTCCCGTTCCAGGGCCTCCTGGGCGGCATCGTGCCCCGCAACGCCGGCCACTTCTCGAGAGGCCAGGGCGTCGTCACCTTCCCCTTCGAGCACGAGGGCCAGACCTACCGGCTCGGCCCGATGATCTGCTACGAGGACATCCTCCCCCAGTTCGGCCGCAAGCTCGCCGATCTCCACCCCCACCTCCTCGTCAACCTCACCAACGACGCCTGGTACGGCGACACCTCTGAGCCGTGGGAGCACCTCGCCCTCTCCGTCTTCCGGGCCGTCGAATCCCGCGCCGACCTCGTCCGCGCCGTCAACACCGGAGTCTCCGCCTTCATCGACGCCAGCGGCCGAGTCTACGAGAAGAGCTACGCCGTCGACCCCCACGAGAACCCGACCGCCATGACCGGCCACCTCGCCCCCATGGCCCTCATCGAGTCCGGCCACACCTTCTACACCCGCTTCGGAGACCTCTTCGGCTGGACCCTCGCCGCGGCGACCCTCCTCCTCTGGCTGGGCTGGGCCGTGGTGGAGAGGCGACAGGGTCGGCGCATCGAAGCCTGACCGGCGCAGGAAGAGGCCCGCTCGAGCGAGGCAGGCCCGGCTCTCGGCGGTCACTCGCAGCCGGCCACACCGCCGTGATGGGAGCAGCAGCCTTGATGGGAGCCACCACAGCTGCATGAGGGCGAGAGCGAGCCGTCGCCGCAGAGCAGGCCGCCGCTCTCTCTCGCTGCGCGCCGTTCGCGGGCCGCTCGGCGCCGCTCGTCGCGGGCCTCGGCCGCCGCCTGCTTCTTCTCGACGGCTTCTCTCGCGATGGCCTCGCGGCGATCGCGGACCTCCCGCTTCCGTTGCTGCGCCGCGAGCTCCTTTTCGAGCCGGATCTCGTCCTTCTCGTGGTGGCTCCTCAGCGCGATCAGTCGGGCCGGTTCGGGGCCGGGCTCGAGGCTGCGATAGGTCTCCCAGATGCCGATGGCCTCGCGCTGGGACTGGACTCTGGCCGCCAGATCCGCGCTCTTCTCGGCCGAGGTGAGGCGGGACTCCGCGGCGTTGCGGAGCCGCGACAGCGCCTTGGCCTCCAGCGCAGCGGATTCGCCCGCGAGCCCCGAGCCGCGGGCCCCTTTCGCGGCGGCGAGGGCGCAGGACCAGTCGTCCCGTTGCAGACAGGCGGCGCCCTCGGCCAGCGCGATCCGGCCAGCCAGATTTCTGGCCTCGGGCTCCGCGGCTCCGCTCACCTGTCTCAGGCGGGCGCGGGCCTGCTCGATCGAGCCCTCGCCGAGCGCCACCTGTGCCGCTGTCAGCGCGAGTCGATCCGCGTGTGCGCGGGCGCGCTGATTCTCCGGCGCGGCGGTCGGGATCTGGTTGGCCAGGGCGAGCGCGCGGTCCACATCCGGCTCGGCCAGGGTCTCTCGCAGGTGGATGTCGGCCCACAGCCGAGCTCGCTCCGGCTCATCGGGTGAGCCGAGGCCGTCGAGCTCGGCGCGAGCAGAGTCGAGCCGGCCTGCGTCCACGTGACGACGCGCTGCCGCTACGGTCGGCTCGGCGACCACCGCCAGGACCGCCGCCGCCGCGACCGGTACCACCGATGCAACGAGCCATCGACGGGCCGCTCTCCGCCCCAGGGTCGCTCCCCACACGGCTCGGTAGACCAGGAGCGCGAGGGCCGCACCGGCGCCGACCACGCCCAGGGCAGCGAGCGAGTGAAAGTAGGTCCCGCGCACGAGGTAGGCGATGGCGGCCGCCGCCGGCACCACCGCGAGCGCGATCGACAACCTGCGCAGCGAGGCGGCGCGGCGGTGGAACAGGCGTTCGCTCGTGATCGGCGGCGCCAGCATGCGCAGGCCGTGAAGCTCGATCGTCTCGACCGCCCCGCCCGCGCCGTAGGTGAGGTCGATCGACGGCACGTCGAGGAGCGCGAAGCGCTGCGACGTCACCTGCTCGCCGGGCTGGAGCCTCGGCTGAAGCGACCGAAGGTTGGCGGCCAGCCAGTCGGCCGGGGCGGCCTGGGCGAGTTCTTCCTCGGTCAGCCAGCGAGGACGCGCCACCTCGGCCACGGTGCGGGCGTCGCGCTCGATCTCGGTGCGCGACGCGCTGACGCCGTCGGTCCCCCACGAGTAGGCGCGGGTCACCTCTCCGTCCGGCTCGATCTGGACATCCTCCCGCTGCGACGCGTCCACCTCGAGCCAGCGCTCGAGCTTCTTCGACCCATGGCAGGACGCGCACGGCACGCGGCCGCGCGTGCACTCGCCACATTTCACGTCCCCCTTCCCGCGGCAGCCCTTGCAGTTGAGCAGGCGGCGCGCGCCGCTCGCCGTGATTCCCTCGAACTTGCCGCTGCCGTCGCACGATCCACAGCTGACGCGCGCGGCGCCGCCGCACTCCGAGCAGGTCGTGCGCCCCTCTCCCTTGCAGCTCGCGCACGACGCGACGTGGCGACTGGCGCGGTCGAGCTCCGCGGGTGGGCTCCAGGCATCGAGGCTCGCCGGATCGAGTGGCGCGGCACCGACTCGTGCGTGTCCGCCGTGGGGCGATGACCGCCAGACGAGCCGGCGCCCCTCGACCTGCGTGACGAGCCGACCGATGAGCCGCCTCCGCAGCGCGATGGAGCGGACCGCGTCACTCGGATCGCGCGGCACCTTCGGGATCGCCGCGGCCCACCGCGAGAAGACCTTCACCGCGGCCGACTGGGCGGCGAGCGAGTCGCCGAACACGCCCGGATCCACGCTCATCACCTCGTGGAACTCCTGTTCCGGCGGGGCAGCTGTGGTCGGTGCTGCCGCGCTCGACATCGCAGGCCTCGACATCGGCCGCGCTCGCGTCTGTCGCACGACCAGGTGCGCCAGCCAGGCGATGAGAGCCGCGCCGGCGATCGCGATCAGGTACACACCCAGCACGGCGACCGCGATCGCGCCTGCGATCAGGAGGCCTATGAGGGCGTCGCCGCCCGATGAACGCCGCCCTCGTCGGGAACCGAACCCCCGCCCTCTCGCCATGAGTGCCTCCCCACGCGATCCTACGATCGCGGTCCGCGGCGGCCGGCCCCTGCGTCCTGACCTCTCGCCGATCTCACCCGCGCTCGTTCGCTGAACAGCCATCCATCACCCGGGTGGGGCCACGCCGCGCTCCCCGCACCCTCACTCCCTCCCCCGCCCGCGGTACGCCGCCGGCGTGGTTCCGGTCCACTTGCGGAAGGCTCGGGTGAAGTTCGGGACCTCGGTGTAGCCGAGGCGCGCGGCGACGTCGGCGAGGGGGAGGTCGCGGTGGTCGAGGAGGAGGAGGGCTCGCTGGCGGCGGGCGTCGTCGAGGAGGGCGGTGAAGGTGGTGCGCTGGTCGGCCAGCTTTCGCTTGAGGGTCCTGGTCGACATGTGAAGGCGGCGGGCCACGTCGGTGACGCTGGGGAAGCCGCTGGGCTCGGCGGCGAGGGCGGCGCGGACACGGCCGGTGAGGCCGGCGTCGACCAGCTCGGCCAGCTCTCGCTCGCACTGGGCTCGGGCGAGCTGGAGGGCCACGGGATCGGCGGTGCGGAGGGGTGCTCGCAGGAGCTCGGTCGCGAAGACGAGGCGGTTGGCTGGCTGGTTGAAGCGCACCATGCCGCCGAGCTGGGGGGACGCGATGTAGTCGGGGGCCGGGAAGCTGACCTCGGCGAGGCCCTCGGGTGGGCGGCCGGTGAGCTCCTGGCCGACGTGCCAGAGGCTGAGGCCGAGGCCGAGGACGGCGAACTCTCGCAGGGTGCCGAGGTCGGCTCGCTCCTCGATCACGATCGACGCGGTGTCTCCCTCGACGTAGAGGGCCAGGCCGATCGCGGTGGTCCGGGTGCTGCTGAAGCGCACGGCGAGTTCGATCGCGTCGCCCAGGGTCGCGGCGGTCATCGCCGCGAAGCCGAGGAAGCCGTGCGAGGACAGCCTCATCTGCATGCCCATGTAGAGGGCGAGGGCCGGCTCGCGGGTGAGGCGGTGGGCTCGCTCGACCACCTCGGCGCAGATCGGGATCGGGACGCGGCAGGCCGGATCGCGCAGGCCGGCCGCGGTGACCGGCAGCCCGTCGAGGAGCTCGGCGGCGCCGACGTTCCAGCGGGCCGCCAGCTCGACCACCTCGAGCAGGTACACGCCGGGGAGTGCCGGCAGGGCGGCGTCGTGCATCGCTGGCCCAGGATGATAACGAGTCGGCCCGCGCGGACCTAGTGCCCTCGGGCCGCGCGACCCAGACTGAGCTCGTATCCACCGGAGACCGAGGTGTCCTCCATGACGACCATCCCCGTCCCCGCGGCCCCCGTCGCGTCCGCCGCGGCCTCGCCGCCCTCTCGCGCCCCGATTCCCCGTCGCCGACTCGACTTCGATTTCGACCCGGCCTCGGTGCCGCGCGACTGGTGCGCTTCCGACCCGTTCCTGTCGACTTTCTGCGACAGTCTCTCGGTGCTGTTCCCCGAGGGTGAGCGCTTCTTCATCGACTCGGTTCGCCACCTGCGCAGCGGCGTCGCCGACCCGGGCCTGCAGGCGCAGATCGCCGGCTTCATCGGCCAGGAGGCGATGCACGGCAAGGAGCACCGCGCGTTCAACGACATGCTCGACCGGCAGGGCTACGCGGCCGCGCCGCGCGCCGAGGCCGGGCTCCGCAAGCTGCTCGGTCTCGGCCGCCGCACCCTGTCGCCGCACTCGCAGCTCGCCATCACCTGCGCGCTCGAGCACTTCACCGCGATGATGGCGGAGGGGCTCCTGCGCGAGGACGGCATGTGCGGCGACATGCACCCGTCGGTGCGGCCGCTGTGGATCTGGCACGCCCTCGAGGAGAGCGAGCACAAGGCGGTCGCGTTCGACGTCTATCGCGCCACCGGCGGCAGCGCGGCGCGCCGAGTCCTCGTGATGGTGCCGATCACCTGGCTGTTCGTGGCCGTGGTCGGCCGCACCCACGTCCGCTTCCTGGCCGAGCGCGGCGTCCTGTCCCGGCCGTGGCGCTGGCTGCGCGGCATCGCGCACCTCTGGCTGTGGCCGGGTTACCTGACCCGGCTCGTGCCCGCATACCTGGCCTACTACCGGCCCGGCTTCCACCCTGACGACCGCGACACGCGCGCGCTGCTCGAGGCGTGGCGCGAGCGGCTGTTCGGCGAGGACGGCGAGCTGCGCCGGTTCGTCCGCGACGGCGAGGCCTCGGCCGCATGACCGCGCCGGAGCGCACCCGCGTCGCCATCATCGGCACCGGCTTCTCCGGGCTGGCGATGGCGATCCAGCTCGAGCGATCCGGTCGAGCCGACTTCCTCCTGCTCGAGCGGTCCGACACCCTGGGCGGGACCTGGCGCGACAACCACTACCCGGGCTGCGCGTGCGACGTGCCGGCCCACCTCTACTCGTTCTCGTTTGCGCCCAACCCGGACTGGTCGTCGGCCTACGCCCCGCAGCCGGAGATCCGCGCCTACGTCGAGCGGTGCGCGGCCCGCTACCGGCTGGCCGATCGGATCCGCTACGGCGCCGACGTGACCACTGCCCGGCTCGACGAGGCGCGCGCGGAGTGGACGATCACCACCGCCGACGGGCGCGTGTTCGTGGCCGACGCGGTGGTCGCCGCGGTCGGCGGGCTCAGCCGCCCGATGGTCCCGCGCCTGCCCGGGCTCGAGCGATTCGCCGGGCGCACCTGGCACTCGGCGGCGTGGGACCACGACGCGCCGCTCGACGGCAAGACGGTCGCGGTGGTCGGCACCGGCGCCAGCGCGATCCAGTTCGTCCCGCGCATCGCGCCGCGGGTGGCCCGCCTGGCCCTGTTCCAGCGCACGCCGCCGTGGGTGCTGCCGCGCGAGGACCACGAATTCACCGACGCGGAGAAGCGCCGCTTCCGGCGCGGGCCGGTCCGCTGGCTGCACCGCCAGCGCCTGTACTGGTCGCACGAGGCGCGCAGCATCCCGTTCACGCTCGAGCCGCGCCTCCTCCACCTGGCCCAGCGGATCGCGATCCGCCACATCCAGCGCCAGGTGCGCGACCCGGAGCTCGCCCGCCGGCTCACGCCGAGCTACGTGATGGGCTGCAAGCGCATCCTCCTGTCCAACGACTACTACCCGGCGGTCGCGCGGCCCAACGTCGAGCTGGTCACCGAGCCGATCCGCGAGGTGACCGCGCGCGGCCTGGTCACCGCCGACGGCGCGCTGCACGCGGTCGACGCGATCGTGTTCGGCACCGGCTTCGACGTGCACGACTACCTGGGTCCGATCCGGGTGATCGGGCGCGGCGGCGAGGATCTGTCGGAGCGCTGGCGCCGGCGGGCCGAGGCCCACCTCGGCACCACGGTGCCCGGCTTCCCCAACTTCTTCACCCTCATCGGCCCCAACACCGGCCTGGGTCACAACTCGATCATCTTCATGGCCGAGTGCCAGGTGCGCTACATCCTGTCCTGCCTGCGCGCGATGGAGCGGCGCGGCGTCTGTCTGGTGGAGCCGCGCGCGGAGGTGACCCGCCGCTACAACGAGCGCCTGCAGGGTCGGCTTCGCCGCACGGTGTGGACCAGCGGCTGCAAGAGCTGGTACCTCAACCAGGACGGCGTGAACACCACCCTGTGGCCCGGCTCGACCGCCGAGTTCATGCTCCGCACCTGGCGCTTCGATCCCGCGGATCACGTCATGGTGCGCCGCGACGAGCTGCCCGCCGCGGCGCCGGCGCGAGCGCCGCTGGTCGCCGTGCGCGGAGGTGTCGCGTGATCCCGGACCGTCCGCGCGCCGTGGTCACCGGCGCGGGCAGCGGCCTGGGGGCCGCCTTCTGCGAGGCGCTGGTCGCCGGTGGCGCGCGCGTCATCGCCAGCGACGTCGACCCGGCCGCGGCCGCGGCCACCGCCGCGCGCCTGGGTGGGTCGGTCCACCCGATCGGATGCGACGTGGCCCGGCTGGCCGACGTCGAGGCGGTCGCCGCCGAGGCCGACCGCCTGCTCGGCGGGGTCGACCTGGTCATCAACAACGCCGGCGTGGCGGTGGTCGGCCAGGTCGGTCAGGTCCCGATCGAGGACTGGCGCTGGTGCGTCGACGTCAACCTGTGGGGCGTCATCCACGGCTGCCACGTGTTCGTGCCGCGTCTGCGCGCCGCCCGCCGCGGCCACATCATCAACGTCGCGTCCGCCGCCGGGCTGCTGTCGCCGCCGCACATGGCGCCGTACAACACGACCAAGGCGGCGGTGGTCGCGCTGTCGGAGACGCTGGCCGCCGACCTGGTCGGCGATCGGGTCGGGGTCAGCGTCCTTTGCCCGACCTTCTTCCGCTCCAACCTGGTGCGCTCGTCGCGCACCGCGGTGGACGACGCGCTCCACCGCGCGGCCCGTCGCCTGGTCGAGGACAGCCGGCGCTCGGCCGCCGACATCGCACGCGCCGCGCTGGCCGGCGCGGCCGCCGGGCAGCTCCACATCGCGCCGCAGCCGGACGGGCGCTGGCTGTGGCGGCTCAAGCGCTGGTCGCCGGCGCTGTTTCGCTCGCTGGCGCCGCGGGTGGCCGCGCGGATCGCCGGGGCGCCGCCGCCCGCGACGACGACGACGCCGACGCCGGACGGAGGCCGGTGATGCGCGCGGTCGAGCGCGCCGCCGCCCTGCTCCTCGCCGCGCGTGGCATCCGCGGGCGCCGGATCGAGACCGACGTGGCCAGCCACCACGTCTACCTGGCCGACGGGCGCGGCGCACTGCCACCGCTGGTGATCGTGCACGGGCTGGCCGACAGCGCCGCTTCGGCCGCGTTCCTCATGCTGCGCCTTCGCCGGCGCACTCGCCGCATCGCCGCGGTCGAGAGCGCGGGGCACGGGCTGAGCGGCTCCCCGCGCGGCGAGTACACCATCGATCGCCACCGCGCCTCGATGACCCGGGTGCTCGACGCCATCATCGACGAGCCGGCCATCCTGGTCGGCAACTCGCTCGGCGGCGCAACCGCCATCCACTACGCGCTCGAGCGCCCCGACAAGGTGCGCGCGCTCCTGCTCACCTCGCCGGCCGGCGGCGTGATGGACGAGGCGGTGCTCGAGGACCTTCGCCGCGCCTTCAGCCCGCGCACCGTGGCCGACGCGCGTCGGCTGGTCGATCGCCTGTTTCACCGCCGCAGCCCGCTCGCCGGGCTGGTCGCGCGGGTGGTGCTGGCCCGCGCTGCCTCGCCGGCGGTGCGCGACCTGGTGCGCACGCTCGCCCCGGCCGACGCCTTCACCCCGGAGCAGCTCGGCCGCCTGTCGGTTCCGGTCCACATCATGTGGGGTCGCTCCGAGCGAGTCCTGCCGCCCGCCATGCTGGCCTACTTCCGCGCCCACCTGCCGCCCGGCGCGGTCTTCAGCGAGCCGGACGCCCTCGGCCACTGCCCCCACCTCGACGACCCGGCCCGCATGGCGCGCCTCATCGTCGACTTCGCCGAGCTGCACGCCGGCCGCCCGGCGCCGGCCGCTATCCCCAGAGCCGCACGCCGCTCTGCGGCTCGGTGATCCGGGGCGCGGGCCGCTCGCGCGGAGCGGTGAGCTGCGCGGCCAGCGCGACCAGCGCGACCAGATCGGCGGCGCGGCCGCTGCCGCCGAGCCGGCGCTGCAGCCGACGCCCCACGATCCAGAGCCCGACCGTCGTCAAGATTCGACCCATGACCTTCCCTTCGTGTGGCCGACGAGCGCGCCTCGCCGGTCCTCGCTCGCTGTGCACGCCAGATGCCAGGAGGTCGCGGGCGGCGCGAAGGGCGGCACACGGCGTGCATTTCCCCGGCGCCATGATGCAAGGCATGCGGATCTTGATGTCGGTTCTGTCGCTCAGCCTGGTCACCGGCCTGGGCGCGTGCAGCTCGCGCACGCAGCAGAACGCCAAGGAGACCACCCACTCTGCCGCCGACGACACCGAGGAGGGCGCGGAGAAGGCGGCCGACGAGACCGGCGAGGCGGTCGAGGATGGCGCCGAGGAGACCGGCGAAGCGGTCGAGAACGCGGGCGACAAGGTCGAGGAGAAGACCGACAAGGACGGCCCGGAGTGACGGGCCTGGCGACGACGGTGTGTCGCGCCGCCACAGCGCGCATCGGCGCGCTCTGACCGCCGCGGCGGCCACACCGTCGGCCACCTCCCCGCTCCTGGCCGCGGCTGGTAGACTGCGCGGCCGATGGACGTGACGTCGCTGCCGCGCCTCGGGATCGGCATCTCCGCCGAGTTCGACTCGGCCCGCCGGGGCATCGACGCGCTGACCCTGCGCGGCGCGGCGCCGGGGCTGATCGACTTCCTCGAGTACGGCTGCGACCTGGCCCGCGGCCTCGACGATCACGCGCGGCGCTGGGCCGCGGCCGGTCACCCGGCCACCTATCACTTCCTCGACCTCAACCTGACCGAGCGCGACGACGCCGACCCGGCCTGGCTCGAGGCGACCGGCGCGCTGGCCCGCGAGCTGGGCGCCGCCTGGCTGTGCGGCGACGGCGGGCTGTGGCACTTCGGGCCGCGCGATCGCGGGCACGAGACCCTGCTGCCGCCGATCCTGACCCGCGACAGCGCGCTCGAGATGGCCGACGCGATCCAGCGAGTCGAGCAGGCGACCGGCCTGGCCTGCCTGCCGGAGAACCCGCCCGCGCCGATCTACCTGGGCGACCTCCACATCCTCGACTATTTCGCGCTGGTCGCCGGCGCCACCGGCGGCGGCCTGCTGGTCGACTGTGCCCACCTGGCCATCTTCCAGCGCATGGCCGGTCACCCGCCGCTGACCGCGCTCGACGGCTTCCCGCTCGATCGCGTGGTCGAGCTCCACGTGGCCGGCGGCAGCGAGCGCGATCACGCCGGCTTCGCCTGGATCGACGACGATCATCAGCCCGAGCCGCTCGCCGACACCTGGCTCCTGTTCGAGCACATCGCCGCGCGAGCGCCCAACCTCAAGGCGGTCGTGTACGAGTGCGAGCGCAACCCACCGGCCACGGTGATCGACAACTTTCGCCGGATCCGGGCCGCCTGCCCCGCGTCGGCGTGACTCCGCGCCGATGAGCCACCACGCCCTCCAGCGCGCGCTGGTCGTCGCGCTCCACGACCCCGGCTTCGCCGACGCGATGCGCGCCGATCCAGCCGCCGCGCTGGCGCCGTTCGGGCTCGAGCCGGCCGAAGCGGCCCAGCTCCTCGCGGTCGACCCGCGCGCCCTCGCCATCGACCGTCTGCGCGGGCGACGGGTGCTGAAGGCGATCGCCGAGGAGCTCAAGGGCTCGCTGGCCATCGCCCTGGCCGAGGCGCGCCGCCTCCGCTTCGCCGACGACTTCTTCGCCTCGCCCTGCTTCCGCGCGGCGGTGATCGAGGATCGCCACCTGGTCCTGGCCCTGGCCGACTATCTGGCCGCGGCGCTGGCCAGCGGCGAGCTCGCGTCGCCCAGCCTGGCCGGCGTCCTCGCCATCGAGCGCGCCCAGGCGGAGGTCCGCCGCGACGCCGACCGCGATCCACCGCCCGGCCTGTCGCTCGCGCCCGGCATCCGGCTGGTGACGTGCGACGCGGCGTCGCTCGCCGCGCTGCAGGCCGCCGAGCGGCACCTGTTCGAGCTGTCGCTGCTTCCTCACATCGCCCTGTGCGACGACCGACCGGCCCTCGAATTGCCCGCGGTCGAGGCGCGCTCGCTCCACCTGGTGGTCCGCGCCCGCGGCGGCGAGGTCGCGCTCGACGAGGTGCCCGAGCCGTTCTTTCGCTCGCTCGGCGCCCTGGCCGGCGCGGCCGCGCGCGCGCCGCTCCATCGCGCCGGGGTCGCCGACGCGCTCGCGCTGGTCGGCCTGCGGGTCGCCGACACCGACCGCCTGGTCGGTGATCTCGTGGCCGACGGTTACCTGGTCGAGGGCCCGACCGGCGCCGTCGGTGCGTGAGCCCTGACCGGAGCTGACATCCCCTCCCCTGCGAGGGCGCCGGTCGCCGCGTGACGTTATGGTCGGAGGATGGGAAGAGTCGTCATGAGCGTGTCCGTGTCCCTGGATGGCTTCAGCACCGGTCCCGAGGTCAGCGTCGACCAGCCGATGGGCGCCGGCGGCGAGCGGTTGCACGAGTGGCTGTTCGCCGACGACATGGATCGAATCGACGCCGAGGTGGCGCGCGAGCGCCGCGCCGCGTCCGGGGCGGTGTTGATCGGCCGGCGGATGTTCGAGCTCGGCGTCGGCCCGTGGGGCGACACCCCGTTCGCGATGCCCTGCTTCGTCGTCACGCACCGGGCCAGGACCGACCTGCCCATGGCGAGCGGCACGTTCGTCTTCGTCACCGACGGGATCGAGCGCGCGCTCCAGCTGGCCCGGGAGGCGGCCGGCGAGCGCGACGTGCAGATCCTGGGCGGGGCGGACATCCAGCAGCAGTACCTCCGCGCCGGGCTGGTCGACGAGATCGACCTCCAGCTGGTGCCGGTCCTGCTCGGCGCCGGCACCCGGCTGTTCGACAAGCTGGCCATCGACCCGATCGCCCCGATCGAGCTCGAGCGGGTCCGCCTGGCCGGAACGCCGCACGTGACGCACATGCGCCTCGGCGTCCGCCGCCGCTGATCGCGCCCCGCGGGGGCCTCGCCCGTCCGGTTTCGCGCGGCCGATCGCGGCGGATGCGGCGGGGTCTACCCTGACTGGGTGTCTTGACGTAGCGGCGCGTTCCGTCAAGGTCCAGTCGGGGAATCGCCGCATCAGTGGCGATGCCGGGCAGCGTCTGCCCGGAGGGAGATCCATGCGCGCATCGGTTCATCTGACGTTCGGCTCGCTGTTCCTCGTGATGCTCGGCGGAGCCTGTGGCGACAACTTCGACCGGGGACCGGATCCGGAGACGCCCGACGCCGGCATCTCGATCCCGGACCTCGACGCGAGCCTGTCGGACGCGAGCCTGTCCGACGCGGCCCCGCCCGACGCGAACACCGCGGAGTGCGTGGGCGTGGCCGACGGCACGCCGTGCGGGGACGCGAACGACTCCGAGTGCGACGCTGCAGACACCTGCCAGGGCGGCGTCTGCGTCGCAAACGTGGCCGCCGACGGCGACGCCTGCGGCGACCCGACCGACACCGAGTGCGACGCCGCCGACTCCTGCCTGGCTGGCACCTGCGCGCTCAACGTCGCCGCCGACACCACGCCGTGCGGCGACCCCACCGACACCGAGTGCGACGCCGCCGACTCCTGCCTGGCCGGCACCTGCGCGCTCAACGTCGCCGCCGATGGCGACGCCTGCGGCGACCCGACCGACGCCGAGTGCGACGCCGCCGACTCCTGCCTGGCCGGCACCTGCGCGCTCAACGTCGCGGCCGACGGCGACGCCTGCGGCGATCCGACCGACACCGAGTGCGACGGCGCCGACTCCTGCCTGGCCGGCACCTGCGCGCTCAACGTCGCGACCGACGGCGACGCCTGCGGCGACCCGACCGACACCGAGTGCGACGATCCCGATTCGTGCTCCACCGGCCTCTGCGCCGGAAACCTCGTGGCCGACAGCACGCCGTGCGGCGATCCGACCGACACCGAGTGCGACGACCCCGATTCGTGCTCCACCGGCCTCTGCGCCGGCAACCTGGTCGCGAACGGGACCGCCTGCGGCAGCAACGGCGACACCGACTGCGACGACCCGGACAGCTGCTCGAGCGGCGCCTGCGCGCCCAACCCGGAGGTGGACGGGACCGCCTGCTACGACTGCCCGGCCGGCATGGGCCTGTGCGACACGTGCGTCTCGGCGGCCTGCGGCGACGGGCCGCTCTGCGACCTCGGCAACGCGGGGAACCTGGCGACCACCTTCCCGGGCGGCAACTCGCAGAACGGAAACATGTTCGACCTGGTCGCGGCCAACGCCGTCACGATCACCAGCTTCGAGGCGCGGCCCTCGTCCGCGACCACCGTGGAGGTCTACTTCAAGGTCGGGACCCACATCGGGTCCGAGAGCACGGCCGGGGCCTGGACGCTGATCGGCTCGGCGGCGGTGGCGGCCGCCCCGGCCGGGGCGACTGTCGCCGTGCCGATCCCGATCGACGTGACCATCCCGGCCGGGCAGACCTACGCCTTCTACGTCACGACGAACGACACCGTCGCGTTCGTCAACTATCACAACGGCACGTCACGGGCGACCGTGGCAGCCAGCGACACCAACCTGACGATCCTGGAGGGCTGCGGGATCTCGTACCCGTTCGGCTCGACCTTCGTCACGCGGGTCTTCGAGGGCGTCATCCACTACACCACGGCGCTGCCCAGCCTCTCGCTCGACAGCTCGATCGGCACCGCCACCGGCGTGGCCGACAGCGCCATGTTCGACATCGAGGCGACCAGTGACGTCCAGGAGGCCGACAGGCTCTCGGTCGAGCTGGCCGCCGGGACCTTCGACGTCGATATCTACTTCCGGCGCGGCTCGCACGTCGGCTTCGCGGGCTCATCGGACGGCTGGGAGCTGTCGGGCAGCGGCATCGACATGGTCTCGGCCGGCGGCGGCGCCCTCACCGACATCGCGCTGGCCGGCCCGATCGATCTCTCGGCGGGGGAGATGGTCAGCTTCTACGTCGACACCGGCGCGGGACTGGCCGGGCTTCAGGTCGACCCCGGCGGGGCGGTCGGCGATCCAGCGGTGGTCGAGGCCGAGCAGACGCTGCAGGTCGGCATCGCGCTGGCCGGCGGCTTCGGCACGATCGGGGCGCCGACCACCTTCCGCGGCACCCTCGGCTATGGCGTGTGCGTGCTGGAGTGAGCACGGCTCGCCGGCGAACGGCTCACCGAGTCCCGGGGGTGCTGCGCGCGACCAGCATCGAGCGGAACGCGGCGCGGTGGGCCCAGGCCATGTAGATCTCGAGCGCGACCAGCCCGATCGCCAGGGCGAGCCCTTCCGGAGCCAGGAACAGGTGGAACGCGGCGATGTTGACGATGACCGGCGCGATGAGCGCGAGGGCGAGCGGGACGAACAGGTTGGACAGGAGCAGGGCACCGACCACGACCTCGGTCCCCTTGATGAGCTGGAACAGGTAGCCCGACTTCATGAGGGCGCCACCGAGCGCCATGGCGCCCTCCGGGACCGGCCCTGACGGCGGCGGAATGAAGTTGAAGAAGCCGTTCAGGCCGAACACCAGGAAGACGAGGCCGAGGATGACGCGGGCGGCGGCCGGCAGGTAGCGGGCGATCGCGCGGATCATATGTCCCTCGGTGGCGTCGGCGCGCAGGGTGGTGGTGGTCTGGATGGCCATGGTGTCCTCGTTTCTGGGGGTTGTTCGACGCGTGGGATTTCTGGGTTCACTCACGCGACGAACGACCGCCCGCTCGATCGACACGCGGATCGATCTTTTTTCGATTCCGCCATCCAGCTTGAATGACATGGCTAATCGCCCTCAGGCGGCCGGTCGGCGGACATGGACCCGCGCGCGCGGTCAGTCGATCGCGAACGCGCATCCGATCCTTGGCGTCCTCGAGGACGCGCGGTTCCAGGACCAGCCCGGGACCGGTGCAATGCAGCTGCGCGAGGCGAGCGCCAGCTCGGACGCGGCCTGGCGATCGCCGCGGCGTTCGACGCTGACGGACGATCGTCGTGACGATCCAGGACACCGTGCGCGGGACGGCTATCCCGGTCCCGGCAACTCGGCGCGGTCCAGCAGGCCGCGGCGTTTCCAGCCGATCGTGAGCAGCCAGACGGTGGCGGCCGCGTGCGGTCGAGGGGCGCCGAGGAGCTCTCGCTGCCACGCCTCGCGCGGTGGCACGCGGGTCCTCCAGCCGTCGAACCAGAGAGCGCTCGAGCAGGGGTCCAGCGCGGCGCCCGACGCGCCGGCGTGGTGGTGATGATTGAGGAGTACGTAGCGGAGGGCGAAGCGGACCTCGGTCGGCGTCCGCAGCGACCGAGCGTGATAGCGCTCGGCGAACAGTCGGCCGCGCCGCCCGAGCACCCGGTTCAGGCGACGCGCCAGACGAACCTCCAGGCCGATCATCCCGCGGGTCAAGCCATCGGCACCGCCAGCCTCGACGATGAGGTGAACGTGATTGGACTGCACGCTGAACTCGACGACGCGAAAGTCGGCGCGATGGCCGCCGTCGAGGATCGCCCGCCGCACCACGCGCATCGACCGATGCCGGCGAAGCGACGCGACCCCGCCCACCACGCGCAGCGTGACGTGCTGAGGAAACCGCGAGGCGAACCGCTCGCGTCTCCCGTGCACCACCGAGCCTCGCCCACGAGGCCGCCCCGCCCCGGGCCGCCACCCGCCGCGCCCGCTCGGCTTGCGAGCCTGCTCGAGAGTGAGCTGCGCGGACCGCTGTGGCCGCCGCCGCGATGGACGCCCAGGGCGACGCGAAGAAGATCGAAACGACATGCACGCGCGATGTCGGCCCCGCGCCCATCGTGTTGCGCGATTGATTGCGGCAATGTTCCCGGGATGAAGGCCACGCGCCCATCTTGGGGCGCGATTGATTGCGGCAACGTTCCCGGCGGCGAAGGCCACGCGGCCAAGGACACGCGGATTCGGTCGCCAGGACGCGCGCGGACTCGGTCGCCAGGGCTCGGCCGGGGCGGCGGCGAGCGCGGCGGCCTGCGGGCAGTCGGGTCTGCCGAGGGCGCCCGCGCGGCACAGGAGAGGATGAAGAGAGTCGCGATCGCGAGGACGCGTTGCATTCCACCACCTGGGCAGCTTCGGATCGCCGCCATGGCGCTCCTCGAGCCCGCGGGCGCTGCAGCGCCGCCGCCGGGGCCGGCCTCGCCTCCATTGACAGCGCGCTCCGCTCGTCGTGAAGTCGGAGATCGGTGAGCCGCCTCGATACCCAGGTCGCCATCATCGGCGCGGGTCCGGCCGGGCTGGTCCTCTCGCACCTCCTCGGTCGCGCCGGCATCGAGGCGGTCGTGCTCGAGGACCGCAGCCGCGAGTACGTCGAGCAGCGCGTGCGCGCAGGAGTGCTCGAGCAGGGAACCGTCGACCTCCTCGACGACCTCGGGCTGGCCGGGCGCCTGCACCGCGAGGGGCTGGTCCACCGCGGGGTCCTGCTCGGCTTCGACGGCCGGCGCCACCGCATCCCGCTCTCGGATCTGACCGGCGGGCGCGCGATCACGATCTACGGCCAGCAGGAGGTGGTGAAGGACCTCATCGCGGCGCGCCTGGCCGCGGGCGGCCCGATCCAGTTCGAGGTCGAGGACGTCGAGCTCGCCGGGCTCGACTCGACCCGCCCGGTGGTGCGCTACCGCGCCGGCGGCGCGGCCCACGAGCTCCACTGCGACCTCGTGGCCGGCTGCGACGGCTCGCACGGCGTGTCGCGCCGGTCGATCCCGCCCGCCGCGCTGACCGTGTACGAGCGCGAGTTCCCGTTCGCGTGGCTCGGGATCCTGGCCCAGGTCGCGCCGTCCACCGACGAGCTCATCTACGCCCGCCACGAGCGCGGCTTCGCGCTGCACAGCCTGCGCTCGCCGGAGGTGAGCCGGCTCTACATCCAGGTCGCGCCCGACGAGGACCTCGCCGCCTGGCCGGACGACCGGGTGTGGGACGAGCTGCGCGCGCGGCTGGCGGTCGACGGCTGGACCCTGGCCGAAGGGCCGGTGCTGGAGAAGAGCATCGCGGTCCACCGGAGCGTGGTGGTCGAGCCGATGCAGCACGGGCGGCTGTTCCTGGCCGGCGACGCCGCCCACATCGTGCCGCCGACGGGGGCCAAGGGGCTGAACCTCGCGGTCGCCGACGTGCGCGCGCTGGCCCAGGGGATCGCCGCCTGGTACCGCACCGGCGACACCGCCGGGCTGGACGGCTACACCGCGCGCTGCCTGCGCCGGGTGTGGCGGGTGCAGGAGTTCTCCACCTCGATGAGCACGCTCCTCCACCGCCTGCCCGGTGCCGACGGCTTCGACGAGCGGCTGGCGCGGGCCGAGCTCGACTGGATCTGCCGCTCCGAGGCGGCGGCGCGCAGCCTGGCCGAGAACTACGTCGGCCTGCCCTTCGACGACTGACCCAAAAAAGGCCAGTACCTCGCCACAGGGAACCCCCCAATGACCGACGAGCAACGCAGCCAGCGGGGATGGATCGGCGATCCGAACCCATCATCTCCCCTGTGGTGAGGTACTAAGATTAGAGCCCTGGCTCTTCCCCGGCCCCGGGCGGGACGTCCGGCCCGGCGTCGATCTCGGCCAGGACTCGCTGGGCGACCGCGAACGCGCGGTTGGCGGCGGGGACGCCGGCGTAGACCGCCGTGTGGAGCAGGACCTCACCGATCTCCTCGCGGGAGAGGCCGTTGCGGAGCGCGGCGCGCACGTGGAGGGCGAGCTCGGCCTCGCAGCCGAGCGCGGTCAACACCGCCAGCGTGACGCACGAGCGCGCCTTGCGGTCGAGGCCGGGCCGCTGCCACACGTTGCCCCACGCCACCTCGGTGATGAATTCCTGGAACGGCGCGGTGAACGGCGTGGTCGCGGCCACCGCGCGGTCGACGTGCGCGTCGCCCAGCACCTCGCGGCGCACCCGCATCCCCGCGTCGCGGCGCCCCTCGCCCCGGTCGCTCACGCGGCGCCCTTCCCGCCCAGGTGAGACAGGATGAGCGCGTTCACCCGGTCGGCCTGCTCGACGCTGGCCAGGTGGGCGGCCTCCTCGATCACCTCGAGACGCGCACCGGCGATGGCGCTCGCGATGCGCTCGAGGTGCTCCGGTGGGGTCGCGAGATCGTCGGCGCCGGCCACCGCCAGCGTCGGCGCGCGGATCGCCGCGAGATCGTCGGTGAGGTCCATGCGCTGGACCGCGCCGCAGCAGGCCGCGTAGCCCTCCGCCGGGGTCGCGGCGACCACCGCGCGCATCGCCGCGGCACGCTGAGGGTGGCGCTCGAGAAAGGCAGGCGTGAACCAGCGCGCCACGGCGGCATCGGCCACCGCCTCGGTGCCGCCGGCCCGGACCTGCTCGCTCCGCTCGATCCACCGCTCGGGCGGGCCTAGCCGCGCCGAGCTGCACAGGACCACCAGGCGGTCGATCCGGTCCGGGTGGCGCGCGGCCAGCCACATGCTGACCATCCCGCCGAGCGACAGGCCGACCAGGTGGGCCCGCTCCGCGCCGAGGTGATCGAGCAGGGCCAGGACGTCGGTGCCGAGGTCGGCGATCTCGTAGGGGCCGGCCGGGACCGGCGAGAGCCCGTGTCCGCGCAGATCGCAGCGCACCACCCGGAAGCTGGCGGTGAGCGCGGCCATCTGCGGCTCCCAAAGGGCCAGGGATCCGCCGAGCGGATGCGAGAGGACGACGACCGGCGCGTCATCCGGTCCGTCGATGTGATGGTGGAGCGTGGCCGGTCCGCTGGTCATGTCGATCCCTCCTGCCGCGCGCGCGCGGCCTCCTGGTGGGCGGCGAGCGCGCGGTCGACGAACAGGCCCGCGCTGCCCAGGTAGCCGGCCGGATCGAGCAGCGCGCGGATCTGGACGGGAGAGAGGTGGACGCCGACCTCGGCGCGCGCCTCCAGCACCGCGGCCAGCGGGCGCCCGCTCGCCGCCGCCTCCGCGCACGCCGCGCCGACCAGATCGTGCGCGGCGGCCCGGCCGAGCGCCGGGGCCAGCGCGCCGCTCACCCGCTCGGCCAGGAGCAGCCCGCCGCTGGCGTCGAGGTTGGCGCGCATGCGCGCCGGGTCCACCTCGAGGTGGTCGAGCGCGTCGCGCAGCCAGACCGCCGCGGCGCCGACCGACTCGAGCAGATCCGACAGCGGCCGCCACTCGGCGTGCCACGCGCCGGCCGCGCGCTGGTGCTCCTGCACCATGCTGGCGAGCAGCGCGCCGACCAGGCCGGGCGCGCGCGCCGCGCACGCCGACGCGCTGACCGCGGCGACCGGGTTTCGCTTGTGCGGCATCGCCGACGAGCCACCGCGCCCTGCCCCGCCCCCCTCGCGCACCTCGCCGACCTCGGTCTGGGCCAGGAGCGCGATGTCGCGGGCCGGTTTTCCGGCCGCGCCGGCCGCCTCGCCCAGGGCGCCGGCCAGCTCGGCGATGCGGGTGCGCACCGTGTGCCACGGCAGGGCCGGCGCGGCCAGCCCGAGCAGGTCGGCCAGGTGCTCGACCACCGCCGGTCCGGCGTCGCCCAGCGCGGCCAGGGTGCCGGCCGCGCCGCCGAGCTGCACCGCCAGGCGCCGCCCGCGCACCTCGTCGAGCCGCGCAACCGCGTCGTCGAGGCCGCTCAGCCACCCGGCCGCGGCCAGCCCGAACGTGATCGGCAGGGCCTGCTGGAGGAGCGTGCGCCCGACCATGAGCGTGTCGCGATGACGCGCGGCCAGCCCGGCCGCCGCGTCGGCCGCCGCGGCCAGGTCGTCGATGATGACCGCGAGCGCCCGACGCGCGACCAGCATCGCGGCGGTGTCGACCACGTCCTGGCTGGTGGCGCCGCGGTGTACCTGCTCCGCCGCGGGCCCGGCGACCGCGCCGCGGAGCGCGCGCACCAGCGCCACCACCGGGGTGCCGGTCTCGGCCGCGGCCCGGCCGATCGCCGCGGCGTCGAACGCCTCGGCCCGGCACGCGCGCGCGATCGCCTCGGCCTGGTCGCCGGCGACGAGGCCGGCGCGCGCCTGGGCCCGGGCCAGCGCCGCCTCGAAGTCGAGCATCGCCTGCAGCCAGGCGCGGTCGCCGACCGCCTCGCGGGCGCGCCCGCGGGCCAGGACCCCGTCGAACAGGCCCGGCTCCGGCGAATCAGACATCGAAGAACACCGTCTCGCCGTCGCCCTGCAGCCGGATGTCGAAGCGGTAGCCGTCCACCTCGCGCGCGGCCAGGAGCGTGGCGCGCGCCGCCGGATCGTGGATCGAGGCCAGCACCGGATCGGCCCGGTTGGCCGCCTCCTCGTCGGGGAAGTAGATCCGGGTGACCACGCGGCGGAGCAGCCCGCGCGCGAACACCGACACCGCCAGGTGGGGCGCGTGGGTCGCGCCCTCGGCGACCACTGCCTCCGGTTTGATCGTGTGGATGGCGTAGCGCCCGTCGCCGTCGGTCGGACAGCGGGCGAAGCCGCGCCCCCCGGCGAGGCTGGCCTGCCAGGTCTCGATGAGACCATCCGGCACCGGCTCGCCGTTTCCGTCGACCAGCTGGCCGCGCAGCCAGATCGCGCCCGCCGTCCCGACCGGCGCGGCGAACGGCCCGTCGGCCCACGGCAGCGCGAACCCGAAGAACGGCCCGATGGTCTGCGACGGCGAGCGGCCCGCCCTCATGGCGTTCCCTCGCGCCCGCCCAGGATGATGTCGAACCGGTAGCCGAGCGCCCAGTCCGGCACCGTCCGGTCCGGGTCGAAGCTGGCCACCAGGCGAGCGCGCGCGGCCGGGCTCGGGATCGAGCGCCAGATCGGGTCGTAGTCGAGCAGCGGATCGCCGGGGAAGTACATCTGCGTGATGAGGCGCTGGCTGAAGCTGCGCCCGAGCAGCGAGAAGTGGATGTGAGCCGGCCGCCACGCGTTCGGGTGGTTCCGCCACGGATACGCTCCCGGCTTGATCGTCACGAACCGGTAGCGCCCGTCCGCGTCGGTGAGACACCAGCCGGCGCCGGTGAAGCTGGGGTCGAGCGGCGCCGGGTGCTGATCGAGATCGTGCGCGTAGCGGCCGGCCGCGTTGGCCTGCCACACCTCGACCAGCGTGCCGGCCAGCGGGCGGTGGCTCGCGTCGAGCACGCGCCCGTGCACGACGATGCGCTCGCCGATCGGCTCGCCGGCGCCATGTCGGGTCAGGTCGTCGGCCGGCCCAGACACGGCGCGACCGGCAATCAGCGCCTCGCCGGCCGGTCCGCTCAGCTCGCCTGGCCCGTACTCGATGCGCACCAGCGGCCGCCGCGGCGCGCGCCGCGCGGTCGATCCATAGTCCGGATGAAGGTACGGCGGATCGACGCCCGCGGCTTGACGACGGTCTCCAGCCACGGGGGTATCCTAGCGCGAGGAGGGTGGCATGGCACACGAGGCGAGCTCCCCGATCTGGTTCCGCGCCGACCACGTCGGCAGTTTCCTGCGCCCGCGCGCGCTGCTCGACGCCCGCGATCGGTTCGCCCGCGGCGAGATCGACCGGGTCGCGCTGCGCGCGATCGAGGACGAGGCGATCCGCGGCGTGATCGCGCTGCAAGAGCGCGCCGGCATGCAGGGCATCACCGACGGTGAGCTGCGCCGCACCTTCTTTCACATCGACTTCCTCGAGCAGCTGGACGGCGTGGTCACCCACGGGGAGGTGACCGTGAAGTTCCACAACCGCGCCGGCGACGTGGACTTCGCCCCGCCGGTCATGCAGGTGGTCGGTCCGGTCCGGCACGCGCACCCGATCCAGGTCGCCGACTTCGAATTCCTGCGCGACGCCACCCGCGGCACCCCCAAGGTGTCGATCCCGTCGCCCACCATGCTGCACTTCCGCGGCGGCCGCGCGGCGATCAGCGCCGAGGCGTATCCGGATCTGGACGTCTTCTTCGCCGACGTGGCGGCGGCCTACCGCGAGGAGCTGCGCGCCCTGGCCGCGGCCGGATGCCGCTACGTCCAGCTCGACGACACCAACCTGGCTTACCTCTGCGACGAGAAGCTGCGCGAGGGGGTCAGGGCGCGCGGCGACGACCCGGCCGAGCTGCCGCGCCGCTACGCGCGCTTCATCAACGCGGCCCTGGCCGATCGGCCGGCCGGCCTCACCGTCTGCATCCACCTGTGCCGCGGCAACTTCCGCAGCTCGTGGGTGGCGGAGGGCGGCTACGAGCCGGTGGCCGAGGCGCTGTTCTCCGATCTCGACGTGGACGGCTACTTCCTCGAGTACGACGACGCTCGGTCCGGCGATTTCTCGCCGCTGCGCTTCGTGCCGCCGGGCAAGCGGATCGTGCTGGGCCTGGTCAGCACCAAGGTCGCCGCGCTCGAGGACGAGGCCGAGCTCGCCCGCCGGATCGACCAGGCCGCCCGCCACGTGCCGCTCGATCAGCTCGCGCTGTCGCCGCAGTGCGGCTTCTCGAGCACGGTGCACGGAAACGACATCGCCGCGGAGGTCCAGGCCGCCAAGCTCGATCTGGTGGTGCGAGTGGCGCGCGAGGTGTGGGGAGCGCTCCCGGGTTGAGGCCGGTTACCGGGGCGCGCGGCTTGACCGGTTCGGCGACCCGGCGCTACAGAGGTGCCGCTGGACCCCAACCCTCGTCCCTGGAGGACCTCGTGAGCGAAGCAAAGAACAGGAAGCAGCGTCTCGTCTGGATCGTCGGCATCGCGTGCGCGCTGGGCGGCTTCGCCACCGGCGCGATCGCGGCCGGCAAGAAGCAGCAGCTGGTGGTGCCGTTCTCCGAGGCCAAGTGGGGGCCGATGGATCCGGCCAACGCGGCCGGCCCGCAGGTCGCGGTCCTTTGGGGCGACCCGAAGAAGGGCTCGTCGGCGGTGCTGCTCAAGCTGAAGAAGGGCCCCGCTCCGCTCCACACGCACAGCGCGGACTACCAGGCCGCGCTCATCCAGGGCTCGACCAAGCACTGGGACAAGGGCCAGGAGGAGAAGGACGCCGTGGCGCTGACCCCCGGCAGCTTCTGGTTCCAGCCGGGCAAGCAGCCGCACGGCGACTCCTGCCTGAGCGACGAGTGCGTCATCTTCGTCAGCTGGGCCGGCAAGATGGACTTCAAGGTCGCCGAGCAGCCCAAGAAGTAGCAGCGCGCGCGATGAACCCCGGGGCTCGCCCGCGTATCCAGCATCACCAGCCGTGCTCGGGTCGAACGCAGGCGCAGGCGGGCTCCGGATCGCCATCCGCCGTGGCGGCGCTGCGCATCTGATCGTGTGACACCGCGCGGCTCCCGCCACCGCGCATCGCGGCCGCTGGTCGAGTCGCGCCGCGTCTCTCGCTCCCTGTTATGATCGCGCGCGTGGGCGCGCGACATGCGCGCGGAGGGGGGCGATGGCGAATCAGATCGGCGAGACCAGGGTGCACACGTACGAGGTCGGGGCCGCGGCGGCGCGCAAGATCACCGCGCGAGTCACGATCGGCGAGGGACAGCGCGGCGGATGGGCCGCCTTCCTCGACGACCGGCTGCTCGAGAAGGGCAGCGCGCCCCGGGTGCTGGGCCTGGGCGAGGCGGCCGCGCTGCGCGGACGCCAGCTGCTCATCAACTCGGTGGTGATCGACGTGCGTCCGGAGACCAACCGGCTGAGCGTGACGACGCAGGTCAAGGGCGGGCGCAAGGAGCTGCTCGCCCGCCACAAGAACGTCGGCGGCGACGGCGCGACCGCGAACTACGTCACGGTCGTCATCTTCATCTGAGGCCCGACATGCGAACCCGGACGCTGCTCGTCGGGGCAGTCGCCGGATGGGTGGGATCGGTCGGCGTGGCGCACGCCGGCGATCCTCCCGCCGGAGATCCACCCGCCTCCGATTCCCTTCCTGGCGAGTCCGCCGACGAGATCTCCGATCTCGACAAGCTGCGCGCGCCCGACTCGCCCGCCTTTCTCCTGCTCGGCGTCTCGCCGGTCGAGATCCAGCGCCCGACCACGCCCAAGGAGCTGAGCGTCGCGCTCGGCTCGTTCGTGTCGAGCGGCAGCCTGGTCGTGCCCGACTCGCTGTCGGTCGAGATCGCGCCGTACTGGCTGTTCTGGCACCCGGCCCTGACCGGCGACGACATGGCGACCAGCTCGCCGGGCGAGGCCGCGGTCCGCAACTTCACCGTGTCGCTCGGCACCACCACGCGCTCGCTGGGGCAGCCGGACGGGATGGGCGGAACCATCGACGCGTCGGTGACCGATCTCGCGCTCGGGCTGCGCACCCGGTGGCTCGACGGGCGGCGGCGAGCGGCCTGCTGGGCGGACGTCGACCAGGCCGCCCAGGCGATCGCCGCGCGCCAGGGTCGCGAGATGGCCGCCCGGATGGTGGAGATCACCGCCAGCTACCACCTCGAGTCGAGGCCGGACGGGCTCCCCGAGGCGGAGCGGAAGCGACTGCAGGCGGAGCTCGAGCAGGTCCGCAAGCAGAAGGCCCCTGCCCTGGTCGAGCTCGAGGAGGTCGCCGCCCGCTGCGTCGAGGCGTCGGCGGCGCGGCGCGGGCTGGTCGGCGACGTCGCCGTGGCCGGCTCGCTGCGCTTCCCCGGCGGCCAGCTCGACGACGGCGACTGGCTGGCCGCGGGCGGCTGGATCACGCTGTCGGCCCAGGGCGAGAGCCACAACCTCATCGCGCTGGCCCGCGCGCTGGCCGACAACGCGTCGGGCGAGGCCAGCCTGGTCGCCGATCTCGGGCTGCGCTACGTGCTCGTGCACGGGCGCTACGCGCTGTCGACCGAGGGCATCTACCGCCGCCTGGGCGCCGACGTCGACGACCAGGATCTGTTCCGGGTCGACGTCGCGGTCGACATGCGCCTCTACGGCACCGTTTGGTTCACGGCCACCTTCGCGCGCGACTTCGCCGCCGCCGACGCCGGTGAGGTGTTCGCCCTCGCCAACGTGAAGTGGGGTTTCGGCGGGCCCACCGTCCAGCTCCCCGGCGAGTAGCCGCGACCTTGACACTGATTGCGTTACCGGTTAATCATTTCGCCACACCGCAATCATCGAGAGGTTCCCCCATGACAGCAAAGACCGGCTGGCCCAGCATCTCCAGCGCCGTGTACTACGACGACGCCGCCGCGGCGATCGACTTCCTGTCCCGCGCGCTCGGGTTCGAGGTCCGGCTCAAGATCGAGGGCGAGGGCGGCGTCATCGAGCACTCCGAGCTGACCTTCGGCGACGCCGTGATCATGGTCGGCACGGTCGGCGACCGCCGCGCGACCCCCGAGCGAGCCTTCGCGGTCTCGCCACGCTCGACCGGAGGCGGCAACACCCAGACCCTCTGCCTGCGGGTGGAGAGCGCCGACGCCGCGTGCGAGCGAGCCCGCGCGGCGGGCGCCAAGGTCGAGATCGAGCCGGCCACCCAGGACTACGGCGACGACTACGACTCGCACCGCACCTGCCTCGTCGCCGATCCGGAAGGCCACCGCTGGTGGCTGATGCAGGTGATGCGCGAGGCCCCGCCCCGTGCAAAATAGCCTCGACGACACCTTCGCCGCGCTGGCCGACCCCACCCGCCGCGCGGTGATCGCGCTCCTGCGCGAGAAGCCGCTCCGCTCGAGCGACATGGCCGCCGCGCTGTCGACCAGCCGCCCGGCCATGAGCCGCCACCTGGGCGTGCTCCGCCGCGCCGGCCTGGTCGAGGAGGAGTCGCCCGACGACGACGCCAGGGTCCGCGTCTACCAGCTGTGCCGCGAGCCGTTCTCCGAGCTGCGCACCTGGCTCGACGAGGTCGAGGAGTTCTGGACCGACCAGCTCGCCGCCTTCAAGGCCCACGCCGAGGGCCGGGCCAGGCGCCGCCGATGAGCGACCCGAGCGCGGCCACCCCGCTCGCCGGCGACGTCGCCAGGGTCTCGGTGCAGGTCGCCGTCGACCCGGCCGCCGCCTTCCGCATCTTCACCGAGGAGATCGACCAGTGGTGGCGCCAGGGCATCCGCTTCCGCGCCGCCGGCAAGCGGACCAGCATCCTCTGCCTCGAGGCCGGCGTCGGCGGCCGCCTCTTCGAGTCGTTCGAGACCGGCAAGGGCAGCCGCATCATCGAGACCGGCCGGGTCACCACCTGGGACCCGCCCTCCCGCCTGGTCTTCGAGTGGCGAGGCGTCAACTTCGCCCCCGACGAAAAGACCGAGGTCGAGGTCCTCTTCCAGCCAAGCTCCACCGGCACCCTCGTCACCGTCACCCACCGAGGCTGGAGCCACCTCCGCCCCGACCACCCCGCCCGCCACGGCCAGCCGGTCCCCGCCTTCATCCGCTCCATGGGCATGTGGTGGGGCGATCTCATGACCACCCTGAGAGAGCACGCCGCCAGCGCGGCCGACCACGGCGACCCGTGACCTCCACCAGGTGAGACATCATGACAAGGGGAAAACGAGCGAATGCTGTGCTCAAGAAGCTGGCCAACCCGAAGCTGACCAACGTCATCGCCGAGCGCCAGTACCAGCTCGTGACGAGGGGCGGGCGAAAGAGAAAGGTCGTTGTGCGCTTCGGAAAGCCGAAGACGCTGCCCGACAGGCCGCATTCTTACTACTGCGTCTACTTGATCGAAGGATTCGAGGACGAGCTCAGGCCTGGATTCGGCGTGGGAGTCGATGGCGTGCAGGCGATCTTCCAGGCCATGCAGACGGCCTGGATCGAGCTCTTTGCCAGTGACGCTTACAAGGAAGGCCGGCTCAGCTACTGGGGCATTCCCGATCTGGGCTTGCCCCGCTTCGAGCTCAAGGTCACCAAGGACCAGCTGACGCGACGCCCGCGGCCTTCTTCGCCGGGTGAGCCAGTCGCCGCGCAGGCTCCTACTCCTACTCGGGCTCGGGCTCGGGCTCGGGCTCGGGCTCCGGGTCGCCGAAGAGGTGCTTGAAGTAGCGCTCGCGGTGGGCCAGGAAGTCGCGGGTGACCTGGTAGTGGTCGGTGTCCTCGTAGGCGATGCGGCGGATGCCGCCGATCGGATCGAGGTGGTAGATGGTGGCGCCTGGGTAGGCCATGAGGATGGGCGAGTGGGTCGCGACCAGGAACTGGGAGCGGCGGCGCTCGACCAGGTCGTACATGAGGGCGAGCATCGCGAGCTGGCGGTTCGGTGAGAGGGCCGCTTCCGGCTCGTCGAGGATGTAGAGGCCGTCGCCGCCGAAGCGGTTGCGGACCAGGGCCAGGAAGGACTCGCCGTGGGATTGTTCGTGGAGTGAGACGCCGCCGTAGGAGCCGATCAACGGGGGCGCGGCCGTCGGCTCGGCGTCGAGCTTGTCGATCTCGGTGGCCACGTTGAAGTAGCTCTCGGCGCGCAGGAAGAAGCCGTCTCTCGGCCGGCCGGGGTTACGGGCCAGGACGAGGTGGCGGTGCAGGTCGGACTCGGACGGCCGGGTCGCGAAGGCGAAGTTGCGGGTGCCGCCCTCGGCGTTGAAGCCGGCCTTGACCGCGATCGCCTCGATGAGCGTCGACTTGCCGGTGCCATTCTCGCCGACCAGGAAGGTGACCTTGGGGTCGAAGGCGAGCTCGTCGAGGTCGCGGATGGCCGGGATCGAGAACGGATAGCGCTCGAACGACTCGACCGCGTCTCGCTCGAGGCGGACCGATCGCACGTAGCCGGCGGAGAGGCGGGCGCCCGCGCTGGTTCGCCGCTTGCGGGTCACGGGCCCCAGCCATCGCGGGCCCTCACAGGCGCGCGCGGTGGAACTCCTCGAGCTGGCGGTTCGCGCTGGCCATGGCGGCGGCCTTCTCCGCGAAGGCCTCGAGGTGGCGGCCGGTGACGGCGAAGTAGGACTCGCCGTCGGGCAGCCCGGTGTAGACCCGGTTGCCGATGCAGCCGTAGCTCGACTGGCCGTGCTCGGTGGCCAGGACCTCGGGGATCATCGCGCAGGTCGGGCGCTCGCGGCCGGGCAGCGGCGACTCGAGGCCGGCGGCGCGCGCGGCCTCCGCCGCGACCATGAGCTGCCTGGGCGTTCCGCGCAGCAGCACCACGTCGGGCGCGACCGGCGCGGCGGCCAGCGGCGCGTAGACCGCGAACCGGAACGGCGCCTTCAGGGTCGGGATGGCCGGCACCTCGGCCGGGCGGACGTAGTCGATGTCCGCCATCATGGTCAGCATCTGGCCCAGCTGCTCCGAGCCGGCCGGGCCGAGCGGCACCGCGTGGGTGTGGGCGCCGATCGGGCAGCCGTGGTGATCGCTCGGCTCGGTGTAGAACACCTCGCCCTCGCCGGCCAGCTTCCAGAACGTGCACCCGGACGGCACCGCGCGATCGACTCGCCGCAGCCCGGCGGGGACCTCGTCGCAGAAGGAGACCGCGATCGGCGGCGAGGCCAGGCCCAGCGCGTCGATGAGCCCATCAGCCAGTCGTGACCACATGACCGCCAGTATAGCCTCGCTCGACCGCGCCGCCCCGCGGGGCCGCGCTATCGCCTGGTCCAGTAGAGCTCCTGGTCTCCCGTGCGGTCGCTCGAGAAGACCAGGACGCGCGCGTCCGGCGAGAGCCAGGGGTCCTCGTCGCGCGCGGGCGAGGACAGCTCGACCAGGCGCGCGGGCGCCGCGAACGGTTCGTCGGCAGACGGGCGCTCGACCTGGTAGATATCGCGGCCATCTCCGCCGGCCAGCTCGCCGGCGAACACCATGCTGGTGCCGCTGGCGTCGAGGTGAGCGTCGGCCTCGTAGACCTCGGTGGCCAGGCCGACCAGCGGCTCGGGCTGGCTCCAGGGCTGGTCGACCGACGCGCGCGACGCGCCGAACAGATCGAGCGAGTGATCGGGGATGCCGCGGGTGATGACGACGGCGGTCAGGCTCTCGCCCGTGACCGCCGCCCACTCGTCGTGGTCGGAGCTGAGCTCGACGACCAGCACCGGCGTGCTCCACGCGTCGTCGCGGCTGGCCCGGGTCGACTGCCAGATGTCCGAGCCGCTCGATCCGCCGGCGCGCGAGCTGGCGATGAAGATGGTGAGGCCGTCGAACGACACCTCGGGGCTGGCGTCGTACACGCCGCTCGACAGCTCGTCGACTCGCTCGGCCGGGCCCCACGGCGCATCGACCGCGCCGCGAGTCGCCCGCCAGATGTCGTACTGGTCGGGCGAGCCGCGGTCCGACTTGAAGTAGATCTCGAGGAGGTCGCCGGTCAGCGACGGGTCGTCGTCGTTGGCGAGCGGTTCGGCCAGCTCGGGGATCAGCTCCGCCTCGCCGAACGGGCCCAGCGGCGCGGCGTCCGCGGGGGCGGCGTCCGGGTGGCGCGCGGCGTCCGGCTCCGCCGATGCGTCGGGGCGGGTGACGTTGATGTTCGGCCCCCCGTCGGGGTCCTGGGGCGCCGCGTCATAGCCGAGCCGGCCGCATGCGGCCAGCGCGGTCGCGGCGCATGCGAGCCAGCACTTCACCCCTCCACATTAGGGCGGCGAACCGCCTTGCGGGCCTTAAAAAGTGCAGTATTCCCGGGCGCTCCACCGGCCGCCCGGGAGCGCCCGGGATCGGTGCCCGGTCAGCGCCGACGACCCGCTGCTCGGCCGAGCAGTGCGACCAGCGAGAGCATGAGGCAGATCGCGGTGCTACCGCTGTCGCCGGCTCCGCTGCCGCCGACGGTGCAGCCGCCGCCCGCCAGCTCCGGGTCGCCGCCCGGCTGCGACCCGTCTCCCGGGCCGGGGTCGCCGGATCCGTCGTCGCCGCCGCTGCCGTCGTCCTCGCCGCCGCCGCCGTCGCCGCCGCCATCGCCGCCGCTCCCCGCGCACGAGTCACCCGCGCACGGGCTCACCCGGAGCGCGTCGAACACGATGTGCTGCTCGTCGTCGACCGGGTCCGGAACGTTGTCGAACATCGCCACGTACTGGTAGCCGCCCGCGGTGAAGTCGAACTCGCCGAGCGACACCCATCCGTCGGCCGCGCTCTGGTCGACCCACACCTCGTCGCTGGTCTCGCCGTGGCGCACCTCGTAGCGCACGCGCGGGGAGACCGCGTAGTCGGCGACCGCGTGGAACTCGACCCGGTAGCGACCCGCCGCGGCCAGGTCCAGGCTCCACTTGGCCCAGTTCGACGGCTCGTCCGACTGGAACGAGTTGGTCCACAGGAGCTCGCCGCCCTCGCCGGCCCCGTCGACCGCGCGCCAGAACTCGGGCGGCCCGAAGAAGTCGGCGCAGCGATCGAGATCGTCGATCACCCCGCCGGCGGCCGGCAGCTGGCCGCAGCTGGGCAGCTCCGGCGGCCCCTGCTCCTCCTCGAAGAACGGCGTGCCGAGCGCGGCCGCCTCGACCGACAGCTCGACGTGCACGTGGTCGTTGTGCGGGTGCTCGCCGGTGTAGGCGCGGTCCTTGGATCCGGGCGCGTCCTCGGCCCGCCACAGCCAGCGGTCCCAGATGAT
>DATHKR010000226.1:0-52896 GCA_035489015.1 Kofleriaceae bacterium | reverse complement strand
GCACTCGCACTTCGGGTCGCCCGGCTCGCCGTCGCACTGCGGGTAGTCGTACGGGTCGGGGATGAGCTCCTTGGCCGGGCGGTGGCGGCACTCGTACTCCTCGTACTCGCCTTCGGTCACGTTCTCGGCCTCCTGGAAGTCCACGAACGAGAACCCGTTGGTGACGTTCTTCGACCCGTTCCGGATCGTGAGGTCGATGAACGGGACCGGGATGTAGTCCTCCAGCGTCCTGTCCTCCACCGTGCACGCCTCGAGGTTCCCCTTCACCTGGATGAGCCAGATCGCCATCGCGCCGTCGTACCGGTCCGGCTCCTCGTAGTCGCGCTGGCACTCGGGCAGGTCGGGATCGTCCTGGCACCTGGCGTCGAACAGCGGCTGGATGCATGCATCGAGCACGGCCGGCTGCTGCACGAACGCCCGCATCTGTAGATAGGTCTGGCACGGGATCGAGTCCGGGTCTGCTTCCGGGTCGGTGCAGTCCAGCAGCGAATCGACGTTCTCGATCGGCGGCGGGACCTCGATGCCTCCGAAGTCGAGGTCATCGGCGCAGCTGGTGGCCATCGCGCACAGGAGCGGGACCGCCGCGTTCAGCGTGCTCATCGGGATCTTCTCGGCCGGATCGATCGGGCCGAGCAGGTCGGTGTGGGTCGCGGTGATCGGGATGTCGTCGAACGGCACGCCGTGCTGCGCCTCCATCGCGGCCAGGATCTCGCTGCCGGTCGGCGCGGCGCCGACCCACGGACCGATCGCCGCGGCTCGCTCGGCCGGCACTCGACGGCTGGGCGCACCGGTCACCGCGAAGCTGGACCCGCCGGTGTACACGCGATGGCCGATGCAGGCGACGCCGTCGTCGCAATCGACGGTGCTGTCCAGGTGGATGGTGATGCCGCCGCCGGCGCTCACCGTCACCGGCTGGCCGACCGGGCACGTGTCGAGGTTCTTGGCGATCTCGTTGTCGAACACGCTCTTGTCGAACTGATCGGCGATCTTCCGCTCCGAGATGCGCGGGAACGCGCCGATGAGCCCGGTCTCGGCCTGGAAGCGAATGGCGGCCAGGCCGACCGAGATGGAGAACTTGTCCTCGTTGCTCGCCGCGCACGTGAACTGGAGGTCCACCTCGGCGCTGAAGCGCCCCTTGTCGGAATACTGCGTCCCGCAGTGGTCCTTGCCGATGCCACCCAGGCCGTCGCAGTCGCCCAGGTCGGTGCTCCCGTTCATGACGTCGAGATCGATGTCGAGCTGGAGCAGCGTGCCGTCCTTGCTGCCGCGGATCTCCAGCCATGGCGAGGGCAGGCGCATGTTGGTCGGCGGGCAGCCGCCCTGGTCGCAGTCGGGATTGTCCGACCAGTAGACCTGCTTGTCGCTCTTGTCGTCGCAGTAGGTGTCGTTGACGCAGCCCTTGCGGGTGGCGGCCAGCGAGCGGCCGATCATGCCCTCGAGCAGACCGGCGACCTGCGGCGGCTGCAGCACGATCTCGCCCGGGTCGATGGCGAGCTGCTTGTTCTCGTCGAGCACCAGATCCTTGAACAGCACGCGCAGCTCGTCGAACGAGAGGCCCCACAGCGGGTTGCTGCGCAGGTCGCCGGCGTCGAAGCCCTGGATGCCGGCGTTGGCGGCCCCGGCGCCGGTGGACAGCAGGTTGGCGTCGCCGTTCTCGCGCTCCTCGTGGAAGAGCGGGATGCCCAGCACCGACAGGTCCACCCGGTCGATCCACCACGAGTGGTCGTACGACTCGTCCGAGCAGGGAAACCCGTGCGGCGCGTCCTTGCAGTAGCTGTCGGGCAGGTCGAGCCCGAAGCGCACCGTGTCGATGTCGGACAGCCGGCTCACACCCGGCTGGAACACCACGTAGTGATCGACTACCTGGGCCCGGTGATCGAGCAGGCCGCGGTCGAGGTAGTTGCAGATCGGCGTGGACTTCTGATACGGGCCGTCGCAGTCGCCGTCGATGCAGGCCGCGACGCAGGCCGGAACGTCGGGGGCGTCGGCGCACAGCACCTTGCACAGCTGCGGGCAGTCCTCGATGTCGTCTCCGTCCGCATCGCCATCGCCATCGCCATCGCCATCGCCCCGGTCATTGGTGGCCTCCGCCGTCTCGGTGTCCGGGTCGTCCCCGCCCGCGCAGGCGGTGGGACACAGAAATGCCAGCACCGCCGCGATCGCAACTCGATTCATGTGCATCCTCCGTGGGGTCGTGCGAGCTGGTAGAGGGCATGGCGGGCTCCGCGTTACGCATGTCATGCTCGGTGGCGACCGCCGGCGATGGCGGAGGAGGTCCCAGCCCCATGCCCCGGCCGCTCAGCCTCGCGCCTGCCCTGGTCGACGTCGAGAGAAGGAGCGATGGCGGGGTGGTGCTGCGCTCGCCGGTGCCGCTCGGCGACTACCCGCGGGCGGTGGCCGACCGCCTGTCCTTCTGGGCCGCGGCCGCGCCCGACCGCACCTTCCTGGCCGAGCGCGTGCCCGACGGCGGCTGGCGGCGCGTGTCCTATGGCGAGGCGCTGGCCGGGTCGCGCGCCCTCGGTGAGGCGCTGCTCGGCCTCGGGCTCGACGCGACTCGCCCGCTCGCGCTCCTGTCGGGCAACAGCGTCGACCACGCGCTCCTCACCCTGGCCGCCATGCACGCCGGCATCCCGGCCTCGGCGATCTCGCCGGCCTACTCGCTCGCGTCGCAGGACTTCGGCAAGCTGCGCGCGGTCCTGTCTCAGCTGGGGCCGGGGGCGATCTTCGCCGCCGCCCGCGCCCCGTTCGCCCGCGCGCTGGCCGTCTGCCCGCCCGGGCTGCCGGTGCTCACCAGCGAGCCGGGCGATCCGATGAGCGTGGCGGCGCTCCGGTCCACCGCGCCGACCGACCGGATCGATCGCGCCGCCGCCGCGGTCACCAGCGACACGATCGCCAAGGTGCTGTTCACCTCCGGATCGACCGGCCAGCCCAAGGGCGTGGTCAACACCCAGCGCATGCTGTGCTCCAACCAGCAGACCATCGCGCAGCTGTGGCCGTTCCTGGGCGAGCGGCCGCCGGTCGTGGTCGACTGGTTGCCCTGGAGCCACACCTTCGGCGCCAACCACAACTTCTTCATGGTCCTCTGGCACGGCGGTGCGCTCCACATCGACGCCGGCAAGCCGCTGCCGGGCGCCTTCGACGCCACCCTGGCCAACCTGCGAGAGGTATCGCCCACCGTCTACTTCAACGTGCCGCGCGGCTTCGACATGCTGGTCGCCGCCCTCGAGCAGGACGAGCCGCTCCGGCGCGCCTTCTTCCGCGACCTCGACGTCGTCTTCTTCGCCGGCGCGGCCCTCCCCCAGTCACTGTGGCAGCGGCTCCGCGCGGTCGGGGTCGCGGCGCGCGGCGAGCCGGTCCCGATGGTCTCGGCCTGGGGCTCCACCGAGACCAGCCCGCTGGCGACCATGGTCCACTTCCCGATCGACACCTCGCGAGTCATCGGCCTGCCCGCGCCCGGCATCGCGGTGAAGCTGGCGCCGGTCGGCGATCGCCTCGAGCTGCGAGTGAAGGGCCCCAACGTGTCGCCCGGGAGCTGGCGGCCAGGCGGCCACGTCGTCCCGCTGGCCCTCGACGAGGAGGGCTACCTGCCCATGGGCGACGCCGGGATCCTGGTCGACCCCGCCGACCCGACCCGCGGCCTGGCCTTCGACGGCCGCCTGGCCGAGAACTTCAAGCTGAGCTCCGGCACCTGGGTCAGCGTCGGCGCCCTGCGAGTAGCCTGCGTGACCGCCTGCGATCCACTGATCCTCGACGCCGTCGTGACCGGACACGATCGAAGCGCAGCCGCGCTCCTCCTCTTCCCCAACCTACCCGCCTGCCGATCCGCAATCCATGCCGCCCCCGATGCGCCGATCGACGAGATCCTGGCCCACCCCGACCTGCGCCACCGCCTCGCCCATGCCCTCGCAACGGTCGGTGGGGCCGAAGGCAGCAGCGCCAGAGTGACCCGAGCCCTCCTCCTCCCCGATCCGCCATCGATCGACAGCGGCGAGATCACCGACAAGGGCTACATCAATCAGAGAGCCGTCCTCGACCGACGAGCCGATCGAGTCGACCACCTCTACCAGGATCCGCCCCCACCCGACGTCATCGTGGTCGCCTGAAGGAGCCGAGATGCCCGAACCGCTCGCCGACATCCTCAACAGCATCCCCGGCTGGGTGAAGGAGATGGGGATCGAGATCCTCACCGCATCGACCGAAGAAGTGACCTGCCGCTGGCAAGTCGCCGAAAAACACCTCCAGGGTTACGGCATCGTCCACGGAGGAGTCCACTGCGGAGTCATCGAGACCCTCGCCTCCATAGGAGCCGCCCTCGTCGCCCAGGAACGAGGCCAGCTGGTAGTCGGCCTCGAAAACAACACCTCCTTCATCCGAGCCGCCCGCCAGGGAGCCCTCCTCCACGCCAGAGCCCGCCCCCTGACAAGAGGCCGAATGTCCCAGGTCTGGGAAGCCGAAATCCAGAACGCCGAAGACCAGCTAGTAGCCCAGGGCCGAGTCCGCCTCCTCTGCGTGGCCCCCGACCGCCTGAAGTGAGGAGCCGAGCCGAGCGAAAGCGAGGCTCGCTGCCCAAGCGAATCCGGCGAAGCAAAGCCACGAACCAGGCACCCCGCGAAAAAAACACTGCCCTGAATCATCCAGAGCAGCAGCCAGGCAAGGACGCCGCCCTTTCCTGCCACCAGACCCGCCACATTGCGCGCAGCGAGGCCGCGGAGCGAGGCCGCGGAGCGAGGCCGCGCAGCGAGCCCTCGACGCACGCCACCCGTCCGCGAAACATTGCCCTCGATCGAGATCCTCCGGACGCTGCGCCGACGACAGGCCGCCCGCGCGACGACAGGCCGCCCGCGCGGACGACAGGCCGCCCGCGCGGACGACAGGCCGCCCGCGCGGACGACAGGCCGCCCGCGCGGACGCCAGGCCGCCCGCGCGACGACAGGCCGCCCGCGCGACGACAGGCCGCCCGCGCGACGACAGGCCGCCCGCGCGACGACAGGCCGCCCGCGCGACGACAGGCCCGCCGCCCCGAACGTTGCCCTCGATCATCGGGCCCCGGACGCCGCTCGCGGACCTGCCGCGAACGTTGCCCTCAATCATTCGGTGGGGGGGGCCGGCGCGCTTCGTGCGGCCCGGAAACGTTGTCCTCGATCATCGGGCCCCGGACGCCGCTCGTCGGCCCGCCACGAACATTGCCCTCAATCAATTCGGTGGGGGAGGGTCCGGCGCGCTTCGTGCGGCCCAGGACGCTGCTCTCGACCATCGAGAGGAGCCGAGCGGGGCGGCCGCGCGCGGACGCAACGTCGGCCGAGAGCATCGCCTCGTCGTGGCCCTTGCAGCGAGCCGGCCTCGGACGCGCTGGCGCGGCGGAGAGCGCGGCGTTGACGCCGTTCCTCCGGGCCGGTGGCCGCCTCTATCTCTCCGGGGAAGGGGAAGGGTAAGGAACCAAGAAGAAGAGAGGCCCGGCAACGCCGAGGTCCTCGCGGTCACCGCTGTCGCCAGGCGAGCTGGCCTCGAATCACTGGAGCTCTTGACGACTGGCCCCGGGTGCAACCCCGACTCCTCGCCTGTGGATGATTGAGGGCAGCGTTTCGCGCGGCAGAGCGTGGCGTGCTGGGGCACGCCCGTGCGCCGGCCGGGAATGCTGCCTCGATCCATGCGGCTCCGCGCCTCCGGGTGATTGAGGCAACGTTTCGGGGGCGGGCGGTGGAGGTGTGCGCAACGACGGACCGAGTGCTCGGACGACAGGACGCCCGCCCGGACGTTGCCCTCAATCATCGAGCCCGGAGGCCGCTCGTCGGCGCCCGCGAACGTGTCCTCGATCATCGGGCCCGGAGGCCGCTCGTCGGCGCCCCGCGAACGTGTCCTCGATCATCGGGCCCGGACGCCGCTCGTCGGCGCCCCGCGAACGTGTCCTCGATCATCGGGCCCGGACGCCGCTTGCGGTCCTCCGCGAACGTTGCCCTCAATCATTTTGGTGGGGGCGGGTCGGGCGCGCTTCGTGCGGCCCAGGACGCCGCCCTCGATCATCCAGAGGAGCGCGGCGGTTCTCGCTCCGCTGGGCTGCGACTTTCGGTCGATGGTTCGGCAACGAGCTCGATTGGCGTCCGACATGGGTGCTTCGATGTCATTGCGATCTTCAGCAGGGTTTTCGGGGCGGCGGGGTCGGCGGCGGTCGAGGGGCGCGGTGCAGCTCAGTCTCGAGCAGGCTCGCAGGCCGAGTGGGCGGGGGGGATGGCGGCCTGGGGCGGGGCGGCCGCGGGGGCGCACGATGGTGGCGCATCGGCGGCGGGAGCGCTTTGGTGCCTGTCTTCCGCAGCATGTGACGCTTCGCGTGGTCGACGGGGTGGGGTCGCTGCGGCGGCATCGGTCGATGCGGATCGTTCGGCAGGCCATTCTGGCGGGGGGGCACCGGCTGCACTTCCGCGTGATCGAGTTCAGCGTGCAGTCCAACCATCTCCATCTGATCGTGGAGGCCGACGGCGCGGACGGGCTTGCTCGCGGGATGATCGGGCTCGCGGTGCGGCTGGCCCGGCGGCTCAATCGTTTGTTCGGCCGGCGCGGCAGGTTCTTCGCCGAGCGCTACCACTCGCGCTCGCTCAGGACTCCTACGGAGGTCCGCCATGCGGTTCGTTATGTGTTGCTCAACCACCGACACCATGCTCGACGGGAGGAGCCACCGAGGGGGGCGGCTCGAGCCGCGGCCGTGGATGAGTGCTCCAGCGGGATCTGGTTCGACGGGTGGTCCACCCGGCTCGATCCTCGCGAGGTGTGGCAGCGCGAGCTGTTGTCGCAGCCTCGGCCTACCGCGTTCGCGACGGTGTGGCTTCTGACCACTGGCTGGAAGCGGCGCGGCCTGCTCGATCGCGATGAGTCGCCCGGTGCGGCTCCGACGATCTCCGGGCAGGGCAGGAAGCAGGGCCCGACACCTTGATCGGGTTCCGGGCAAGGACCGAGGGGCGCGGGTCCGTGGCGGCCGACGAGCAGCGCCGGGCGGGCCCGGCGGGCTGGCGGTGATCAGGGGCCGGTCACTACTACCTTGCCGAAGTGCTTTCCGCTGGCCAGGTGGTCGTAGGCGGCTCGGGCTTCTTCGAACGGGAAGGTGCGGTCGATGATCGGTTCCAGTCGGGTGGCCTCGACGGCTCGGAGGAGGGAGTGGAACATGGCCACGGATCCTACGTAGACGCCGGCTACTCGGAGGGTCTTGTGGAAGATGCCGTAGGTGTTCACCTCGCCCTTGGTTCCGGTGAGGATTCCCAGGATGCTCATGGTTCCTCCGTAGCGGAGGGCGGCCACTGACTGGTCGAAGGTTCCGGGGCCTCCTACCTCGAGGACGATGTCGACGCCTCGGCCGTCGGTTAGGCGGCGGGCGGTCTCTCCCCACTTGGGGTCGGCCTTGTAGTCGATGGCGTGGGAGGCGCCGAGGGCGAGGGCTCGCTCTCGCTTGGCCGGGCTGGAGGAGGTGACGATGACCTGGGCTCCGGTTGCTCTCGCCAGCTGGAGGCCGAAAATCGAGACTCCTCCGGTTCCCTGGACGAGGAGGGTGTCGCCTGGGCGGAGGTTGGCGGCCTCGAAGAGGGCGTGGTAGGCGGTGACTCCGGCGCAGGGCAGGGTGGCGGCTGCCTCGAAGGAGATCGATGCGGGGAGGGGTAGCCAGGCGGTCTCGGGGAGGACGACCTGCTCGGCCAGCATGCCGTCCTGGCCGCCGCCCAGCGCTGCCGCGTGGTGGGCGTCGGACAGGGGGCCTTCCAGCCAGGTCGGGAAGAACGAGGCGACCACTCTGTCGCCGGGGCGGTGGCGCACGACCTCCTGGCCGACCTCGAGGACCTCGCCGGCTCCGTCGGAGAGCGGAACGAGCGGGGCCTTTCGCTTGATGGCGCCCCGCGCCATGACGAGGTCGCGGTAGTTGAGCGACGTCGCTCGCACGCGGACGCGCACGTCGTGGGGGCCGAGCGCCGGCGACGGGCGGTCGACCAGGGTCAGGGAGTCGAAGCCCTCTCGGGGCTGGAGCTCGTAGGCTTTCATCTCGTTCTCCTCTGGGTTCACGCCAGCAGGCGGGCGATCACGTCGTCGACCGCGGCGTCGGCCAGCTCGCGCATCTCGTCGTCGGTGCGGTCCTGGATCGGGTGGGGTACGAACACTCGGGCCGGGTCGAAGCCGAGCGCCGCGGCCTGGACCGCGGCCGCCTCCTCGAACTCGGACGAGGCGATGAACAGGCCGGGCAGACCGAGGCCCTCGAGCTCGACGATGTCGTGCACACTGCACGACGTGCAGCTGCCTCAATCGGCAAGTGCCTCCACCACCAGGTGGCAGTCCTGGGCGATCTGGCGGCGCAGGTCGGCCGGCGCCGGCTTGGTGAAGGTCGGCTTGGTGTAGCGCTTGACCGACGCGCCGCGCGCGATCAGGAGCGCGGCCAGGCGATCGAGGAAGACGTCGCCGCGCGGCTTGGAGATGTCGACCAGCGCGATCACGCGGCCGTCGAGCGATGGCGGTCGGGCCGCGCGCGGCCGCTCGGCAGGGCGGCGCTCGCTGGTTGGGTCGAGCAGCGTGATGGTCATGGTCGCACCTCCTGGGTGGTGAGCTGGCTGCCCTTGGCGCCGGTCACCCAGCCCTCGATGATGGCGGAGAACATCCCGGCGCTGCCGCCGGCGTGGACGATGGCGAGGTTGCCGGGCAGGAACTTGGGCAGGCGGCGCCCGGCCGCCAGCGCCGACGGCATGCCCTCCTCGATCCCGCCGGCGCCGCGGACCAGCTCGTCGCCGTCGATGAGGAGGAGCCGGTCGAGCTCGGCGCGCAGGCGCGCCTTGTCCCAGCGGGCCGCGGCGAACACCCGCGCGTGCTCGGGCGAGACGATCAGCATCGCGCCCATCGAGATGACCAGCTTGGGGTGGCTGACCCCGCGAAGCTTGGCCGCGAAGCTCGCGGCCAGCGACTCCGGCGAGCGCGAGATCTGGTCGATCACCGCCGACGGGCCGTGGCCGGGGAAGAGCGTGACGGTGGAGGCGCCGGGCGCGAAGCCGCGCTCGACCGAGAGCGGCTCCCACGGCGAGCCGGCCTCGTCCTCGGCGAAGCACAGGCCGAGCTTGCTCGGCGCGCCGAAGGTGGCCCGATCGATGCCGCCCGGGAGCCCGCCGCCCACGTTGCGCACCACCAGCTGCAGCGCGCGGCCGATGGTGGTGTTGGCCCGGTTGCCCTGACCGAGGCAGTTGATCCCGGCGTTCATGCCGATGCGCGCCGCGATCGGGCCGTTCACCACCGCGACCGGGCCGGAGAAGTAGGTCGTGCACAGGAGCCCGTGCATGTTGAACGAGTCGGTGCACGCCGCCTCGACCGCCGCGAGCACCACCGGCAGGTACTCCGGCCGGCAGCCGGCCAGGACCGCGTTGATCGCGACCTTCTCGACGGTGACCGGCGCGAGGTCGGGCGGGACCACGGCGACGATCTCGTCCGCGGCGCGGCTGGTTCCGTCGAGCATGCGGAGCACGCGAGCCGCGGTCGGCGGGACCACCGGCAGGCCGTCCGACCAGCCGCGCTCGTAGGCGGTCTCGATCTCGTCCTCGAGCTCGGCCACCTCGATGCGGCGCGCGCGCAGGCGGTCTCCCTCGAACCGGACCCGCAGCGCGTCGGCCAGCGACGGGTCGACCGAGAGCGAGCCGCAGCCGGGTCGGTGCTCGGGCAGCCCGTCGCCGAGCGGGCCGGTCCCGGCCACATCCTCCCACTCGGTGCGCACCCAGCCGACCGCGCGCGCCACCTCGACGCCGCCGTCGATCCGCAGGAGGGTCGGCACGGTCTCGATGTGGTGGTGCCACGACACCGCCAGGTCCTGGTCGTGAACCCGCGCCGCGACGGTGGCCGGAAAGCCTGGGTCGTCCTGGGTGTAGACCGTGATGCCAGGCCGGGCGGCGAGCTCGCCCAGCACCGGCGCGACCAGCTGGCAGGTCCGGCAGTCGCGCTTCACCACCGCGATCAGCCCCTCCGGCAGGCGAGGCAGGAGCTGCGACATGGGGGGACTCTACCACCGCGCGCTCGAGGCCACGACGGCCGCCCGTGCACCGGTCACCGCGCGTGGGTCGCGACCGCCCGGGCCGAGCACGACTCCATCGACGGCGAGGGATGGGCCGCCGGCTGGAGCGGCTGCGGCCTGGACCGCGCTCGACGTGCGCTCACGACCGGCGGTCATGCCTCGCTGTTCGTCTCGCGCGAGCCGGGCAACGCCGGGCCGCCGTTCGACCGCGCGGCGTCGAGGCGCGCGATCCGGGACTACACGACGGCGCTCGTGCGCGGCTTGCTCGGTCCCCCGCGTGGGAGTGAAGCTCCGCCGCGCGTCTCATGGGTCTCATGGGTCGCATCGTGAGACGGTCCCACCGACGGGGCGGGAGAGACGCGGGCAGCTGCGCGAGATCCACGCGGGGCGCGCGGCACCGGGATTGCTCCGGTTCGGCTCGTGCCAGCCCGGGAGCTCCACGTGCCGGGCACGCGGCCCGCCATCGACGCCCTTCTCGCGTTCATGAAGGCCGAGGGTGTGACGGTGGTGTTCGGGATCCCGGGCGGCCTCCTGTATCCGTTCTTCGACGCGGTGGAGCACGCCGAGGAGCTCCGCCTGATCGTGAGCAGGCACGAGGAGGGCGCGGCCTTCATGGCGGACGGGTTCGCCCGGACCGGGCACGGGATCGCGGTGTGCGCGGCCACCAGCGGACCGGGCGCGACCAACCTGCTCACCGGCGTGGCGTGCGCGTTCGCCGACGGCGTACCGATGCTGGTGCTGACCGGACAGGCGGCCTCGCACACCCTCGGCAGGGGAGCGGCGCAGGAGGCCGGGCGCGAGGACATCGACATCGTGGCGATGTTCCGCCCGGTCACCAAGTACTCGGCCATGGTGACCTCGGCGCAGAGCCTCTCGCACCACCTGCGCCGCGCCATGCGCCTCGCGCTCTCGGGGCGTCCCGGGCCGGTCCACCTCAACGTGCCGGTCGAGATCTGGGGGCAGCCGACCTGCGACGACTGGTTCGAGCCCTCGACCTATCGCGGCGAGACGCGGAGCACCGATCACCGGGCGGTGGAGGCCGCGGCCGAGGCGCTCTGGTCCGCGCACCGACCGCTGATCCTGGCCGGCGCCGGGACCGCGGTGGCCGGGGCGACCGAGCACCTGCGCCTGCTGGCCGAGCTGCTTCCGGCGCGGGTCGCGGCCACGCCGCGCGGGAAGGGCGTGCTTCCCGAGGATCACGAGCTGTCGCTCGGCGTGCTCGGTCTCGCCGGTCATCGCGCCACCGGCGAGCTCCTGCTCGGCGACAGCGTCGACGTGTTGCTCACCGTGGGCGCCTCGCTCGACGAGACCAGCACGTTCGGCTGGGATGCGCGGCTCCGGCCCGGCCGAGCGCTGGTCCAGGTGGACATCGATCCCGACCGGATCGGACGCAGCTATCCGGTCGACATCGCGCTGGTCGGCCATGCGCAGGCGATCCTGGCCGGGCTGGTGGACGACCTCCGTCGCCGCCGCGACCGGGGCGCGCCTGGCGGCTCGGTCTGGGGCTCGGCCGCACCCCCGCCGTCCGGCGAGGACCGCTACGACCATCCCGAGCTGCGCCGCTCGACGGCGGTCCCGCTGACCCCGCAGCGGTGGCGGGTCGAGCTCGACGCCGTCCTCCCCGACGACGCGATCCTCTTCTCGGACATCGGCGGGCACATGCTGTTCAACCTGCACGACCTCGAGATCCGCGCGCGGCGGCGGTTCGTGCTCAACCTCGGCTTCGGGTCGATGGGGCACGGGACCATCGCGCCGATCGGGGCGGCGCTGGCGAATCCGGGCCGGCCGGTCATCGCGATCGTCGGAGATGCCTGCTTCACCATGAACGGCATGGACCTCCTGACCGCGCGGGAATACGAGGTCCCGGTGCTGTGGATCGTCGAGAAAAACGGCATGCACGGCGTCACCTGGCACGCCAGCGACAAGGTCTCCGACCGCCGGCGCAAGCTCGAGTGCATCCGCTACCGGCGCCCGGTCGAGGTGGCCGCCATCGCCCGCGCCATGGGGCTGGCCGCGTTCGAGGTCGAACGCCCGGGAGAGCTGGTGGGTCCGGTGCCGCCCCCGCGCGGCCTCCTGTCGCAGTCGCACCGGGTGGACGGCAGCCAGCACCGCGCGCTGGTCACCACGGTGCCGGGCGGCAGCTGGTGGGACGACGGCAAGCCGGTGACCTGGCCGCTCGATCGCAAGAAGGCGCGGCACATGTTCCTGATGCTCGCCGACCGCGGCAAGGAGGTGGTGGTGGACGCGCTCGCCAGGCTCGAGCTTCGACCCGAGGACGTGCAGTTCTACGCGGCGCACCAGGCGACGATCTGGTTCCGCCGCGTCACCCAGCAGCACATCGGTCTCACCGGCGCGCGCTCGGCCGACACCTTTCCGTGGGCCGGGACCCTGAGCGCCGCCAACATCCCCCTGGTGCTGGCGACCGCCGAGGCCGAGGGGCTACTCCTCGACGGAGATCTGGTCGCGATGTACTCGGGCGGGACCGGCATGACCTGGTCCGCCTCGATCCTGCGCTGGGGCAGATGAGATGCGCTGCCTGGTCCGGGCTGGTTCGTCACCGAGGTCGACGATCCGGCCCGGCTGGGCGAGATCATGGTGTTGCTGACGGAGGGGCTCGCTGCGATTACCCGTCGTTCAACGCGGTGGTCCGGCGTCGGACTTCGGCGAGATCGCGGAGCGCATGCGCCGGCTGGTCGGGTGAGGGGCGGCGCCGTCTTCACACTTCGCAACGCGGGCGCAAGAACCAGGACATGGTGGCCTCGTAGGCTGATCGTGCGGTCGATCGTTGTCTCGTTGTCTCGTTGTCTCGTTGTCTCGTTGTCGAGATATCGAGTCACGACGTCGTCGGCGGATAGTTCATGTGTATTAACATTAAGTTATACCGCATCGACGCGTGGGGCACGCCCACCCAGGTGGCGATTGCACTCCTCGCCGGAGACTCGATATCTGCGCCAGATGTGGTGTCGACGGCGTGGTCCTCGTCTTGCTCTGGCGAATCGCCATGCGCATACGACCGTCGTATCTCGTCCCCGCCTCGATCGTCGCCGCCGTGCTGGCGGCCTGCAGCTCCAGCGCCGTGCCCGGCGGTGAGGACGAGGCCGGCCTCGCCGTCGACGAACAGGCGATCCTGTCCACCCTGGGTGGCTTTCGCACCTCGCCCGGGTTCGTGGCGGTCAACCAGAACGAGTACGAGACCGCGCTCGGCACCGGCGCGGCGATCAACGTGTTCGTCTCGGCGCAGGCGTTCGCCGCGTACGGCAGCATCGACGCCGAGGCCACCGGATCGGGCGTGACGGTCCCGGAGGGGACCTTCATCGTCCGCGAGGTGCTCGAGCAGCCCGGCGGCAAGGTGAAGACGCTGACCCTCATGTTCAAGGGGCCGGCCGGGTACAACCCGGAACTGGGCGACTTCTGGTTCGGGGTCACCGATCCCGAGGGCGCGGTCCTCGTGGAGAACGGCTTGCGCAAGGCCGGCCGGCTCGAGGAGTGCTACGGCTGCCACCTGCCGCGCGCCGAGGATGGCTTCCTGTTCGGCGTGCCGGGGTCGAACCGGGCCGGGGCCACGCCGCCGGGCGAGCCGCCCGCCGATGAGCCGCCGCCAGACGATCCGCCGCCGGACGAGCCGCCCGCCCCGCCGGTTCCGGTCTGCGGCGACTTCTCGTGCGACGCCGACGAGGACTGCGCCTCGTGCACCTACGACTGCGGCGTCTGTCCCGATCCCGACGACGACGACCACGGCGGTGACGACGATGACCACGGCGGTGACGACGACGACCATGGCGGCGGCGACGATGACCACGGCGGTGACGACCACTGAGGCCTCCGGCCGCGCTCTACCCCGAAATCAGAGCCGATCAGAACTGGAGGCCGAGGCTCGCGGTCGCGCCGTCGCCGCTCATGGTCGGGGCGATCCCGGGCTGGATGGTCAGCTTGGGGTCGTCGAGCGTGCGGGTCAGCCAGGTGCCGGTGATGAGTCCGGTGGCCATGCCGACCAGCGCGAAGTGGCTGAGCCGCTCGTTCTCGGAGTCGAACGCCTGCCCGAGGGCGAAGCCGGCCACGGTGCCGCCCAGGCCGGATAGATCGATGAGGGCCATGCGGCCGCGGGTGGTCTCGGAGCGGCGGGCCAGCACTGCGCCGACCACCACGCCCAGGTTGACGCCGGCGAGCAGCATCGGCTCGAGCACGTCCTCGTCGTTGTCGAACGACGCCCAGAACAGCGCGCCGCTGGCCGTCCCCCACATCGCGCCGGAGTTGATGAGCGCGGCGTCGCCGGCGTCGAGGTCGAACCTCGACGCGGTGGCCGCCGAGAACAGCAGGCCGGCGGCGCCGCTGGCCAGCGCCACGCTGCCGACCACGTCGTCGTTGCAGTCCTGGCTGTCGGGCACGCCGTCGCCGTCGGTGTCCTCGGTGTTGGACTCGGCGAAGCAGTCCTCGCCGGAGAACATCGACGCGACCATCGCCCCGTCGAACGCGCCGATGAGCGTCGAGCCGATGATGTAGGAGGTGTGGCCGACCGGGATGTCGTCCGGCACGCCCAGGTACGCCGCGCCGAAGCCGATCCCGAGCCCGCCGACGCCGATGAGCGAGGTCGCGACCGATGCCTGATCGAACAGGGTGTCGGCCATCGCGCCGGTCGCCGAGCCGAGCACGAGCCCCGAGGCCAGGATCAGCTCCCAGCGGCCCGACCGCGGCCGATCGGGCAGGTTGACGGTGACCGCGGTGGTGTTGCCGGCGGTGACCTCGATCTGCTCGCGCCGGGCCGGGCGGCCCTCGGCCTCGATCTGCAGGCGATAGCGGCCGATCGGGATGGTCTCGACGTAGCTGCCGATGCCGGCCAGGCGATCGCCGAGGAAGATGCGCGCGTCGGGCGGGGTGGCGGCGACCCGGACCACGCCCTTCTTCGGCTCGAGGCGGAAGTAGTAGCTGTAGGGGCGGCCGATCTCGGCGACCAGGCGCTCGACCACCGGCTCGTGGCCGGCCAGCTCGACGCGCATGGTGTAGACGCCCTTGCGCACCTCGATCGGATCGACGCCGTTGGCCCGGGCGCGCGCGGTGATGCCGGTCTCACCCGAGAGGGTGACCTCGGCGCCGGGCGGGACGGTGGCGATCTGGATGCGGGCCGGCAGGCTGCGCAGGACCTCCACCCGGTTGGCGGCGCGCTTGCGGTTCGGCTCCTTGTCGTCGCTCTCGCGGATGAAGCGCGCGAAGTAGGCCACCGCCTTTTCGAAGTCGAGCATTCGCTCGTAGGCCTGGCCGATGTTGAGGAACATCTTGGGGTGGGGCTTCTCGCAGTAGGCGACCACGAACTCGCGCACCGCGCCGAGGTAGTCGCCCTGCTCGTAGAGGACCAGGCCGCGGTCGTAGTGGTCGGCGGCGCGCTCGATGCGCTGCTTCTCGCTGCCCGGCGCGCGCGGGCCGCAGCGCTCGACCTCTTCGGTCGGGCTCGGCGGAGGCTTCGGCGGAGGCTTCGGCGCCGGCTTCACCGCGGCGCGGGGCTTCACCGCGGCGGGAGGTTTCACCGCGGCGGGAGGCTTCACCGCGGCGGGAGGCACCTTCGCGGCGGGAACCTTCTTCGCCGCGGGAGCCTTCTTCGCGACCGGCGCCGCCGGCTGCGCGCGCGCCGCTGGCGGCCCCGCGCCGAGCACGAGCGCGAGCGCCAGCCCGACTCCGCCGATCGCCGTGAGCCGCCGCATCCGCCGCCCCATCGCGCCCGGTTACGGCTTGCCCTTGGTGCGGTACGGCGACCCGGTCAGATCGCCGCCCGCGGTGTCGTCGCGCGACCCCGCGGGAGCCGGCGCGGCCTCCTCGCCACCGCGGCGCCGCTCGGGCCGCTTGCCCGACCCGCTGCGCGCCTTCTTGAGGCGCAGCACCGCCGGCTGATCCGGGTTGAGGAACGGATTGATGGTGATGGTCGCGTAGTCGTAGCCGTTCTTCTCGCCGGTCAGCACGATGTCGCGGTTGATCTTCTCCCATCGCCACTCGAACGGCGTGACGCCCAGCTGGCGGTCCCCCTCGAACACCTCGACCCCGCTCGGGCTCGACTGGATCGCGATGGTCGCCACCTCCACCGCCGGTTGCCGCGGCGGGACGACCGGCGGGACCAGCTCGGGCACGACCGGGGTCTCGGTGGCGGGCTCCGCGGCGACCCCGGCGCTCGGCGCGCTCTCGCCGCCCGGCTTTCGCTCCCCGTCGCCCGAGCCGCGGACCATGATCACCACCGCCGCCGCGATCACCGAGATCCCCGCCACCCACAGCATCGTGCGGAGCGCCGATCGCCGCACGGCCCGCTTGCGGCGGCGGTTCGCGGTCAGCCGCGCGCCGGTCGCCGCCATCGAGTCCGCGTGCAGCGCCGACAGATCGGCCCCCATCTCCTCCATGGACTGGTAGCGCTCGGCGCGGTCCTTCTCGAGCGCCTTGAGGATGACCGCCTCGAGGTCGGGGCTGACGTCCGGGTTGAGCTGGCTGGGCGGGGTCGGCTCGTCGGACAGCACCTGCGACAGGATGTTGAGGTAGTTCGAGCCGCGGAACGGCACCTCGGCGGTCACCATCTCGTAGAGGATCACGCCGAGCGCGTAGACGTCGATGCGGTGGTCGAGCTCGTCGTCGCCGCGGGCCTGCTCGGGCGACATGTAGAGCGGGGTGCCGAGCACCATGCCGGTCTGGGTCAGGCGCGGCGAATCCTCGCCGCTCTCCGGCTTCAGCGACTTCGAGATGCCGAAGTCCACCACCTTGACGAAGTCCTCCTCGCCGCGGCGGAGCAGGAACACGTTCTCCGGCTTGATGTCGCGGTGGACGATCCCCTTCTCGTGGGCGGAGCCGAGCGCGCTGGCGACCTGGCGCGAGATGCCGATCGCGCGGTGCGGGTCGAGCCGACCGCTGCGCGCGATGAGCGCGCCGAGCGACTCACCCTCGAGGAACTCCATCACCACGAAGGTGCGGCCGTCGATGGTCTGGCCGAAATCGGTGATGTCGATGATGTTGGCGTGGCCGATCGACGAGGCCAGCCGCGCCTCCTGCTCCAGCCGCGCGACGATCTGGTCCTTCTGCGCGTACTTGTCGAGCAGGACCTTCACCGCGACCCGCTTGCCGAGCAGCTTGTGGGTGGCCTCGTAGACCGCGCCCATCCCGCCCTGGCCGATCTTGCGCACGATCTCGTAGCGCTGCTCGAGCACGACGCCGAGCAGCGCGTCGGTCGACTCGCCGGCCTGGATCCCCTCGACCGGCTCGGACGCCGCCGCGTGGGCGGCGCCGACCGGGCCCACGCCAGCGGTCGTCGCGTTGCCCGTCGGCGGCGGCGTCATCGCCTCCATGTGTTGCGATCGCGACGCCACCGCCGTGTCGGCGTGGCTGTCCACGGCCACGGCGGGGGCCGGCGTCACCCCCGACGTCGGGACCGTGGGCGTGGTGGCGGGCGGGGCGCCGTCGGCTCCCTCCCGGGCGTCACCGCGCTTCTTCATCGGGAAGTTCCCATCCTAGGCGTCGCTTCGGACCCCTGTCAACAGAGCGCTTTCAGGGGATTAGGCCGCCATTGCTTGCAATTGACGGGCGGCTGCCGGTAAAGCTTGGCAAGACGAAACGAGCAACGCAAACGCGACGGAGAGAAGGAGATCTCGTGAACCACAAAGTAGCCGACCTGAAGCTGGCCGACGCCGGGCGACTCCGCATCGAATGGGCGGAGTCGCGCATGCCGGTGCTCATGGCACTTCGCGAGAAGGGGCGGCGCGATCAGCCGCTCAAGGGAATGCGCATCGCCGGCTGTCTGCACGTGACCAAGGAGACCGCGGTCCTCATCCGCACCTTGATCGCGGCGGGCGCCGAGGTGAGCTGGTCGGGGTGCAACCCGCTCAGCACCAATGACGAGGTCGCCGCGGCGCTGGCCGCCGAGGGCATCTCGATCTACGCCTGGCACGGGCTCAGCGTCGACGAGTTCTACTGGTGCATCGACCGCACCCTCGACTTCAAGCCGACCCTCACCCTGGACGACGGCGCCGACCTCATCTTCCAGGTGCACAAGAAGCACACCCAGCTGGCCGCCACCGTGATCGGCGGCACCGAGGAGACCACCACGGGCGTGCAGCGCCTGCGCGCCATGGCGGCCGACGGAAAGCTCAAGTACCCGGTCTACGCGGTCAACGACAGCGAGACCAAGTGGGACTTCGACAACGTGTACGGGACCGGGCAGTCGTCGCTCGACGGCGTGCTGCGCGCGACCAGCGTGCTCCTGGCCGGCAAGACGATCGTCGTGGCCGGCTTCGGCCACTGCGGGCGCGGCGTGGCGCTGCGCTCGTCCGGCATGGGCGCGTCGGTCATCGCCACCGAGATCAGGCCGACCCAGGCGCTGAAGGCGGTGCTCGAGGGCTTCCGGGTCATGCCGATGGACGAGGCGGCCAAGCTCGGCGACATCTTCATCACCGCGACGGGCATGAAGGACATCCTGACCGGCCGCCACTTCGACTCGATGAAGGACGGCGCGATCATCTGCAACACCGGCCATTACGACTGCGAGATCAACATCGGGGAGCTGGAGGAGCGCGCGAAGAGCAAGCGCGAGATCCGGCCCAACAACGAGGAGTACCTGCTGAAGGACGGGCGGCGGGTCTACCTCCTGGCCAAGGGGCGGCTCATCAACCTGGCGGCGGCCGAGGGGCATCCGTCCGAGGTGATGGACATGTCGTTCGCCAACCAGTACCTGGCGCTGTGCGCGCTGGCCAAGAGCGGCGGCAAGCTCGAGAACACGGTCTACTCGCTGCCGCCGGAGCAAGATCAGGAGCTGGCCCAGCTCAAGCTCAACACCATGGGGCTGGCGATCGACGCGCTCACCGAAGAGCAGAGGGTGTACCTCAGCGACTACTCCGCGGGTACCTGATCGCCTGCCGCTCGCGTCGAGGGCGCCCGCCGCGCGGGCGCCCGTCTCGCGGCTCGGGCCGCGAGGTTGCCCGACGGCTACGGGTTGGCGGCCCGGCCGGCGCGGCCCGCCGCCTTGCCGGTGCGAGCTGCCGGCTTGCCGGCGCGCGCGGCCTTGATGGCCGGCTTCACCGACGCGCCGTTCGAGCCGGCGTGTGCCGCCACGCCGTTGCGCACGCCCGCGGCCTGGCGCAGCTCCTCGATCCGAGGGGTCTGCTCCCAGGTGAAGTCCTTGCCGACCCGGCCGAAGTGACCGTAGGCCGCCGTCTGGCGGTAGATCGGGCGGCGCAGATCGAGCTCGTCGATCAGCATGCCGGGCCGCGCATCGAACACGCGCGCCACCGCCTGGCTGAGCCGCTCGTCGGAGACGGTGCCGGTGCCAAAGGTGTCGACCAGCATCGAGACCGGGCGCGCCGCGCCGATCGCGTAGGCCAGCTGCACCTCGCAGCGGCGGGCCAGGCCGGCCGTCACCACGTGCTTGGCGATGTAGCGCGCGTAGTAGCAGGCCGAGCGGTCGACCTTGGACGGGTCCTTGCCGGAAAAGGCGCCGCCGCCGTGGCGGGCCATGCCGCCGTAGGTGTCGACGATGATCTTGCGGCCGGTGAGCCCGGCGTCGCCCTTGGGGCCGCCGATGACGAAGCGGCCGGTCGGGTTGATGTGGAACTTGGTCTTCGCCGTGATCATGCTCTTCGGCACGCACGGCGCGATGACCAGCTCGCGCATCGCCTCGTCGATCTGCTTGTTCTTCGCGCTCGCCGCGTGCTGGGTCGAGACGACGATTGCCTCGATCGAGACCGGACGGTCGTCCTCGTAGCGGACCGAGACCTGGGTCTTGCCGTCCGGGCGCAGGAAGTCGACCCCGTGGGTCTTGTTCTTGCGCACCTTGGCCAGCTGCATCGCCATCTTGTGAGCGAGCTGGATCGGGTACGGCATCAGCTCCTTGGTCTCGTCGGTGGCGTAGCCGAACATGAGCCCCTGATCGCCGGCGCCCTGCTTGCTCGGGTCGCCGCGATCGACGCCCTGGGCGATGTCGGGCGACTGCTGCTCGATGGCAGTCAGGACGCCGCAGGTCTCGTAGTCGAAGCCGACGTCGCTCGACGTGTAGCCGATCTCCTTGACCGTCTGTCGAACGATGCTCGGGATCTCGACGTAGCAGTTGGTGGTGATCTCGCCGGCGACGACGACGAAGCCGGTCTTGGTCAGGGTCTCACAGGCGACTCGCCCGTTCGGGTCCTGACTCAGAATGGCGTCGAGAACGGCATCGGAGACCTGATCGCAGACTTTGTCCGGGTGTCCCTCGGTGACGGACTCGGACGTGAAGAGGAAATTCGCCATGGCTCATGGACTATAGCCACCCCGGAGCCGCCGGTGTCAACGTCCGACCATTGAGCGTAAGATCCGCGCCCGATGCGCTCCGCCGTTCACTCCGCGCGCACGGCGCTGGTCGGAATCAGCCTCGCGCTGGCGACCGGATGCGGTGGCGCGGCGCCGCCGCCTCCGCGCGGGGTGATCGAGAGCGACGTCGGTGGATGGAGCTTCCGCCGCTATCAGTCGGTGCTCGACGTCGAGGTGTGGGTCAGCGACAACCGCGCCGTGGCCCACACGGCCAGCTACGCGCGCAAGGAGGCGGAGAAGCGCGGGCGGCTGTCGGAGGACGACGTGGTGAGCGCGTTCGTGACCCGCTACCAGAGCGACCAGGGCATCGACCGCGCGCTGATCCAGTTCGTCCGCCGCCTGGCCGGTGAGTCGGGCTATCGGGTCGAGGAGCGCGAGGTGCAGGGCGTGCGGCTGATCGAGGTGCGAGGGGCCGGCGAGGTCTGGGGCATGTGGCCGGCCGACCGCCATGTGGTGAAGATCGGCGGCCCGCGCGAGGCGCCCCTCCCCGACGCGGTGGTCGCGGCATACGGCAAGCGCTATCCGTCGCGGCTGGCCCAGGGCGCGCTGGACGCGCCACTCCAGCTCGGCGACGACCAGGCCGCCCAGCCCGGGCCGGATCGGCCCGGCAAGCCCGCGCCGAAGAAGCCCCTGAAGAAGCAGAAGCAGAAGCAGAAGCAGAACCAGAAGTCGAAGGAGAAGGCGGGCCGATGATCGCGCTCCGGCGACTGCGCTCGGAGGATCCGGACTTTCCCCGCCAGCGCGACGAGCTGTGCCGCCGCGGCGAGACCGGGGCGGGCGGGCCGGACGATCCGGTCGAGCGCGCCGTGCGCTCCATCATAGAAGACGTGCGCCGGCGCGGAGACGAGGCGGTCCGCGAGCTCACCGAGCGCTTCGACGGGCGCTCGCCCGACCCGGCCACCGGCAGTTACGAGATCGCCGCTGACCGCTGGCACGCCGCGGCCCGGCGAGTCGCGCCGGAGGTGGCCCGCGCGCTCGAGCGCGCGGCCGGCCGGATCGCGGCATTCCACCGCCCGCAGCTGCCCGAGTCGTACGAGGCCGAGCGCGGCGCGCTGGCGCTGCGCACGGTGCCGCTCGACCGGGTCGGGGTCTACGCGCCGGGCGGGACCGCGCGCTATCCGTCGTCGGTGCTGATGACGGCGGTGCCGGCCCGCATCGCCGGGGTGCGCGAGATCATCCTGGCCACCCCGGACGCTTCGCCCGAGGTGCTGCTCGCCGCGCGCCTGAGCGGGGTGACGCGAATCTTCGAGCTGGGCGGGGCGCAGGCGATCGCCGCGCTGGCTCACGGCACCGCGTCGGTCCCGCGGGTCGACAAGATCGTCGGCCCCGGCAACCAGTGGGTGGCGGCGGCCAAGCGCCTGGTTTTCGGGCTGGTCGACATCGACTCGGTCGCCGGTCCGTCGGAGGTGATGATCGTGGCCGACGCGGGCGCCGATCCGCGCTGGGTGGCGGCCGACCTCCTGGCCCAGGCCGAGCACGACACCGAGGCGCACCCGGTCCTGGTCGTGACCGACGCCGCGGTCGCCGACGCGGTCGACCGCGAGCTGGAGGCGCAGCTGGCCGATCTGCCGCGCGCGAGCATCGCGCGGGCCGCGCTCGAGCGGCACGGCGCCGCCGTGGTGGTGTCGTCGGTGGAGGAGGCGCTGGCGCTGGCCGACGACTACGCGCCGGAGCACCTCGAGCTCCTGGTCGCGGGCGCGGCGGAGCTGGCCGGGCGGGTCCGCCACGCCGGCGCGGTGTTCGTCGGCCCGTACTCGGCCGAGGCGGCCGGCGACTACCTGGCCGGACCCAACCACGTCCTTCCGACGGCGGGGTCGGCGCGCTGGGCCTCGCCGCTCGGCGTGTACGACTTCGTCAAGCGGATGACGGTCATCCACTACGGGCGCGCGGATCTCGAGTCGCAGTGGCGCGACATCGCGCGGCTGGCCCGGGTCGAGGGGCTCGAGGCGCACGCGCGCTCGGTGGCGGCGCGCTTCTCCGGCGAACCGGACGAGGACGGCAAGGGCGAACCATGACGACGAGGGTGATCGACGAGACCGGGGCGGCGGCGATCGGCGCGAGCGACCTGGCGCGTGCGCTGGTGCGCGACGAGCTCCGCTCCGCGCCGCCCTACGCGGTGCCGCACCCGCACGGCATCGAGATCAAGCTCGACGCCAACGAGCTGCCGGCGTCGCTGCCGCCCGAGCTGGCCGGCGAGCTGGCCCGCGAGCTGGCCTCGGTCGAGCTCAACCGGTACCCGGATCCGGATCAGCACGAGCTGCGCGCCGAGATCGCTGCCCTCATCGGGGTGGATGCGGACACCCTGGTCTGCGGCAACGGCTCCGATGACCTCATCCAGCTGCTGGTGTCCTGCTTCGCGTGTCCGCGGCCGGGGCGGGCGCGGGCGGCCGTGGCCTATCCGGTGCCGACCTTCGCCGTGTTCCGCGGCGCCGCGCTGGTGGCCGGGTGCGAGCCGGTCGAGATCCCGCTCGAGGAGGACTTCACCCTCGACTTCGACCGGGTCGAGCGCGCGCTGGCCGAGTCGCGGCCGAACCTGGTCTTCTTCGCCCGGCCCAACAACCCGACCGGCACGCTGTGGCCGGCGCGAGAGGTGGCGGCGCTGGCCCGCGCCCACCCGGACACGCTCATCGTCTCCGACGAGGCCTACACCGCCTTCGCCGGCGACGGGATGATCGGGATGGCGGCGGAGCTGCCCAACCTGGTGGTCATGCAGACGCTGTCGAAGAGCGGGCTGGCCGCGCTGCGGATCGGCTACCTGCACGCGGCGCCGGCGATCCTGGCCGAGCTGGCCAAGGTGCGCATGCCGTACAACATCGGCGCGCTCAACCAGCGCGCGGCGGTGTGGGTGCTGCGCCACTGCCGCGAGCTCCTGGCCGATCGCTGCGCCGGCGTGGTGCGCGAGCGCGAGCGAGTGGCCGCGGCGCTCGGGGGGATGGCCGGTGTACGGGTATTTCCCAGCCAGGCCAACCTGCTCCTCATCCGGGTCGGCCAGCCGGGCGACCGCAGCGCGACGCGAGTGTGGGAGCGGATGTGCGAGCGCAGGGTGCTGGTCAGGCTGTTCGATCGGCCGGGGCCGCTGTCCGGATGCATGCGCGTGACGATCGGCAGCGAGGCGGAGAACGACCGCTTCCTCGCCGCGTTCGGCGACGCGCTCGGCGACGCGCTGGCAGGATGAGCCGACGGGCGGGGCTCGGGGCGGCGCTGGTCTCGTCGCTGGCGCTGGCGGCGGTGGGCTGCCCGCGCCTGCCGCCGCCACCGCCGCGGCCGGCGGTGTTCGTGGTGTCGGTCGAGCGCGCGGCGGCGACCGGCGACGGCGAGGTGCTGCGCGCGCGGCTGGATGTTCACAACCGCGGCGCGTTCCGCCTGGTGCTGGCCGCGATCGACTGGGAGGTGGTCGACCCGCGCGGCGATCGCGCCATCTCGCGCGGGCGCGCGGCGACCCATCGAGTGTTCGCGCCCGACCAGCGCGCCGTGGTCGACATCGATCTCGCGATCCCGGCGCCGGTCGCCGAGCAGATTCGCCGCGCGGCGGCCGCAGCGGGCGGTCGGATCAGGCTGCGCGGCACCGCTCACCTCGAAGATCCGGCCGGCGGCGAGGGCGCGGCGGCGCCGTTCGACGACCCGGCCCCACTGCGGTAGCCATGCTGCCGTCGTGGCCGCGCTACCGGCGGATCCGCGACACCGCCACGCCGGCCAGGCAGATCGCGCCGCCGACCAGCTGACCGGTCTGCGGGGTCTCGCCGAGCAGCATCCAGGCGATGAGGATCGCCGCGGGCGGGGCGGCGTAGGTGATCGCGCCCAGCCGGCCGGCCTCGGTGCGGGCCAGCGCGTAGGCCCAGGTGGTGAAGGCGAGCGCGGTCGGCACCGCGCCGAGATAGACCACGCCGAGCGCCGAGGCGACCGGCGCGGCGGCGAGATCGGCGCGCAGCTGGGCCGCGAACGGCAGGCACACCACCGCGGCGGACGCGCAGGCCAGCCAGGTGACCTGGAGCGCGGGCAGTCGGCGCAGGGCGACCTTCTGCAGCACCACGCCGACCGCGTACGCCGCCGCGGCCGCCAGACACAGGAGCACGCCGATCCGGTCGATCGGCCCGGTCGCGGCCGAGGCGCGCGCGATGACCGCCACGCCCACCAGCGAGACCAGCGCCCCGCCCAGCAGCCAGCGGGGCAGGCCCTCGCCGAGGAACAGCCCGGCCAGGACCGCGACGAAGAGCGGACCGACGTTGACCAGCATCGCGGTGGTGCCGGCGTCGAGCCGCCGCTCGGCCGCGTTGAGGGCGAGGTTGTAGAGGGCGAACCAGGCCACGCCGCAGCCGATCACCAGCAGCCACTCGCGCCGGGTCGGCCGGATCCAGCCGGCCCGGGCGACCAGCCCGCCCAGCGCGGTGACCCCGATCAACAGACGTCCGAGGGTGAGCGCGCCCGGGTGGAGGTCGCGGCCGACCGCGCGGATGACCACGAACGCCGAGGCCCAGGCCAGCACGGTGACCGACGCGGCGACCATCGGCAGCGCACGCCGGTTGCCGCCCGAGATCGGCGCGAGGGGTCGGTCGGGCATGGGCACAGCCTACGCGCCCCATGCTTCGACGCGCGCCGAAGCATGGACGTCAGCCGGGATCGCCCCGCCGGCGCGCGCGTCAGTTGCGCCAGGTGTCGTTGAACGTGATGGCGCAGCCGGTCCCGGTCGACGGGACCCGGTTGCCGCCGGTCTCCCAGACCACGCCGCCGCCGTCGATCTTCTTGATGTACTTGTACTCGAAGGTGGTGCCGGCCGGCAGGTTCACGGTGCCGCGCCAGATCGGGTAGGTCGCCGACGAGAGCGCCACCGCGCTGGCCGGGGCCCAGTTGCCGAGCACCGCCTGGTTGCCGGTGACGAAGACATTCTCGCCCCACACCGTGGTCGCGTTCACCGCGAAGGTGACCGCCACGGTCTGGCAGCCGCCGCCGCCCTGGACGCGCGCGCCGGTGTGGAGGGCGAGCATCGAGGTGGGCGCGACGGTGGCGGTGAACTGCCCGTTCGCGCCGACGGTGTAAGTCGCGCCGGTGCAGGTGCCGCCGCCCGCGCTGCTGAAGTCGCCACTGGCCACGTCGCAGTAGGTGCCGGCCGGCAGGCTGGTCTGGAACGCGCGGGTGAGGCTGCCGCCGCGGTTGAAGACGACGTAGCCGGCGCCGCCGCGGCCGAAGCCGATCTGGTTCGAGCCGTTGCTCCACCAGTTCGTCACCCCGGTGCCGCTCACCTGGTTGTGGAAGCCGACCAGGTTGGCGGTGGTGCGCGCGCGATGCTCGCACACCCAGCCGCTCGAGCAGTTGACCGGGCTGGTCGTCCCCGACCCGTTCGCCGGCGGGCCCTGGTCCGGCCCGCTGAAGGCGAAGCTCGACATCACCTGTGGCGTCCCGTACGGGAAGGCGAGCAGGAACGCCTCGGCCAGGGCGTAGGTGGCGCCGTCCTTGTAGGTGAGCCGCGCGATGCCGTTGCGCTGGGTGTCGTGGTTGTCGATGAACGCGATCGCGTCGCCGCTGGCCAGCGCCATCTGACCGGGCAGGTTGACCAGGTTCGACAGGCTGGCGTCGCGGAACGCGTTGCCGACCACGTTCCCGTAGCGGAACTCGGTCACGTCGCCGATGCCGGCGTACTCGCCCGGCGGGATCTCGCCGGGGCCGCCCTCGATGATCTCGTAGAAGACGATCGGCGCGCCGCCGCCCAGCCCGCCGAAGATCGCCTGGAAGTCGGCGACCGGCACGTGCTTGCCGGCGTCGACCCGGAAGCCGTCGACGCCGAGGGAGCGCAGGTCGGCCAGGTAGGCGGTGAGCACGCCGCGCACGTAGCTGGTCTCGGTCCGCAGATCCGCCAGATCGACCAGCTCGCAGTTCTGCACCTCGAAGCGATCGGTCCAGTTCTGGATGTCGTCGTTGCCGTTGCGGCCGCAGTGGTGGAAGTCCCCGTTGCCGTACGGGACCTGGGGGTAGGCGTAGTGGCTGTAGGTGGCGCCGCCGCTGCCGGACCCGGTGGACGAGCCGCCTGCCATGTGGTTGAGCACCGCGTCGACGTAGATCTTCACCCCGGCGGCGTGGCAGGTCTGGACCATCGCTGCGAACGCGCTGCGATCGCCGCGCCGCGAGACCAGCCGGTAGCTGACCGGCTGATAGTCCTGCCACCAGGGGAAGCCGCTCGCGGGCAGGACGACGTGCTCCTGCGGCGGAGACACCTGCACCGCGCCGAAGCCGCGCGGGCCGAGCACGCTGGTGCACTCGCTGGCGATCGACGCCCACGGCCACTCGAACAGGTGGACGATGACGTCGCGCGGGCCCGGGTTCGGATCGGCCGCCGATGGCGCGGGAGCGCCGGCTGGCGCCTCCACCTGGCCGCGCGACTCGTCGAGTCGGTCCGGGTCGGCGAGACAGCCGGCGATCGACAGCGAGAGCGCGAGCGTCACGAGCGGGGCGGCGGTCTTCATGATTCCCTCGACGATGTGGTTGGGTGGCGGCCGAGTAGGTCTCCGCCGTCGACTGACCGACAGCGTGCTTCGTCTCCGGCGGGAGCGGAACATCGAATTTCGTCGCGTCGCATCGCGCGCGGTGAAGCGCTTCGGCTAGTCTGCTTCGCACGAAGTATGCCCGCGCTCACGGTGGCCGGTGAAAGCCGAGCGGCCGAGTCGGCACTGGCGTTCGAGCGCGCTCACGCGTGAAGAAGTCGTGAAGGGAACGGGTGGCGGTCCCCTTCCGGGGCCGCGAATGGTGCCCGCACGGTCAGCGGGCGGCGGAGCACGCGATGCAGAATGGGTCGACGGCGGACGATGCTGGCCCAGAATCGGACGGCGAGCGCCGGGGCCGAGGTGCGGGCATGGCCACGGGCAGCGGGGTCTACCCCGCGAGCGAGGCGCACGTGTCGGACTACCTCGACACGCTGCCGGACATCGTGCTGCTGGTCGCGCCGGAGGGTCTGCGCGTCATGGACGTGCGACCGCGTCACGGGCTGGTGTTCGGCTACGAGGCGGTCGAGCTGTGCGGCCGGTCGATCGCCGACATCGTGCCCGGCATGAGCCGCGCGCTGTGCGAGGACTACCTGGCCGGACGGCACGACCCGCATCCGGACACCCCGCTGCGCGTGGTGGTGCGCTCGCGCGGCGGCGAGGAGGCGCCGGCCGACATCCGGCTGGCTCGCGCGGACGACGGCGCGCTGGTGGTCGTGGTGCGCCACGTCTCGGAGCCCGCCCGGGTGGCCGAGCGCGAGCTGGTGGTGAGCGTGTGCGCGTCGCCGATGGCGATCGTCACGTGGGACCTGGCCAGCGGGCTCATCGTGTCGTTCAACCCGGCGGCCGAGCGCCTGTACGGGCTGCGCGTCGACGAGGCGATCGGGCGACCGATCGACTCGCTGTCGCCACCGTCGGCGCGCGGCGAGCTGGTCGAGGCCGAGGCGCGCCTGCGCCGCGGCGAGGGGGCCGCGCCGCGCGAGGTCACCCGGCTCTGCCGGGACACCGAGGTGGCGGTCGAGGAGACGCTCTTCCTCATGCGCGACGTGTGCGATCACCCGATCGGGATCGGCAGCTTCTCGCGCGAGCTGGGCGAGCTGGTCGGGCTGCGCCACGCCGCCGAGGTGCTGTCGGACACCCGCTCGGCGTCGGAGTCGCCGCCGCGCGGGCGAGGCGGCGCGATGGGCGAGGCGTACGCCGCCGCCGACGTCGCCGCCCAGGACGGCGAGGTGACCGTCCTCCTGCTCGGCGAGACCGGGGTCGGCAAGAGCTTCCTGGCCCGCCGCATCCACGGCAAGAGCGCGCGGGCGGCGCGGCCCTTCCTCGAGGTCAACTGCGCCGGGCTGGAGCCGCAGCTGGTCGAGAGCGAGCTTTTCGGCCACGAGCGCGGCGCCTTCACCGGCGCGGTCCGCCCGAAACGCGGGCTGGTCGAGGCGGCGTCGGGCGGCACCCTGTTCCTCGACGAGGTCGCCGAGCTGCCCGCGCCGGTGCAGGCCAAGCTGCTCACCTTCCTCGACGACCGCACGTTCCGGCGGGTCGGCGGCGAGGCCAACCTGCGCGCCGACGTGCGCGTGGTGGCCGCCACCAACGCGGATCTGGCCGAGCTGGTCCGGCGCGGCGGCTTCCGGCGCGACCTCTACTACCGGCTGAGCGTCTTGCCGGTGCGCATCCCGCCGCTGCGCGAGCGGCGCGCCGAGCTGCCCGGGCTGGCCGAGGCGATCCTGCGCGAGCTGCGGCCGCGCGCGGCGGCCGGGCGTCTGCCGCTGGCCGGCGAGGTGGTCGTCGCGCTCACCCGCTACGACTGGCCGGGCAACCTGCGCGAGCTGCGCAACGCGCTCGAGCGGGCCCTCATCCTCGGCCGCGGCGAGCGGCTCGAGCTGCGCCACCTGCCTCCCGAGATCGTCGGGATCGACGTCCACGGCGACGTCGGGCTGGCCGACACCCTCGAGGCGGTCGAGCGCGGGCACATCCGGCGCGTGCTCGACTCGGTGTCCGGCAACCGCACCGTCGCGGCCAGGGTGCTGGGCATCAGCCGCTCGACGCTCAACCGGAAGCTGGCCTCCTGGCCGCCGCTCGATCGCGACGGCTGAAGCGGCGCGACCGGCGCGGTTGACGGGTGATGGCGGGCCCAGGCATCGTCATGGGCCTGAGCGGCGAGGAGCTGACGGTGCTTGGCGCGGCGGAGATCGCCGCGCGCGTGCGGCGGCGGCAGCTGTCGCCGGTCGATGTCGTGCGCGCGTTCCTGCGCCGGATCGACGAGGTCGAGCCGCGGGTGCGCGCGTTCGTCGCGGTGCGGCGCGCCGAGGTCGAGCGCGAGGCGGTGGCGCTGGCCGGGCGCGCCGACCTGGGCGAGCTGCCGCTGGCCGGCGTGCCGATCGCGGTCAAGGACACGTTCCGGGTGGCCGGCATGGCGCGGCGGCTCGGCTCGCGCGCGACCCCGGACGAGCCGTCGGCCGAGGACGGCGAGCTGGTGGCGCGAGTCCGCCGGGCCGGCGCGCTGGTCATCGGCATCACCACCATGCCGGAGCTGGCGCTGTGGCCGCACGGCGCGGCCGACGTGTACGGCACGGCGACCGGCAACCCGTGGGACCTCGAGCGCACGCCGGGCGGCTCGTCGGCGGGCAGCGCGGCGGCGGTGTCGGCGCGGATGGCGCCGCTCGCGCTCGGCTCCGACGGGCTGGGCTCGATCCGGATCCCGGCAGCGTGCTGCGGCGTGATCGGGCTGAAGCCGGGGGAGGGCGTGATCCCGCGCGGCGACGTGCACGCCTGGTTCGGTCACTCCGAGTCGGGGCCGATCGCCGCGACCGTCGAGGACGCCGCGCTCCTGTTCGGCGTGCTGGCCGATCGGCCGCTGGCGGCGCCCGACGCGCCGCCGCTGCGGATCGCGATGGCGCTGCGGGCGCCGGCTCCCGGCATCCGGGTCGCGCGCGAGATGCGCGGCGCCGCCGAGCGGGCGGCCCAGGTCCTGGCCGACGCGGGCCACGTGGTCGAGCTGGTCCGGACCCCGCGCTCGGTCTCGCTCGCGCTCGCGCTCCTGCGCCGGTGGACCGCGTTCGTGGCCGACGACGTCGCCCGCATGAGCCTCGATCCGGACGCGCTCGAGCCGCTCACCCGCACGCACCTCCGCCTCGGTCGCCGCGCGCTGCGCCGCCACCCTCCGGCGGACGCCGAGGTCACGCACATGCGCGAGATGTTCGCCGGCCTGTTCGAGGGGCGCGATCTGGTGCTGCAGCCGGCGCTGGCCCGGCTGCCACCGTCGACCGCGTCGCTGCGCACCGGCTGGGCGCGATCGATCCTGCGCATGACCGGCTTCACCCCGTTCACGCCGAGCTGGAACCTGGCGCGCTACCCGGCCATCGCGGTGCCGGTCGGGCTCGGCGAGTCGGGCCTCCCGCTCGCGGTCATGCTCGGCGGGCTGCCCGGCAGCGAGGATCGACTGCTCGCCGTGGCCGCCCAGCTCGAAGAGCGCGCGCCGTGGCCGCGCCACGCGCCGCTCTGAGCCGCGCGTAACCGCGAACGCGGTCGAACGTAACGGTGAGCAGGCGACGCGGGCCGGCCGGGGGGCGGTCAGGCAGCGTCAATACCGGGAGATCGATCATGCAGAGAACGTTTTCACGCGCGCGAGCCGCGCTGTCTCGCCTGTACTCTCTTTCGACGCGGGGGCTTCGGGCCGCGCAGCCGGACGGCCAGGGCGCGGCGGCGGGCGGGCCCGCCAGTCGCTCGGTTCGCGCGGCCGACGATGTCATCGCGCTCAACCCGCTGACCGGCGCGATCACCGCGAAGCTGGGGGGAACCACGGTCAACGCCTCGTCCGACCTGGTGGCGATCGTCGAGCGCAACGGCAGGACCACGATCGTTCACGGTGAGACGGAGGGGGTCGAGGCCGGCGGGGTCGGCGTGGTGCGACGCGGCGACGATGTGACCGTGTTCGGCGGCGGCCTGCCGGTCGACGACAACTACCACCCGGCCAGCCCTGGTGCCGCATCCGAGTATGTCACCGACGGGTCGGTCTACATTGACAGCTTCGACAGCGGCAACGGCATCGACCTGCCCGGGCCGCTGTTCGAGCTGCCCGAGCCGGCCGTGGTGCCGGGTACCGTGACAATCCCTCCGACGGACGACGAGCCGCTCGACGGAGGGGCGGGAGATCCCGACGGCGGCGCCGGTGATGCCGACGGCGGCGCCGGTGATGCGGACGGCGGCACCGGTGATGCGGACGGCGGCACCGGCGATTCCGGTGGCGGCGACTCCGGTGGCGGCGATTCCGGTGGCGGCGCGGACGCTCCGTCGGGCGGACGCGATCGGCGCGCGGCGTCGGCGTCGTCCGATGCCGGCCGGGGCGGGGCAGGGCCCGCGACGCGCCGCCCGGGAGTCGGGATCGATCCCGGACCGGCGGCGGGAGGAGGCCGCGGCGGCGCGAGGCCGGGGCATCCTCGCCCCGGCAACATCACCGACGGTGGCCTGGGCGGCCCCGAGGACGCATCAGGCCCGTTCGATCCGTCGGGCAACCTCGGCGCCGAGCTCGGCCGGCGCCTCGGCGGCGGCGACCGCGACCCCGCGGACCCCGCGGGCCGGGCGGGGACCGGGACCGCGACGGGCGGCGGACCGAGGCCGTTCCGGCCGTAGCGTCATCGCGGGTGCCGCGCGCCCGCTCGGGGCTCAGGAATCGGACGCCGCGGCCTCGGCCGGCGTCGCGACGTCGCCGAGCGGAAGCTCCGGGGGCTCGGCCTTGCGGCGGCGGCGATGCAGCGGCGCTCGGGTCGGCGCGAGGGCGCGCGGCGCGGACGGTCGATCGCCTGCGTCCAGCTCGGCGAGGCGCGCGGCCAGCTCGGCGTCGTCGGCGGCGTAGATGCGGGCGTAGGCCAGCCCGCGCGCGGCCAGCGCGGCCAGCGCCGCGGTGCGCTCGCCCAGCGCGGCGAGCGCGGAGTCGAGGGCCGCCTGGGCGCGCTCGACGTCGCGCGCGCGGGCGCGGACCTCGTCGGCGTGCTGGCCGAGGCGCGCGGCATCGACCCCGGGGAACGCCACGCCGCCGAGGTCGGCGGCGAAGAGATCGAGGATCGCGAGCAGCTCCGAGGGGACCGGGTCGACCGTGGTGGCGGGGACTGGCGCTTCGTTGAACATATGTTCAGTAAAGCGGACGCAAGGCCCCGTCGTCAATGGACTGTTCGCGTGATCGCACGCCCGCCGCGCCGCTCGGCGCTCCTGCTACGTTGTCGCTGTGGCCGGTCAGGGCGACCCGCGCGGTGGCAAGCCGAGCCCCCCGATCGGAACGGCCGAGCCGGACGGGGGCCTGTCCGCCACGGTCACCACCCTGTCCGATGCGGTCGCGTCGCCGTTCAGCCCGGGTGAGGGCGCGGTCCGGCGATCCGGTTCGCTGCCGCGCGGGACTCCGGTCGGCCGCTACGTCGTGCTCGACCCGATCGGCGAGGGGGGCATGGGCGTGGTGTACAGAGCGCTCGACCCGGAGCTCGACCGCAGCATCGCCCTCAAGCTGGTGCGGGTCCGCTCGCGCGATCCGGCGCAGCGCGAGCGGCAGAAGACCCGCCTGGTGCGCGAGGCGCAGGCGATGGCCCGCCTGGCTCACCCGAACGTGGTGTCGGTGCACGACGTCGGCACGTTCGAGGACGACGTGTTCGTCGCGATGGAGCTGGTCGACGGGCGCACGCTGAGCCAGTTCCTGCGCGACGAGAAGCCGTCGCCCGGCGAGGTCATCGAGCTGTTCGTCGGCGCGGGGCGCGGCCTCGCCGCCGCTCACGCCGCCGGCCTGGTCCACCGCGACTTCAAGCCGGACAACCTCGCGGTCGGCTCCGACCGGCGCGCGCGCGTCCTCGATTTCGGCCTGGCTCGCGCGGTGGCGCAGGGCGGCGGGGCGGACGACGACATCGGCGAGCTGTGGGGCTCGCCGCGCCTGCTCGACGCCGCGCTGACCCGCGACGGCGCGGTCATCGGCACGCCCTCGTACATGGCCCCCGAGCAGCTGCGCGGCGAGTCGGTCGACGAGCGCGCCGATCAGTTCAGCTTCTGCGTGGCGCTCTACCAGGCGCTGTACGGCTCGCTGCCGTTCGGCGAGCGGCGCGCGATCAGCGGCGCACTGCCGCCGCTGGTGCTGCCGGCCAGCCCGCGGGTGGCGGCGCCGGTCGGCCACGCGCTCGTGCGCGGGCTGGCCGCGGACCCGGCCGCGCGCTACCCGTCGATGGACGCGCTGCTGGCGGATCTGGGCGGGTCGCCGTCATCGGCGCCGGTGAGGAATCCGCGCCGGCGGCGCGCGCTGGCGATCGGCCTGGCGGTCGCGCTCGGCGCGGGCGCGGTGGTGGCCGGCAGCGCCTGGCGGGCGCAGCGGGACGGAGCCTCGACCTCCGCTTCGTCATCGTCGTCACCGTCGGTGTCATCGCCGTCATCGCAGGCGCCGTCGCCGGCATCGTCTCCCGTCGCGGCGCCGGGCGGCGCGGCCCGCCCGGGCGCGGTCGCTGCCCCGCTCGGCCTCGCCCTCCTGCCATTCGCCGATCGCTCGGCCGGCGCCGACCGGCGGTGGACGCGCGCGCTCCTCGACGCCGCGTTCGCCGACGAGCTGGACGGCGATCCGTCGCTGGCGCTGGCCGCCCCGGACGACGTCGCCGGGCAGACCCGTCACGCCGGCGCGCTCGATCCGGAAAGGCGAACGCCACCGGTGGTGACCCGGATCGCCGCCGCCTTCGGCGCCGATCACGCGATCGATCCCTCGTTCGTCGTGGTCGGCGAGGGCGCCAGCGCGACGGTGCGGGTCCAGCTGCGCGTCATCGATGCGTCGGGCGCGCGCCCGCCCGAGCTCTTGACCGAGACGATCGCGCTCGCCGACCTGGCCGCCGGCGTCCGCTCGGTCGCCGATCGGGTTCGCTGGGTCCTCGGTCGCGCGCCGGACCCGGCCGCGCGCCGGCCGAGCGCGCTGCCGGCCGGCGGCGAGGCGCTGCGGCTCCACGGTCAAGGCCTGGACGCGCTGGCTCAGGACGACTTCGACGGCGCCCGCGCGCTGCTGGCCCGCGCGTCGGCGCTGGAGCCGGATCGCGTCGGGCCGCGCGCGGCGCTGGCGGTGGCGTGGATCAAGGCAGGCGACGTCGCTCGCGCCCGCGCCGCCGCCGGGGCCGCCATCGAGCGCGCGCGCGACTGGTCGCCGGTCCGCCGCGGCCGGCTGACCTTCGACCTCTGGTACCGGCTGGGTGACTGGCCCCGCGCCACGGCCGCGTACGAGGCGCTCGCCACGCTCGGCCCGACCGGGGTGGACGCCGCCACCCGCTACGGCGATGTCCTGCTCCAGGCCGGCCGCTACGGCGACGCGCGCGCCTTCCTGGCCGCGCTGCGGCGAGGCGACCCGCGCGCCGGGCGCATGCCGATGGTCCTCTTCATGGACGCGCAGGCGGCGATGGCCGCGTCCGACTGCGAGGCGGCCCTGCGCGGCGGCGCCGAGGCGGTGGCGCGGGCGCGCGAGATCGGGATGCGAAAGGTCGAGGCGGACGCGCTGGTGCTCGAGAGCTTCTGCGCCCAGATGATCGGCGAGACGGATCGGGCCTATCGCGCGGCAACCGGCGCGTACAAGCTGGCCCAAGAGCTCGCCACCACCGTCACCGAGCGGAACGCGCTCAAGGTGATGGGCATGGTCGAGGTCGACCGCGATCCGGCCGCCGCCAGGGTCACCCTCGAGCGCCGGCTCTCGCTCGCGCGCGAGGCGCACGACCTGTCCGATGTGGCCGACACCCTCGCGCTGCAGGCTCAGATGGAGTCGTGGCTCGATCCGACGTCCGCCGCAAAGCGCCTCGACGAGGCGCTCGCCATCTACCGCAAGGCCGACGAGCGCGGGGCAGAGTGCTACATCCACGACCTCCTGTCGGAGCTCGCGGTGCGGCGCGGCGATCTGGGCGCCGCGCGCCGCCACTCCGAGGCCGCGGTGAGCGGGCTGGCCACCGACGCCGAGCCACAGGTCCGGTACGGCAACATGGTCGGGCTCGGCCGGGTGCAGGTGATGCAGGGCGAGATCGCCGCCGGGCGCAGGCGGCTGGCCGACGCGGTCGCGCTCGGCGAGCAGATCCACTCCGACGTCAGCACCGGGCAGCTCGGCCTGGCCGAGGCGCTCCTCGCCGACGGTGACCCGACCGCCGCGCTCGCGCTGGTGCGAACGATCGTGCCGGCCGGCCAGCCCGACGACGCCATGGTCGGCGCGCTCGAGGCGACCGTGCTGTCGCGCCTGGGCCGCGGCGCCGAGGCGCTCGCGGTCGCCGATCGCGCCGCGCGAGCCTTCCGCGAGCTCGACACCCCCCGCTTCGCCCTCCGCGCCCGGATCCAGCTGGCCGGCGTCCGCCTCCGCCACGGCGACGCCGCCGCCGACGACGCCGCGCGCCGCGCGCTCGCCGACCTGCTCGCCGAGGCCGTCGCCCGCGGCGATCGCCTGACCGCCCTCGACGCGCGCGCGCTCGCCGCCACCGGGCAGCGCGCCCAGCTCACCGCGGTCCAGCGCGAGGCGCGCTCGATCGGCTACGGTCAGCTGGTGGCGACGATCCGCGCCGAGCTGGCCCGGCGGTAGGCCCGACCGGCGGCCGCGAGCAATCGGCGGCGCTGCGCGGTACCGTGCGGCATGACGCAGGTGCGTGATTTCCAGGTCGCGGCCCGGCCGCTCGGCGCGACCGGCCTGTCGGTGTCGGCGGTCGGTCTCGGCGCGGGGCGCATCGGCGGGGACGAGGTCGACGACCGCGATGTCGATCGGCTGCTCGGGGCGGCGCTCGAGGTCGGGGTCACGCTGGTCGACACCGCGCGCAGCTACGGGCTGTCGGAGGAGCGGCTCGGCCGGGCGCTGGCCGGGCGGCGCGACCGGGTCGTGCTGTCGACCAAGGTGGGATATGGCGTGCCCGGGGTGCCCGACTGGACCGCGCGCTGCGTGGAGCTCGGCGTCGACGCGGCGCTCGGCCGGCTCGGCACCGATCGGCTCGACCTCGTGCACCTCCACTCGTGCGGGCTCGACGTGCTCGAGCGGGGCGACGTGGTCGACGCGCTCGGCCGCGCGGTCGCGGCCGGTAAGGTGCGGGTCGCGGCCTACTCGGGCGAGGGCGATGCGCTGGCCTGGGCGGTGCGCTCGGGCGCGTTCGGGTCGGTGCAGTGCTCGGTCAGCGTCGTCGACCAGGCGGTCCTCGACGGCTCGGTGGCGGAGGCGGCCCGGCGCGGGGTCGGCGTCCTGGCCAAGCGCGCGCTCGGCAACGCGCCGTGGCGGTTCGGCGAGCGCCCGGCCGAGCCGGACGTGGCCGAGGCCTGGGATCGGTTCCGCGCCCTCGCGCTCGATCCGGGCGCCCTGGACTGGACCGAGCTGTTCGCGCGCTTCGCCGCGTTCGCCCCCGGGGTGAGCGCGGTGCTGGTGGGAACACGCAGCATCGCCAACCTCGAGGCAGCAGTGCGGGCGGCCGGCCGCGGCCCGCTCGACGCCGACCGGGTGGCGGCGCTGCGGGCCGGCTTTGCCCGCGTCGGCGCCGACTGGGGCGGCAGGATCTGAGCAGACGCGCGCGCCCGGGAGCGCGGCGGCGATGACCCGTCGGCACCGATCCTGACCCCACGCAGGTACGCGCTCGTCCCGCTCGATCTTCCCGGGCACGCGGATTTCTCGTCGACGCGACCCATCGGGATTCCGATCGCGTGCGTAGCGTGAATAGTGGCTTTCGCCCGGTCCTTTGTGGCTTCATGAGGCGCCTTCCATCCGCAGCCGGACCGCGCGCGGAGGGCGATGCCGGGCGTCGGGGCGGCGATCGCAAGGCAGCCACGCGATCGGTCCGCCACGTGCACGGCGCTCGACCACCACCGTTTCGACTCCACCCCTCCGAGGAGAACTCGATGTCGACGTCGCAGCCCCGCGCGGCCTCCGCACCCGGGCGAGGTGCCTTCTGGTCCGCGGCAGTGGCGGCTGCCCTCGCCGGCGCCTGTCAGTCGTCCGGGCGGCCCGCGCGAGACCCCGACCTGGACGTGTCGGCCATCCGCATCATCGGCAGCAACTGCGCCGGCGTGGCGCCGGTCATGACCTCCGACGACGGCAAGGCGTACGCGGCGCAGTCGGTGCTCGCCCACTACTACGCCGTGCTCGAGCTCTACCGGGTGCTGGTCGGCGACCGGCCCGCGTTCCAGACCGACGTGCCCGAGGATCTGCGCGGCGACGTCGCCTACCGGACCTGGCAGGCCAAGACGGTCGAGATCCTCGCCGACGTCGGCGAGACCGGCTTCGCCGATCGCTGGTACGAGGGGACCTTCGGGATGGTGGCGGTCGGCGAGGCCGGCCCGACCTGCGAGAAGGCCGATCCGCCGAGCTACCAGCGAACCGGCCTGCTCGCCCACACCGGCCTCCTGCAGTCGGGGCAGTGCGGCGAGAACAGCGATGGCGATCCGCGCTTCTGGGAGGTGAGGCCGATCGCGCTGCTCTGGATCGGCGACGTCTTCGACGTGGACGGGCTGGTCGACGCCGGGCTGGCCGCGCCGGTCACGTCCGACGACCACGGAGCGTGCCTGGTGTGGAAGAGCGGCGCGGGCCGCGATGACGGCGGCTGCGAGATCGCGTACCGCACCGAGGCGGTCACCGAGGCGGTCGTGCTCGATCTCTCGTCGGCGGACGTGGTCGCCGGCGTGCCGGTCATGCGGCGCGCGTTCACCGCGCGCGGCGAGGTGCCGCTGCCGCACGGGCTCGACGAGGCCCGGCGGGTCCTGCGCAGCGATCAGTTCGCGGCCGCGGTCGCGCTGGGCCAGCCGGACTTCGCCTACGCCGGCACGCGGGTCGACACCGACGGGCACCTCCATCACATGGTGCGCCTGGTCGGGCACCGGGCCGGGCCGCGCCGCACGCCCAACTCGCTCCTGCGCGACGAGGAGCGCCAGCAGATCGAGGGTCTGGTCGGGCGCTGGGACGAGCGCTGCTGCGCGGTCGGGTGCGCGCCGCCCGACGGTGGGGTGCCGCCCGGCGGGCCCGACGGCGGAGGCGGGCCGTGGCCGGGCACCGACGGCGGATCGATCCCGGGCCGCGATGGAGGCGGGCCGCCGCCGTTCCCGCTCGACGCGGGCGTGGGCGAGCCGGGCGACGCCGGCATCGATCCGGAGCCGCTGCCGGACGCCGGCGTGGACCCCTGGCTCGACGGCGGCGCGGCGCGCGCGTTCGGCGCCGGTTGCGACACCGCCTGCCAGCCGGAGGGCGTCTGCGAGAGCGGCTACCTCGGCGACGGGCTCGTCGTGGTCGTCACCGATCGGACGATCGCGGAGTGCGGCGGCGACTGCCCGCACCCGGCGGCCGACCCACCCGGCGAGCAGCCACCCTGCGCCGAATGAGCCCGATCGGCGAGCTCCCCGCCCTGGCGGCATACCAGGTGGTGAGACGCCTCGGCGGAGGCGGGCTGGGCGAGATCCACCTGGCCACCGGGTCCGACCGGTGCGTGGTGGTGGTCAAGGTGGCCCGGCGCGACCGGCCCGGCGCGGCCGCCTGCCTCGAGCGCGAGGCCGCGGCGCTGGCCCGGCTCGGCCCGCCGTGGACGCCGCGCTTGCTCGACCGCACGATCACCGAGGCCGGTGACCCAGCGCTGGTGCTCGAGCACGTGGCGTGGCCGGACCTGCGCCAGCTGCTCGACGACCGCGGCGCGCTGGCGGTGGCCGAGGCGATCGCGATCGGCGGGCTGCTGGTCGACGCGGTCGCGGCGGTGCACCGGGTCGGGGTCGTGCACGGCGATCTCTCGCCGGCCAACGTGCTGTGCCGGATCTCGCCGCCCGACCTGCGGCTGATCGACGTCGGGGCCAGCGCGGGCGGCGTGTCCGAGCCGGTGCTGGCGACCATGCCGTACGCGGCGCCGGAGCTGCTCGAGGTCGGCGCCGCCGCCGATCGCCGGTCCGACGTGTACGGGCTGGGTGTGGTGCTGCACGAGCTCCTGGCCGGCGAGCTCCCGTTCGCGGGTCGCGCGGCGGAGCTGCGCCAGGCCCACCGGGCGTGGCGGCCGCCGCCGGTGTCGCGGCGGCCCGGCGTGCCGGCCGCGTTCGACGCGCCGCTGGCCCGCGCGATGGCCAAGCGCCCGGAGGATCGGTTCGCCGGCGCGGCCGAGCTGGCCGACGCGTGGCGCTCCGCCTGCGAGGAGGCGGCGAGCGCGTCGAGCCTGTCGCTGCGCGCGATCGAGTGGGGCGGGGCAGGGCGGCGGACGTCGTCGGGGGCGCGCGACCCGGGCGCGCCGGACGTGTTCGCGCTCGGTTCGGTTCGCACGGCGCGGGCCGGCGATTCGGTCCAGCGCGGCGCGGCCGGCGCGGCGCCCGACGGCGCGGCTGGCGCTCCTTCCACCGACGCCGAGGCCGCGCTGGCTCCGGTGGCGAGGCGCGTGGTGCTGATCGGGTTCGCCGGCGACGGCGCCGTGGCCGACGCCGCGGAGCTGGTCCGCGCGCGCGGCGGGGCGATCGCGCTCAGCGAGGCCCGCCGCCACGTCGCGGCGTTCTGGCGCGGGGCCGCGCCGGCCGACGCCGGATCGGTCGCGGTCGAGCTGCGCGCGCGCGGCTGGCGGGTCGCGATCGAGGAGACCACGCTGCGGGTCGACCTCGGCGCGTCGCCGCCGCGCTTCCGCGGCGCCGCCCTGCTCGCCCTCTCTCGCCGCCTCGCCGCCGATGGGCCGATCGATGCGCCGGCGCGGCCGGAGCCGCCCCTCATCGGCCGCGATCGCGAGCTGGACGGGCTGGTCGACTCGGCCCGCGCGTGCCTGGCCTCGGGCCGCGGCGCGATCGTCGCCGTCACCGCCGCGCCCGGGCTGGGCAAGAGCCGCCTCGCCGCCGAGACCGCCGCCCGCCTGCGCGCCGGCGGAGCGCCGGTGACCTCGGTCCGCGCCGCCGACGCCGCCCTCGGTCCGCCCGGGGCCGCCGCGCTCCTCGCCCTGCTCGGCGATCCGCTCGCCGGCGAGCCGCTTGCGAACGGGGCGCGCCCGGCCTGGGCGCGCACGGCCGATCAGCGCCCGGCCGATCCCCACGCGCGCCTGGCCGCGCTGCTCAAGCCGGCCGATCCAGTCGACGCCGCCGCGCTCCTCGCCGCCGCCGGCGTCGCCCCGTCGGCGGCCGCGTCGTCCTCCGCGGCCGCGTCGTCCTCCGCGTCGCTGGCCGACCCGCTGCGCGCCGCGCCCGGGGCGCTTCGCCAGGCCGCCGCGCGCGCCCTGGCCGCCGCGCTCGCCGCGCGCGCGCCGATGTGCGTCCTCCTCGACGACGCTCACCGCGCCGACCCGCTGGTCCTCGACGCGCTCGAGCTGGTCACCCTGCGCGACCGCGGCGCGCCGATCTGGGTGGGCCTGTTCGCCCGCCCGGCGCTGCACCGCGCTCGCCCGCACCTGGGCGCGCGCGCCGACCGCTGCGAGCGGCTCGAGCTCGCCGCGCTCGCCCCGGCCGAGGCCCAGGCGCTGTGCCGCGGCCTGCTCGCCGACGTCGACGTCCTCCCGGCCGCCGCCCTCGAGCGCCTGGCCGCGCGCACCGGCGGCGTCCCGCTCCTCCTCTGCGAGCTGGTCGGCGCGGTCCGCCGCGACCGCCTGCGCATCCGCCCGCGCGGCGGCGCCTACCTCGAGACCGATCGGCTGACCGCGCCGGCCGACGCCGCGATCATGGCATGGGCCGCCCAGGGCGAGCTCGACGCGCTGTCCGCCGAGCTGGCCGGCTTCTGCCGGCTGGTCGCGATCGTCGGTGACGTCGCGCTCGACCACCTCGCCGCGGTCATCCGCGAGCTCGAGCGGGACGGCGGCCGCGTCACCGCGTGGGAGCCGGCGATCGCCGCCAGCCGCCTGGTCGACGCCGGCATCCTGGTCGAGCGAGACGGCAGGCTCGAGCTCCGCCACGTCCTCCTGCGCGAGGCGATCGCCGCCCAGGTCTCGCCCGGGCAGGCGCGCGACATCCACGCCGCCGCCGCCCGCGCCCTGCGCGATCCGGGCGCGCGCGCCGCCCACGCCGCCGCCGCGGGAGAGCGCGCCACCGCCGCCGCCGCCTGGCTCGAGGTCGCCGCCGCCGCGGCCACCCGCCACGCCTACCTCGACGGCGACGAGGCGCTGTCCCGCGCGCTCGATCAGATGGACGACGGCGACCCTCGCCGCGCCGACGCCCTGCGCGCCCGCGCCCTGGCTCGCTTCCGGGTCGGCCGCCACGACGACGCCATGGCCGACTTCGCCCGCGCGCGCGCGGCCGCGACCGCCGACCCCGACCGGATCGCCGACCTCTTCCTCGACGAGGCGACCGCGCTCGACTGGGCCGGCGACTTCGCCGGCGCCGCGCGCCTGTCCGACGAGGCCCGGCGCGCGGGCGGCGCGCCGGATGCGCTGCGCGACGCGCGCCTGGCCATGGCGGAGGGGCGTGCCCGCTGGCGCGCGGGCGCCGCCGCGGCCGCGGTCGAACCGCTCGACCGCGCGGTCGAGCTCGCGGCCGGCTGCGGCGAGGACGGCTACGAGACCTGGGTCGCCGCGCTCGCGATGCTCGGCTTCCTGCTCCCCGGGGTCGGCGACCTCGACCGCGCCGAGACCTGCCTGGCCCGGGCGCTGGCCGGGGCCGAGGCCCGCCGCGACCAGCTCCACCGCGCCGCCGTGCTGAACAACCGCTACATCCTGTGGTGGATGCGCGGCGAGGTCGACCTCCTCGCCGCCGACCTGGCCGAGTTCACCCGCATCGGCCGCGAGCTCGGCATGCCGGGCAACGAGTACCGCGGCGAGCTGAACGAGGCGATCCACGCCCAGTACCTGGGCCGCGACGCCGACGCCGCGGCCCACGCCGCGCGCGCCCGCGCCCTCGAGGAGCGAATGCCCGACCTGTTTCCGAACCCGAGCGCCGCCCTGCTGCTGGCCCAGATCGCCGCCCGCCGCGGCCTGCGCGAGGAGGCGGCCGCGTGGCTCGCCCCGGTCCGCGCCGCCGAGCCGGCCAGCCCCGAGGAGCGCGCGATCGCGTGGGCGCTCGAGCGCTGGCTGGCCGACCAGCTCGACCCGGCGCCGTGGATCGCCGCCGCCGACCGCTCGGCCGCCGACGGCGCCGCCGAGACCGGGTGCGAGCTGCTCGAGCTCCTCGCGGTCGAGCTGGCGCGCCGCGGCCGCGCCGGCGACGCGCGCGACCTCCGCCGCCGGGCCGCCGCGCTGCCCGGCGTGCCGGCGTTCCTCGCCGCGCGGCTGGAGGCGGAGTGATGCGCGCGACCGAGACCCTGCGCGGCGGCCGCGCCCGCCCGCCCGCGCCGACCCCGAGCGGACGGCTCCAGGCCGGCGACGACGTCGGCCACTGGACCATCGTCGGCCAGCTCGCGGTCGGCGGCTGCGGCGCGGTCTACGCCGCCCGTCACCGCGTCCTCGACCGGCCCGCCGCGATCAAGGTCCTCCACCGCGAGCTGGCCGCGAACCCGGCCATGGTGCAGCGCTTCGTGCTCGAGGCGCGCGCGGTCAACCTCATCCGCCACCCCAACATCATCGACGTGTTCGACTTCGGCGAGCTGCCCGACGGCCGGCCCTACTTCGCGATGGAGTTGCTCGCAGCCGACGACCTCGACCGCCGCATCCAGACCGAGGGCGCGTTCACCCCGGCCGAGGCGCTCGCGCTGCTGTCGCCGGTCTGCCTCGCCCTGGCCGCCGCTCACGCGGCCGGCTTCGTCCACCGCGATCTCAAGGCGCGCAACGTCGGCTTCCTGCCGCTGCCCGGCGGCGGCGAGGCGGTGAAGCTGCTCGACTTCGGAATCGCCAAGCTGCTCGAGCCCGACAGCCCGGGCGCCCCGGCCACCCAGCGGGTCGGCACCCTCTACGCGATGGCGCCGGAGCAGATCCTCGGCCAGCCGGTCGACCGGCGCACCGACGTCTACGCCCTCGGCGTCTTGCTCCACCACCTGGTGACCGGCCAGGTGCCGTTCGACGATGACGACCCGCTCGAGGTGGAGCGCATGCACCTCGACGCGCCGCCGCCGCCGCCCAGCCTGGTCGCGCCGGTCTCGCGCGCGATCGACGATCTGGTCGGCGCCGCGATGGCCAAGTCGCCGTCGGCCCGCCCGTCCGGCGCCGAGGCGTTCCTCGAGGCGCTCCGCCGAGCGGTGAACGGCCCGCGGGCCGGCCGCGGCGCGCTCGACCATCGCGCCGCGCTCGCCGTCCACGTCACCGTCGGGGCCGCGGCCGGCCCGGACCTCGACGACGCGGCGCTCGACGACATGGAGACCTCGCTGGCCCTGGCGCGCGGCAGCCTGGCCGAGGCCGGCTTCGACGTCGTGCTCGACGCGGCCACCACCTTGCTCGGCGTCGCGCCGCTCCCCGCCTCGTCGGCCGGGCGCGCGGCGGTCCGGCGCGCCGCGGTCACCGCCGCCACCCGCATCGAGGGGGCCGCGACCACCTCGGTCCACATCCACACCGGCGAGGTCGAGCTGGTCGCCGGCGCAATCACCGGCGGCCCGCTGCTCGACACCTCGGGCTGGCTGCCCGACGAGCCGGTCGCCGGCGTCCACATCACCGCCGCCGCCGCGGCCCTCGAGGAATCGTGAAGCAGGCCATCCGCGACCCCGGCCTCACCGAGCCGGTCGATCCCGCCGCGCGCCAGATCCTGGTCCGCCAGCTGCGCCTGACCGTGGAGCAGGGGACCGGCGCCGGCCGCGAGATCCTGTCCCGTGCCCACCGCCTGGTGCTCGGCAGCGACGAGGGAGTCGACCTCACCCTGGCCGATCCGGCGGTGTCGCGCTTCCACTGCGAGATCCGGGTCGAGGAGGGCCGGGTGTGGATCCGCGACCTGGGCAGCCGCAACGGCACGCTGGTCGACGGCGTGCGCGTGATCGAGGCCGAGCTCGACCCCGGCGCGCGCATCGGGCTCGGCCGCACCCGCCTGCGCTTCGACCTGGGCGCCGAGCACGTGAGCGTGCCGCTGTCCGAGCGCGACCGGCTCGGCCGCCTGGTCGGCGGGTCGAACGCGATGCGCGCGGTCTTCGCGGTGCTCGAGCGCGCGGCCCGGACCGACGCCACCATCCTGCTCGAGGGCGAGACCGGGACCGGCAAGGAGGCCGCCGCCGAGTCGATCCACGACGCCAGCCCGCGGCGATCCCAGCCGTTCGTGGTCATCGACTGCGGCGCGATCCCGCCCAACCTGCTCGAGAGCGAGCTGTTCGGCCACGAGAAGGGCGCCTTCACCGGGGCCAGCGCGCCGCGCACCGGCGCGTTCGAGGCGGCCCACCGCGGCACCATCTTCCTCGACGAGATCGGCGAGCTGGCCCCGGAGCTCCAGCCCAAGCTCCTGCGCGTGCTCGAGCGGCGCGAGGTCAAGCCGATCGGCGCCAACCAGTACCAGCCGGCCGACGTGCGGGTCATCGCCGCGACCAACCGCGACCTGCGCGCCGAGGTCAACGCCCGCCGCTTCCGCGCCGACCTCTACTACCGGCTGGCGGTGGTCGAGGTCCGCCTGCCGCCGCTGCGCGAGCGGCGCGAGGACCTCCCGCTCCTGGTCGCCACCTTGACCGAACACCTCCCGGCCGAGGTGCGCGCCGAGCTGAGCGGCCCGGCTTACCTCGACGACCTCGTCCGTCACAGCTGGCCCGGCAACGTGCGCGAGCTGCGCAACTTCCTCGAGCGCAGCGCCGCGCTCGGCCCCGGGCTGTCCCGCCCGGCCGGGGCTCCGGCGCAGGAGGACGGGCCGGTCGCGGTCGACGCGTCGCGCCCGCTGCGAGAGACGCGCGACGGGTGGAACCGGCGCTGCGAGCGGCAGTACCTCGACGACCTCCTCCGCCAGCACGGCGACAACCTGGCCGGCGCGGCCCGCGCCGCCTCGATCGACCGCGCGCACCTCTACCGCCTGCTGTGGAAGCACGGCCTCCGCTGAGCCGGTCGTCTACGGCGACTCGACCCGGGCGCCGGTGTGGATCGCCAGCACCGAGTCCGGACTGACGGTCGCCTCCAGCGCGCCGTCGTCCTCGACGGTGACGGTCGCGCCGGTGCACGCGCCCCCGTCGAGCTCGCCGCCGGTCACGTCGCAGTAGACGCCCGCAGGCATGCTGGTGGCGAACACCTGGACCAGCTCGGCCTCGCCGCGGTTGAACACCGCGAAGCCGGCCTCGCCCCGCCCGAACGCGATCTGGTCCGAGCCGTTGCTCCACCAGTCGACCAGCTCGGTGCCGGCCACCTGGTCGTGGAAGCCGACCAGGTTGGCGGTGGTGCGAACGCGGTGCTCGCACACCCATCCGTCGTCGCAGTCGACCGCGGTGGTCGCGCCCGACTCGCCGGCCGGTGGCCCCTGGTCGGGGCCGTCGAACGCGAAGCTCGACATCACCTGCGGCGTCCCGTACGGGAACGCGAGCAGGAACGCCTCGGCCAGCGCGTAGGCCGCGCCGTCCTTGTAGGTCAGGACCGCGCGCCCGTTGCGCTGGGTGTCGTGGTTGTCGATGAACGCGATCGCGTCGGCCGAGGCCAGCGCCATGTCGTCGGCCAGGTGCTCGAGGTCGGCCAGCTGGCCGCCGCGGAACGCGCTCGAGACCACATCGCCGTAGCGGAACTCGGTCACGTCGCCGGTCGCCACGTACTCGACCGGGCTGATCTCGCCGATCCCGCCCTCGATGACCTCGCTGAACACGATCGGCGGATCCGCCAGCCGGTCGAACACCGCGGCCAGGTCGTCGAGCGCCATGTGCTTGGCCGCGTCGATGCGGAAGCCGTCCACCCCGAGCGAGATCAGATCATCGAGGTATCCGGCCAGCTGATCGCGGACCGCATCCGACTCGGTGGCCAGGTCGGCCAGGTCGACCAGCTCGCAGGTCTGCACCTCGGCCCGGCTGGTCCACACCTGGATGTCGTCGCTGGCGTTGCGCCCGCAGTGGTGGAAGTCGGTGGCGACGTAGGGCACCGCGGGGTAGTCGTAGTGCGAGAAGGAGGAGCCGGCGCTTCCGGCTCCGGCCGACGCCCCGCCGGCCATGTGGTTGAGGACCGCGTCGACGTAGACCTTCACCCCGGCGTCGTGGCATGCGTCGACCATCGCCGCGAACGCCGCGCGGTCGCCGCGGCGAGACGTGAGCTGATAGCTGACCGGCTGATAGTCCTGCCACCACGGGAAGCCACGCCCGGGCAGGACCACGTGCTCCTGGGGCGGCGACACCTGCACCGCGCCGAAGCCGCGCGGGCCGAGGACGTCGGTGCACTCGGCGGCGATCGAGCTCCACGGCCACTCGAACAGGTGGACGATGACGTCGCGCTCGCCCGGGCCCGGATCGGCCACATCCGGATCGCGCTCGGGCGGCGGGGCCGGGCTGCCGCTCTGCGAGCAGGCACCGGCCGCGATCAGCGCGCCACCGAGGGCGGCGAGGGCCCAGGTCGTCGATCGCGACACCGCTACGCGCTCTTTCGCTGGGCCTTGGACGCGGAGATGAGCCGCACGTACGCCTCGCCGGCGCCGGCCGCCACCTGGCGCAGCGCGAGCGCCTCGTCGTCGGTGAGGTCGCCGCCGTCGCGCTTGTGACCGTAGAGGAGGTTCACCACCCGCGGGCCGATCGAGACCGGCGCGACCATCGAGTAGAGCGGCGCCTGGCAGCGGAGCACCTTGAACACGTGGTCGTGCAGGGCCGCGGGGAAGGCGTGGCCGCGGAACAGGTCGCGGCTGCGCACCGACAGCTGGTAGATCGACGACATCTCGAGCGGGATGAGCAGCGCCTCGATCCGATCGTCGTCGATCCCGGGGCCGAAGCCCTTCCAGCCGAGCGCCATGTGGTCGCGGACCAGGCACAGCGCGGCCACGTCGAACAGGCGCGCGGCGAAGCCGAGGATGGCGTCGGCGATGGCGCCGCGCTGATCGGTGGACGCCATGACCGCCAGCGCCGAGTCGAGGGTCAGGACCGGGTGGACGGCGCGCTCCGTGTCGCGATCGTCGGTGTCGGCGGCGTCCGTCGATCGGGCGGGCGGGCCGAGCGGCTCGCGCGCGCGCGCCGGCACCGGACGGTCGTCTCCCTCGAGCCCGTCGTCGCGATCGAACGCGCCACCGCGGTCGAACGCACCGCCGTGCTCGAATCCGCCGCTCCGGCCGATCCGCTCGCCACCGTCGAACCGCTCGCCGCGCGGGTGGCGGCCGCGCTCCTCGAATCGCTCGCCCACCGCGAACCGCTCGCCCAGCTCGAACGCGGCCTGCCGCGGCTCGGCGCGCGCGGCCGGCGCCTCCGCCTCGCCGCCTCCACCGGCCACCTCGGCCGCCTCGACCGGCGCGCGCACCGCCGGCTGCTGCCGCGGGGTGCGCCGCGCGTGCGCCGCGTTGCCCCCACCGGCCCCGTTCACGTGCCCGGCGATGTCGGCGTCGTCGGCGTCCAGCTCGTCGACCAGGTCGTTCGCGTCGATCTCCAGCGCCTCCTGCTCCTCCTTGGTGGGCGGCGGCAGCGGCGCGATCGGCGGCGGCACGATCACCGGCGGCACGATCACCGGCGGCGGCGCGATCACCGCCGGCGCGGCCTGGGCCAGCGCGATCGGCGGCGGCGAGGTCGGCACCGGCGGAGGTCGCGCCGCGCTGGTCGGCGACGCGGCCCGCTGCACCGTCGGCCGCGGGGTGGGCGCCAGGACCGGCGCGGTCCGCCGTGGGGGCAGGCCGGGCAGGGGCGGCCCCGGCAGGCCCCCGGTGTGGGAGCCGATCGACGGATTGCCGCGCGGGCTGTCGCCCAGCGCGACGAAGCGCTGCGGCCGCGGAACCCCGTAGAAGCGCTCGAGGTAGTAGTGGATCCGGATCTCCGGCGCCACCCGCGGGAGGATCCGGTACCCGGTCATGTTGTGGAGGGCGTCGAGCGTCGGCATGTCGAGCGGATCCTCGATGGCGAGGATCAGCGTCTGGCCCTGGATGACGATCGGCACACAGCGGTAGCGCGCGGCCTGCTGGGGGCTGAGCAGCCGTACCGCCGATCTCTTGCAGCGCTCGAGGGTGGCGCCGGTCGCGATCGGCATCCCGAGCTCGAGGCCGAGGTAGACGGTGAGGGTCTCGGCATCGAGGGAGCCGAGCTCGACGAGGATTGACCCGATCCGGCCGCCCAATTGCGCCTGGTGCGCAATCGCCTCCTCGAGCTGGACCGGCGTGATACGCCCATCCCGGACCAGCATCTCCCCCAATTTCATCTACTCCGAGCGTACCACTCGAGGCCTGCCGGGCGCGCATCTGGCCGGCCCCGCCGCGCCGCCCCGGTGTCTGAACAAACTTTCACCCCGCGGACCGCTCGCGCGCACGGGTCCGCACCTGGAGAGAAAACCCCCCGGTCGCGGGTTCGCATGCGCGGTGCGAGACCCCCGCGCGCCGCAACTCGCTGATACGGCGTACCGCACCAGATGGCACATCACTTGATAAGTCTGCTCGCGTGCGCGCTTTGTCCACTCGACTCGTCGTCGCCATCTGGTCCCTCGTTGCACTGGCTCCGCTCGGCGGATCGGCCTGTCACGTCGGCACCGCGGATGACGGCGGCTCCGAAGCAGCTTCGCCCGACGCCGGTGGCGGTGACGATGGCGCCGACGATGGCGCCGGTGACGTGGACGCGGCCGCCGGCGGCGACGGAACCACAGAGGGCTCCGCGGACGAGTGCACCGACCTCTCCACCGCGGTCGAGGAGGACGGCTATCACGAGGCCCGCTTCGACTTCGAGGCGACCGGTTCGCCCGGCTGCATCTCCGCCAACTGCCACGACGGCTCCTCGGCCGGTGGCACGTACACCGTCGCCGGCGCGCTCTACGATCAGCGCGCGTCGGGCGGCGATCCGCTGGCCGGAGCGACCATCTACGTGACCGACTCGACCGGCAAGTTCGTCAAGATGACGACCGCGCAGAACGGCTTCTTCTGGACCGACGAGCCGATGACGCCGCCGTTCAAGACCGCCGCCACCGGCTGTCCGCAGCTCCTGCCGATGATCTCTCAGTCGGTCAACGGCAACTGCAACATCAGCTTCTGCCACGGCGAGGCGGTGAAGATCTACCTGGCCCCGCCCTGACGTGCTACGGACAGGCGTGGGCCGCCGCGCCTGTCCGTCGCTTCCGGCCGCCGCCGCGGCGGTGTTGCTCGTCGTCGGCCCGGGCTGCGGCGAGCGCGCGCCGGCCGATCGGGCCGACCAGCACGCCCCCGACGCGGGCACGGCCAGCGCTCGCGCCAGCGCGGCCGACGTCTCGGGCGAGGCGCTGCTCGCGTTCCAGCTGCCGCCGTACCCGCCCCACGTCCGCTCGCTGCGCCTGCGCCGATCGATCGCGGTGCGCCTGGATCCGACCCCGGACGCCAAGCGGCTCGGCACCGTCGCGCAGGACACCCGGGTCGGCTACCGCGGGTCGCGAGTGGCGCCCGGATGCGAGACGCGCTGGATCGAGATCGAGCCGCGCGGCTGGGTGTGCGAGGCGCTGCTCGAGCCGACCACCCGCCCGCCCGATGGGGTCGAGCTGCCCCGCCTGGCCCGCGGCGAGCTGGTCCCGGGCAGCTACGGCAAGCTCGCGGCGCACGCGCGCATCCTGACTCTGTCGGGCAGCGCGGTGACCGGTGACCGCGCGCTGGCCGGCGCCGCGACCGTCCGGCGCTACGACGAGCGGATCATCCGCGGCGCGGCGCACTGGCGGATCGGCCCGGCCGAGTGGGTGCGCGCCAGCCTGGTCGAGCCGCACGAGCCGAGCGCGTGGCACGGGACCCGCCTGGGCGACGACACCGGCCTGGCGCTGCCGCTCGGCTTCGCGATCGGCGAGAAGAACGGGCTCGGCCCGGTGCCGGTCTACGCCGAGGCCGAGGGCAAGACCGAGCTGCGCCGGCTGGAGCGGCGCACCCGGATCCACCCGCTCGAGACCGTGGCCGGCGCCGACGGCCTGCCCTCCGCCTACCGGATCGGCGACGGTGAGTGGCTGCGCGCCGCCGACGTCCGCCTGGCCGAGCGCACCGCGCCGCCGCCGACCACCGAGCCGGGCGAGCGCTGGATCGACATCGACCTCGATCGACAGGTGCTGGTGGCATACGAGGGCGATCTGCCGGTCTACGTGACGATGGTGTCGAGCGGAAAGAAGAAGACCCCGACCGCGACCGGCATCTTCCGGATCTGGATCAAGTTCGCGGAGACGGACATGAGCGGGCAGATGCCCGACGAGGAGGCCTACACCGTCGCGACGGTGCCGTGGACGCAGTTCTACGCCAAGGACCTGGCCCTCCACACGACCTACTGGCACGACAAGCTCGGCCTGCCGCGCAGCCACGGCTGCGTCAACCTGGCCCCGATCGACGCCCGCTTCCTCTACTACTGGTCGGCGCCGGACGTGCCGCCGGGCTGGAGCATGGCCAACGGCGTGGTCGAGCGGCCCGGATCGATGGTGCGGGTGCGCAGCCTGGCCGATCCGAGCCCGGCGTTCCAGGGCTACGCCATGCGCGTCTACGAGGCGCGCAAGGCGCGGTCGGCCCGCTCGGCTCAGCGATGATCCAGCTGCGGGATGATGGTCCGGCTGGCCACCATCAGCTCGATCGGCCCGTCCGCGCCGTCGGCCACGTCGCGGCTGAACCGCGCGATCCATGACGCGTGCTGCTCGAGCCCGTTCGACTGGCGCGGGAAGCGCTGGATGAGCGAGCCGGGCACGACCAGCTCGCCGTCGGCGTCGTCCGCCTCGCACACCAGCAGCGCCTCGTAGGGAGCGCCGTGGTGGCCGACCTGGAGCGCGAGCTGGACGCGCGTGCCGGCGACGCCGCCCGCAGTCCAGCCGATCACCTCGTCCACGCCGTCCTCGATGACGAGGGTGACGTCGAACTCGAGGTCGAGGTCGGCGTCGAGCGGGCCGACCCCGACGGCCGCCAGCGAGAAGCCGGGCACCGCGTCGCCGGCCGCGGTCACCTCGATGGCGGCCCCGTCGGCGAAGAGATCCTCGGGCAGGAGCTCCGGGTCGACGTCGTAGCCGAGCCCGCCCGGGACGAAGCGGAGTTCCTCGGTCAGCCCGGCGACCGCGATCTCGCCGGCGCTGACCGGGAGCGGGAACGGCGCGCACTGGTCGTCGGCCACGCAGTAGGCGAGCTCGCACGGAGGGTCGCACTCGGCCGGCTCGAGCGCGTGGGTCCACACCTCGCACGGGCCCTCCGAGGCGAGCAGCTCGGCCGGAGGCGCGTCGGGGGCATTGCGGAGCAGGGCGGCGGCGCCGGTCCCGCGCTCGCCGACGTAGCCCTCGACCAGCTCGATCGATCCGACCGGGTTGGCGACGTAGCCGGTGGCGCGGCTGGTCGAGCCGTCCGGCGCGGGGGCGGCGTCGCCGTCAGCTCCGTCGTCGCCGGAATCGCCGGGGTCGCCGGAGTCACCACTGTCGCCGCTGCCGTCGTCATCGTCGCCGCAGCCCGCGGCGAGGAACAAGGCGACCAGGGAGAAGGCGACCGCGGGGGGTACGACCGCGCCGCGGAAAACTGAGGCAGCGCGGCGCCGGATGTCGTGAGTCATGTCGAATCGCTCCTGAAGCGCGAGGGAGAGTGGGACCAGGGCCGGAATGTGCAAGCGAGGTGCCACGCGAGCCCGCTGGCTGTCGCCTCGATCTGTTACGTTGCCGCCGGTGAGCGCGCGCGTCTCTCTTCGCCATCCCCGCTTCCACTGGGCCCAGCGCGACGTGTTCATCCGCCGCGTGGTCGCCGACTGCATGACCCACGAGTGCCGGCTCGTGCGCCACGATGGCCGGGTCAAGCTCGACGCCTGCTGCCAGTACGGCGCCGACGTCGACGTGGGCGAGCGCGACCGCATCCTCGCCCGCGCCGGCGAGATCGCGCCGCTGCTGGTGGCCGAGGCGGCCGGCCTGCCGTGGTTCACCAGCGAGGAGCGGATCGACCCGGACTTCCCGTCCGGCCGCCACGTGCGCACGGTCCGGTTCGGCGACGGCTGCCTGTTCCTGGCCCACGACCAGCGCGGCTGCGCGATCCACCGCGCCGCGATCGAGAACGACTGGGACATGCGCGGGACCAAGCCGCACGTCTGCCGCCTCTTCCCGCTCTCGTACGACACCGAGTCGATCGTCGTGTCCGACGACTACCCCGACTACTCGTGCGCCGGCGACCCGGCCTCGCCGACCCTCTACCGGGTCGGCCGCGACACCCTGGGCGACGTGTTCGGCGACGAGCTGGTCGCCGCGATGGACGCGGCCGAGGAGCAGATCCTCGCCCTCACCGCGACCGCCGCGCTCGGCTGACCCGAAGGCGTCTCATCACGCTCATCCCGCCCGCGCGAGCCTCCTGACCGGGTACGCTAGCGGGATGCTCGTCCTGCGCGCCGTGGTGGTCGGAGGCCTGGTCCTCTTCCTCGCACCCTCGGCCCGCGCCGACGGTGCCTGAGCGGGTTGAAGCAACCCGACGCTGCCGGTCGGTGGCGCTCAGACGACGACGGTGGAGCCCCGCCACCTGCGCGTGGATCTGGCCGCCACCGGCAGCCGAGCCCAGGCCCAGCACGACGCGGTCTGCCCCGACATCGGGCCGATCTGCGACATCCGCGCGGAGCCGCCCCAGCAGCACCACACCACCCTCTGGGTGACCGAGCTGCGCCTCCTGGCCGAGTACGGCCTCGCCGAGCGAGTGGCCCTCCAGGCCAGCGTGCCCCTGCGAGTCGTCGACACCCAGACCCGCTACACCGATCTCGAAGGCGACCCGATCCAGCTCGACTACGACAACATCCACCACCGCGACGAGACCCTGTCCCGCCTCGGTGACATCCAGGTCTTCCTGCGAACCGACCTGGCCGGCGCCGGCTTCCTGATGGGGGCGAGAGCGGGCGCCAGCATCCCGACCGGCCTGGTCCACGAAGACCCGTACCGCCTCGGAGCCGAGGGCAAGCCACATCAGCACATCCAGTTCGGCACCGGCACCTTCGACCCCGTCCTCGGCCTCGACGTCGCGAGGCCCCTGGGCCCGTGGTCGGCAGCAGCCTTCGGTCAGCTCCAGATCCCCCTCTACGAAGGCCCCCGCGGCTATCAAGCCGGCGCGCGAATGGTCGGCGGCCTCGTAGGGAGCCGGAGCACCGCAATCGGCTCCGTGCGCCTCGGCCTCACCGCCGCGCACGAGCGAGCCGAGCGCTGGAACGGCCTCGTCCCCGAGGAAGACGGCAACCACGGCCGAACCGACCTCTTCGTCGTCCCCGGCATCACGATCCCCTTCGCAACCAACTACAGCGCCAGCCTCGACCTGAGCCTGCGAGTCTACGGCCACACC
>DATHKR010000225.1:0-13700 GCA_035489015.1 Kofleriaceae bacterium | reverse complement strand
CGCGCCGCACCACGCCGTGCCCCTCGTCCGCCAGCAGCATGTACTCGACCGGCACCTTGCGCGCGCGCAGCGCCTGCACCATGCGGTCGGCCTGCTCTCGCGGAGTCACCGGATCGTTGGCGCCCTGATAGATGAACACCGGCGCCGTGATCTTGCTCATGTCATGGAGCGGGCTCCACTCGGCGAGGAGCGCGTTTTCAGCGCCCAGCGCGCCGAACTCGGTCTCGTCGTAGGCGCGGATGGTCTGGTCCTCCAGCTCCTCCATCGTCTTGAGGTCGCTCATGCCCGAGTTGTCGACCCCGGCCTGCCAGATCGCCGGCTGTCGGGTGAGCGCGAGCAAGGTCATGTAGCCGCCGTAGCTGCCGCCCATGATGACCAGCCGGCCGTCGCACCAGGGCTGCGCGCGCGCCCAGGTGTTGACCGTCTCGATGTCGCGCAGCGCGTCGCCGCGCTTCTCGCGGTCATCCGCCTTCTCGTAGGCGAGGCCGAAACCGGTCGACCCGCGGATGTTCGGCTGCACCACCGCGAAGCCCATGCTGCTGAGCACGCGGACCTCCGGGTTGAACGAGGCGTAGGCGCTCGACGACGGCCCGCCGTGGACCAGCACCACCGTCGGCAGCTTGCTCTTCCCGCGCGTCTGTTCCTCCGGCAGGTACAGGTTGACCGGGATGGTCAGGCCGTCGAAGGCCGGCACCTCGGCGATCGACGACGCGATCGGCGGGGCGTCGGCGCTCCCGGGCCGCCGCTCGGCGCGCAGCGGCGTGATCGCGCCGGTGCGGACGTCGACCGCGTGGATGTCGGTCGGCGCGTCCGGCCGGGACAGCACCAGGCTGAAGCTCTTCCCGTCGGCGCGGAACGGGCCCGGGAAGGCCGCGCCCAGGCCGGTCTCGACGGTCCGGATCGGGCGCAGCGACCTGGCGTCGAGCAGCCTGACCTCGGAGTGGTGCCCGGCGTCGATCGCGACGACGAGCCGGTCCCCGCGCGGAGAGACTTGCAGATCCGCGATCGTCCCGGTCGGGACCTTCTTCTCCTCGTAGCGCCCCACCTCCCGGCCGGTCCTGCGATCGAGGGTCACCAGCCAGGGCGGGCGTCCCTCCACGGCGGCGGCCACGAAGATGCGGCGGCCGTCGGCGGAATACGCGGCCCCTGATAGCAGTGGCGTCTGGCCCTCGGCGGGGTACAGCCGCCTCGCCTTGCCGCTGGCCACCTCGATCTCGAACAGGACCTGCTCGTTCTGCGAGCGGAACTGCGAGAAAAGAATGTGCCGGCCGTCCGGCGTCATGTCGATCGCGGTGCCGGACCTGGGATCGCGGTAGACCTCCCTGGGCGGCGTGCCGTCGGCGCGCTGCACGAAGACGCGCGCGGTTCGATCGGACACCAGATTCGCGCTGTAGCTGAACAGACCGGGCACGCCACGCGCCACGTTCGGCGCATCGCGATGCAGGCTCTCGCCTGGCGTGAGAACGCGCGCGGAATCACCGCCGTCGATCGCGACCCGGAAGATGCGGTAGTTCCCGTCCGCCTTCACGTCGCTCAGGAAGAGGACCGCGCTCTCGTCCGGCAGCACGGCCGTCCCCGCCACGCGCTCGTCGGACGTGGGCAGCTTGCGCGGCGGCGCCGCCGGCTCGCGCGGGTCGGCGACGTACAGCGCGGGCAACCCGTCGCGGTTCGACGTGTAGACCACGCGCCCGTCGCGCAGGAGGTGCGGCGCGACGTTGATGAACGCGTCGACGATCGGCGCCACCTTCACCGCGGTCGCGCGGTCGCGCTCGATCTGGGCCGGCGTGAGCACGGTGGGCGCGCTGTCGGCGGCAGCAGGTGCCGTCGCCGTCGCCGCCGCCGGCCGAGCGGCCGGCGACTCGGTCGTGACTGGGGGCGCGCCCGAGCAGGCGAACACGAGCGCGAGGCCAGAAGCGTATCGTCGCATCAGCCCTACCAACCGCGTCGGGCCCGCCAATGTTCCCGCGCTGCTCGCCACGGCTCGCTCTGGTGAGTGCCGGCCACTCCCGCTGGCCCAGCGAGGCCCACGCCCGACGCGGATTGTCCGTCCGGCGGTCGCCGGGGGATGACTTCCGGGGAGCTGAGGCCATGTCATCGATCCACGATGATCTCGTGCCCAGACGCGCAAGAACCATCGAACCAGCATCTGCCACCGACGAGCGAGGTGCCGCTGCCGACGGCGTCGAGGGCGAGGGCATTGCTGCCGCGCTCCTGGCCGGCGTCGCGGCGGCCGGCGAGATGGACCGCCCGGCCGGCACCCACGTCGTCCCCGAGTACCCGCTCGAGGATCCGCCGCCGGAGATCGACGTCGACACCATCGTCGATGCCGACGGCAACCCGGTCGCCCACGCCGGCGCGGCCGAGCGCCTCGACCGGCTGGCCACCTTGCCCGACGAGCCGCCGCCGCTTCCGGACCAGCTCGGTGGCGATCGACTCGCGACCGACGTCGACGAGGAGGATCCGGACGGACCGGGCGCCCTCTACGAGGCCGCGCTCGACGAGGCGGTGCTCGACGAGCCTTGATCGACCGCGATGCCGCCGGATCCTGGCAGCTGGTGGAAGAGACGCGGGCATGAGTGCATGAGTACCTTCGTGTTGATCCACGGCGCCGGCGACGTCGGCTGGTACTGGCACCTGGTGGAGGCCGAGCTGCGTGCGCACGGCCACGACGCGGTGGCGCCCGACCTCCCGGCCGATGACGAGTCCGCGGAGCTCGGGGACTACGCCGACGCCGTGGTCGAGGCCGTCGGTGAGCGGAAGGATCTCATCGTCGTGGCCCAGTCGTTCGGCGGGTTCACCGCGCCGCTGGTCGCCGACAGGCTCCCGGTCGATGTGCTGGTTCTCGTCGCCGGCATGGTCCCGTCTCCCGGCGAGGCGCCGGGGGACTGGTGGGCGAACACCGGCTACCGAGACGCGGTGCGAAAGCAAGCCGCGCGCGATGGCGGGCTGACCGGGAACGAGGACCCGTTCGTCGCCTACTACCACGACGTGCCGCGCAAGCTGGCCGAGGAGGCGATGAGCAAGGGGCGCGCGCACCCGTCCGAGGCTTCGATGGCCTCGCCGTGGCCGCTCGACGCGTGGCCCGACGTGCCGACGCGGTTCGTGCTGTGCACGGAGGATCGCTTCTTACCGGCCGACTTCCTTCGCCGGGTGGTCGCCGAGCGCCTGAACATCGTCCCCGACGAGATCGCGGCCGGCCACTGTGTCGCGCTGAGTCGCCCGAAGGATCTGGCGGAGATCCTGGAGCGCCACGCGGCCACGCCTCGGCGCGGCCCCGGAGCTGCTCCGGCGAGGTGATGGAGAACGGCCATGTCGACCTTCGACCGGCGCGAGGCGGAGGGTGGGCGGTTGCGGCTCGCCGACCACTACGACGCGGAGCTGAGCCGGCACAACGAGCGCCTGCGGGCGGCCACCGGCATCGGCCCGGCCGATCGGGTGCTCGACGTCGGCTGCGGGGCCGGGCAGTCCACTCGTGACGCGGCCCGCGCCGCGGTGTCCGGAAGCGCGCTCGGCGTCGACGTCTCGGAACCGATGCTGGAGCGCGCGCGCCGGCGCAGCGCGGAGGAGGGCCTGCACAACGTCGCCTACGATCTCGGCGATGCGCAGGTCCATCGCTTCCTGCCGGGGCACTTCGACGCCGTCATCAGCCGGTTCGGCACGATGTTTTTCGGTGATCCGGTCGCCGCATTCGCCAACATCGCCCGCGCCGCGCGGCCGGGTGCGCGCCTGGTGATGATGGTCTGGCAGAGTCACGACAGGAACGAGTGGGCGAGCGCCATCCGCAGCTCGCTCGCCGGCGGCGACCCGCCCGCGCAGCCCCCGGGCGCGCCGGATCCGTTCTCGCTCGGCGACCCTGCCTCCGTCGAGTCCATCCTCCGCGCGGCCGGCTTTGTCGATGTCGGCTTCACCGACGTGGACGAGCCGGTCTACTACGGTCCGGACACCGACGCCGCCCACGACCTCGTGCGCGACATGCAGATGACGAGGGACCTCTTGGCCGGGCTGGATCCGGTCCCGACCGAGCGCGCGCTGGCGCGGCTGCGCGACACCCTCGCCGCCCACCAGACCGGCGACGGCGTTCTGTTCCAGTCGCGGTCCTGGATCGTCACCGCCCGCCGCGCGCTGACCTTCGCGCGCTGACCCTCCGCGCGCTGAAGTGATCATCCGCCAGGTTGGCGTGCCGAGTCGGCATGCCGTCCCGGCACGCACGACGCGCCCGGTCAGCCATGTGCGCGTTCGGGTTGCCATTCGCCTCGGCGGTCCCCGGGCACGGCGCGTGCTCTCGAGGCTGCCATGGTGAAAAGGGGTCGGGGCTTGCGTGTGCGGGCGGCGGTGGTCGGGTTCGCCCTCCTCGCGGGAGGGTGGCAATGCGACGGCGAGGAATCACCTCGTCACGCCTCGGAGCTGCTCGTGCGCCGATGGGCCTTCCACCGGTTCCTGGCCGGGCCGGTCGGTGAAACGCCGGTGGGCGAGGACCGCTTGCAGGTCGGCGGGACGGTGATGGAGTCGGTCGATTTCGGCGGGCTGACGCTGATCCCGCCGGGGGAGGACCCGGAGGCCAACGCCGAGGTGTTCTCCAGCGACACCGGCTCGACGTACTGGGTCTGGGCGGAGGCGCCGATGGGGCTCGTCGAAAAGGAGCAGGCGATCGGCAACTCGGCCGAGCTGATCCAGTACCAGTACTTCCGCAAGAAGGACGCCGGCGCCCGTCTCCAGATCGTGGTGTCGAAGGTGTTCCTGGACGGCATCGACGGGAATCCAGGCCTGCCGACCGCGCTCGAGTGCCCGTGGCACTCAGGCAGCAGCTACGTGGACTGCCGCAGGACGATGCGGTCGTGGGCGAGCTTTCAGGTGAGCGCCTTCGACTTCCGCACGCAGAAGAACCTCTTCTCGACCGGCGGCTTCGTCGAGCTGTTCGGCTGGCAGGGCAACTGGGACTACGACGCGTACACCAGCTCCGGCGCCACGCGACCGCTGTGGAACCGCACCAGCTTCGACTTCGATCCGTCGGTGGACTCCGACGTCGGGGCGCGCGCCCAGGTCACGCTGCCGACGCCGATCACGATCGATGTGCCGCTGTCGACGGTCGAGGTGGGCGACCTCTTCTACGTCCTCACCTCGGCCCGGGTCGATACACTCAACCGCAGGCAGCGCGAGTCGTACCTGGCCTCGTACTTTCGCGACCCGCAGACGGCGGACGGAATGGCGCTCCTGTTCGAAGGGCTCGAGGCGGTCGAGACGCCGACCGAGCTGCCGGTGGCCTCCGCGCCGGCGCCGGCGCCCGCCTGCGCCAGCCCGGATCCGGCGGCCGGCACGATCGAGCTGGCGGCGGGCGCGATCGATGACGCCGAGCAGCCCGGCGACGGCGCCACCGTCGTGGTCACGCGCAGCGGCGGCGGTCAGGGCGCGGTCAGCGCGCACATCGCGACCAGCGACGGCAGCGCGCGGGCCGGTGCGGACTACACCGCGGTCGACACCGAGGTCCTGTTCGCCGACGGCGAGGAGGGATCGCGCGCCGTTCGCATCCCGCTCGTGGTCGATGATCTGGCCGAGCCGGACGAGACGCTGACCGTGACCCTGTCGCAGCCGGGCGGGTGCGCCGCCCTCGGCGCGACGTCCAGCGCGATCGTGACCATCCAGGACGACGACAACCCGATCGACCGCCCGCCAACCTTCACCGTCGGCGGCGCGGTCAGCGGCCTGGAGGGCACCGGCCTGGTCCTGAGCGAGGCGATCACCGGATTCGAGCTCACCCCGGACAACGGCGACTTCGCGTTCGACTATCAGTTCCCGAGCGGCACCGACTACGAGGTGCGGGTGGCCTCGCAGCCGATCGATCCGATCCAGGTGTGCAGCGTGGCGCGCGCCAGCGGGACGGTCACCGACACCGACGTCACCGACGTGGCGGTCACCTGCGTGACCCCGGCCACCGGCGAGGGGCTCGATCCGACCTTCGGCGAGGGAGGCCGGGTGACGACCGGCCTGCCCGGCGGGGCCGTGGCCATGGCGCTCCAGCCCGACGGCAAGATCGTCCTGGTCGGCGGCCTCAGGATGGCCCGCTACGAGAGCGACGGAGACCTCGACCCGAGCTTCGGCGACGCCGGTGTGGTCGAGATCGTCTTCAACGGCGGCCTGCTCGACGAGGCCCACGGCGTGGCGATCCAGCCCGACGGCCGGATCCTCGTCGCCGGCGTCACCCGGGTCGGCGCGCAGGACGACTTCGCCGTCAACCGCTACCTCGCCGACGGCACCCTCGACGGCAGCTTCGGCGGCGACGGCCGCGTCAGCACCGACTTCGCCGGGCAGGTCGACCGCGCCTACGCGGTCCTCGTCCAGACAGACGGCCGCATCGTGGTCGTCGGCCACGCAGGCGCGATGACCCCGCTCGGCGTGGGCAGCGACTTCGCCGCCGCGCGCTACACCAGCGCGGGTGTCCTCGACGGCGACTTCGGCTCGGGCGGTCGGGTCACCATCGACATCGGCGGTCGCACCGACCTGGCCTACGCCGCGGCGCTCCAGCCGGACGGCCGCATCCTGATCGCGGGGCGGGTGGCCGACGGCGGTGGCGACAGCCCCGACATCGGCCTGGTCCGGCTGGACGAGATCGGCGACCCCGACCCCGGCTTCGCGGACCAGGGTGTGCGGCGGACCGACTTCGGCGACTGGGACGAGGCCTCGGGCGTCGCGCTCGAGCCCGACGGCCAGATCGTGGTCAGCACCCAGACGCTGGTCGGCCCGACGTTCTTGCTCGCGGTCGCCCGCTACGGCGCCGAGGGCGCGCTCGATACCGAGTTCGGAACCGACGGCCTCGCGACCGCCGCCTTCAGCGGCGCGAACGACTACGCGCACGCCGTGGCGGTGCAACCCGACGGTCGCATCCTCGTGGCCGGACAGAGCTCCAACCTGTCCGCGCCCGACTTCGCCATCGCCCGCTTCGACGCGGCCGGCGTGCTCGATGGCGGGTTCGACGGTGACGGCATGCGGACCGTGGACTTCTTCGGCGCCTCCGACGGAGCCCAGTGCATGGCAGTCCAGCCCGACGGAAAGATCGTCGCCGCCGGCTTCGCGCGCAACGGCACCGCGACCGGGCTCGGCATGGTGCGGCTCCTGCCCGGGTCGTAGCGTGGTCTAGCGCTCCGCGCCGGCTTCGTCGACGGCGCGGGCGAGAAGTCGTACGCCGTGGTCGACCTTGTCTGCCGGGACCGAGCCGTAGCCGAGGACCATGCCGGGAATGTCGCTGCGAGCTGGTCGTGGCCGGTAGTCTGCCAGTGGCTCGACCCGTACGCCGATCGCCAGCGCCCGCTGTACCACGGCCTGCTCGTTGATGCCGGCAGGCAGGGTCACGAGCACGTTCTGTCCGGCCGACACTCCGCTGGGTGTGGCCTGGGGCAGCCACCGCCGGAGCGCCGTCATCACCGCGTCGCGGCGGTCCCGGTAGATCCGCCGCGTACGACGGAGGTGCCGATCGAGATCACCGGCGGCGAGGAACGCCGCGAACGTCGCCTGCAGGATCGTCGATGTCGACCCGTCGGTGAGGTGTCGCCAGGCGACGATCGGGTCCACGAGCTGCGGCGGTACGGCGAGCCATCCGAGGCGCACCCCGGAGGCCAGCGTCTTGGACGTGGTACCACAGTAGATGACTCGATCCGGTGCGACGCCCTGCAGGGCACCGACGGGCCGGCGATCGTATCGGTACTCGGCGTCGTAGTCGTCCTCGATGACGTAGCCGTCGACCTCGCGCGCCCAGGTGATGAGTTGCTGCCGGCGCTCGGCGGACAGCACGACGCCGGTCGGGCTCTGATGCGCGGGCGTGACGTGCACGACGCGGGCCGCCGTGCGCCGCAATGCGTCGACGCGCAGCCCGTCCCCGTCGACGGCGACGCCGTCGCACCGAAGCCCCCTGGCAGCGAGCTGCCGGCGCGGACCCGCGTACCCCGGATCCTCGACGGCCATCCGATCGTGGCCGCGCGCATCGAGCACGCCGAGCACGAGGTCGAACCCGTGCGAGAAGCCGGCGCAGACGATCACGCTCTCGGGGTCGGTCCTGGTACCGCGGGCGCGGGCGAGGTAGTCGGCGATCGCGCCGCGCAGCACCGGTAGACCGCGGGGGTCGTCGTACGCGAGGTCGCGCGTGGGGAGTGTCCGCATCGCCGATCGGCTCGCGCGGGCCCACGCCGCACGCGGGAAGAGTTGGAGATCGGGCCGTCCCGGCCGGAAGTCGACCTTGACGGTGGCCGGTTCGGTCGGGGATGGCCTGGTGCGCGGCCGGCGCTGCGGCGCCTGGTTCACGACCGTGCCCGCGCCACGCCGGCTCACCAGGTAACCCTCGGCGACCAGCTGGTCGTACGCCTCCACGATCACCTTGCGAGTCACCTCGAGATCGGCGGCAAGCGCCCTCGTGGACGGCACCGCGGTTCCCGCGCGGAGCCGGCCCGAGCGGATCGCCTCGCGCAGGCCATCCTCGACCTGCACGCGCAGGCTGCGCCTCCGGGACCGGTCGAAGGCGATGAACAGGTCCCGCGCAGTGGTACCCATAAAGCGACCATAACTGGAACTCGTACGGGGTCAACTTGGCGCCTACGTTCATCGCATGACACGTACCCGCGATGCGACACCGACCCCCAACGCGGCGGCTGCCGACCGGACCATCGAATCGTACGAGGCGTACGCCGCCACGTACGACACGCTGGTCGGGCCCACACCGTCGGCCAGCATCGAAGCGGCGCTGCGGCGGCTGGTCGCCGTGGCGCGTCCGGGCGGCGAGATCCTCGAGATCGGATCCGGCCCCGGCCGCGAGGCCGACTTCCTGGAGGAGCTCGGCGTGCGCGTTCGACGCACCGACGCAACCAGGGCGTTCGTCGGTCTACAGGCCCAGCGCGGCAAGCGCGCCGAGCTGCTGAACGTGATCACCGACGAGCTCGGTGGCCCGTACGACGGCGTCCTCGCGATGTGCGTGCTGATTCACGTCGGCTTCGACCAGACCGACGCCGTCCTTCGCAAGATCGCCGGGTCGCTGCGGCCAGGAGGTGGGTTCCTCGTCTCCATCCGCGAGGGCGACGGCGAGACGCACGGCGACTACCACACGGTGTACTGGCGCACTGCCGACTTCACCGCCCGGCTGCAATCCGCCGGACTCCGCGTCGACTGGGACGCACACCACGTCGACAGCGACGGAGACGCCTGGCTGACCTACCTGGCGACGAGGACCCGATGACCAGACGCGGCTGGGCGCTGTTCGCCCTGATGGGCGTGCTCTGGGGCGTGCCTTATTTGATGATCAAGGTGGCCGTCGCGGAGGTGTCAGTCCCCGTGCTGGTCTTCGCGCGATCCGGACTCGGCGCCCTCGTCCTCTTGCCGCTGGCCCTGCGCGACGGTCAGCTGGCGACCCTCGCCCGACGCTGGCGGCCGCTCGCCGCGTTCGCGGCGCTCGAGGTCGTGGTCCCGTGGTGCCTGCTGTCGAGCGCCGAATCACGCCTCACCAGCTCGACGGCCGGGCTGCTCATCGCGGCCACGCCCATCACCGCAGCGGTCGCGGTCGTCGTGATTCGCGCCCCCGGCGCGGGCGAGCGACTCACCGCCACCCGGAGCATCGGCCTGGCGATCGGCTTCGCCGGCGTGTCGATCCTCGCCGCGCCGCAGCTCGGCGGTGACGGCTGGGCGATCGGCGAGGCCCTGCTTGCCTCCGCCTGCTATGCCACGGCGCCGCTGATCGCCGCGCGCTGGCTGAACGACGTCCCGGCGACCTCGATGACCGCGGCGTGCCTGGCGCTGGCCGCTGCGGTCTGCTTGCCGCCGGCCGCGATGACCTGGCCGTCGACATCCCCGTCCGGCGGGGCCCTCGCCGCGATCGTGGGGCTGGCCGTGGTGTGCACCGCGCTTGCCTACGTCGGGTTCCTCGCGCTGATCCGCGAGGTCGGTCCCTCGCGCGCGCTCGTCTTCACCTACGTCAACCCGGCGGTCGCGGTGGTGGCGGGCGTGCTGGTGCTCGCCGAGCCGTTCACCGCGACGACCCTGGTGTCGTTCGTGCTGATCCTCGGCGGCTCCTTGCTGGCAGCCGGACCGAAGATCCCGGAATCCAGCCTGCGCGCCGTGGGGTCCGAGCCGTGACCGACGATGCGCCCAGGATGCCCATGCCGCCGATCGTCTGGCCGCAGTCGCCGACCTACGGCTGGGGCTCTGTCCGCCCGGCCACGGCGTCCGCCAGGTACGCCGCCTCGTTCGCGCGCGCCCGCGCCTCGGACCGGAGCGCATCGGGCGTGGTCGGCTTGTCCCCGGTGACCTCCCAGAGGCGGTGGCGGTGCTGGCAGATGTCCACGCAGGCGTCCCGTTCGATCTGGACGGCCGTGCGCAGCGCCCTGTCGATCGCGAGGATCAGATCGCGCCGCATCTCCGAGGTGACGGCGGCGCCGTGGGCAGCCGCGACCTGCTCGACCGCCGCGCGGGCCAGGACTTCGGGTGGCACCTCATGCATCCGCCCAGGTTAGCAGGCGAGTGTCCACCCGGCCGTCTGCGGCGGCTTTGGTCGCGGTACCCGGATCTTTGGCCGGTCGGGCTGGTTTTTTCGGGAACGCCCGGGCGCGCGACCCGCCAGAGTGGTCAGCATGTCGCGAATTCTCCGTCGTTCTCTCGCGCTCGCTGGCCTCGTCGCCCTCGCGGCGGCACCGGCGGCGTGCGTCCATGGACAGCAGACCCCGGCGGACGCTCCGACCGAGGCGGTGGTCGGCGTTCAGGTCATCAACCACGCAGCGAGCCCGGTCTCGATCTCGCTCGACAGCGGGGCGGGTCGGCAGCCGCTCCTCGTGCTCGGCGCGCACGGCGTGACCTCGTTCGAGGTGCCGATACGCAGCCTGGCCCAGTCCAGGATCGTGCGCCTCTCCGCCCGCGAGCTGGGCAACGCGCGCCAGGTGGCCAGGGTCTCCGCGCGGGTCATGGCGGGGCAGACGATCGTGTGGACCATCGAGCCCAACATCGCGTTCTCGTCCGTGTCGGCACGCGCGCGCTAGGTCGAGCGGAGCGGCATCAGCCGCCTCCCCGGCAGCTCCTCGCCAGCAGCCGCGCGGCCTGCCGGAAGTGATCGCGGTCGTCCCGGGCCGGTGGGTGGTCCGTGGACGCCGCCCGCTCGCGATAGGCTCTCCCGATCTGCCGGCGCAGCGCGAGCGTGCCCCGTGCATCCAGGACGAACCGATCGGCCACTCGCTGGAAGACCGTCGCCGTCATCGCGTGGTCGAGAAGGGACGCGCCGGGCGACAGCGGGACAGACCAGGGCACGATCAGCTCGTCGCGGCCGTCACCGTCGACGTCGCGCACCCACGATCCCAGGAGCGCCAGCAGCCGCCGCGCCAGGGGCCGGTCGCCGCCGACGTGACGCCAGCCGACCGTCGAGGTGACGAAGCAGAAGCCGCGGACGCCCGCACGCGACGGGAACGTGACGCGCGCCTCCCAGTAGCGGCCCGATCCGGTCGGTCCGGCGAAGGTGACCGTGAACGGACCCTCGCTCGAGCGCCCGCTCACGACGGTCGACTCGGACCCGGGCTCGTCCACGTCCGGGTCTCGCCATCCCCCGGCGCAGGGTCCCTCCCCCTCCTCCGACGGCAACCACGCCGGCGGGACCGACGACGCCAGGACTGGCTCCAGGTCGCCGGCGCAGGACGGGCGATCACCGGCCCGCTGCGCCTCCGCCCGACCGGCCGACAGCGAGAGCGAGGCGACCAGAAACGCCGCGCGTGCGGGGAGATGCATCCCGGATCGGACGCCCGAGCCGAGGTCCTGGTCTCGTCCCTGAGAGAAATGATCAAGCATCCTGGTCGGTCGATCAGGTCGCGAGGAAGCGGTTGCTCCTCGCCCACCCGAGGCCGCGGCAGGTGAGACAGCCGGAGGCCGTGCCGCCGGTGCCGCGGCATCGACTGCACGGCCGCGCATCTTTCGGGGGCGGAGGGATGAGGTCGCGCAGCGCCGGGTGCCGCCTCGCGCCCTGGGCCATCACCGCGAAGCGGATCAGCGGATCGAGCTCCGGCTCGGTCGCCGGGGACACCGACTCGTGGTCGAGGCGGAGGATCTCGCCGTCCGGACGCAGCGCCCAGATGTGGATCGCGTCGCCGTGCAGCGAGAGCGCTCCCAGCTCCTTGCACGCCTGGCCGACCCACCCGGCCGGCTCCCACGCGGCGACCAGCGCGCGGACGAGGTCGGGCGGGATCGCGGGCGGGGGCCGGTGCGCGGCGCCGGTCGCGACGTACGCCAGCGCGCTGCCGATCTCCTGCCAGCAGCGCTGGTTGCGCGCATCGCTCCATGCGTCGAGCAAGCCGGGGAGCGCGCGGCGATCGCCCATGCGCCCCAGGGTCATCGCGGCCGCGCGCGCGACCGGCGGGTCGCCCAGCGCCTCGATGAGCGCCGGCACCGCGCCCGCGCCGAAGAGCTCCATGCGGAAGGCCGCCTGCATGCGCAGCCACGGGTCCGGGTCGCTGCGCATCAGATCGATCAGGTGCTCGGGGGCGCCGTCCACCGTCGAGTAGCCCTCGTGCAGCACCAGGGCCCGACGAACGTGCAGATCGGTCTCCACCTGGAGCTGCCCGAACAGCACCGCGGCGATCTCGGGCGTGCCGAGGCGCGAGAGCGCCCGGACCGCCGCGTGGCGGACCTCGGCGCTGGCGTGCGCGCGCGCGTGGTGGAGCGTGTCGATCACCGCCTGGCCGACCCGCTCCACCAGCCGGGAGCCGTGGCAGTGCACGCCCTCGCGACGGACTCGATCGGCCAGGCCGAGGATCAGCTCCTCCGCGAGCGCGCCGCCGGCCGCCGCGATCGCGCCGGCCAGAGCCTCCCCGACCGCGGGGCCGGTCAGGCGGAGCTCCAGCGCCGCGGCCCGGAACGCGCGGGGGTCGCGATCCGTCATCGCGCGGAGCAGGAGGTCGTTGGCGCCCCGGATGCTGGCCCGCCGCCGTGCGACCGCGGCGACCGCGGCGGCGCGGACCTCGCCGTCCCGATCGGAGAGGAGCGAGACCCAGCGGTCGGGCGGAACCGCGTGCGCCGCCGCGTGCGCCCCGATCGCCCGGACCCGCGCATCGGCGTCGGCGAGCAGCTGCTCCACGAGCGGGCCGACGAAGGCATGCAACCCGGACGCGAACGCCGCCACAGCCTCCGGCGACGGCCCCTCGGCGCGGAGGGCGGCGCGGACCTGATCGGCGTCCTCCGCGCCGAAGCCACTCGCGCGGAAGAGGTCCTCCAGCCGGTCCACCGCCACGGAGGCGTCGGAGACCCACGAGTCCACGAACGCGCCCTCCACGGACTCGCCGCCCGTGGCGTGCAGCGCGACCTGGAGCAGCTCGGCGATCTCCTCGGCCCGCGTCATCGCTCACTCCGCACGTCGCAGCCGCGCACGAGGCCATGGTCGCGCGGCCGTCGCGGCGAAGCCAGATCGATTCGCCCGCGGTTCTGGCCGCGTGTCCGTCGTCGCGCGTCAAGCTCGTCAAACGCGTCGAGCACGTCAAACACCGCCGAATGGCGGCGGTCTGCGTGGCGTTACACTCCACATCATGACGACGAGCGCGCGTGTGGCGCTGGCCCTGCTCCTGGCCAGCGCGATCGGTTGCAGGGACAAGTCGACCGGCGAGGAGCAGAAGCAGCCGAAGCAGGCCGCCGCGGCCCCGTCGCGGGCCAGGGCCGCCGAGCCGAAGGGACCGACCGCGGCGTCCGCGCGGACCGACGCC
>DATHKR010000224.1:0-3632 GCA_035489015.1 Kofleriaceae bacterium | reverse complement strand
CATCTCGCTCGAGGTCGGCTCCGGCTCCCACGCCCAGCAGACCGCCGAGATCATGCGCCGGTTCGAGGGTGTGGTCGAGGCGCAGCAGCCCCACGCGGTGCTCGTGGTCGGCGACGTCAACTCGACGGTCGCGTGCGCGCTCGTGGCCAGCAAGTACACCCTGCGGGAGCCGTTCGACTGGATCCACCAGCGCGGCCGCCGGCGCCCGCTCTCGATCCACGTCGAGGCGGGGCTGCGCAGCTTCGACGACGACATGCCGGAGGAGGTGAATCGCCGGCTCACCGATCAGGTCTCCGAGCTCCTGTTCGTGTCCGAGCCATCCGGCGTCGACAACCTCCGGCGCGAGGGCATCGCCGAGGCTCGCATCCACTTCGTCGGCAACGTCATGATCGATACGCTCATGGCCGCCCGCGAGCAGGCCATGCGATCGGGCGTGCTGGACGAGCTCGGGCTCGAGGAGGGCGGGTATGGCCTGGTCACCCTGCACCGTCCCAGCAACGTCGACGACCCGGCCCAGCTCGCCCGGCTGGTCGGCATCCTCGACGACGTCGCTGCCCGGGTGCCGCTGGTCTTCCCGGTCCACCCGCGCACCCGCAGCCGCCTGGAGGCGAGCGGCCTCCGCCTCGCCGCCGGGCGCTGGCACCTGGTCGAGCCGGTCGGCTACCTCGACTTCCTGCGCCTCATGAGCTCAGCCCGCATCGTCCTCACCGACTCCGGCGGCATCCAGGAAGAGACCACCATCCTCGGCACGCGCTGTCTCACCCTGCGCGACAACACCGAGCGTCCCGCGACCATCAGCCACGGCACCAACACCCTGGCCGGCACCACGCGCGAGACGATCTGGCCGGCGTTCGAAGAGGCGATCGCCGCGCCGGGGTCGGATCGCCGCCCGGCGCTGTGGGACGGCCAGGCGGCGCCGCGGATCACGGACGTGCTCCAGCGGGCGTTCGCCGTCTGACTGGCCGATCTGCCGGGGCTCAGGCCGGTCGCCGCTCCGCCATCGACACCACCAGCTCCTCCCAGGCCGCGCAGACGCGCTCGACCGAGTAGCGCGACTCGATCAGCTCACGCGCCCGCTCGCCCTTCTCCACCCAGTCACATCGATCGGTGGTCTCGAGGATGGCGGCGGCGATCTGGTCGTCGTCGAGGTGGATCCACTCCGCGGGGTAGATCGCGTCCGCTCCCTTCCAGTTGAGCAGCATCGGCAGCGCGCGCGACGCCATGCCCTCGGCGGGGGCCAGGTGGAAGCTCTCGTCGTCGCTGGTCGACAGGACGAAGCCGATCTTGCGCAGCCAGGCGGCGACGTCCCCGCCGAACCCGTCCAGCTGGACGGCGCCGCGGAGGAGCGGGCTGGTGTTCATCCGGATGCAGAGCTCGCGGCAGTGCTCCTGCTCGTCGGGCCGGGCCCAGATCCACGGGTACTCCCACGTCATCTTGCTCTTGATGTGGAGCTGGAAGCGATCGTCGACGGCGCGCAGCTTCTCGAGGATGGTGAGCCCACGATCGAGCCGCTTGCGCATGGGGACCACGCCGATCATCCCGAGGTTGAAGACCGCGCCGTGGGTCTTGGGCCGGTCCAGCTGGCGCGTGTCCACCCAGTTGGGGATGACGGTCAGCCGCTCCGCCGGCCAGCCGAGCCGCGCCATCGCCTCATCCCGGTAGAAGTCGCCGACGAACACCACCCGGTCGACGGCCGGGAACACGAGCTTCTTCACGTACTGGCCGTAGAGCTCGAATCGATGGAGCCGCACGATCAGCACCTGCCCGGGGCGCTTGCGCTGGCTGTACCAGATCGCGTTGTTCGTGCACCACTCGCAGATGATGACCTCGGCCCACTCGAGCAGCTCCTGGCTGCGAGCAGGATCGTGCTTGTCGATCTCGGCCCAGCGATCCTCGCGCAGCTCGATCCCCCGGATGGCGGCCAGGTGCTCCTGGATCCGGTTGAAGAACTTGAAGTCGTGACACGCGACCAGCACGCGCAGGGGGCGTCGTCGCCCGGCCCGCAGATCCCGGGCCGGGACCGCCCGGTCGATGTAGATCTGGAGCCGCTCGGAGACCGCGGCGAAGCGGTGGGCGTGCGCGAGCATGGCGCAGCGCTCGGTCGCGACCCGGCGGACCTCCGGCTCGCGTGCCGCGATGATCGTCTGCTTGAGCTCGCCATACGAGTTCGCGAAGAGCGGGTAGTCGGTGCCGAGCAGCTCCTCGTGCATGGGAGTGCGATTGACGATGGCCGGGATGCCGACCGCGCCGTACTCGAGCAGCTTGGTCGACAGCTCGAGGGTTCCGTCGAGCTCGGGCGCCCGCCAGCCGAGCGCGAGATCGTGGCAGGCCAGCATCGCGAGCGCCTTGTCGCGGGACTGGCCCTTGTGCCAGTGGACGCCCGGCGTGAAGGTGAGCGCCTGCTCCATCCGCGCCGACCACTCCGGCTGATCGCGGGGCCGGTGGATCTTGTCGCCGACCATGTGGAGCTCGACCGGCACCCCGGCGGCCCGCAGCTCGGTGACCATCGTCGTCATCTCCAGCGTGTTCCACATGGGCGCGTACTTGCCGACGTAGATCAGGCGGAATGGCTGGCCGTCGGCGAGCGGCGCGGGCGGCGGGCAATGAGCCGGGATGTGGTCCGGGATCATCGGCTCGAGCAAGATCGCCTTGCCGGCCGCCGCCGGAACCCACGACTCGAGGTACGAGCGCAGCGCCTCGGTCTGGCACAGGAGGTAGCGCGACGCCGCGGCGATCTGCGCCAGACGCTGGAGCACCTCGTCGGTCAGGTCCTCGGCGCTCTGCGGGATGTCCGTCAGGTAGGGCCACAGCCGGCCGAAGAAGGGGCGGCGCTTGCGGGTCGCTGCGGCGTGGCAGAGGGCGAAGCCGCGCAGGATGATGAGGTCGAAGCGCTGCTCGACGTCCAGCCTCTCGAGCACATCCAGCGCCTGGTTGCGCGACAGCCCGCGCTCCGGGGCGTCCAGCTCGCGCTCGCTCGGGCTCACCATCGTGACGCCGGTGAGGCGCCGGAGCGGCCCGGTCAGGAGGTCCCGCTTCTCGGTCTGCTTGCACAGGAGAGTCACCGCGTTGCGGCCCTGCAGCGAGAGCGCGGTCGCGAGCGACTGGAGCCAGATGGCCGAGCCATCGATGACGTTGAGGTCGATGTCGCCGTAGAGCGCGATCCGCACGTCCCGCGTCACGCGACGCTCCTGTTCGAGTCGGCCCGACCCGCGGCCGGATGAGCTTCGATGAGGCATCCCGTCCCTCCGGCTGCCAGCGCGGCGGCGGCGTCCTCGGGCGGCCTCCCCTCGCCGAGGTGGCCGAGGACGGCGGTGCGCCGGACCGCCACGACCGCCTCGGCGGGTAGCGGGCCGTATCCATAGACGGCCGCCCCGGAGGCGCCGGTTCCGGGGGTGAGCGCGAGGACGTCCACCTCGGTGAGGGCGGCCGCGCGGGAGAGCTCGGCGACCGCGTCGGCGAGCTCGGGAGTCGACGCGCTCCAGCAGAGGACGTGAGTGGCGGCGCTGTCGCCGAGCCAGCCGGAGGCCCGCGGATCGGTCGCCCGGAGCATCTCGACGCGCGCGGAGTCGATGCCCTCGCCGAGCAGGGCGTCGATCTCGATCTCGATCTCGGCGTCGACCAGGACGCGGACC
>DATHKR010000223.1:0-4017 GCA_035489015.1 Kofleriaceae bacterium | reverse complement strand
GAGGAAGCTCTCGCTCTGACCGACGCTCTCGTCCGCCCCCGGCAGATCGTCGACCGCGCACGACGCGCCGAGCGCGCCGGTGGCCATGAGGACGAGACAGACGAGGGTCGTCAGCCGCTTCTTGATGGGCTTGAACATGCTCGTGTCCTCGATCAGGTCGGGGTGGTCGGGGTGGACTGGCACGCCCGCGCGCCGACGCCGCCGTCGCACGAGCCACCCGGGCCGCCGGCGTCCTGGCCCGGACCGGGGCCGCCGGCGTCCTGGCCCGGACCGGGGCCGCCGTCGTTCGGTCCACCGTCGTTCGGGCCGCCGCCGCCGGGGCCGCCGTCGTCGCCGGGGCCGCCGCTGCCCGCGTCGTCGCCGGGGCCGCCGCTGCCCGCGTCGTTGCCGGGGCCGCCGCTGCCCGCGTCGTTGCCGCCGCCCGCGCCGCCGTCCTGGTTGCCGCCGCCCGACCCGCCGTCGTTGCCACCACCGGCGCCGCCGTCGTTCCCGCCGCCGGCGCCGCCATCCTGATTGCCGCCGCCCGACCCGCCGTCGTTCCCGCCGCCGCCGGCGCCGCCGTCCTGATTGCCGCCGCCCGACCCGCCGTCGTTCCCGCCGCCGCCGCCCGCGTCCTGGGATCCGCCTGGGCCGCCGTCGCCACCGCCGCCGTCGTCGCTCGAGTCGTCGCTCGAGTCGTCACTCGAGTCGTCGCTCGAGTCGTCGCTCGAGTCATCGCCGCCGCCGTCGTCCTCGTGGCATTCGCTGCGGGAGAGCTCGTGCCACTGGTTATCGACGGTGATGCCGGTCGTGGTCTTGATCATCCCCTCGGCCTCGTCACTATCCTCGAGGCCGACCTCCCAGCACCTCTCCTTCAGCACGACCTCGTCGCTGTCGGGCGCCCAGTCGCACAGGTACTCGCACTCGACCTCGTTGCCGTTTCCCCAGGTCTGGCTCTGGTAGCTGAAGTCGAGCCCGATGGCGCCGCCGGGCCCATCCGCGCTGATGAACACCGTCGGCTGGAGCACGACCTGCTGCTCGTCGTGCTTGGCGGCGTAGCCGACCCCGAGCGACGCGGTCGCGACCTCCTGGGCGGTGGCGGAGTGGGTGAAGATGTCGCCCTTGCTGGTGCAGTCTCCCCAGTTGGCCCCCTCCCAGCCCCCGGCGTGGTAGTAGCGGCCGCAGCTCGTGTACCACCAGTCGCCGTGCCACCACGAGGCGTGCTGGTTGACGCCCTTCCAGGTGGCGAGCTCCTGCTTGTGCTTGCCGGTCAGCACCGGGTACGACTCCTGGCACGCCGCCGTGTCCTGGCGCGCGCAGTAGGCCTTGTAGTCCAGCTGCCAGCGGCCGCCGTGGCCGGTGAAGCCGGTGCAGCCGCCCACGTGGGGCCAGGTGTAGTTGTCGGTGACGGTGTCGAAGCAGTAGGAGCCGTCGGAGTGGTTCAGCGTGGCGAAGATCGTCATCACCGCCTGGCGCGCCACCTCCGGCACGGTGGTCACCTGCGACTTCTGCTCCGTGTGCGAGATGGTCTCGCCCTGCCCCTGCTGACACCCGAGCACCGCGCTCGAGAGGATCAGGATCAACGTGCTCGTTCGTGTCATCGATGGAGCCCTCCTCGGTGACGCGGCGCGATTGCACCCGCCAGGCCAGTCGCGCGCGCACGTCCTTCCGCGCGCTTCGGCCGCCGCGGCGCCCGCCGGGATGAGGGCCCGACCTGCATCGCCGCGTGCTCCCCCCTGTAGCCGGGCCGGACCGGGATACGAGTCGACGCGGTCAACGCCTCACGAGGGCGGCGCGGTCACTCCAGCCGGCCGAGGATCTGGAACGCCGCGACCAGGCCCACGCCGACGACGACGGCCGCTGCCACCCCGACCAGCGCGAGGACCATGCCCGCCTCGGATCGATTGTCGCCGGGCCTCGAAGGCTCACAGAGCCACGGTCGTGCCGGCTCGCGCGTTTCCTGTGCACACGAGAGATGCTGGCGGAAGACCACCCCGGGGCACCTCGAGATGCAGCTGAGACGAGAATTCCGGTCGACGGTCGTCCTCCGGCACGCCGTCGTGCACGCGACCGTGCTCGCAGGGACCCCCCCGCGAGCAGCCGGTCGAGAGCCTGATAAGCGAGCGTCCGGGGGCTCCCCGGTGGGGACCGGGCCCCGGGACGCCTCGTAGGTGTAGGCCCCCTGGACCAGGCAGCTCGATCCCGCGCAGAGGACCGCCAGCGCCAGCCCCGTTGCTCTGAACGATCGCGTCATGAGCCCACGATACGAACCGAGCTGGCCGCCCTCGACGGAGCAATCCGGCAAAGCGCGCAAGAACCCGTTCCCGTCCGCCGGAGCGGCGCTCGCTCGCGATCCATCCCCCTCGCTCCGGCAGGATCGGATCGCTCGCGCTCAGGGCCCGGCCGAGAGCTCGCCGAGCGCGAACCTGACCAGGTGGCGGACGTCGTTGCCCGGGTGACCGTCGAGCGACGCCTTGACCCAGGCCTGCCCGGCGGCCAGGACCAGGCCGTGCGGGCCGCCGTCCCATTCCAGATCCGTGGTGGGCAGGCGGCGCGAGGTCTTCTGGTCGGCGCCGTCGGCGATGCGCCACAGCCTGACGTCGTGGGCGTCGAAGCGCGCCGCGATCCAGCCGCCGCCGATCGAGAGGAGCGGCCGCGGACCGGCGGGCAGGCGCGCGATCCGGATCGGCGCGCCGAGGTGATCGCCGACCGACCGCGCGGTCCACAGCTCGATGTCGGCGAAGCCCTCCTCTCCGTCCGGGCCGGTCGCGCGGGTCCAGGCCGCGTCGGTGCCGTCGGCGACCACGCCGTCGAACGAGGCCGCGCCGCCGGCGACCAGCTCGTCGCGGCCGTCGAGGGCGATGCGGCGGACCGAGCCGACCCCGCCCTCTTCGTCCTGGTAGAGGACGCCGTACTTGCCGGGCACGGTCGGGCGCATCCAGCGGTCGGGCGAGCGCGGGTCGGCGCGGGTGCCGGGCCGGAGCGTCGTGCCCGACGCGAGGTCGCGGATGGCGAAGCGGCCGGACTGCTCCCACAGGACCAGCTTCCCCCGCGCCACCGCCGAGACGTCGCGCGGGCGAACCGCCGCGCCGGCCGCGCCGAACTCGGCGACCTCGGGCGCGCGGGCCAGGCGCTCCGGGCTGGCGTGCAGCACCCACGGCGCGTACTCGAGGTCGCGGCGGATCACGACCAGCGACGCGTCGCCGCCAGGCGTCACCCACGGCCCGCCGACCAGGCACGGCTCGCCCTGGCGCTGCCGCCACGCCGCGATCGGCCGGTCGTCGGCGCTCATCACCGTCTCCCACGCGCCGTCGCCCAGCGCGCGCGACCAGGTCATGTAGATCCGATCGTCGTCCTCGGCGACCGAGAGGAGGCCACCGAATCCCCAGCCGACCCGATCGGCCCAGGGCGCCCCGGCCCACTCACAGCCCTTCGCGAACGGACACGCCTGCCAGTCGAGCGCCGGCAGCTCGGCCGGATCGTCGGTGACCTGGACCGTGCACTCGCCCGGCGCGGCAGCCAGCTGCCATCCGCGGATCGGCTCGGGCGAAGGCTCGGGCGAAGGCTCGGCCGCCTGGCAGCCGGCCGCCGCGAGCAGCGCGGCGAGCCCCGTGATCCACCGCCTCGTCCCATGGGTCGTCGATCGAGCCATCACCGGTGAGACGACCGGCCGGGCGGATCTTCCGGGGAAGATCCGCGGAGCCTTCCATTCTCCCGGGATCCTTGCCCGCGGGTGGGGCTGACCAGGAGGCCGCGCTCAGGCCGCGGCGGACCGGGTGAGCACGTCGGGACCACCGTCGGTGATCGCGACCGTGTGCTCGAAGTGCGCCGACCGGCTCGCGTCTGCGGTCACCACGGTCCAGCCGTCGTCGAGGACACGGATGCTCGCGCCGCCGACGTTCAGCATCGGCTCGATCGCGATGACCATCCCGGACCGGAGCCGGAGCCCGCGGCCGGGCCGGCCGTGGTTGGGCACGCTGGGGTGCTCGTGCATCGCGCGGCCAATGCCGTGCCCGACGAAGTCGCGCACGATCGACC
>DATHKR010000222.1:0-22938 GCA_035489015.1 Kofleriaceae bacterium | reverse complement strand
ACGCGACCCGACGCGACGTCGAGCAGTTCATGCTCGCGTTCGACAGCGACCTGGCGCCGGTCGTCGGCCAGCAGGTGACCCTCGCCGCCGACAACGCCGGCGCGGTCGGTCCGCGCATCGATCTGCTGGAGCAGCGCGCGCGCACCAGCTTCGTGTCCGGCGCGCTGGGCGGCACGGTCAAGGAGTGTGACCTCGTGGCCAAGGTGGTCCAGGGCGGCGCGATGCGCGGCTTCCTGTACGACGCCGCGGCCAGCAACTTCGTCCCCGCCGGCGGCGGCGCGGCCGTCTCCGACGCGGCGCTGAGGGGGCTGGCGCTGACACCCGGGCAAGAAGTGACCTACACCTGCGTGCCGCCCGGCTCGGGCTCACGCATCGCGGCCAGCCAGTAGGAAGAGATCTACGGCGCCGGTTCGAACACCACCGGCAGAGGAGAGCCCGGGGGGGCGGATGCCGCCTGCCAGAAATCCAGCTCGTAGGCCTGGAGCAGGCGCGCCGACCTCCGCACATCGACTGGACACGCGCCCTCGATCAGCCCGGCGGCGATGACCTCGATCGCGTCGTCCTCGAAGCCGGGGATCGGCTCGGCGAAGAAGCTGAAGAACTCGATCTGCTCGGGCGTGAACCCGTAGACCCCGATCAGGGCGTCGCGGATGCGGCCCATGTTCTCCCCGAAGACGGCGAAGTTCACCAGGAACGAGGCCGCCGCCGCCGCGCGGTCGGCGTTCGACGCGATCCACGCCACGCGCGACGGGTAGGTCTGCGATCGTGCCCGCGGCTCGTAGGCTGCCAGATCCTGCTCGTCGAGCCCGACGCTGGCGGCGAAGTCGAGCACCAGCGGCAGTGCGAGGACTTCACCCTCGGCGAGATCACCGAAGAAGTGGCTTCCCGGCGGCGTGTCGAAGCGAGAGGCCATCCGGGTGAAGCTGTTGATGTCGCTCCGCACGATGCTGTACTCCTCGGCCACCACCGCGGCGATCAGCTCGACGGAGGCCTCCCCGCCCTCGACCGCCCTGACGAAGGGGACATTCCGGATCTGATCCTCGACCGCGGCGAGCTCCCTCCGGATCTGCCTGACCAGCCGCCGCGCCCTGGCCCGGGCCGCCGGCATGCCGTGAGGTGCGCGGCAGGAGTCGAGCCCGTCATCGGATCGCGGCGGGCCGCTCGCCGACGTGGGCTCGGTGGCCCCGCCGAGCAGCAGCGCGCCCGTCACAACCAGGCTGACCGAAACGACTCGCGACCGAGTGCTTGGCTTCATCGCTCTCCTCCTGTCGTGCTTTTTCGGCTGCTAGCACGATGAACTGCCAGGCGCAACGAGAGCACCCGCGGTCACCCTGTTCAGGGCAGGAGGACCTCGTTCCAGTCCTTGATCGCCGCGCTCACCACCACGCCGTTCTGCACGAACGGGTCGGCGCGGACGAACTCCTCGGCCGCCTCGCGGGTGCGGAACAGCGCCATCGCGCCGTCGCGCGGGTCGGCGAAGGTGCCGACCGCCAGGAGGTCGCCGCGGTCGCGGAACTGTTCGACCAGCGCCTGGTGGGCCGGGAAGTGGGCCGGCGCGGTGGTGAGGACGTCGGCGGCCGACTCGTACAGCACGACCGCCTTCCAGCCGGTGACGCGGGCGTACAGGGCCAGGATCCCGCCCCAGCCGCTCGGGTGATCGAGCTGGGCGAGGAGGTCGGGGGCGGCCTCGCCGTAGCGCTCGAGGTGGCGGTGCTCGAAGTCGACCCGGGTGTGGTGCTCGCCCTCGGGCGTGAAGCGCACCTCGATCTCGGTGACGAAGTCGGGATCGAACTTCCACTGCGCGGTGATCTGCCAGGTCAGCACCACGCGATGGGGCGGCTCCCACACCAGCACCCGGCCGGTGTCGCACTCGGAGCCGTCCTCGCAGGCCGTGTACCAGCGCCCGCCCGGCCTCGGCTCGATCACGAGCTGCTTCATCGGAGAGGCGCCGATGTGGTGCTCGCGCGGCCACCATCGATCCATCCCCTCGGTGAAGACCCGGAACGCCCGCTCGGGGCGGGCCTTGACCACGAGTTGCTTGCGGATCGCGGCGACGTCGTCGTTCATCCCTGCTCATCCTCCTCGGCGGCGGCTTGAAAGGCGGCCAGCGCACGGTCCCAGAAGCGATCGAGGTAGGCGCGCATCGCGGTCAGCCCCCGCATGTCGAGGCTGTAGATGCGGCTGGTCCCCTCGCGCCGCGCGACCACCAGACCGGCGTCCTTCAGCACCTTCAGGTGCTGCGAGACGGCCGGGCGGGACACCTCGCCCCGCCGCGCCAGGCTCGCCACCGACTGGGCGCGCGCCGCCACCCGCTCGAAGATCGCCCGCCGGGTCGGATCCCCGAGCGCGGCAAAGGCGGTCGCTGCGTTAGCCATCGCTTACGGTAAGTACACGCTTACGGAACGAGGCGCAAGGCCGCAATGGAGAGATGAGGCCAGAGGTCCGGACGCATCACCCCCTCGACCGGGTGTGGCGCGAAGGACACGCCGTCGGCGCGCTCCCGGTCAATCGAGCGCTTTTCCGATCGGTGCCGCATCATCCGTGCACCGGAGCCATTGGCGCGGCGGCAACTGGGGTACGGTCGCGCGGTCGAGCAAGCAAGAGCTCGCTCGTCTTCATGGAGGCTTAATCTAATGCGACTTCAACGTATGGCGTGGATGACCGTGCTCCTCGTGGCCCTTGGTGGCGCTGCGGCCTGCAGCGGCGACGATGATGATGACGGGGTCGATGCCGGTGGCGGCACGCCGGATGCGGCCGCCGGGGTGGCGCCCACGTGCACCGAGTACTGCACGCGCGTCACCACCAACTGCTCGGGCCTCAACATCCAGTACACCGACATGGCCGAGTGCATGTCCTACTGCGGTGCGATTGCCTGGACGCCGGGCGTCGATGACCCCGCTCAGGACGGAGACACGCTCGGCTGCCGCCAGTACCACGCCGGCGCGGCCGGATCGACCGGGATGCCGGATGTTCACTGTCCTCATGCCGGGCCGACCGGCGCCAACGTGTGCGGCACCGCGTGCGACGTCTACTGCGACAACCTCGAGAAGAACTGCGCCGCGGACACCGTCAAGTACGCCGACCGGGCGGCCTGCACCGCCGCCTGCGCCGGGATGACCGAGGGCACCCCCGCCGACGCCGCCGGGGACACCGCATTCTGCCGCGTCTATCACAGCGGGGTCCCGGCGTTCACCGACGCCACCACGCACTGCCCCCACGCCCGCCAGACTCCGACCGCGGTCTGCGTCCCGTAGCACGGGACCCACGGATCTGCGATCGCCGCCAGGGCCGAGCCTCCGGGCCCGGTTCCTGGCTTTTTTCTTTTTCGGGCACCTTAGGGCCCGCGAATGGGCAAGTCGGTCGTTCTCGCAGCCGATCCATCCCGGCTGGCGGCGTCGCGGCTGCGCTTCCGGTGCTCAAGTACGTCGAGTACGTTCCGCGCCGGTTCTCGCCGCTCCTTGCCATCCGGGCGGCTCGACCGCGAGAATCGATCGACTTGCCCATCCGCGGGCCCTTACCCAACCCCACCCCAGGACCCGGGTCGCCGAGGCCGCGACGGGGCGCCGGGTCGCGTGTACCGTTCCCCGGTGCTCCTGTTCCAGAAGCGCTTCCACGAGGGACTGGTCAGCGGCGACGTGACGCTGACGTTCCGGCGGTGGGACCGGGCGCGCGTGAAGCCCGGCGGCCGCTATCGCTGCCATCCGATCGGCGTCCTGGTCGTGGATCGGATCGAGCGCGTGCGCCTGGCCGACATCGCCGCGGCGGATGCGAGGAGGGCAGGGTTCGCCTCGAGGGACGACCTGGTCGACTACATCCAGTCCGGGCCGGGAGGCGAGATCGGCGGCGAGGCGGAGCTGTTCCGGGTCGAGCTGCACCACGGGGGCGAGGAGGACCGGGTCGACCTCGCGCTGGAGGACCAGCTGTCCGCCGCCGACATCGAGGCGATCGAGGCGCGGCTGGCCCGCATGGACGCAAAGGAGCCGTGGACGGCGGCCACCCTCGCCCTGATCGAGGAGCACCCGCGCGTGGTCGCCTCGCGCCTGGCGAAGATGGTCGGGCGCGAGACGGCGCCCTTCAAGGTGGACGTGCGCAAGCTGAAGAAGCTCGGCCTCACCCAGAGCTTCGAGATCGGCTACGAGATCTCGCCGCGCGGGCGGGCGTACCTGGCTGCCGTCGCCGCCAGGCGCGGGCGTCTCTGACCGCGAAGGTCACCGCGCATCACTTCAGGGCATGCGCCTGGAGCTCCTTGGAGCTGAAGAGGTAGCTCTCGGCGGCCTTCGGCTTGTGGCAGGCGAGGCAGATGGTCTGGCCGATCTCCGCGCGCGGCGTCTTCTCGGCGGTGAACACCGCGTAGTTCCAGTTGGCGTTGCGCAGGAGCTCGGGGATGTCCTTGCCCCAGCCGGCGTGCGACTCCATGCCGACGTAGGCGGCGATCTTGTCGGTCACCCAGCTGCCATCCTTGGCCACCAGCGGCTTCTTGTCGGGGCCAAGCCTGGCGGCGGACTTGACCACGATGATCTGGCTGCCGTCGGGCAGCGGCTTGCGCGCCCTGGCCGCCTGCAGCCCGACGGTGTTGACGTAGGTCCTGCTGACCACGTTCTCCTTGGCGTCGTTCGCCGTGAGGTAGAGCGTGAATCCCTTCGGAAAGCTCCGCGGGAACACCATGTGCGATTTCTTGATCGCGGCGACCGCGCTCGACTCGCTGGTGTCGCTGCCGGGCGGCTGCTTGCTCCAGAACGCGGCCAGGTTGGCGATGTCGGCGGCGCCGAGCTGGGCGGCGATCGCGTTCATGAACGGGTCCTTGCGATCGCCGGCCTTGAAGGCCTCGAGCTGCCTGGCGATGTACGCCTCGCGCTGGCCGGCGAGGCGCGGCGCGGCGCCGGCAGACGAGACGTGGCAGGCCTGACAGGCCAGGCTCTTGCTCTTGCCGGCGGAGGCGTCGCCGGCAGCGGCGGCGGCAGCGGGCAGACCGAGCGAGATCAGGAGGACACCAACGAGGCCGACCGAGTGACGCGAGCGCATATGTGACTCCTGGATGGAGGGGCACTGCACGGCGGGTGGCCCGCGAGTGTGGCACCGCGCCGGAGCCGGCGAACCTTCCTGTGCTTGCTACTGAATGAATGTTCAGGTACCGTGGTCGCCACCTCTCATGTCGACGGCGTCCGAGCTCTCGTCGTCGGGGCCGCTGCTCCAGCCCCGGATCTGCTGCCTGGACCTGGACACGTTCTTCGTGTCGGTCGAGCGCGTGCTCGATCCCTCGCTCGAGGGCAAGCCGGTCGTGGTCGGCGGCAGGCCGGGCAGCCGCGGCGTGGTGACGGCCGCCAGCTACGAGGTGCGCCGGCTCGGCGTGAAGTCCGGCATGTCGCTGGTCGAGGCCGGCCGACTGGCACCCGACGCGATCTACCTGCCGACCCGCGGCGACACCTACGGCGAGTTCGCCGAGCGCGTCCGCGAGATCGCGCGGCGCTTCTCGCCCATCGTCATCATCGCCAGCATCGACGAGATGTTCCTCGATCTGTCGGGTTGCGAGCGCCTCTACCGGCGGAGCGGCGACCAGAGCGACGACGTCGCGATCGAGCGCGCCGTGCTCGCGCTGACCGCGGCCGTCGACGACGAGCTCGGTCTGCCGTCGAGCGCCGGCCTGGCCACCAGCATGGTCATGTCGAAGGTGGCCTCGAGCCTGGCCAAGCCGCGCGGCGTGATGGTGGTCCCGGCCGGGGTCGAGCGCGACGTGCTCGCGCCGCTGCCGGTGCGCTCGTTCCCGGGCATCGGCCCGGTCGCCGAGGGAAAGCTGCACGCGGCCGGATACGCCACCCTCGGCGCGATCGCGGACGCGCCGATCGCCGAGCTGCGGGTGATCTTCGGCGCCTGGGCCGCCTCCATCCAGCGCGGCGTCCAGGGCCGCGGCTCCGGCGCGCTCGGTCGGGAGCGCCCCGCGTTCTCGGAGCACGATCCCGAGGGGGAGACGGTCGGCAGCATCTCCAACGAGCGGACCTTCCGGGAGGACGTGTCCGACGCGGCCTCGATCGACTCGGTCCTGTGCGGGCTGTGCGAGCGCGTGTGCTGGCGGGCCCGCAAGCGCGGCATCAAGGCGCGCACGGTGACGCTGAAGCTGCGCTACGCCGACTTTCACACGCTGACCCGTTCTCGCACGCTGTCTCCGACCAGCTCCGAGCTCGAGCTCTACCCGGTCATCAAGGAGATGCTGACCGCGGCGCGGACGCGCTCGCTGCCGGTGCGCCTGCTCGGCCTGCAGCTGTCCAACCTCGGCGTCTTCCAGCAGCTGTCCCTGTTCGACGATCGCGAGAAGATCGGCGCGGTCGTCGACGACCTGCGCGAGCGCTACGGCTTCTCGATCGTCACGCTCGGCACCCAGCTGGGCGGAGCCGGCAAGACCCTGGTCGGGCGACCCTCGGTCGGTCGCAGTCGATAGGCATCAGCCGAGATCAGCCGTGGAACGCCTCGTCGTGGGTGCCGGCCGGCGGGGGCGACCGGTAGAGCCCGGCGAACGTCTCGAGGATCTCGTCGAGCGGCAGATCGAGGTAGAGGCCGCGGTCGCGCACGTACTCCATGTACCGCCGGCCCTCGCCGTCGAACGCCTGCAGGAGCGCGTCGTGCTCCCCGTCGAAGTCGAGGGCCGGCACGCCGAAGCGGGCGCACAGCGACGCGTTGAACGCGGGCGACGCCTTGAGCGGCCGGCCATCGATCCACAGCTCGACGTAGCCGTGGAACGCGAACAGGTCGCTGCCCAGGGTGCGGAGCAGCTTCTCGCTGGCCAGGTGGTTCTTGACGTCGGCGAAGCCGAGCCGGGCCGGGATGCCGGCCGCCCGCGCCGCGGCGCACAGCAGCACCGCCTTGGGGATGCAGTAGGCGCGCGTCCGGCCCAGCAGCTTGCTGGCCACGTACTCGTCCGGATCCGAGGAGATCGTGTACGGGTCGTAGCGCAGCCGCTCGCGCACCGCGGCGAACAGGCGCGAGGCGCGCTCGCGATCGCCGCTGGCACCGGCGCACACCTCGCGCGAGAACGCGACGACGTCGGGATGGTCGGAATCGACGAAGCGGCCGGGGGCGAGGAGCTCCGGGCCGGGTTCCGCGGGCGAGCGTTCCACCCATGGAGGATACCCTCTTCCGGTCGGGGGTTCCGGGGCCGCCGGCGCCGGGCATACGATGAGCGGATGGGTGTGGTCCTCGACATCGCCGAGCGCGCCTGGCAGGGGCAGCTCGACGGAACCATGGTGCAGCCCGGCGCCGCCTGGGGCGGCCTCGAGCGCGTGGCCGACGGCGTCTCGTTCATCCTCGCGTTTGCCAACATCAGCGTCGTCGAGACCGGCGACGGGCTGCTGCTGGTCGACGCGACCGGCCCGTTCCACGCCGGACAGGCGATCGCCGAGCTGCGCCGGGCCACGCCGGCGCCGGTCCGCGCGGTCGTCGTCACCCACGGTCACGTCGATCACGTCTTCGGGCTGGGCGCGCTCGACGAGGACGCGCGGCGCGCCGGAGCCCCGCCGCCCGAGGTGGTCGCGCACCGGGCGGTCGCGGCGCGCTTCGAGCGCTACCGCCTGACCGCCGGGTGGAACGGGCGCGTGAACCAGCGCCAGTTCGCGCTGCCGGCGCCGGTGTTCCCGACCAGCTTCCGCGCGCCCGACCGGCTGGTCGACGGCGACGATCTCGTGGAGCTGGGAGGCGTGCGCGCCGAGCTGCGCCACGACCGCGGCGAGACCGACGATGCCCTGTGGGTGTGGCTGCCGGCGTCGCGGACGATCTGCGCCGGCGACTTCGTGATCTGGGCGGCGCCGAACTGCGGCAATCCGCAGAAGGTGCAGCGTTACCCGCGCGAGTGGGCCGCCGCGCTGCGCCGGATGGCCGCGCTCGACGCCGAGGTGCTGCTCCCCGGCCACGGCCCGCCGGTGCTGGGCGCCGCCCGGGTGAGGACGCTGCTCGACGACACCGCGGCGTTCCTCGAGGAGCTGGTCGAAAAGACCCTGGCCCTGATGAACGCCGGCGCGACGCTCGACGAGATCGTGCACGCCGTCCACGTCGACGATCGGTGGCTCACCCGACCGTACCTGCGCCCGGTGTACGACGACCCGGAGTTCATCGTCCGCAACGTCCATCGCCTGTACGGCGGGTGGTGGGACGGCAACCCCGCCCACCTCAAGCCCCCGCCGCACGCGGTGCTCGCCCGCGCGCTGAGCGATCTCGCCGGCGGCGCCTCGGCGCTGACTCGCCGCGCCGAGGCGGCCGCGGCGGACGGCGACCTGCGCCTGGCCGCCGAGCTCGTCGAGCTCGCCTTTGCCGCCGCCCCCGACGACCCGTCGGTGCGCGGGGCGCGCGCGGCGATCTACCAGCGTCGCGTGGCCGAGGAGTCCAGCCTCATGGCCAGGGCCATCTTCGCCGCCGCCGCGCGCGAGAGTCGCTGACGGGTCCCGCGGTCAGTCGCCCGGATGGGCCGATGGAACCTGACCGCGGGCCGCCGGCGATTCGATCAGAGCTCGATGAGCGACTTGAAGCCGCCGAAGAACATCCGCTTGCCGTCGAACGGCATCGCCTTGGGGTCCATGCCCGCGATGCGCTTGTCGGCCATGACCTGCTTGTTGATCCGGTTGCGCTCGGACTTCGACTTGTAGACGATCCACGAGAACACCACGACCTCGTCCGGCTTGAGCTTCACGCTCTGCGGAAACGAGGTGCGCTTGCCCGGCTTGACGTCGTCGCCCACGCACTCGACGTAGGCGAGGGCGCCGTACTCGCGCCAGATCTTGCCGGACTTCCGGGCAAGACTGCGATAGGCGGCCAGGTTCTTCCTGGGCACCGGAACGACAAATCCGTCGACGTAGCTCATCGTTGATTGCTCCTCACAGGGGGATCAGGATTGGATAGGAGTGCATGTCATCACGCGAGGGTGACACCGGCGCCAGTGGGATGGCGCGGCGCCGGTGAGCGCGATGATGCCCCTGGTCATGTGCGCCTGATCGGCGAAGCCGGTCGCGGAGGCGATTCCGGCCAGGCTCTCGTCGGTGCCGACCACGCGCAGCCAGGCGCCCCGCGCCCGCCACTCGGCGCGAAACCGCGCCGGCACGACCCCGTAGAGGCGAGAGAAGCCGCGCGAGATGGTCTCGATCGCGAGGCCGTTCGACGCCGCCCACGTCGATAGACGGGAGACGCTGCCCTGGCGGATGTCGAGGGCGAGCTTGTCGGGCCAGTCGGCCCGCGGGCTCGCCACCGGCTCGAGGACAGCGATCTCCTGCCGCACCATCTCGATCGCCGCGCGGACGTCGCGGGCCGCCGCGCGGACGATCCCGTCGAGGTCTCGCAGGTGATACATGCGCCCGGCCCCGGCGACGTGAGTCCAGGGCAGACGCAGGATCTCGGCGCTCGTGCTGGTGAGCCGATTCGAGTGACAGTCGAGGGTGGGTTGGACCAGGAGATCGCCCGGCGAGACGTTCACGCGCCCGGCGTAGCTGGTCTGCTCGAACGCGCCCGCGATGACCACGAGCGCGTATGGCTCCAGGTGACGGTGGCGCGGGAGGCTGAAGCCCCACGGCAGCGTCTCGCGCCCGGGAATCGTGGTCCTGAAGGAGATGGGAGCCGGCAACGACGTCGAGGATCAATTTCGTTCAAGACCCTCCTGCGATCAAGCGGGACCATGGGACCCACATGCCTCCGATGAACCGTCGAGAGTTCGTCCGCAACGCCGCCGCGATGGGCGCCCCACCGAGGGGGCGCTCCACGCCTACCGGCGGATGATCCACGAGGACGAGCGCCGCCCCGCGGCCGAGCGGCTCTCCTTCGTCCTCCACCTCGGCGACTTCATCTACGAGATCCTCAACTATCCGGAGGACAAGCCGAACGGGCGATACGCGCGCCGCATCCGCGAGGTCTACCGCCTCCCCGACGGCGAGAAGTTCCGCGACCTCCACGTGCCGGTGTCACTCGCTGACTACCGGACCACCTACCGCGCCTCCTGAAGGTGTATCGCGCGCTGCGCTTCGGCCGTCACGTCGACCTCATCATCACCGACAACCACTCGTTCCGGGCGGAGCCGCCCAGCATGGACGCGTTCACCCCGGAGGAGTTCCGCTGGGTGATACCGCAGGAGGTGGTCGAGATCCTCGACTCGGGTCGCGTCTACGACGGTGGTCGCCCGCCGGACACCATCCGCTACGCCGGCCGCGACGTGCCGAACCCGCGCAAGGGCGCGCCGCCCCAGTCCTCGCTCGGACGCGAGCAGAAGGCCTGGTTCCTGGAGCAGCTCGGGTCGTCGACCGCGACCTGGAAGATCTGGGGCCACTCGTTCGGCACCCTCGAGTGGCGGAGTGACTACCAGAACCTGCCCGAGGGGCTCGGCCCGCGCTGGCCGGGGCAGGGCTACGCGATGTTCAACGGCGGCTTCTTCGTCGAGCGGGCCGAGATCCTGGACGTGGTGCGCAGCCGGGGAATCACCGGGTTCGCGGTGGTCGCCGGCGACAAGCACTCCTTCTGGGCCGGGATGGTGTCGAAGAGCCTGCCGCCCCGGCCGTTCGAGCCGCTCGGCGTGGAGTTCATCACCGGGTCGATCTCGGCGCCCGGGATCTTCGAGGCGGCCGAGTACACCATCCCGAAGAACGACCCCCTGCGCGCGCTCTACCTCCACGATCGACCCGACGGCACCGTCGGCCCGGCCATGAACATGGTCGCGCTGCACGGCGTCCGCTCCGCGCTGACCCTGCAGAAGACCGGCGACATCGACCAGGCGCTGGCCCAGAGCAACCCCGAGGTCGCCCCGCACCTGTCCTTCGTCGACCTCGGCGGGCACGGCTACGCCACCGTCCGGGCCAGCGCGGAGGGCCTCGAGACCGAGTTCGTCGGCATCCCGCGGCCGCTGGAGCGCAGCCCGCGGCCGGACGGAGGCCCGCTCGCCTACCGCGTCATCCACCGGGTCGCGCCGTGGCGCGCCGGTGAGCCGCCGCGCATGGTGCAGGAGGTGGTCGAGGGCACGCCGCCGCTCGCGCTGAAGTCCAAGCCGGGCTGATCGGCGGCTGGCTCCTACGACCTCATGACCCGGCGCCCCGACTCGTCGTAGTAGCGGCGGGTCTGGCGGCGCACCAGCATGATGCCTGCACATGAGCTCTCGCACGCTGCAGCGCCGGCTCGAGCGAGAGGACACGACCTTCACCGAGGTCGTCGACGGGGTGCGCGAGGAGCTGGCCCGCTCGCTCCTCCCGGACCACGCGCTCTCGCTCGCCGAGATCGCCTACCGGATCGGCTTCTCGGACCTGGCCACGTTCAGCCGGGCGTTCAAGCGATGGACCGGCAAGCCGCCGGGTCAGTTTCGCCGCTCGTGATCGGGGCGCCCGGTCAGTGAGCGTCGACCGCGCCGGCGTGGATGAAGTGCTGGACGTAGGGGTCGGGTGACGCGCGGACCTCGGCGGGCGTGCCGTAGGCGGCGATCCGGCCCTCCTCGAGCAGGGCGATCATGTGCGCGATGCGGAACGTCGACGCCATGTCGTGGCTGATCACGATGCTGGTGATGTCGAACTGCTCCTGCGTCTCCTGGATCATGTCGTCGATGCTGCGCGTGCGGAGCGGGTCCTGGCCGGTGGTCGGCTCGTCGTAGATCATGATCTCGGGCCGCATGACGATGGCCCGGGCCAGGCCGACCCGCTTCTTCTGTCCCTCGGAGATCTCGCCCGGCATGCGATTCATGATGTCGGCGATGTGGAGGCGGTCCAGGATCTCGGTCACGCGCTCGCGGATCTCCTTGGCCGGTGTCTTGGTCCGCTCCTCCATCGGGAAGGCGACGTTGCCGTACACCGTCAGCCAGTCGAGCAGGGCGGCATGCTGGAACAGGAGCCCGAAGCGGCTGCGCACCGCGTTGAGCGCCTGCTCGTCCATCGGGACGATGTCCTCGCCGAACACCCGGACCTCCCCGGCGTCCGGCCGCAGCAGCCCCATGATGTGCTTGATGATGACCGACTTGCCCGAGCCGCTGGCCCCGATGAGGACCGTGATCCGGCCGGGGTAGATCGGCAGGTTCACGCCGCGCAGCACCGGCTTGCCGTTGAACTGCTTCTCCACGCCGGCCAGCTCGACCACCGGCGCCTCGCGCGGGTACTGCCTGGTCTGCTCCTCCTCGAGGGCGGCGCTGGTGACGGGGTCGACGTCCTCCAGCCGTGAGGTCTGCGCGCCGTCGACAAAGGCGCGCACCTCGGGTTCCCTGGCGTGGATGAACTCGTCGTAGGTGCCGCGGAAGACGATCCGCCCGTCGTGCAGGTAGGCGACCACGTCGGCCAGCCGCCGGGTGCTGGCCATGTCGTGGCTGATGATGGCCGACGTGATCTGGAACTGCTGCTTGGCCAGGAGGATCATCTCGTCGACCTTCTCGATCATGATCGGGTCGAGGCCAGTGGTCGGCTCGTCGAACAGCACCACCTCCGGGTTGGCGATGAGCGCGCGGGCCAGGCTGACGCGCTTCTTCATGCCGCCGGACAGCTCGCCGGGTAGCAGCTTCTCGCTGCCCTCGAGCCCGAGGATCCGGATCAGCTCGTTTGCCAGCGCGACCGCGTCCCGGCGCGGGGTCTTCGAGTTCTCGAGCAGCGTGAAGGCGACGTTGTCCTGCACCGACAGCGCGTCGAACAGCGCGTAGTTCTGGAACAGCATGCTCATCCGCTTGCGGATCTCGAGGATCTCCACCGACGAGACGGTCGACAGATCGCGCCCGAACAGGATCACCTTGCCGCTGTCGGCGCGAAGGAGCCCCATCATCAGCTTGAGCAGCACCGACTTGCCGGACCCGCTGCGCCCGACGATCACCGTGGTCTTGCCCGGCGTGATCGCCAGGTTGAGGCGGTCGAGGACGACCTTTCCGCGAAAGGCCAGCGACACATCGACGAGCTCGATCGCCGGCTTGGTCGGATCGAGCGGCCAGCGCTCCTGCTCGGGGAGGAGCAGGTTGCGCCGCTGCGCTGGAGCGCTCGTCACCGCCACTCGATTCTCTGTACCACGAGTCCGCCGGATTTCACCGGCCACGGCCCGCTCGGCCGGCCGCTTTCGGCCGCGCTCGACCGTCAGGCGGCGAAGGTCACGCCGGTCCACTCCTCGCTTCGCTGCCACAGCCGCTCGGCCAGGGCCGGGTCCATGGCCCACGGCCGGACCCCGCGCTGCTCGGGCGACCCGGCCGGTAGCGCCTCGGCGATGTCGACGTCCTCGCAGTAGACGCCGCCGCGGCCGTCGAGCTGCTCGCCGGTGGCGCACCAGACGCTGGTCGCCGCGCCCTGCTCGACCGTCTTGAAGGGCGAGATCGTGCGCGCGCGATCGATGACCGCGCGGGTCTCGTCGTCCGACAGCGACCGCATCAGCTCGGTGAGGATCGCGCCGGGCTGGACCGAGAAGGCGCGGACCCCGCGCGGCTCGCCGCGGCGGTCGAGCGCGACGGCGAAGAGCGCGTTCGCGGTCTTCGATTGACCGTAGGCGATGAACTTCTCGTAGGGACGGCGCTCGAAGTGAGGATCGTCGAAGTCGACGCCGGAGCGGATGTGACCCCGCGAGCTCAGCGAGACCACCCGCGCGCCGCGCGCGCCGCACAGCGCCGGCCACAGGCGCGCGGTGAGCTGGAAGTGGCCCAGGTGGTTGGTGGCCAGCTGCGACTCGAAGCCGCGCGCGTCCCGCACCAGCGGGGTGGCCATGATGCCCGCGTTGTTGACCAGGATGTGGAGCGGGCGGCCCGACCTGGCGAACCGCGCGGCAAAGGTGTCGATCGAGGCGGGATCGATCAGATCCAGGCTGTCGATCTCGATGCCGCCGGCGGCCGGCAGCCCGGCGAGCGCCGCGCGCGCCTTGTCGGGCGTGCGGGCAGGGACGATCACCGTCGCGCCGGCGCCGGCCAGCGCGCGGGTGGTCTCCAGCCCGACCCCGGCGTACCCGCCCGTCACGATCGCGATGACCCCCGCCAGCCGGCGGTCGCCGATCACCTCGCGCGCCGTGGTCTCCGCGCCGTGGCCGGACGGAATCGGGCTCTGCCTGCGTGTCTCGTTCGGTGTCATGGGATGACCTCCTTGCGCGAAAGCCTGCCCCGCGTGGACTCCTGCGACAATAGGGACGATATTGGATGCTCTCATGAGCCATGTCGCACAATCCCGATCCGCCGCCTTCTCCGAGCTGAACGGGGTCGTCGCGGTCGCCGCGCACCGCAGCTTCCGGCGCGCGGCCGCCGAGCTGGGTGTGTCGGCCTCGGCGCTGAGCCACGCGGTCGCCAGCCTCGAGCAGCGCCTCGGCGTCCGCCTGTTTCACCGCACCACCCGCAGCGTGTCCCTGTCCGAGGCGGGCGAGCGGTTCCTCGAGCGGGTGGGCCCGGCCCTGCGCGAGATCGGCGACGCGATCGAGAAGGTGAACGACTTCCGCGACACCCCGAGCGGCACCCTCCGCATCAACACCGCCCAGGCGGCGGCCCGGCGCATCTTCGAGCCGGTCGTGCTCCCCTTCCTCCGGCGCTACCCCGACATGCGCGTCGACCTGGTCACCGAGGGGCGCCTCGTCGACATCGTCGCGAGCGGCTTCGACGCCGGCATCCGCCTGGCCGAGGCCGTGCCGCGCGACATGGTCGCCGTGCCGTGCAGCCCGCCGATGCGCTTCGTCGTGGTCGGCGCGCCGTCCTACCTCGAGCGCCGCCCGCCGCCCCGCTCACCCGCCGATCTCCCGGCCCACGAGTGCATCCGCCGGCGCCTGCCCGGCGGCGCCCTGATCCCGTGGGAGCTGGAGAAGGGCGCCCGCTCGCTCGCCGTCGACGTCCACGGCGCCCTCACCCTCGACGCCGACGAGCTGATGGTCGCCGCGGCCCTCGCCGGGGTCGGCCTCGCCTGGATCAACGAGTGGAGCGTCGAGCGCCACCTCGCCGACCGCCGCCTGGTCCGCGTCCTCGACGACTGGTCGGCCCCGTTCCCCGGCCTCTGCCTCTATTACCCGCCGCACCGCCACATGACCGCCGGCCTGCGCGCGTTCGTCGACCTCATCCGCGAGAGCGGCGTGGCCGGCCGGGCTCCTCGGCTGCGGTCGGCGGCATCCGGACCGAAGAGGCGTCGGCCAGCGCGCCGGTAGCGCAGTGGTTGGCGCGATTCATCTCCTCGCGGCCCGCTCATGTATACTGCCGCGCGAACTGGCATTGAGGAGGCGTCCGATGACGAACCATTCCCGTGTCCTGTTCTTCATCGCCGCCGCGCTGGGAGCGACCACCGCGCCGGCCTGCAAGCCGAAGGCAGCCGCCCGCGCCGAGAAGGACGCCATCGTCATCGGCGCCACGCTGCCGCTGACCGGCTCGGAGGCGCGCATCGGCGGCTTCTTCAAGGAGGGCTACGAGCTCGCGTTCGAGGAGCTGAACCGCAAGGGCGGCCTCGACGTCGGCGGCAAGAAGGTGAAGGTCCGGCTGACCCTGCTCGACGACACGAGCACACAGACGACCGCGGTCAGCCTGGCCGACCGGCTCATCAACAGCGACGGGGTCGACTTCTTGCTCGGCACCTACGGGACCAACGTCGTGGAGGCGCAGAGCACGGTCGCGGAGCAGAACAGCATCCCGTACGTGACCGGAGGCGGCGCGGCGACCGCGATCTACAAGCGCGGCTACAAGTGGATCTTCGGGACCCTGGCGCCGGTCGAGCTGCTCGGCACCACGCTCATGACCTGGATCGCCGAGCAGCAGGCCGCCGGCAAGCTGCCGAAGCCGGCCAAGATCGCGCTGGTCTGGGAGAACACGTCGCACGGCAAGGACTTCCGCAAGGGCATCTCGGATTTCGCGGAGAAGAGCGGCGGCGCCTTCCAGGTCGTGGTCGACGAGTCGTTCGAGCTGAACGGCAAGGACTTCAGCCCGCTGCTCGGCAAGGTGAAGGCGGCGGGCGCCGACATGTTCCTGGCCGACGCGCACCTGCCGGACTACATCACCATGCACCGGCAGTACGTCGCGGCAGGGCTCTGCCACAAGATCCTCAGCTACGGCGCGCGCGGCTCCGAGAAGGCGGCGATCGACGCGCTCGGCCAGGAAAACGTCACCTACATCCTGTCCGGCGTCTGGTGGAACTCGCAGCTGGCCGACAAGATCCCGCAGTCGAAGCTGTTCGCCGACGCCTACCACGCGAAGTACGGCGCGAAGAACCCGGAGTGGTTCCAGGCGCTCGCCTACGAGACCGCCCGCGCGCTGTTCACCGCGATCGAGCAGGCCGGCAGCACCGACCGCGAGGCGGTGCGGGCCAAGCTGGCGTCGATGAAGATCCCGTCGCTGCTGCCGGGCGGCACGCTCGAGTTCCCGGCCGCGACCGGCGCCCAGGTGCAGAACCCGTTCGTGCTGCAGCAGAACACCCCCGAGGGCAAGGCGCCGATCATCTACCCGAAGGAGATCGCCACCGGCGAGGGCATCGCGCCCGACCCCCGCTGCGCGAAGTAGCGGGCATGGCGCGGTTCATCGACCTCGCCTTCTCCGCCATCCTCCAGGCCGGGCTCTACGCCACGATGGCGTACGGCCTCGGCCTCATCTACGGCGTCCTGCGGGTGGTCAACCTCGCCCATGGCGGCGTCATCATGGCCGGCGCGTACCTCGGCTGGGTCCTGTTCGAGCGCTGGGGCATCGATCCCTACCTGTCGATCCCGATCGTGCTGGTGGCCAGCTTCGTCGGCGGCGCGGCGATGTACCGGCTCCTGGTCCGCCACCTGCCGCGCGGCGCCGCCGGTGGGCCCGCGTCGCTGCTGCTCCTGTTCGGCGTCTGGCTGGTGCTGCGCTACGCCGGCTATCGGCTGTTCACCGGCGACGACCGCACCATCCGCACCACCTACTCGACCGACGCGGTGTCGCTGTTCGGCTCCTTCCTGGCGGTGAACCGGCTCGCGGTGCTGGGGATCGCGGTGCTGGTGCCGGTCGGCCTGCACCTGCTCCTGCGCCGGACCTACCTCGGCGCCGCGATCCGCGCGGTCGCCCAGAACCCGGCCAGCTGCACGATCGTCGGCATCGACGTGGAGCGGATCTACACCATCACGTTCGGCCTCGGCACCGCGCTGGCCGGCCTGGCCGGCCTGCTGGCGGCGACGATCTTCTCGTTCAACCCGGGCTTCGGAAGCGGCGAGCTGCTGAAGTCGTTCGTCGTGGTGGTGCTGGGCGGGCTGGGCAGCATCTTCGGCATGGCGCTGGCCGCGCTCATCCTGGCGGTGGTGGAGACGTTCGCGATCCTGGTCCTGCCGTCGTACCTCACCGCCGCGGTCGGCTTCGTGATGCTGGTGCTGGTCCTGGTCCTCCGGCCGGGCGGCCTGTTCGGCCAGCGGGTGCTCGGGTGATCGGCCGCGTCCCGCGCCGGGGCGTCGCCGCCTACGCCGGCGTGGTCGCGCTGGTCGCCGCGGTGCCGGTCGTCTTCCCGGTCTCGCCCTACACGCACAACCTCCTGACCTTCGCCTTCCTCATGATCGCCGGCTCGCTGGCCTGGAACTGGATGGGCGGCTTCGTCGGCCAGGTGAGCTTCGGCCACGCGACCATGTTCGGGATCGGCGGCTTCGTGGCCGCGCGCCTCATCCTGTCCGGCGCTCTGCCCGCCCCGCTCGCGTGGATCGCGGCCGGGCTGGTCGCCGGGGTGGTGGCGCTCGGCGCCCACCCGATGCTGCGCCTGCGCGGCCCCTACTTCTCCATCGCGACCATCGGGGTCGGCGAGGCCAGCCGCGTCATCTTCACCTACTGGGAGGGCTTCACCGGCGGATCGTCCGGCCTGTCGCTGCCGATCGATCCGATCCTCAAGTACCAGCTCTACTGGTGGGGGCTGGGGCTGGCCGGGCTGGTCGGCGGCGCGTCGTGGCTGCTCCGTCGGTCCACGCTGGGCCTCCAGCTCCTCGCCATCAAGGCCGACGTCGAGGCAGCGGCCGACGTCGGCGTCTCGGCCACCTTCTACCAGGACCTCATCTTCTGTCTGTCGGGCGCGGTCGTCGGCCTGACCGGCGGCCTGTACGCGTCCTACTTCGCCTACATCGAGCCGAGCGATCTGTTCGGCTTCGACCGCTCGATCGGGTTCGTCCTGATGGCGGTCATCGGTGGGCTCGGCACCGTGTTTGGCCCGATCCTCGGGGCGGTGGTGTTCGTGCTGCTGCGCCAGAACCTGCTCGCCTCGTACCCGGAGCTCTACCTCGGCCTGTACGGCGGGCTCCTCATCGTCATCATCCTGTTCGAGCCGCTCGGCCTGACCGGCCTCGGGCTGCGCCTGGCCCGTCGGGTGCGGCGCGCGCGCGAGGGGCGGCGGTCATGAGCCTGTTGGCGGTGCGCGGGCTGTCGAAGAGCTTCGGCGGCCTGCGCGCGCTCGACCGGGTCGATCTGGTCCTCGCCGAGCGCGAGATCCTCGGCGTCATCGGGCCGAACGGCGCCGGCAAGACCACGCTGTTCTCGCTCATCGCGGGATCGCTCGAGCCCACCGCGGGCGAGGTCCACCTGGGCGAGCGGCCGCTCCACCGGATGCCGGCCCACCGGATCGTGCGCGCCGGCGTGGTGCGCACCCACCAGATCGTCCGCCCGTTCCCCAACCTGACCGTGCTCGAGAACGCGACCGTCGCCGCGCTGCACGCCGGCGGGCGGGCCTCGGGGCCGGCGCCGGTCCGCGCCGCCGAGGTGCTCGAGTTCGTCGGCCTGGCCGATCGAGCCGACCGGATGCCCGGCACCTTGACCCTGGCCGGACGAAAGCGCCTCGAGCTGGCCCGCGCGCTCGCGGTCGCCCCGCGCGTGCTCCTGCTCGACGAGGTGATCGCCGGCCTGGGCCCGACCGAGGCCCAGGCGCTCGCGCTCCTCATCCGCCGCATCCGCGACGAGCGCGGCGCCTCGATCATCATGATCGAGCACGTCATGCCGGCGGTGATGAGCCTGTCCGACCGGGTGATCGTGCTCGATCACGGCAAGCAGATCGCGGAGGGCACGCCGGCCGAGGTGGTGCGCGATGCACAGGTGCTGGCCGCCTACCTGGGCCCCGGGGGCGCACCGTGAGCGGGCCCGGCGAGATCCTGCTCGCGGTCGACGGCATCGACGTCCACTACGGCGACGTCCAGGTCCTCCACGGCCTCTCCTTCGACGTGCGCGAGGGGGAGATCGTGACCCTGCTCGGATCCAACGGCGCCGGCAAGACCACCGCGCTGCGCGCCATCGCGGGCCTGGTGCCGCCGCGCGCCGGCGAGATCCGCCTGCGCGGCCGCTCCCTGGTCGACGTCCCGGCCTCGGCCCGCGCCGAGCTCGGCCTGGCGCTGGTCCCCGAGGGGCGCGAGCTGTGGCCGCAGCTCACCGTGCGCGAGAACCTCGACCTCGGCGCCTACAACCGGGTGGCGCGCCCGAACGCCGCCCGCAACCGCGACCGCGTGCTCGCGCTCTTCCCCCGGCTGGCCGAGCGACGCCGGCAGCTGGCCGGCAGCCTGTCCGGCGGCGAGCAGCAGATGTGCGCGATCGGCCGCGCCCTCATGAGCCAGCCGACCCTGCTCATGCTCGACGAGCCGAGCCTGGGCCTGGCCCCGCTGGTTGTCGATCAGGTGATGGCCGCGCTGGTCGAGCTCCACCGCGCCGGCCTGACCGTGCTCCTGGTCGAGCAGAACCTGCGCAAGGCGCTCGAGATCGCCCACCGCGGCGCCGTCATCGAGACCGGCCGCAAGCGGCTCGAGGGCACCAGCGCCGAGCTGGCCGCCAGCCCGGAGATCCGCGCCGCCTACCTCGGGATCTGACCCGCCGAGGCGACGCCGCTCACTCCACGCAGTCGAGGATCCACGTGTAGAGCGTGGAGGCGTCGCTGATCGTCGGGCGCGGGATCGGGTCGACGCCGATCGGCAGCTCGGGCGGCATCTCGCCGGCCGCGATGCGGACCCACACCCTCGAGCTCTCCGGGTCGCCGGGCCGCACGAACCGCATCCCGAGCTCCGGCTCGATCGGATCCGGGACCGTGGCCGATCGGGCGCCCTTGAGCTGCTCGAGGTCGAGCACGTAGTCGAACGGAGGCTGGCCCTGGCGCGCGCCGGGGCTGTCGCCGCCGTGGCAGCCGGCGCAGTTGGTGGTGAGGATCTCGGTCGCCTGCAGGGAGGTGGCCACGCACGGATCGTCGGTGGTCTCGCCGTCGGGGAGCTCGATCGGCGGGGTGTCGAGCGCGGGGCCGGCGTCGACCACCGCCTCCTCGCCGCCGGCCGCGTCGCGATCGAGCTCCTGGAAGCATCCGGTGACGACGACGGCGCACACGAGGGCGAGGAGTGGGGCGTGCCGGTGCATGGTCGATCTCCGTCTCAGAAGACACCGCCGAAGCTGGCCACGGCGCCGGAGCTGGTCGGCTGCATCTCGACCGAGTAGCTGGCGTGGTTCCTCCAGACCAGGTAGGCGCCGCCGAGCAGCGCCGCGGCGCCCACCGCCAGCGAGACGTCGGCGGCGAGGTACAGGTGGTCGATGTGATCGACGCTGGACCGGGGGCAGGTCGGCGAGCAGCTGGCCAGCTCGTCGTTGTCCTTCCTGCCCCAGTAGGTGAGGGCTCCGTATCCGCCGACTCCGGCCAGGCCTGCGCCGAGCAGCACGTACGACCCGGTGGTGAACCAGCGACTCCGGGCGCGCCCGGGCGGGGCCGGCGTCGGCGACGAGACCGCGAGGTCGGGCGCCGGCGGTCGATCGACCTCGGCCGGTCGATCGGCTCCGGCCGTCGCCCGGTCAGCCGTCGCCCGGTCCGGCCCGGCCGCTGGTCGCTTCACCGACACGGTCAGCCGGCGGTTGCGCTGGCCCTGCACCACCAGGAGCTTCTTCCTGATGACGACGCCGTCGCGGGTCTCGAACGAGAACTCGTGCAGGCCCGGGTTGATCGGCACCGCGCGCCCGTCCAGGCGCCCGGCCAGCACGGTCCCGTCCACCTTCAAGGTGACGTCGAGGACCGGCGCGCCCGCCTGGTCCGTCGCGGTCGGCACCACCGTCGGCATCTCCGCGTCGATCTGCGCGTACTGGGCGGTGCACTGGTGCTCGAGGAAGACGCCGCATTGCGGTTTCGCGCAAGAGCGCAGCAACCGCTTCGCCTTGACCAGCTGTCCCCGGTGCGCGAGCTTCTGCCCGCTGGCGTAGGCGCTGCGACACGCCTGATGACCCGGGTGGGGATGCGGGGCCTGGGCGCGCTGGCCGGACGCCAGCGGCGCGACCAGCGTCATCGCGATCGCCCACGCGCCGATCGAGAGCGCCGGCCTCATGGCGCCGCCTCCGCCGCCTGGTTCTCCTCGAGGATGAACTGGCTCAGCACGTGGCTGACGTTGAGCAGCTTGGGATCGAGCAGCTTCACCCCGCTGCTGTCGCGATCCAGCGGCACGCCCTTGGCGGTGACCGCCTGCGTGTTGTGGCAGCTGAAGCAGTTCGGGAACGAGTCGGGCGCCTGGGTGAAGGACTCCATGGCGGTGCTCGACAGCCGATCCTCGCCGGCGAGGATCGAGAAGTCGCTGTCCGAGCCGTTCGCGCGGATGTCGTCGACGAAGCCGGGCTCGTCGATGAAGGGGCTGGTCTCGTCGTTCTGGATGGCGGAGTCGTCGACGAAGTACGCCGGCTTGTCCATCCAGACCGCGCCGACCAGCCGGTAGTGCCCACGGTGGTCGGCCGGGTCGAGCGTGTCGGCGGCCTCGCGGAACAGCGCCTCGACGTTGAGGTTGAGCGACGAGATGGCCTCGTCCGGGTCGACCGTGTTCGACTTGGACGCGGGGAACATCCGGTAGACCGAGGTCGCCTGGACGAACTTCTGGCTGGCCTCGTCGAGCTCGAGCTCCTCCTCGGCGACCGCCTGGTTTCCGGCGTTCGCCGGGGTGCCGCCGCCGTAAAGGATGTGATCGTCGGCGCTGATGACGGTGTCGTCCTCGAGGTTGTTGGGATCGTCGGGGTCCGGGTTCCCCTCGGAGATCGGGGCCACGTTTCGCTTTCCGTCGGCCGCCTGGGCGTCCGGCGTCCCGTCGCTGTGCTCGAAGGTGGCCCAGACGAACTCGGGATGCCCGGGCAGGGTGAACACGACGTGCAGGGCGAGGAGCCTGACCTGGACCTCGCGCGGCGTGTCGCGGTCCTCGACGACGTGGTGGTCGGCGTCCATCGACAGCGTCGGGACCGTCGTCGTCACCGAGATGTAGTCGTCCGCGTCGTCGCCGTCCTCCACGATCTGCCAGGCCGACTTGAACTCGACGACGCCGGCGGGGAAGAACAGCCTCGGGTCGGCGTCCTCCACCGCCTCGCGCGTGCGCAGGCCGTGCCGGGCGATGAAGTCGGCGTACTCCTGGTTGACGTGGATGCCGTAGTAGATCGAGTTGCCGTTCTGATCGATGAGGATCTGGCGGCCACCGGCCTGCTTGATGTCGCCCAGGACGGCCCTTCCCTCGGCCGGCGGCACCGCGTGCTCGAACACGTCGTCGATGGTCGGGTACGAGAGGATCGCGGGAGCCCCGTCGGCGTCGGGCTGCGTCGCGACCAGGAAGTTCTGCCAGCCGCCTCGATAGAAAGGACACTCGGTGGCGGGGTGTGGCAGCGGCTTGAAGAGGTCCATCGGCGGCGTGTCGGGCAGCCACTCCCTGCTCGCGGCACAGACCTCTGGACCCTCGACCGGGGCCGCGTCGAACCCGAACGGATCGGAGCAGGCCGCGAGCGCGGCGAGGCCGACCGCCGGGGCGAGCACGGAGGTGAAGAAGCGCGGTACTGGATGGTTCATGTCCGACCTCTGTCCCGGTCAGGCCGGGAGGTGAGGCGGTGATACACACGCCGTTACAGGTTCCGATGGATCGCAATCCACGATCCAAGGGCCGGAGCCCGAGGCAACCGACCAGAACGTATCCCACCCGGGATGAGAAAATTGCTCATCCCGTCGACGTGGGTGGGAGTCCCCTCCCCATCGCTGTGTGCCGCGACCAGCCCTCGGTGGGCGAGGGCGAGGCGCGCGCTCGGCGGCGAGGGCGACACCGACGAGATCGATCACGCGGCGCGCG
>DATHKR010000221.1:0-3098 GCA_035489015.1 Kofleriaceae bacterium | reverse complement strand
GATCGACATCGAAGGCAGCGGGGCGGTCCTCGTCTCGGTGCGGCGACCCGGCCGCGCCGACTCCGGCGTCGGCGTGGTCTTCCCCGAGACGACGCCGCCGACGATCGAGCGCGCGTTCGAGACCGCGCGCAGCTTCTGGCGACAGCTCGAGTGACGGGCAGCTACCCGCCGGCGTGCGGCGCGGTCAGATGCCCTCGAGCACCGCGTACAGCATCCGGTTCAGGCCGGTGGAGCGGCGGCCTGCTGCTCTGCCACCGCGCCAGCACCTCCGGCCAGGGCGTGCGGTCGCCGCCGTGCGCCGCCAGCTCGGCCGTGGTGGCGCCGCGCAGGAGCTCCATGACGATGAAGTAGGCCGAGTCGACCGCCAGCACGTCGTGCACGCGGACGATGTTCGGATGGTCGAGCCGGGCCAGGATGCGCGCCTCCGTGAAGAAGCGCTGCACCATGTCGCCGCGGATGGCCTGGTCGGCGGCCAGCCGCTTCAGCGCGACCGGCATGCGAAGTCCACCCGGGCCGATACGCACCGCCTCGAGCACCTCGCCCATACCGCCTTGCCCGATGCGGCGCGCAATCTGGAAGCCCGGGACCTTCGTGACGCGAGTATAGCGGCGGCGAGCCGCGACCGTGCGCCCTCGTCGGCGGTGAGGTGCCCCGTCACTCGTGCTCGATCGGCGCCGACGTGCCACCTTCGAGGCCGAGCCGCCCGGCGAACCGATGGCCGGGGCCCGGCGTGAACGGTGATCGCGGCGTGAGGAGACCGTCCACCTCCACATAGGTGGCGAGCGGCTCGTCGCCCGGCCAGAGGTGTTTCCAGCCGAGCACGGCGCCGATTGTCATCGCCGCGGCGCGACGCGCGATCCGACGCGGCTCTCCCCTGGCGCCGGCCGCCGGGGCCACCTGCTCGCGACTGGCGAGCCACTCGCCCAGCACGTACGGAGCGGCGTAGAACGCGTCGCGCTCGCCCGGGTGCCAGCTTCCGATCAGCCGGCCCGACCCGTGCAACCGCACCCCGCGGTAGGCGCGTGGCTCCGGCGTGCTGAAGCAGTCGATGCCGGCCTCGACCTTGACCGCTGCGGCCAGCGCATCGGCGCTCTCGTCCCCCTTCTTCAGCCCGGCCGCGACGCCCACGTTGCAGGCCCCGAAGCTGCAGAGGAGGCCGGGCAACGTCACGGTCGCGTCGGCGTCGAATCCGTCCCCCAGGCCGCGAGAGCCGCGCACGAACCAGGATGCGCCGTAGGGCGGGCCGTCGGCCACACCCCACGTGTCGCGGCCGTATTCCAGCGCGAGGCCCACGAGCACCCGGGTCTCGCCAGCGGGCAATGCCCGCCCGGTCTCGAACCCCGGGGTGGTCGCGCACCCGCTCAGGAGGCCCATGGCCACGATGGAGGCGGAGGTCGTCCGCGCAGATGTCTTCGTCACGGGGCGTAGACTAGAGGCATCGGTCGATTCGCCAGACTCATTTCATTTGGGCTAATCGATAAGGAGAATCTATCGATGATCCACGGGCTCGAGGGGTTCTACTGGGTTGCTCGCTGCGAGGGCTACGCGAGCGCGGCCCGCGCGTTCCCGTACCCGATCACCCAGCCGGCCGTTCACCAGCAGGTCCGCAAGCTGGAGTCCGAGCTCGGCTGCGCGCTGTTCGAGCGCGTCGCCAAGGCGCGCGTGCGGCTCACCGTGGCCGGCCGCCTGCTCTTCGACTTCTGCGCGCCGTTCTTCGAGAACTTGCCGGGCGTCGTACGCGCCGTGCGCTCCGGCGAGGTCGGTGGGGTCCTGCGGGTGACGAGCGGCAGCCTGATCGTGAGAGGGCTCCTGCCCGGCTGGATCCGGCGGCTGTTCCGGACGCGACCGGACATCGCGGTCCAGGTCGAGGAGCACACGTCCCCGACGCTCGAGCTCCTCGCCTCGGGTCAGGCCGATCTCCTGGTCGACTTCGTTCCGTCGGTCGCGGCCGGCTTCATCGCGCGCCAGGTCGGGCTCGCTCACACCTTCCTCGCCGTGCCGGCCGGCAACCCGGCCGCGCGGCGCGGTCGCCCGACCCTGCGCCAGCTGCGCGGCGAGCCGTTCGTCGGCTACGCCCCGGGCACCGTCCACCACGCCCTCCAGCGCCAGGCGCTCGAGCAGGCCGGTCTCGACCCGGCGCGCGGCCTGGCCGCGACCAACGTCGACTCGATCCTCGCGTTCGTGCGGGCCGGGCTCGGGTACTCGCTGGTTCCGTGGCTCGACCCGCGCGGCCCCCGCGTGCCCGGCGTCCTCGCCCGGCGCCAGACCGGCCCGGGCACCACGTTTCCCATCCTGGCGGTATGGCGGGCCGGACCGGTCCCCAACCCTCTGGTCGACGCGGCCCTCCGCGTCGCGCCGCCGCCCGGGGGGGCGAGCGGAAGGGGATCGAGGCGCCCCCGCCGACCCGACACCCGTGGTGTAGTGGATCCGTGACGGTGGAGGCGAGCGGACACCTCTCACCGCTCCGCTGCCCGGCCTGCCAGGCGCCGGTCCCGCTCGGCGCCGCCGACGGCGACCGGACCCCCTGCCCGTTCTGCGCGGCCGAGGTCGCGATCCCGTCCGAGGTGCTCGCGCTGCGCCAGGCCGACCGGGACGACGCAGGATCGCGGGCCCGCGCCGCCGAGCTGTTCCGCTCGCTCGGCCGGCCGCCGTCGCCGATCGCGCGCTTCCTCGTCGGATCGATCGCGCGGATCGCGATCGTCGCCGCGATTCTCGTCCCGCTGCCGATCACCGCGGCGGTGCTCTTCATCGCCGACGGCGGTGGCATGTTCGGGGTCCAGCTCTACGACGTCCTCACCGACGCCCAGCAGGCCGGCCTCACCGTCGTGGCGCCGCTGGTGCTGCTCGCCATTGGCCTCGTCCTGGCCCGCGCCGCCCGGCGCAACGCGATCGCGCTGGGCGGGCTCCGGGCGGCGCTTGCCGCGCGTCCGCCGGAGCGGACCGGTGGCACCGCGCTGTGCCGTCAGTGCGGCGCCGCGCTCGAGCACGGGCCGTCGGACCTCGGCGTCACCTGCCTGTACTGCCGGGCCGACAACCTCCTGCGCATGCCGGTCGCGTGGCTGGCGCGGATGAAGCGCCACCAGATCGACCTGGGCGCC
>DATHKR010000220.1:0-2348 GCA_035489015.1 Kofleriaceae bacterium | reverse complement strand
TCGCGCCCGACGGAAGCACGCTGTTCGGCCTCCGAGGCGCCCGCCACACCAACCTCATCCACCTGCGCGAGCACTTCCTCCCCGAGATCACCCGCACCGCCGAGCGCCTCCCCTGAACCGAGCCGCCTCTTCGGCATGCCGTACCGGCGGGTTGTCTGTGCAACACGCGTCTTCAAACTCGGCCGCTGCGAAAGCGCCTATCGGATCGACCGCGACTTCGTGGGGGCCTCGAGCGTTTGCCGCCTCGATCGGCGAGCCGCACCGGCGCCCTGACCGGGGAGCGCGGCATGCAGGCGAAGCGAGTACTATAGTCGCGTCCGGGATGAAGGAGCTCGATGACTTCTTCAACATCACGCTCGAGCCCCTCGACGCTCCGGGTACCGTTGACGCGCCGCCTGGACCGAGCGCGTCGGCCCTGAGCTGAAGCAGGGCCTGGCGAACGTCCTCTCGAGAGCCCTGCACGTTGCTGGGACCCCAGACTGGCTGGCTAGCTCGCGGAAGCTCCAACGCGATTGAACGGCCCATATATGGTTACTCCCAAGTTCAGCATCACGAACCGCATCGCCACGAAGCTGACGTCCATTGAGCGGGCGCGCGGGTTTCTCGAAGCGGCGACGCTGTCGGAGGAGTGGGTCCGGCGGATGAGCCAGCGGGCGCTACTGCTCGAGGCGCATCACACAACGCACATTGAGGGGACGCAGCTCAGCATCGAGCAGGCGGCGCAGCTTTGGATCGGGCATGAGGTGCCGGGTGCGCATGTCGACGACGTGCGCGAGCTGCTGAACTACCGCGGCGCACGACGCAGAACTACGTGGTGAACAGCCAAACGAAGGAGATCATCTACACGCCGCCGGCGGCCGCGGATGTTCCGGTACTGATGCGCGAGCTCGTGGAATGGCTTCGCGGTGAGCAGAGTGTCCATCCGGTGCTGATGGCAGGCCTCGCGCAGTTCCAGCTCGTGCACATCCATCCATTCGTGGATGGGAACGGACGGACATCGCGATTGCTGTCGACGCTGTCCTTGTACCGGGCCGGCTACGACTTCAAGCGGCTGTTCACGATCAGCGAGTACTACGACCGCGACCGTTCCGCGTTCTACGCAGCGATCCAGGGAGTGCGCCAGGCCGGGATGGATCTGACGGGTTGGCTCGAGTACTTCGTCGAGGGACTGTCCACTCAGCTCCAGGAGGTGCGGGGCCGAGGCGAGGAGGCGATCCGGGCGGACCTTCTTGCGCGCGATCGCGGCCTCAACGATCGCCAGGCGACGCTCCTCGCGGCCTTCATGGGGCGGAAGCGCATGACGCTCGCCGACTGCGAAGCGCTGCTGCCGGACGTGGGGCGACGGACGCTACAGCGCGACCTCAAGGTGCTGCTCGAGAAGGAACTCATCGGAGAGGTCGGGCATGGCGCGACCGACCCGACGCGGCACTACGTCTGGAAGGAGCTGTGACGAGCTATGACGCCGCGCTGTGACGAGCTATGACAACGAGCTGTGACAGGCATTAATCTCTAGCGAATTCAGTAGGGTCTAAAGCCAGAGTCGATGGACCGCACCGGCACCGGACGGGGTTACGACCTCCTCAGGTCCCGACGCTGGGCGGCTTCGATGGAGCGAAACGGCCTCGACGGCTCCCCGATCAGCGGGAGCCGTACGCACGCCGCATCGACCCGATCGCCTCCGCCGTCAGCCAGCGACCGCGCACCACCACGCCCGTGATGCGCGCCGCGTTCCGGATATCGGCCAGTGGATTGGCTCCCAGCAGGACGAGATCGGCGCGCTGGCCTGGCTCGACGGAACCGAACGGGTCGGCGCCGCGGACATGCTGCTGGATGAACCGGGAGGCGCTCGTGGTTGCCGCCGCCAGCGCTTGCGCGGGCGTCAAGCCGGCTCGGACGAGCTCCTCGAGCTCCACATGCATCGACTTCCCCGGAAAGAGGCCCGGCGCGCTCGCGTCGGTGCCGGCCAGTAGCGGGACTCCCCCCCGGGCCAGGGCTCGGGTCAGCTCCTGGAGGAACGGAAACTTGGCTCGCTCGCGCGCGGTGAAGCGCTCGAGGTCGGGTCGGTGGCGCGGATTGCCGTCGCGCCACATCTGCAGCACGTCGGGGTGTAGGTAGCGCGCTTCCGGATCGCCCAGCACGCCGTCGAGGTCGTCGAGCTGGCGGGCGGTCATCGCCACGAAGCTGAGGTTGGGCGTGACGGCGGCGCAGGATCGCCGCAGCCGCTCGACCACCCAGGGGATGCGCGATCGGTCGGGCTCGGGCGCGAGGCCCCGGTCCAGACGGCTCTCGGTGTCGCCGTAGAAGTAGGTGAAGAACAGCTCCTCGCTGTGCGCGATCATGTCCTGTCC
>DATHKR010000219.1:0-14164 GCA_035489015.1 Kofleriaceae bacterium | reverse complement strand
CGAGCCGCCGCCGAGCCGCGAGCCGCCTCGCAGTGCCCCGCCGCGACGCGAGGCGTCAGGCGCATTCGCGATCGCAGCGGCAGAACAGCGCCGTGAATCAATTCGGGCGCGGCATCCCGGCCGTCCACGCCGTGCCGTCGGATGTCCGCGCCGCGCTGCCGTGCGGCCCTCCCCGCGCGGCCCTCCCTCGCGGCCTCCCTCGCGCCCTTCGCTCGCGGTTCCTGCGTCCGCCGCGGAGAGGCGGTCGATCGCTTGCGGCCTCGGCGCGGAGAATGTTGCCGCAATCAAATCGGCGACACCGCGGTCCGGGGTCCGACGTGCCCGGGCCCATGCCTTCACTCCGATCTACTCGGCCGTCATCGGCGAGACGTGGCGCGTGGCGATCGCACCGATGGTCGCAGCTCAGTCTCGAGCAGGCTCGCCGGCCAGCCGGACGGGGTGGATGGCGGCCCGGCGCGCGGCGGCCGCGTGGTCGGAGGAGGGTGGCGCATGGGAGGCGTGAGCGGTTTGCTGCGCGGTTTCCGCAGCACGTGACGCTGCGGGTGGTGGAGGGCGTGAGGTCGCTGCGCGGTCATGGGTCGATGAGGATCGTGCGGCGCGCGATCCTGGCCGGGGGGCACCGATCGGACTTCCGGGTCGTCGAGTTCAGCGTTCAATCCAATCACGTGCACCTGGTGCACCTCATCGTGGAGGCTGGTGGCGCTGCCGGTCTCTCTCGCGGGATGCTCGGCCTCGAGGTCCGGCTGGCCCGCCGGCTCAACCGCGCGTTCGGTCGCCGCGGCAAGCTGTTCGGCGAGCGCTACCACGCTCGCTCGCTGAGGACTCCGACGGAGGTCCGCCATGCGATCCGCTACGTGCTCCTCGATCACTCGCATCACGTCGGCCGGTTCGCGTTGGCGCTGGATCACTGTTCGAGCGCGCTCTGGTTCGAGGGCTGGCGCATCCCGGTGTGGCCACGCGAGGCCTGGCAGGTGGAGCTCCTGTCTCTTCCCAGACCCACGTCCGTGGCGACGGTCTGGCTTCTCACCACCGGCTGGAAACAGCGCGGCCTCCTCGATCGCAACGAGATCCCCGGCCCGCCACGAACGCCTCGTTGATGATCAGGCGGGCGGCGTCAGGAGCTCGAGGTGCTTGCTGCGGGGTGCCAGGAGGAGCATGACGACGAAGCTGACGGCGCCGAAGGGGAGGAAGTGGAGGACGTCGCGGTGGACCATTCCCAGGACCAGGCCGTCGACGGCGATGGTTTCGGTCAGGGCCCAGGAGAGGATGGCCAGGGTGGTGTAGCGGCCGGGGCGGATGCGGCGGCGGACGGCCGATACGGCGACGAGGGTCGCGGCGGCGATGACGGCGAGGACGGCGGTCGTGGTCTCGGGGACGTCGGTGCGGGGTTTGGGCGCCCAGGCGACCACGGAGTCGGGTGGGGGTGGGCGGGTCACCATCGCGACGACGCCGCCGTACACGAGGACGCTGACCATCATCGCGGCGTGGACGATGCGGAGGACGAGGAAGAGGTCGCGCGGCGTTTGTCGGGTGGGACGTTCGTAAGCCACGTCGCGAGCGTAGCGCATGGAGCGCTTCGGTGATGGTCGGCTGTCATCTTGCGCTCCACCTCCTGCGCGATCGCCGACACGGCCCGACAGTCGTTCTCGCTGGTCGAACGTCACCGCGCGGGCCACGATGGTGACGTCCACGCCGAAGGGGGAATCATGGGCCGCTTGGACTGCGATGGTCTGATCGATGACTGTCGATTGCTCCTCCTGACCAGCGCGCTTTGCCTGGTCGGCTGCAGCGCCGGGCTGATCGACGACGGTGTCGATCGCGATGAAGAGGTGGTCGCGGCGGAGGTGCCGCCGCGCAGCTGCGCCACCGCGCAGCCGACCGAGACGCTGACGCTTCCGTCGGCGATGGCGGACAGGGCGCTGGTCGGGCCGCGCGGAGGGCGTGGGGATCGGCCCGATCCGGCCGACCTCATCACCATCCCGGTCTACGTCCACGTGGTGTCGGCTCTCGGCGGCGAGGGGGAGGTGTCCGACGCGGCGATCGCGGCGCAGGTGCAGGTGCTCGACGCGGCGTTCGTCGCGACTCGCTTCCGCTTCGCGCTCGCCGGCGTGAATCGCGCGGTGCGCAACAGCTGGTTCGAGATGACGCCCGGCTCGCTGGCCGAGTCATCGGTCAAGTCGGCGCTCCACCGCGGCACCGCCGCCGACCTCAACCTCTACACCGCCGGCCCCGCCGACGGACAGCTGGGCTGGTCCAGCTTCCCATCCGACTACGAGCTCGATCCGATCGACGACGGCGTCGTGGTGTTCCACGGCTCGCTGCCGGGCGGGAACGCGACGCCGTTCGACGAGGGGGACACGGCGACTCACGAGGTAGGCCACTGGCTGGGCCTCTACCACACGTTCCAGGGCGGCTGCGACAAGGCCAACGACTTCGTGCCCGACACGGCGGCCGAGGCGGCGCCGGCGTTCGGGTGTCCGTTCGGGCGCGACAGCTGCACCGGAACGCTGTTCCCGGGCCGCGATCCGGTGGAGAACTTCATGGGCCTGTCCGACGACGCGTGCATGGTGGAGTTCACGCCGGGCCAGGCCGCGCGGATGGAGGAGCACTGGCTGGCGTATCGCGCCGGGCGCTGACCGCGGCGCGGCGCTTCCGTTGACGCGACCGCTCGCGGCCCGCCGGCGGTTCGTGGCACGCTCGGCCTCGTGAGTCTCGCGCTGCTCGCAGGGGTCTTCCTCGTCGTCCTCGCGCTCGGCTACCGCTTCTACGGGGGCCTGATCGCCCGGCGCTATCAGCTCGATCCGGGGGTGAAGACGCCCGCGGTCCGGCTCGAGGACGGGCGCGACTTCGTCCCGACGCGCCCGTTCTACCTCATGGGTCAGCACTTCTCGGCCATCGCGGCGGCCGGCCCGATCGCCGGCCCGATCCTGGCGTGCCAGCAGTTCGGCTGGGGGCCGTGCGTCCTCTGGATCGGCTTCGGCGTCATCTTCATCGGCGCGGTTCACGACTTCTCCGCGCTGGTCGCGTCGGTCAGGCACGACGCGCGCTCGATCGCCGAGGTCGTGAGAGTGCACCTGGGCCGCAACTCGTGGCTGGCGATCATGAGCTTCATCTGGCTCGCGCTCATCTACGTCATCATCGCGTTCGTCGACCTCACCGCCGGCGCCTTCACCAGCAAGCCGGGCCCGGCGACCTCACCCGACTTCAACCCGGGCGGCGCGGTCGCGCTGGCCGGCACGACCTACATCGGTCTGGCCGTGGTGATGGGGCTGGTCGACAAGTTCCTGCGCCCGCCGCTGTGGCTGCAGACGATCATCTTCGTGCCGGCCACGCTCGTCCTGGTCTGGCTGGGCACGCACATGTCGCAGGTGCTGCTGTTCAGCTGGACCACCTGGGTGGTGCTGATCCTCATCTACTGCTTCGTCGCCTCGCTCGTGCCGATGTGGGCGCTGCTGCAGCCGCGCGGCTACCTGGGCGGGTTCGTGCTCTACATGGCCCTGGCGGTGGGCGTGGCTGGCATCTTCTTCGGCGGCTTCGAGGTCAAGCAGCCGGCCTTCACCGGCTTCCAGTCGAGCGCGACCGGCGCGCCGGTCGGCTACCTGTTCCCGTTCCTGTTCGTGACCATCGCGTGCGGCGCCTGCTCCGGGTTCCACGGGCTGGTCTGCACCGGCACGACCTCGAAGCAGATCGCCACCGAGACCGACTGCAAGCCGATCGGCTACGGCGCCATGCTGCTCGAGGGCTTCGTCGCGATCATCGCGCTCGGCACCATCATGATCGCCAGCAAGTCGGAGATCGCCGGGCTCAAGCCGGACGCGGTCTATTCGCTGGGGCTGGGCCGGTTCCTGACCTCGCTCATCGGCGAGCAGCACGCCGCCTTCGCCACCACCTTCGCCGCGATGGCGCTGTCCACCTTCATCTTCGACACGATCGACGTCGGCACCCGGCTGGGCCGCTACATCCTGCAGGAGCTCTTCCACTGGGAGGGCCGGGTCGCGGCCGCGGTCACGACCGGGATCACGGTCGGCCTGCCGCTCGTGGTCCTTCTGGGCACGGGGAGCGGCTCGTTCCGCACCTTCTGGACCCTGTTCGGCAGCTCGAACCAGCTCCTCGCCGGACTGACCCTGCTCGCGGTCACGGTGTGGCTGCGCCGCAGCGGTCGGCGGGCCTGGTACACGCTGCTTCCGACGGTCTTCATCCTGCTCATCACGCTGGTCGCGCTGGTGCTGCAGACCTACGACTACTTCCGACAGGGCGGCACCCTCGGGATCATCAACGGGGTAGTCGCGGTGGTGCTGATGGCGCTGGCGGTGCAGCTCATCATCAACGGGGTCCGCGCGCTGCGCGAGACGGGGCTGCCCGCGGCGCGCGCCGTGGAGTAGCTGGTACCGCGTCAAAACGGCTGAATCGGCGCGGTTTTCGCGCAGCGAAGGCGGCCCCGACCGCGCGCCCGCGGTCTTCGGACTATCATCGGTGCGTGGGCTCGAAGCGCGGCGCCGCCAGCGATGACGCTCCTCTTCGCGACGGCAAGGCCGTTCGCATGAAGAACGGCCCGGTGGTGCAGGTGCGCCGCCTGCACCGGCGCGACCTCAACAAGGTCTGGGAGTTCCTCAAGCTCAGCTTCCGCGACGTGAACCTCGAGACGGTCGAGTACCAGCGGCCGCGCAGCAAGAAGCGATTCTTCGAGACCTACGAGGAGGAAGGGGTCGAGCAGCTGCTGTTCGTGGTCGACGGTGAAATCGTCGCCTACACCGAGTGCACCTACGAGATCATCGGCAGCGACACCTGGATCAACCCGCGCTACTTCGAGAAGCGGGACATGCGGCCGCTGTTCGTCGAGGAGCTGGCGGTGCACCCGGAGTGGCACGGCCGCGGGGTCGGCTCGTTCGTGCTCGAGCAGATCCAGCACCTGGCCAAGGTGCGCGGGCTGACCCACCTGGTGCTCGAGGTGGCCGAGAACAACACGCACGCGATGCTGTGGTACCGCAAGCGCGGCTTCCGCAAGCTCGACGCCGCGGTGTTCATGGCCTACGCGGTCGACGTCGCGCCGGAGCTCCTGCCCCCGCGCGCGCTCGACGGCGAAGGAGAGGTCGGCGAGGACTCGGGCACCACGGCGATCGCCGCGGACGCGGAAGGCGCGGAGCCCGGCGCCGGGCCGGCCGCCGCGAGGCCGGGCAAGAGCGGCGGCAAGAAGGCGGGCAGGGGCGTGGGAAGGAGAACGGGCCGAGGCGCCGGCAAGAAGGCGGCGAGAGCTGCGGCCGCGAAGGACGCGGCGGCAAAGCGCGCGGCGGCGAGGAGCGCGGCGGCGAGGAGCGTGGCGGCGAGGAGCGCGGCGGTGACAGGCGTGGCGTCGAAGAGCGTGGCGTCGAAGAGCGCGGCGTCGAAGAGCGCGGCGTCGAAGAGCGCGGCGGTGACGGGCGTGGCGTCGAAGAGCGCGGTGTCGAAGAGCGCGGCAGTGACGGACGCGGCGTCGAAGAGCGCGGTGTCGAAGGGCGCGGCGGCGAAGGGCGTCACGGTGAGCCAGGCGGCTGCGCTGACCGGCGCTGCCGCGCTGGTCGCGCCGACGAAGGGGCCGATCGCGCCGATGACGCCTGCGACGGGCACCTCGGCGCTGATCATGCCGGTGAAGGGGACCGTCGCACCGACGGCAGGCGCGAGGACAGGGACATCTGGCGTGCAGGTCAAGGCGCCCATCACGGGGCCGCGGAGTGAGCCGAAGTCGGGTGACAGCGCCGGCGAGGCCGGCAGCGGCGACAGCTCGAATGGCCAGCGCCGGGGCGTTCGCGAGGATCCGGCGCCCGTGGCAGGGACACCGTCCACGCCGCCGACGGGCGGCCGCCGCCGGCCGTGAGCGCTGATCCCGGCGATCACGAGAGAGACGACGACGCCGGCCCGCGCGCCGACGAGCAGCAGGCCAGGGTGGTGAAGGACGAGCCGGGCGCCGGTGAAGCGGTGGGCGCGGACGATGCGGTTGGCGCCGCGATCTCCGGGTCGGCCGCTGCGGTCTCCGGGTCGGCCGCCGCCGTGGTCTCCGAGTCCTCCGCCGCCGCGGTCGCCGAGTCTGACGCCGCCACGGTCGCCGAGTCCGCCGCTGCGGCCGTGGTCGCCGAGTCCGCCGCCGCCGCGGTCTCCGGGTCGGCCGCCGCCGCGGTCTCCGAGCCCGCCGCCGTGGTCTCCGAATCCTCCGCCGCCGCGGTCTCCGAGCCCGCCGCCGTGGTCTCCGAGTCCGCAGCCGCGGTCTCCGAGTCCGCCGCTGCGGTCTCCGAGTCCGCCGCGGTCGCCGAGTCCGCCGCGGTCGCCGAGTCCGCCGCTGCGGTCGCCGAGTCCGCCGCCGCGGTCTCCGAGTCGGCCGCTGCGGTCTCCGAGTCGGCCGCGGTCGCCGAGTCCTCCGCCGCCGCGGCCACCGCCACCGCGGCCACCGCAACCGCGGCCACCGCCACCGACGCCACCGACGCCGCCGAGCCCATTCCCGACGTCCGGGCGCTGACTCCTTTCGGGCGGCTTCGGTTGATGCTTCGGGAGCCTCCTTCTCACTGGCTGACTCGGTTCGTCATCCTCCGGCTGCTTGGCCTCGTCTATCTGTTTGCGTTTCTGGCGCTGGCCCGGCAGATCGTTCCTCTGGTCGGGCGGGATGGGTTGCTGCCGATCCAGCCGCTGCTCGACGGGGCGGCGGCGGATCTGGGGTCGGGGTGGCGCGGCTTCTGGCAGTCGCCCAGCTTGTTCTGGATCGGGGCGCCGGATGGTGTTCTGGCGGGGCTGGCCTGGGTCGGGGTCGGGCTTTCTCTGGTGGTGGTGGCCGGGTTTGCGAATGGGATCGTTCTGGCCGCGCTCTGGCTGCTCTACTTCTCGTTCGTCACGATCGGGCAGGACTGGTTTGCTTATGGCTGGGACATCCAGCTTTGCGAGACCGGGTTCCTCGCCATCTTCCTGGTCCCGCTGCTGGACGGTCGGCCGTTTCCCCGGCGGCGGCCTCCGCGGCTGGTCATCCTGCTGTTTCGCTGGCTGGCGCTTCGCATCATGCTTGGCGCCGGGCTCATCAAGCTGCGCGGGGATCCCTGCTGGCATGACCTCAGCTGTCTGGTCACGCACTTCGAGACCCAGCCGCTGCCCAACCCGCTCAGTCGCGCGTTTCACTCGCTGCCTGACGGGGCCAAGGCGTTCGGGGTGATCGTCAACCACGTGGCCGAGCTCATCGCGCCGATCTTCGTGTTCGGGCCCCGTCGAGTGCGGCACGTCGCCGGGCTGGTCATGATCGGCTTCCAGGTCTCGCTCATCGTCAGCGGCAACCTGTCGTTCCTCAACTGGCTGACCATCGTCGCGATCGCGGCCTGCTTCGACGACCAGCTCCTCTCCCGCCTGGCGCCTCGCCGGCTGCTGGCTCGCGTCGCCGCGGCCCGGGCCGCCGCCCGGCCGTCGCGCGGCCAGCGCTGGTGCCTCGCCGCGCTGTTCGCGGTGTACGCGGTGCTCAGCGTCCAGCCGCTCCTCAACCTGGTGTCGCGCGACCAGAAGATGAACTACTCGTTCAACCGCTGGCACCTGGCCAGCGCGTACGGCGCGTTCGGCTCGATGATCGACCAGCGCTTCGAGATCGTCCTGGAGGGCACGCTGGCCGCCGAGGATCCTCCCGGCGGCGAGGCGGCCTGGCGCGAGTACCAGCTGCCCTGCAAGCCGGGCGATCCGATGCGGCGGCCGTGCCTGGCCGCGCCGTACCAGTACCGGCTGGACTGGCAGATGTGGTTCGCGTCGCGCGCGAGCGTGCGCGAGTATCCGTGGGTCGCTTTCCTCGTGTGGAAGCTGCTGCGCGCCGATCCGACCGTGTTGCGTCTGTTCGACGGGAACCCGTTCCCCGACCGCCCGCCGGTCCGTGTGCGCGCGCTGCTCTACCGCTATCACTTCGCCGACCCCGACGATCCGGGCGGCGCGTGGTGGCGGCGCGAGCGAGTCGGGACCTGGCTGCGTCCGGTCGCGGTCGACGACCCCGAGCTGCTCCAGTTCCTCCGCGACCACGGCTGGCTGCCCTGAAAGGCTGGGCCCGCCGCGCCGCCGATCAGACCCGGATCTGCAGGCGCGGCACCACCACCTCGACGACGGCGTCGGGGCTGGCGGCGCGGCGCAGGCCGATTCGCACGGTGGTCCCGATCGGGCCGCGGATGGCCTGGATGGCGTCCTCGAAGCCGAGCGCGACCACGGGGCGGCCGTCGATCGACACGATCTGATCGCCGACCGCGAGCCCGGCCGCCTGGGCACCGCCGCCCGGCACGATCTGGTTGATCTGCAGCGCGTCGTCGATGGCCGACAGCGCGGCGCCGATCCCGACCAGCTCCACGGTCGGCTGCTCTCCCTCGGCCAGCGGGCGCAGGGCGATCTCGATCGGGCCGATCGTCGCGCCGTCGGCGATCTCGAGCCCGCCGATGATCGCGCCGTGGTGTCCGGCCGCCGAGGCGGCCACCGAGCGCCGCCCCGGCGCCAGCCCGCGCAGGACGAAGCGGCCGTCGGCGGCCGAGGTCGCGCTGGCGGAGAACGGGACCGCGGTGGATCCCTCGCCCAGCCCGCCCTCGACGGTGATGCGGGCGCCCTCGATCGGCCCGCCGCCAGCGGCGCGGACCAGGCCCGTCAAGGTCCCGCCGGCAGGCAACACGATCGCGACCGGGGTCGGGCGCTCCGGTGGCGCCACCGCCGAGCCATCGACCGGTCGCGACGGCGCGTGGCCATGCGCGCTGGCCTGGACCCGGTAGTCGCCGGCCTCGAGCCCGTCGATGGCGAACGACCCGGCGCTGTCGACGAAGGTGCGTGTCGCCGCGGTCCGGCCGCTGCCGAGCGCGCCGCTCTCGCTCACCACCACGGTGAACGCGGGCACCGCCTGGCCGGCGGTGTCGCGCACCGTGCCGGTCAGCACCGCGCCGGTGGTCATGACCAGCCGCAGGTCGGCCGCCTGATCCGGCGCGAGGGTGACCTCCGCCCGGGCGGGCGCGTGCACCTGGTCGCGCGCCTCGACCCGGTAGTGGGACGGGTCGAGCCCGGTCATGGCGAAGCGCCCGTCGGTGCCGGTCAGCGCGCGCGCCCCGGCGGCGATGTCGTCGCCGGGAAGGTCCGGCGCGGCGGCGACCAGCACCCCGGGCAGCGGCGCGCCGGCGCCGTCGACCACGATGCCGGTGAGGCGGGCCGAGCCGAGCGCGGTCGTGTCGCCGGCGCCGAGGCGCAGGACCAGCTTGCGGGTCGCGCGAGCCGCCTCATCGAGGACGGCCCGCCCGGGTGTGTGACCGGGCGCGCGCGCCTCGAGGGCGGCACCGTCGGGCGCGCGGAAGTGGAACTCGCCGCGGCGGTCCGAGGTGAATTGATCCGGTAGCGCCACCAGCTCCTGCTCGGCCGCCGGGGTGTCGATGATCCGGATCCGGGCGCCGGCCACCGGTGTGCCGTCGGGCGCGAGCACCACGCCGGTCCAGTCGATCGCCGGCGCCAGGTAGATCACCAGGTCGCGCACGCTGACCCCGGGCCGCGCGACCAGCTCGATCGGGCTGTAGCCCCACTCCGGCGCGAACGGCAGGTAGCCGTTGGCGGTGATGGCCGCGATCACGACCGGACCGGGGCGCTCCGGCTGGAACCGGAACCCACCGTCGGCCCCGGTCGACAGCGTGGTCGAGGAGCCGTCGGCCAGCGACAGCACCACCTCGGCGCCGACCACCGGCTCGCCCGACGACTCGCTGACCACGCGCCCCTCGATCGCGCCGGCGGCGGCGGTGGGATCCGGCTCGGCGCGCGCGGCGATGAGCGCCAGCGGGCGAGCATCGGGCCGCGGGGCCGGCGGCTCCGCCGTCTCCGCCCCGGCAGCGCGGACCGGGGCGCGCCTCGCCACGGGTGCTGGCCGGGCGCCCGGGCTGGCGCCGTCGCCCCCGCGCGCTCGCAGGATCAGGAATACCGCCACGGCGCACCCGACCAGCGCGATGGCGACCACCACCGGCACGGGCACGCGCCTGCGAGCTCTATCGGGGCGCATCGGCCTCCGACTATCGCTCGATCCGGCCTCGATCTGGTCAATCTGACCGGGTCGGGGAGTGGCACTCCTCTTGCTCCTCATCCCACGACGACCAAGGGAGAGACCCACTCATGGCGAAGCTCACGGTTGGAAAGATCGCGTTTTTCAGTGGCCTTGGACTGGGCGCGAGCATCATGCGGATCGTCGAAACCGGCCGAGCTGCCAGGATATACGGGCGCGACCCACGCGCCCGGATGTCGGCACCGCGCCGCGCGGCGAGCAACTGGCCGGACGAGATGGTGGCCGCGCGGGTGCGCGCTGCCGTCGCGCGCGCCGCGTCACACCCGCACGCCATCGACGTGAGCGTCGATCACGGGGCAGTGACGCTGTCCGGATCGGTGTTCCAGGACGAGCTCATCGCGGTGATGCGGCGGGTGGGGCGGGTGGCCGGGGTCCGGGCCATCGACAATCAGCTCGACGGGCGCGCCGACAAGGACAGCGATCCGCGCCTGGCCGGCCCGGTGCACGGCGAGGGCGCGCCGCTCGAGCGCGACGTGTGGCCGCGCTCGTGGCGGTTCACCGCCGCCGCGGCGGGGACGGCGGTCGGGGCCTGCGGCCTGTCGCTGCTCGGCCATCGCGAGGTCCGCTCCGGGCTGGTGCTGAGCGCGGCGGGGGCGGCGCTCATCGCGCGCGCGGCCACCAACCGCCCGATAGCCCACCTGCTCGGTTTCGACGGCCGCCGCGCGGTCGACCTCCGCGGCACCGTGCTCATCCGCGCGCCCATCTCCGAGGTGTTCCGGTTCTGGGCCCAGGTCGAGAACTTCCCGCTGTTCATGGAGCACGTGCTCGAGGTCAGCATCAGCTCGCAGGACGGCCGACGCTCGCACTGGCAGGTGCGCGGCCCGGCCGGCGTGTCCCTGCGCTGGGACGCCGAGGTGACCCGGCTGGTCCCGGACGAGATGTTCGCCTGGAAGACCCTGCCGGGCAGCCAGGTGGAGCACGCCGGCGCGGTCCACTTCGAGTCGATGGGCGACGACGCCACGCTCCTGCAAGTTCGCATGGTGTACGTGCCGCCGGCCGGCGCGCTCGGCCAGCTGGTCGCGGCGGTGCTGGGCGGCGACCCGGAGAAGCGCATCGAGGAAGACCTTGCCCGTCTGAAGTCCTTGCTCGAGGATCTCCACACCCTCGCGCCAGCCGGGTCCGAGCCCGGCAACGGAGTCGAGCCCCGCGCCTGATCCACGTCTGACGATGCGGAGCCCTGCGATGCCCCCCCGCCGATCCGCCTCCACCGCCGCCGACTCTCCCGCCGCCGACTCTCCCGCCGAAAAGCTCGGCGTCTATCGCGCCAAGCGCGACTTCGGGCGCACCCCGGAGCCGTCGGGCGGCGAGAAGGACGCGCGAGAGAAGAGCCCCGACCAGCTGTCGTTCGTGGTGCAGAAGCACGACGCCCGCCGGCTGCACTACGACTTCCGCCTCGAGCTCGACGGCGTGCTCCTGAGCTGGGCGATCCCGAAGGGGCCGTCGCTCGATCCGGCCGACAAGCGCCTGGCGGTGCAGACCGAGGACCACCCGATCGCCTACGGCGGCTTCGAGGGCGTCATCCCCGAGGGCGAGTACGGCGGCGGCTCGGTCATCGTGTGGGATCGCGGGGTGTGGATCCCGGAGGGCGACCCGCGCGAGGCGCTCCGGCGCGGTCGGCTCAGCTTCGCGCTCGAGGGAGAGAAGCTGCGCGGCAAGTTCCACCTGGTGCGAACCCGCGGGCGCGGGCGCGGCGACAAGGAGAGCTGGCTGTTCTTCGCCAGCAAGGAAGGACACGAGGCGGTGGAGCGGACCAGCCTGACCGAGCGCGAGCCGCGCAGCGTCATCTCCGGTCGCACCGTCGAGCAGGTGGCCGAGGACCGCGACCGGATCTGGCACTCGAAGCCGGTCGGCGGCAGCGGCTCCGGCGTGAAGGCGAGGGTGCGCGCGCTGGCGGAGAAGACCATGGCCGCCGCCGCGGCGAAGAAGAGCGCCGCGGCGAAGGGCGCGCCCGGGAAGGTGTCCACGGTGAAGGCGAAGAAGGCGGTGAAGGGGTCCACGAAGACACCACCGGCGAGGGCCGCGCGAGGCAGCGGCGCGGCCGCGTCGGCCAGCGGCTCGCCAGCGCCGACCGGCGACCTCGCCGCGCTCATCGCGGCGATACCGGCGCAGCTGTCCATCTCGGTCAAGCTGACCAACCTCGACAAGGTGCTGTACCCGGAGCAGGGCCTGACCAAGGCGGCGATCGTCGCCTACTACGCGGCGGTGGCCGAGCACATGATCCCGCTGGTCCGCGATCGCCCGCTCATGCTGGTGCGCTGCCCCGACGGGGCCGGCCGCCAGTGCTTCCATCAAAAGCACGTCGGCAAGGGGACGCCGGACGCGCTCCACCGGGTTCCGATCGAGGAGGGCGGCGAGGTGCACGAGTCGATGGCGCTCGACGACCTCGACGGCCTGCTCGCGCTGGCCCAGCTCGGCGCGCTCGAGGTCCACACGTGGGGCTCGCGGCGCGACGACGTCGAGCGGCCCGACCTCCTGGTCATGGACCTGGATCCGGACGAGTCGCTGCCGTGGGACGCGGTGCGCGACGCGGCGGTGGAGCTGCGCGAGCGACTGGCCGACCTCGGCCTGACCAGCTTCGTCAAGACCACCGGCGGCAAGGGGCTGCACGTGGTGGCCCCGTTCGCCCGCCGGATCGGATGGGACGAGCTGAAGTCGTTCACCCAGGGCGTGGCGGTCGCGATGGTGCGCGACCAGCCGAAGCGGTTCGTGGCGAACATGTCGAAGGCACAGCGCCGCGGCAAGATCTTCGTCGACTACCTGCGCAACGGGCGCGGCGCGACCGCGGTGGCGCCGTACTCGACCCGGGTGCGGGCAGGCGCCACGGTGGCGGCGCCGATCACCTGGGACGAGCTGGCGGCCGGCGTGCGGCCGGGCGACTTCACGGTGCTGAGCATGCCGGCGCGACTGTCCGCGCTGAAGAGCGACCCGTGGGACGGCTTCGACGAGCTGCGCCAGTCGATCGGGGCGTCGGCGCGCCGTTCGGTCGGCCCCGCCGCGGACAAGCCGTCGACCGCGCGCAAGCCGACCGCGCGCAAGCCGACCGCGCGCAGGTCGCCGACCGCGCGCAAGCCGACCGCGCCGAACCGCGCCGCCCATCGCTGATCGAGCAACCGGCTCCTGGCGATCGCGTCGGTCGGCGCGGCGTCAGCCCGCCGTGGTCGCGCCGCCGAGCAGCGACAGGACCTCGCCGGTCACGTAGCTCGAGTCGGCCGCCGACGCGAAGTAGACGTACGCCGGCGCGATCTCCTCCGGCTGGGCCGGCCGCTTCATCGGCGTGTCCTCGCCGAAGTGCGCGACCTCCTCGGCCGGGCGATCGGCCGGGTTGAGCGGCGTCCACACCGGGCCCGGCGCGACGCAGTTCACGCGGATGCCGCGCTCGATGAGGTGCTGGGCGAGCGCCTTGGTGAACGCGTGAATCGCCCCCTTGGTCGACGAGTAGTCGAGGAGCCGCTTCGAGCCCTCCAGCCCGGTCACCGATCCGGTCTGGATGATCGCGCTCCCCGGCTCGAGGTGGGGCAGGGCCGCCTTCACCATGTAGAAGTAGCCGTGGATGTTGGTCCGGAACGTGCGCTCCCACTGCTCCTCGGACAGATCGTCGATGTCGTCGACGTGGGCCTGGTAGGCGGCGTTGTTGACCAGGACGTCGAGGCGGCCGAGCTCGCCGACGGTGCGCTCGACCGCCTGGCGGCAGAAGCTCGGGCTGGTGACGTCGCCGGGCAGGAGCAGCGCGCGGCGCCCCGCCTCCTTCACCGCCTTCGCAGTGGTGTCGGCGTCGCTCTCCTCGCCGGGGAGGTGGACGATGGCGACGTCGGCGCCCTCGCGCGCGAACAGCACCGCGACCGCGCGCCCGATGCCCGAGTCGCCGCCGGTGATGAGCGCGACCTGACCGGCCAGTTTTTCGGCCGCGCGATAGGCCGGGGCGCGGTAGCGCGGGCGTGGGCGCAGCTTCGACTCGAGGCCCGGTCGCTCGAGGTGCTGCTCGGGGAACGGCGGCCTGGGCTCTTCGATGGGGCGCTTCTTGTCGGCCATGACATCCGCTCTTGCACACCCGCTGCCAGTCGCGGCCAGCGCAGGCGGCCGGAGCGGTCCTCTCGGTGTGTCCAGCTCGCG
>DATHKR010000218.1:0-4376 GCA_035489015.1 Kofleriaceae bacterium | reverse complement strand
GCGCGCCAAGGCTTTCTATGGCGGCGCGTTCGGGTGGAAGTTCACCGACTACGGCCCGGACTATTGCGCCTTTTCGGACGGTCGGCTCGATGGGGGTTTCACGACCCACGAGCCGCCGAATCCGGGTGGCCTGCTGGTGATCCTTTACGCCGCCGATCTCGAGGCGATGCAGCGCCGCGTCGAGGCCGCGGGCGGAAAGATCGTCAGGCCGATCTTTCCGTTCCCTGGCGGGCGGCGCTTCCACTTCAAGGACGCTGACGGGTACGAGCTCGCCGTCTGGTCGGCCACGTAATCTCGTGCTCCCTGGGTGGGCTCCTTACCCAGCACCTGCCCCGTCCAGGGACAGGCAGACGACCGACAGGCGCGGCCAGACGCGTCGGTGGGACGCCCCCTGGATGGAAGGCTCGCCATCCGATAGATTTTTTCGATGGACCTTCCTTTCCTCGCCGCGTTTGCCCGGGTGTACGAGACTCGCAACGTGACCCGGGCCGCTGCCGAGCTGCATCGGTCGCAGCCGACGGTGAGCTATCAGATCCGGCGGCTCGAGGAGGTGATGGGGCAGGCGCTGTTCGTCCGCCGCGCTGCCAAGGTGGTGCCGACTCCGGTGGCGGACCAGCTCTATCGGCTGGCTTGCGGCTTTGCTCGCGACGTGGCGGTGCTTCGCGAGGGGGGTGTCGACCAGCGGGCTTCGCTCGAGCTTTCGTCGGTGTCCGCGTTCGGCCGCTATATTCTGTTCCCGATCCTGCTCCGGCCGCGGTTTGCGCGGCGGGCGATCACGCTTCGCTTCCCTGCGCTCGACGAGGTCGTGCGACGGGTGCTGGACGGCCAGGTCGATGCTGGGTTCGTGTATCGGGCGCCGGTCGACGCTCGGCTGGCCAGCGAGGCGGTGTTCGAGGAGACGTTCGATCTGGTAGCCAACCCTACCTGGGCCCGACGGCTCGGCAGCGCGGCCGCGTTCGAGGACGTGCCGCTGGTGACCTATGACGACGGCGAGTATGTGATCGGGCGCTGGTTCGGCCACCACTTCGGCCGCCGCGCTCCTCGCTGGTCGAGCGTCAGCCACTTCGAGGAGGTGGAGGAGGTGGTCGGTGCGGTCGCCGCGGGGCGCGGGGTCGCGATCCTGCCCGGCTTCTGCACCCGCGCCGCGCGTGGCAAGGTCCGCGCGGTCAGGTGGGGGCGCCCGCCGCTGTGGAACACGGTCTTCGCGATCCGGCGGGCCGGCATCCCGGATCACCCGGGCGTGGCGGAGCTGCTCGACGCGCTGCGCCGCCTTCGCCGCTGACCGGGCGGAGCGCGCAACCGACCAGCATTGCACTGGCCGCGCGCGGGCCTGGGAAGCGCACCCCCACCCACCGTCGGGGTCTGGCTGGCGATTCGAGCCCGGCCGTGACCCGGTACGCGCCGCGTCGGACTCCAGTGGATCACCAACTCGCGATCCGGAGCCGACGCATGCCGATGATGAACCGCAGAGACTTCGCCCGGGGACTGGGCGCCGCCGCCATCGCGGCCCCGTTCTTCTCCCTGCTCCGGCGAGCCCCGGCCCAGTCCTCGCCGCCGCGGGCAAAGTACCTGCTCATCTTCTTCACCAACGGCACCGACACGGCGGCCTGGACACCGGCTGGCTCGACCGAGTCGCGGATCGCGTTCAGCCCGATGACCGAGGCGCTCGCCCCGCTCGCCGCCAACCTGACCCTGGTCGAGCACCTGTCGAGCTTCGGCACCGCCGACAACCACGGCGCGCCCGGCGGGCTGAGCGGCATCGGCTACTCCGGCTTCAACCACATCTCGGTCGATCAGTTCATCGCCGACGGGTTGCGCGCCGCCGGCGTCACCACGACGATCCCGAGCCTCGTGCTCGGCGGGGTGTCGACCGAGCAGCAGTCCACGTTCTGGCGCGAGGGCCAGCGGCTCAGCCCGCTGTTCTCGCCGCAGAGCGCGTACGAGACGATCTTCGCCGGGGCCGGGCCGGGCGGGCAGCTGCCGCCCGAGGTGATCCGCCGCCGGCGCAGCGCGCTCGACCTGGTCAAGGGCGAGCTCGACCAGCTGGCCGGCGCGCTCGGCGCCGAGGAGCGGCGCAAGCTGGAGCTCCACACCGACTCGATCCGCCAGCTCGAGGAGCGCCTGTCCGGCAGCGGCAGCGACCCGGGCGCATGCAGCCCGGCCGGCGCGCCGGCCGGCGGCGGCCAGCCGCTGCTCGACAGCGAGCTCCACCTCGACCTGGCGGTGACCGCGTTCGCCTGCGACATCACCCGGGTCGCGGCGGTCGAGTTCGGCAACAACCAGAGCACCCAGGTCTCGATCCCGGAGATCGGCGAGGCCGGCGACTGGCACAACAGCTTCCTGCACGGCGACAACCCGCGCACCCGCCTGGTCAACCTGGAGCGCTGGCTGTGCGAGCGCTTCGTGGCCACCGCCGACAAGCTCAAGGCCACCCCGTCGCCCGACGGCGACGGCTCGCTGTTCGACCACACGCTCATGGTGTGGGCGCGCGACATGGGCGACGCGGTCATCCACAACGGCGACATGCGCTTCGTGTTCTCCGGCGGCGCCGGCGGCTACCTCAGGACCTCGCCGGAGGGGCGCTACATCGACGGCGGCAACGACGCGCACCAGCGCGCGCTCGTCACCTGCTGCCACGCCATGGGCGTGACCAGCTACGACGGGTTCGGCGACCCGAACGCGCCGCGGACCCCGCTCGAGGCGCTCATCGCGTGAAGGGAGCCATGGCCATGACCACCAACGCGATCCCCGGCCGGCTGCGCGCGATCGCCGGCGCGGCGCTGCTCCTCCAGATCTCCTGCGTCGGCCAGCTGAACGGGCCCGGCAACGAGGGCGACGACGAGGGCGGCGGCGACGACGGCGGCGGGCTCACGCCCAGCGACTGCACCGACCTCGGCCCGCCGATGCTCCGCCGGCTGACCTCGGCCCAGCTGCGCCACTCGCTCGAGGCGATCTTCCAGGACCCGACCGTGCCCGAGGGAGCCGTGCTGGTCGACCCGGTGGTGAACGGCTTCCGGGTCGACGCCACCGAGGCGGTCATCCGCGATCTCGACGCCCAGCAGCTCATGACCTACGCCGAGCTGGTCGCCGACTGGGCGGTGACCCAGAAGCTGGGCCAGCTGGTCACCTGCGACACCGCCCAGGCCGATTGCCGGCGCCAGTTCGTCGCCGACCTCGGCCGCCGGGTCCAGCGCCAGCCGCTGTCCGACGCGTCGATCGAGGCGTACGCGGCGATGCTCGACGCCGAGACCAGCTTCGCCGACGGGGCCGAGGTGGTCATCGCGGCGATGCTGCAGTCGCCGATGTTCCTCTACCGGCGCGAGATCGGCGAGCCGGACCCGGACCAGCCGGGCCAGAACCGGCTCACCCCGTACGAGCTGGCCTCGAACCTCTCGTTCATGCTGACCGATCGCCCGCCCGACGACGCGCTCCTGTCCGCGGCGGCCGACGGCCGGCTCGGCACCGTCGAGGACCTCGAGCGCGAGGCCGAGCGGCTGCTCGGCACGCCCGAGGCGGCCGAGACGCTGGGCCAGTTCGCGCGCGGCTGGCTCGAGACCGACGATCTCGAGAGCCGCGCCAAGGTCGACCCGACCAACCAGCTCACCGACGATGTGCGCCGGGCGATGCTGGCCGAGACCGACGCGCTGTTCGTCGACCTGGTCCGCTCCGGCGGCGGGGTGAAGGACCTCCTGACCGCGCCGTACACGTTCGTCAACCAGACCCTGGCCTCGTACTACGGCCTGCCCGGCGTCGGCGGCGACCAGCCCCAGCGGATCGACATCCCGCCGGGCACCCGCCCGTTCGGCATCCTCGGCCACGGCAGCGTGCTCACCCGCCACGCCCTGGCCGATTCCTCGTCGCCGGTCCAGCGCGGCAAGCTGGTCCGCGAGCGCTTCCTGTGCGAGGACATCCCGCCGCCGCCGCCCAACGTCAACCCGACCCTGGGCGATCCGATGGGCGCCGTCACCACTCGCCAGCGCTACGAGCAGCACGCGGTCGACCCGGTCTGCCGCGGCTGCCACGACCGCATGGATCCGGTCGGCTTCGCCTTCGAGCACTTCGACGGCTTCGCCCGACCGCGCGACCAGGAGGGCGGCGTCCCGATCGACGCGACCGGCGTCCTCCGCGGCATGCCCGAGGGAGACATCGCCCTCGACGGTGTCGACAGCCTCACCAGCTACCTGGCCGACAGCACCGCCGTCGAGGAGTGCCTGGTCCGCTACCTGTCCTACTACTCCTACGGCCTCGACGGCTGCAACCAGGACGCGATCCGCGGCGACGTCGAGGAGTCCGGATCGACCCTGAAGAGCATGGTGCTGGCCATCATCCGGGCCCCTCAGTTCAGCCGCCGCGCCGCCCGCTGAGGGTGGCGCGCA
>DATHKR010000217.1:0-4254 GCA_035489015.1 Kofleriaceae bacterium | reverse complement strand
CAACTCGACGCGGCCAGGCCACGGCGCCGACTCGACGCAGCCCGGCGACGGTGCCAACTCGATGCAGCCCGGCGACGGTGCCGACTCGATGCGGCCCGGCCACGGCGCCCACTCCACGCCGCACGGCCACGGCGCCCACTCCACGCCGCACGGCCACGGCGCCCACTCGATGCCGCACGGCGACGACGCCGTCGTCGACGCGGCCGTCGATCGCCGGCACGCCGGTGGCGATGCCGCCCGATGGATCTGGGCCACCGCGGCCCCGTCCGACGAGAGCGCGGACTCCGCCGGTCGCGTCGACGTCTCCGATGCCGCACCGCCTCCCGCCACATCGACCCCGTCCGCGACGCCACCCGTCGATCGCGGGCCTGACCGGATGGCAGAAGGCTCCGGCGCGGCCCGGGCCCCGACCGCGCAGACCTCCGGTGGAGCGGCCGACCCGGCCCATCCGGCCGACCCGCCTCGTCGCGTCGACGGCTCCGATACCGCGCGATGGGGCTCTCCCGTGTCGACACCTGCCGGCGACCGCGCGGTGTCTCCCGCTCGCGCGGAAGGGTCGGACGCGGCGCGGCGAGGTCATGCCGCCTCGCCCGCGAGCGGCGCCCGCGCCGACACGACTCGTAGCGTCAGCGGCTCCGACACGGCTCGGTGGGGCACGGTTGTCCCGCCGCGCTCCGGCCCGCCGCGCTCGAGCGATGGCGCGACCCTCGGTGGTCGAGGCGCCGGTGCCGATGGAGCCCGGCTGGCCCACCCCGCCGCGCCGCTCTCCGGTGACAGCGCCGACGCCGACGCCGCGGCCGGCGGCGAGGTCGATGACGCGCCCTGGGCTCGCACCACCGTGCCGCTGTCGGGCGACCTTGCGGAGCTCGCCGGTCGCGGCGACAGTACCGCTGCCGATCGGCTGGCTCACGGCGCCGCACCGATGTCCGCCGACCGCGGTGCTTCCACCGCTGCGCCGCTGTGCGGTGACGGGGCGGCTCTCCCTGCTCGAGGCGATGGTCCCGACGCGGCTCGCTGGGCTCGCCCCGCCACGCTGCTTTCCGGCGATGGCGCCGCCGTGGCGGCCGGAGGCGGCGGCATCGATGAGGCGCGGTGGGCTCGGGTCTCCACCGCGTATCCCACCGACGGCGACGGCGAGGATCCGCTGCCGTGGTCGGTCGGAGCCCGGTCGATGCTCTCCGGCGACGCCGGGCAGCGGGCTGCCATGCCGCGCCCGGACCAGATCGAGCCTCTCGCCGGGGAGTCGCGCGGCGGCGGCGAGGAGACCGATGGACCGGCGATCGACGGAGACGTGGCGCTGACCTGGTCGGATCCGATGATCGGGCTCGAGGGAGAGGCGCGGCGGGCGTTCTTTCGGTTCATCGCCTCGTTGCTCCACCCGCCCGCGGCGGTGGAGGCAGTGGCTGCCCGGCCGTCCGAACGGATGGGCTCCAGGGAGTGATCGTGGCGCAGGTCGCCGCCATCGTCTGGGTCCTCTTCGCCCTGGCCTGGCTGGTGGTGGCGCGCCGCACGCGCGCCGCCGCGCGAGCCGCCGACGGACCGATCCCGCGCTGGACCGCGGCCGCGGCGGCCGCCGGGCTCGCGGTCGTCGCCGCCGCCGGTGCGGTCGCGCTCGCGGTGGTGCCGGCGTGGAGCGGCCGCCGCGCGATCGAGGCGGGCGGGGACGGCGACGACCTCTCGGCGCGCTCGCCGTCCCGGGCTCGCCTGTTCCTCCACTACGTGCAGGTCGCGCTTCCGGCCGAGGCGGCCAACCCGGGCGGCATCGCGGTCGGCTACGGCCCCGAGGCGCAGCTCCGCCTCCCGGTCGGCACCGGTGGCGCGCTGGTCGAGGCGCAGCGGGGCTGGAACCTGCTCCGCGTCGGCGCGCGCGGCGAGCACGGCCTGGCCGCGAGCGCGGTCGACCGACCGGAGCCGACCGCCACCCGCGTGGTCGCGGCGGCGCTGCCGGACTCACTCCTCGAGATCCGCGAGGTCGGCCGCCGCGCCGAGATCGTGGCGCGAGCGTGTCGCGCGCCGGCGGTTCCCGCCACGCCGGTGGATCCGATCGGGCCAGCGCCGGTGCGGGTCACCGATCTGGCCGCCGGCGACGTCGTCCTCTCCGGCCCGGGCGTGCTCCTCGCGGTGGTCTGCGGCGGCGCGCGTCCGGTCGCCGCCCTGGCCTTCTCGCGCCCGGCGGCCGCTGTGGGGCCGCTCGCGGTGGTGCGAGCCGTGCCGCTGGTCCGCCGCGGCAACCGCTTCGAGCCGCACCACATCGAGATCGGCCCGCGCTCGCTGCTCCAAGTCGGCTCCTCGGTCGAGTCCGCTCCGGGCGTCGAGCTGTGGGAGGTGCCGGCGCCCGCCGGAGCCACGCGCCTCATCATCCCGCCCGCCGATCCGTTCGCCCCGTGCAGCAGCTGGCGCGCGTCGATGGGCGCGGCCCCGGCCGCTCCGCCGCAGGGTCTCTCTCGAGCAGCCGCACCCCCGGATGGAGCACCTCCCGGCGCGCGCGATCGCGGCGATGCCGGCAGCGCCGACGCGGTCTGCGTCCTGCCGTTCTCGCCGCCCTTCGCGTTCGAGGTGCGGCGCCTCCTGCCCGACACCATCGGGCTGGCCACGCGCGCCCTGTGGGCCGGGGCCATGCTCGCGCTTCCGGCGCTGGGCTGGCTCCTCTGGCTCGCCGCCGCCCGCCGCAGCCGCCTGACCCGCGCGCGACTCGCCGATGCCCTCGCGGCCGCCTGGGTCGGCCTGATGCTGGCCGGCCTCGCCACCTGGCGGCTGCTCTGGGCCCACCGCATCGACATGCTGCGCGACTACGAGGCGGCCGGATGGCGAGTGGTGCAGAACCAGGTCCTGGTCGTGCTGGTCGCCGCCGCGCTGGCCGCGACGTGCGCCTCGCGAGCCGCGCCGGGCGTGTCGTCTCGCCGTCGCCTCCTCCTGGCCAGCGGAGCGTGGTGCGCCGCGCTCGTCCTCGGCCTCTTCGCCCTGGGCCCCGATCGCGCCGCGTTCAGCGGCGACCGGGCCCTCGGCGCCGCCGCCCTGTCCTTCCTCCTCGGAGCGGGTCCGGTCGTCCTCCCGCTCCTCGGCGATCGACTCCGCGCCGCCTTTGCAAGGGACGCCGCCCTGACCGGGACCAGCCGCGGCGCGCCCGGCCCGTCACCGATCCGCGGCGAGACCCGAGGACGCGAGGACGACGCGAATCGATCGATTGACTCGAGCCACGGCGCGCGCGGGCCGACCGCCGCCGCCGGTGACGCGATCCGGGACGCCGCCGCTCGCACGACCCACGTGGGCCGCGGCGATCGCGCCGACGCGCGGGTGGCAGGCGACCGCTCGATCCAGGCGACACGCGAGCTCGGCGATGGATTCGACGGCGCCAGCGATGACCCGGGCCGCACCGGCGACGGGGGTGGCCGCGACGCGGATGGCCGCGATGCCCGCGCGGTCGATGCCGGTACTGCCTCGGGCCAGGGCGCGTCTGGACCGCCGGCCGCGAGCGCGATCAAGTCGACCGCCGTGGGCGGCGCCGCCTGGGTGCTCCCGGCTCGCGCGCGAGCGGGTCGTCCGGTCGGGTCGAACGTCCCCTCCGGCGCGCCGTCGCCGGCCGACGATCGATCGCCCGCCGCGGAGCGAGTCACCGCGCGCTTCCCGGCGGACGAGCCCTCGCACCCGGATACGACCTCCGATGCGACCTCCGACGCGGCGACCGCCGACGCGGCAACCGGCGGCCCCGTGACCGCCGGCCTCACCGACCTCGATCGCTCGACCGTTCCGACCGTTCCGACCGTTCCGACCGTTCCGGCCGTTCCGACCGTTCCGACCGTTCCGACCGTTCCGGCCGCCCCGGCCGCCGCCGCGAGCGCCGATCCTCGCAAGCCTCCCCGGCCCGCGACCGAGCCCCCCCGACCGGCGCCATCGACCGCCGTGGGCACCGCCGCGTGGGTGCCGCCTGCAGCGCGCGCCGCCGGCCACGCCGCCGGCCACGCCGCCCCCATTCCCCCGACCCACCACGCTGCGCCCGCCGCGTCCCTCACGCCGCTCCGCCCCCTGCGCCCCGCCTCTCGCCCGCCCACTCTTCGCCTGACCCCGCTGGCCGCGCTGATCGGCGCCGCGCTGGTCGCCGCGGTCGTCGCCGGTGTGGCTCCGCGCGAGCCTTCGCTGAAGCTGGCGCTGGCCTGGTCGATCGCGCTCCTGTTTCACGCGTCGCTCGCTGCCGCCGTGCAGCAGGCGCGGGTCCAGCCCCGGCGGCTCTACGCGGCGGCGGCCGCCGGCGCCGGC
>DATHKR010000216.1:0-15641 GCA_035489015.1 Kofleriaceae bacterium | reverse complement strand
GGCCTCCTCGTCGTCATCGAGATCGATGTAGAGCGGGTTGGCGTGCAGCTTCTCCCGCTTGATCCGGTCCTCGAGCGCCGCGCGCGCCCGCTCGAGATCCTCCTGCTTGGCGAACAGGTGACGGTGGCGCCACACGAAGCGCCGGAGCGGCCCGTCGTCGCTGTTCACCCGCGTCACCAGCGCGTCATCGAGCTTCTCGATCTGCTGGCGGATCTCCTCGCTGGCCTGCGCCCGGACCCGCGGGTCGTCCGATTCGACCAGGACGAACGCGGTGCCGAACGCGCGCACCCGCTGCTGGATCGCCTCGAGCTGGCGCACCGACGGCGTCGACGGCGGCAACAGGGCCGAGAAGTCGGCCTTGATCGGCAGGCGCGACGCCGCCACCGCGCCGGCCACCGCCACCACCAGCGACGCCACCAGCACCGCGCGCCGCCGGGCCAGGATCCACCCGACCAGGCGTGCCCCGCCACCCGGCGCCGCGCCGGGCGCCTCTCTGTCGGCAGGCTCCGTCACATCTTCGCGCGCTTCTTGCGCATGCGATCGAGCAGGCCGGCGAAGCCATCGCGCGCGATGATCTTGTTGAACTGCGCCCGGTAGTTGTCGACCAGCCCGACCTCGTCGGTCACCACGTCAAAGGCGCGCCACGACTTGCCCTCGCGCGCGAGCAGGTAGTCGATCGCGATCGAGCGGGGTCGCCCGTGCCGCTTGGCCACCACCTCGGTCTTGACCAGGAGCTGATCCCCCTGCGGGGTCTCGCCCAGGTACTTCACCTCGTACTCGACGTTGGCCCGCAGCGCCTTGATGTAGTTGGCCTCGACCAGCCCGCGCAGGAGCTCGGTGAAGTCGCGGCGCTGGGCCGCGGTGAGCTTCTCCCAGTGATCGCGCATCGCCCGCTTGCCGAGCGTCTCGATGTCCAGGAAGTCGCGCACGCTGCGGGTCACCTGCGACGCGAGCTTCTTCTCGGCCGCGCTGCCCGGCTCGGCCTTCTGGTGGAGCAGCTCCTTCACCGAGTCGTTGGCGCCGCGCACCGTGCGAGTGCCTTCGCCGGCGGGAGCCTGGGCCCGGGCCGCGGCCGGCCCGAGGCCGACCAGGACCACCGCGAGCAGGAGAAAGCGCGTCGTGCGCGAGAGGATCGTCATGAGGATCACCTAACCCGTCAGCGGGCCTTCGTCGATTGCGGCCTGTCTGGCCGCGCTTCAGCCGGCCTTGCGCGCGGCTTCACGACCGCGCCCCGGCCGACCGCGCGCCCGAGCCGGACCAGAGCCACGTTCCAGTCGTGAACCCCCTGCAGGTAGCGCGCGCGCAGCGTGAAGTACGCGAGGTACGCGTCGGCCAGGTCCTTGGCCTCGACCGCGCCGATCGCCTCGGCCTGCACGACCGACGCGACCCACCCTCGCGCGCTCTTCTCGCCATCGCGGGCCGCCTCGAGCCGGGCCCGCGCGCTGCGCGCCTGCGCGTGCGCCCGCGCCACGTCGACCCGCACCGCCTCGCTCGCCGCGCTCACCTGGGCCGCCACCTCGTCGCGCTTGGCCCGCGCGCGCAGGAGCCGCCCGCGCTGGCTCATCGGCTCGAACGTCCAGCGCAGCGCCGCGGCCACGCCGAAGCTGGTGGTGTTGAACGGATCGCGCGCGAACGCCGATGGCGGGTCATCCACCCCCTGCGCGCGGGCCAGGTTGAACGTGCCGACCAGGAGCAGGTCGGGGAAGAACCGCGACCACTCGAGATCGGCCAGCGACTGCGCGCCCGAGCGCAGGTGGCGCAGCGCGATCAGCTCCGGCCGCGTCCCGACCGCGCGCTCGCCGTAGGCCTCGGAGGCGCCCAGCTCGGCATCGACCGGCTCGAGCGCGGCGTCGTCGATGTCGATCGAAGGATCGCGTGCCAGCACGCGAACCGCGGCCAGCGCGGTGTCCTCCGCCTCGCGCGCCTCGGCCAGCCGCGACCGGGCCTCGGCCAGCACGGTGTCGAGCCGGAGCCGGTCCTGCACCGTCGCCGACTCGCCGCCCTTGTCGAGCTGCTCGGCCAGCTGCTTCCTGGCCTTCTCGATGTCGGCCAGCCCGTCCTCCAGCTCGAAGCGCAGCTCGCGGGCCAGCTTGAGCCCGTAGTAGGCGCGCGCCGCGTCGACCTGGATGTCGCCGGCCACGCTGGCCTCGCCGCTGCGCGCCGCCGCTGCCGCGCTGCGCGCGCCATCCCGCGCGGCCGAGAGCTTGCCGAAGGTGTAGAGCGGCTGGGCCAGGGTGAGCTCCACCCCGCCGTACAGCCCGTCGAGCGCGAGGGTGGCGTCCTGGGGCGACGTGGTGGTGCAGGCCGGGTCGTCGCAGTCGATGCTGGGGCTGGGCGCGGCCAGCGCGCGCACGTCCAGCCGCGGGAAGCGCGCGCCGGTCGCCTCGGCGACCTGCGCCTCGGCCTGGCGGGTGACGAATCGCGCCGCGTCGGCGCGCGGACCGCCGACCGCGCGCCGGGTCAGCTCGGCCAGGGTCAACCGCTTCGCCGCGCCGCGCGTCTGAGCGGCTGCGTCACCACGCGCGATCAGGACGAGGGGGACGAGGGCTGCGGCGATCGCGGCGGCGCGGGCCATCCGCTGGCCATAGCACCGGCATGACGGCAAGTCGACCATGCGGGGCGCGTTCGCCCCGCTCAGGATCCCTCGGCCACCGCCGCGCTCGACCCGGTGGTCGAGGCTCGCACTCGCTTCCAGCCCCACACGGAGGCCTGGATGAGGAGCCCGAGCGCCGCCCAGGTCACCACCCGCGCGCGGCGGATGAGCCCGAACGCGAGCCCGTACGACGCCGCCAGCCCGACCATGGTGAACGCTCCGGTGATGCTGGCCTCGTTCACACCCAGACCCTGCGGCACCATGAAGAACACCACCGCGCTGGCCGACAGGAGGCCGGCGATCGCGATGACCAGCTCCGGGGTGACCGACAGGTCGAGCAGGCGGAGGATGATCGCGGTCTCGACCAGGTTGAGCACCCGCCCGGCCATCTTGACGCCGAGCACGGCGAGCAGCCGCCGGCGATTGAGCGCCTCGATCGGCCCGGCCGCGCTCGAGCGGAGCACGCGGCGCACCAGCGCCGTGCTCCATCGGGTCGGGTACGGGGTCAGGACCAGGCCGAGCAGGGCGAGCCCGCCCGCGATCAGCAGCCCCGCGGTGACCGCCAGCCCTGCCACCACCGCCGGCTCGAGCGGGACCATCCAGATGGTGAGCGCGATCGCCGCGCCGGCGAACAGCGGCCCCGACAGCGCGTGGACCAGGCGGTCCTGCACGATCGCGCGGGTGGCCGACGTCGCGCCGACCAGCTGGCCGAGGTGGCGGATGCGGAAGATGTCCCCGCCCAGCCCCGCCAGCGGCACGATCGTGTTCATCGTCTCGCCGAGGACCTGGTTGTAGAAGAGGTGGCGGAAGCGGACCCGGCCGTCGAGCAGCAGCCCGACGCCGATCGCGTTGGCCGCGTACCACAGCGGCGCCGCGGCGAGCACGAACACCACCCCCGCGCCGGCGTGGCGGAACGACTCCTGGATCGCGCCGATCGGCATGCGGCTGACCAGCCAGGCCAGGAGCAGGAGACCGGCGCTGTAGAACAGGAACACCTGCGCCCGCGCGCCGGACTTGCCCTCGCCGCCCAGCCCGCGCACGACCGACACGGTCATCGCGACCGCGCCGGCCAGCGTCACCCAGAAGAACGGCCCGGGCATCCCGATCAGACAGAAGCCCATGGCGACGATCGCCTGCACGTCCTGCTTGATGAGCCCGGACAGCGGCAGGATCAGCCGCTCCCACCAGTGCTTGCGGGTGGCGCCGAGCACCTTCTTGGTGACCGCCAGGTTGGTCAGGTGGGCCTGCGTGCGGAGCACGTAGCGCGCCATGGTGACGACGGCGAACGTGCTGAGCGCGAGGAACGGGACCAGCGCCCACAGGTAGACCTCGGCGCCGGACAGCTTGAACGCGGCCAGCCCGAGCGCCGTGTAGAACACCATGTAGCGGACGTTGTCCGACAGCGTGTCGTACCAGGCGCCCCAGCGCGACCCCTGGAACTTGAGGCGCGAGACCTCGCCGTCGCAGCCATCCAGCACCGACGCGATCTGGAAGAGGATCCCGCCGACCGCGAGCAGGGCCGGCTCGGCGGTGGCGGCCAGGAAAGCGCCGACCAGGCTGATGAAGAAGACGATCGTGGTGATGGTGTTGGGCCGCACGCCCCAGCGAGCCAGGTAACGGCTGGTCCAGATCGACATCGGCCGGTTGACGTGGCGGCTGATGAAGCCGTCGCTCGGCTTGGCCAGCGACCGGAGCAGGCGGCGCTCCGCCTCGCGCGCCATCGCCGGGGTATCGACGTCCTGCCACAGGCCCTCGTCGACACGGACCGCGAGGAAGGGGCGCTCGGACGCCATGCGGGTGACCACGTCGGACACCGAGCGCGCGCCGGCGGCGATGAGCTCGCCGACCCGCCGGCCGGACCCGGCCGGGAAGTAGAACAGCCCGGCGTCCACGCTCTCGTACGAGAGCAGCTCCTTGCCGATCGCGTGGACCCTGCCGTCCACGGCGAAGATCTTGGTCGCGTCGTCGAGGTCGAAGATCTTCTCGGGCGCGTCGGCCGCCACCTGCGGCGCATCCGACCGGGCGGAGGCGCGCTCAAGGAAATCGCGCACAAACGCGGTGTCCATGACGTGATCGGCCATGACGGCGACGAAGCCGTCGTCCACGTCGCTGGCCCCGGCCGCGAGCGACACCCCGTTGCCGGCATCGGCGTCGGGGCAGTCGACCAGCTCGATGGCCATGCCCGCGAGCGAAGGCAACTGCCGGATCTCCCTTGCGATACGCGGACCATCGGCACCCACCACGACGCGGAATTGCTCGATTCCGGCGGCGCGAAGGGTCAGGAGCGAGCGCTCCAGCAACCCGAGCCCTGCGACCTGGACCAGGGCCCTGGGGATCGGTCGGTCAGACCCGGCCGGCCGGCTCGCCTGGCCCGCGGCCAGGATCACCGCGACCCGCGGCGGCCAGCTGGGCGCGCCGGTCGAGACAGCCGCGGCGAGTGGGGGACGGAGCCCACCTCGGGCCGGCGGTCGGACTGCGGTGATGGCGGGAGCGGAGTCCATGATCAGTATCCTCACGTCGTGAATGCGTGACATCAGCTCGAACACCGAAGAAGGGCCATCGCATCACGCGTGAGGCAGTAATGACGTGGCGAACGACGGCAAGGGGGATCCCCACCCCCCCGGGTGGCAATCTCTAGCAGGATCGCCGGCGGAGCCCATTCAGTGATGGCCCGGATTGGCTGGCCAGTCCCCTGCTGAATTCAATACGTCAGACGGTGTCTGCGGGACTGGTTCAGTGCCGACGGTGACGACATATATGCAAACGGTCCTTCAGACTGTCAAACAAACTAGTTCACTTTGTGAAAGGTCCGATCTGGTAGTTTTCGGACATGTCCTCCGGCCCGCGCGCCGCTCGTCGGCCGCAACAGCAGGGGATCTCTTCGCCCCCGGCTGAGGAGCTGTCGCAGGCGTTCTTCGAGCTCCTCATGCGCCACAAGACGAGCTTCAACGAGCAGGTCGTCGAGCTCGGCCTGACCCCGATCCAGGCCCGCACGCTGCTCTGCATCGATCCGCGCCGGCCCTGCACCATGAGCGACGTGGCCCAGGAGCTCGGCTGCGGCCCGTCGAACATCACCGGCGTGGTCGACAAGCTCGAGGCGCGCGCCCTGGTCGAGCGGCGCATGCACAGCGAGGATCGCCGCAGCAAGACCGTCTCGATGACGCGAAGAGGGGCGGCGCTGCGCCGGCGCCTGACCGAGCGCCTCGCGCAACCCGCCCCCTGGATGCTGGCTCTATCGACCGACGATCAAGTCCAGCTGGTCGCGATCCTGCGCCGCGCGCTCGAGCTCACGTCGGCCTGATCGGCTGGCGGGATCGCGTCCGTGCTCGAGCGCGCGAGTCGCATCACTTGATCGGCTTGGCGACCCAGCCGATCGGATCGTTCCAGTACTTCGTGTACGCCGGGATCGTGACCGGAGGATCGCCGGTGGTGCTGAGGAAGCGGGTGCCGTCCGAGTACAGGTACAGGGGCACGGTGCCGCCGCGATGGGCGCGGAACACCATGCCTTCGATCCCTTCGCTGGCATAGTCGGCAGAATTGAAGGGCCACGGCAGTCGCGTCTCCTCGGGGCCGAGCACGCGATCGCCGGCCCCTGCGCCGCTCTTCTTGCGATAGATGAACACGTTCGCGGTCTCTTCTTCTTCCACGCTGCCGGGCAACGAGCGGAGGAGGAACCCGTCGAGGCCGATCTCGGTCCAGCCGATCCCGCTGAAGGGAGGCTCCGGCGCGGTGGGGGATCCGGCCCTGCCGTTGTCGTCGTAGCCCCGCACCGTGGAGACGTAGTCGTTTCCGCGCTGCCAGATATGCATGGCGAGGTCGTTGTAGAGCGAAGTGTTCACCAGCAGCGGACGCCTGGGGCTGCCCTTCGGTGGCAGGGCGATTCCCCGCGAGTTCTCGGGGTGCAGGCCATCTTCGTTCCAGTCGTAGTCCTCGCAGTAGGGCGTGGCATCCTCGCGCGGATCGGGCAGGGTGCCGGCGCACTCCTCGGGTCCGCCCTTCGGGAAGGCCTGCCAGCGCGCCTTGGTGAAGCAGAACGGGGTGCCGTCGGCAGTCCAGGCCGCCTCCATGTAGAACTGGTCGGGCGGGGGTGGCCAGCTGTCGACACCCTCGAACTCCTCCGGCGGGGTCGGGAACCGGTTGTCGGGGAGCAGATCGAAGATCTGGATCGGAGTCTCCTCGCGGGTGAACGAGTGGCCGACCTTGCAGTAGTCGGCGCGCGCCATGAACGTGCAGGCCTGGTGCACCTTCCACGTCGGCAGGCTGTTCGGGTCGGTGCCGGGAACATAGAGCCAGTCGATGCACTTCTTGTCGACGCCGTCATCGCAGGCGAAGGTCAGCCGGTCGGCCGTGTCTTCGTGCACGCCTTTTCGGGTGTAGCTGCCGATCAGCGGGACTGCCACCCCGCCGTCACAGGGGTCGGTCTCTTCCTGGGTGATCGGATCCACGAGGAGGAGGGAGTAGGTGGACACCTCGACGTCCTGGCTCACCAGGGTGACCTGGAGGTTGCGTCCATCCGAGCCGGCCAGGAGGATGCCGGAGGGCGCAGTGGCCGGGTCGAGCGAGGCGCCCCCGTTGAGCGTCACCGTGTGCGTGGCATTCGACGAGTCGGTCCAGAGCGCGCTCACGCTGAAGTGGTGGTCGGCGTCCAGGCCCGCTAGGTCGTCGAGGCCGGCTCCCAGGATGTGGCGGCCCTGCTGCTGGCAGCCGTCGCCGGTGAGGTTCTGAGTGCAGGTGACCACGGCGATCGGATCCTCGGCCAGCTCCGGTGGGTCGGCCCCCTCGTCGACCAGAGAGCACGCGGCGGCGAGAGATGCGACGAGCGAGGCGAGGATGGTGCGGGTCGAGAGCATCATGTGTTTCTTCCTCTGCCGCCCGGGGCGGCGTGAATCGAGACGGCCGGTCTCGTCATGGAATCCGAGGCGCATCGGCACAGAGGCGGAGTCCGCTCCAGGGAGCGCGCATGGTCCGTTCGCCGAACTCGCGATTGGTGGAGAGCCCGGAGCTCGTGCCCTGGTAGCAGCTGCCGCCGCGAACCTTGACGGTCACCTCGTCTGGGCCAAGGACCCACTCCCACACGTTGCCGAGCATGTCGGCGATTCCAAATGGGCTGTCGGAGCGCGGGTGAGAGCCGACTTCGTCCGCTCCGAAGTTGCCCGGGAGGCGGCCATAGGTGGCGTCGATGTTGGCGTCATCGGGCGCGATCGGACTGCCGGCGGGGTGGTTGCGACCGTCGGCGCCGCGCGCAGCTCGCTCCCACTCTGGTTCGGTACAGAGTCGCGCACCGGGAATGCGGCCGGTCGCCGCCATCCATCCGGCGTAGGCGAGTGCATCGTCGAAGGTGACGCCGCTCACCGGCATGTGCTCCCAGCGGACGACGCGGTGGGCGTTTCGCTTGGGGTAGCGGATCGGCTCGCCCTCGCGGAACCGGTCGATCTGGTTGTCGCGCTCGAGGACCAGCTCGAACGGGCCGTCCCCTTCGAGGCCAAGCGGTACCGTGCGGTAGGCCGAGCTCGCGCGCGGGCGGCGTTGCTGGCGCTCGGTCGGGGACAGCGCACGCAGGTAGGTCATCCAGTCGGCGAAGGTGACCTCGTGGCGAGCGATGAGGTACGGGCCGGTGGTGGTGGCGTGGATCGGCGCCGCGTACAGAAAATCGCGCCGGAAGGTGTCGTCGCCGAGGCTTCCGGTCAGGAAGCGGCCGGGTGGGATGTAGACGAAGCCGTCGGGGATCTGGCTGGCATGCGGAAGCGAGATGCGGAGCGGGAGGGACTCGCCGCGCGCCAGCAGCACCGGCGCGTTGACCACGAGGCCATCCCGGCCGTGGAGATCGACCTGGTACGAGCCGGCCGGCAGCGTTGCCTCGAGAGCTTGCCCGCCGCCGCTCGCGACCGGGTCGCCGAGCTCGAGCCGGCCCGCGCGATCGACGTAGGGCCGGACCTCGATGCGGGCGGCGCCAGGCGCGTCGATCGAAAGGGTGGCCGGCTGGCGCCAGGCGGCCAGGAGCGTGCCATCGTCATACGTCTCGAGGCGGCGGATGAGCTCGTCGGTGGTGGCTCGATCGCCTTGCTCCTCGGCGAGGAGCGCCTGGTCGTAGATGACGCGCGCCATCTGCTCGCGGACGTCGGCGCGGCGGGCGTCGACCAGGAGAGCGGCCTCGAGCTCGTCGGCGGCGCGCCGGAAGGCGCCGCGCGCGCCGAGGAAGTCGCTGACGGTGTCGCGCCAGGTCGTCTCGCCCTCCGCCGTCTCGTTCCGGTCGAAGAGCAGCATCGCCTGCTCGCGGCGGGTGAGCGCCATGGTTCGCGACTGCTTGGCCGAGCGGACCTGCCCCGACGCGGCCGACAGGTGGTGGCCGACGATCTCGTCGCGGTTCGCCTGATCGCGCGCGCGGAGGCCGAGCCCGGTGGCGATGACGGCGATCGGCACGGCGGCGATGAGGAGGACGCGCACGGCGCGGCGGCGGCGGACGGCGCGGCGGCTGGCGTCCAGGAAGAGTCGATCGCGCTCGGTGAGCTCGTCGAGGCCGGTGGTCTCGGCCAGCTGGGCGCGGCCCCACAGGAGATCGGGGCGGTGGGCGAGACGGCTCCACTCGTCGGCGGCGGCGCCCAGGCGGGTGCGCAGGCCGCGCTGGCCGGCGATGTCGTCGAGCCAGCCGCGCAGGGTGCGCCAGGCGTCGAGCAGCGACTCGTGGGCGAGGGTGTAGAGCGGCTCGCCGGCGGCGGTGTCGCGGGCGATCACCAGGCGGCCGCGCACCAGGGCCTCGAGCGCGGCGGTCCCGACGCGATCGTCGGGGGCGGCCAGCTCGGTGCGCTCGCGACTGGCGCGGGTGCCCTCGGCGGTGACCAGGGCGAGCAGCATGCGGCGGGCGGCGGCGCGCTCGGCTGGACCGAGGGCGGCGACCACGCTGTCGGCGTGGCGGGCCAGCGCGCCGGTCACGCCGCCGATCTGGTCGAGGTCGGCCTGGCGGAGGACGCCGCGGTCGGTGTCGCGCCGCTGCCACAGCTCGGCCAGGGCGAACTGGACCAGGGGCAGCGCGCCCGGGTCGCTGTCGATCGCGCGGGTCAGCTGGTCGATCATCGCGTCGCTCTCGAAGTGGACGCCCTTGGCGCGGGCCGGATCGACCACCGCGTGGCGCGCGTCGGCCGGGCCGAGCACGCGGAGCAGGTGCAGGCTGCGCGTGACCAGCGGGCCGAGCTCGGGCAGGGAGGCGACCCGGGTCAGGAAGTCGCCGCGCACGGCGATGAGCAGCTTCACCCCCGGGACATCGCCGGCCAGGATGGCGAGCAGCGCGGCCGCCTCGCTGGCGCTGGCCGAGCTGGCCAGCGTCGAGATCTCCTCGAACTGATCGAGGAAGAGGAGCAGGCCGCTGCCGGCGTCGAGGCCGAGCGCGCCGCGCAGCTCCGCCTCGGTCGGATCGGCGGGGAGATCCGCCAGGCCGAGGAGCTCGCGCAGCGTGCCGACCGGGTCTGGCCCGAGGGTGGCGGCGCGCAGGCGCCAGGTGCGGGCGTCGTCGAGGGCGCCGGCCAGGACCGCCGGGATCACGCCGGCCCGGCACAGCGACGACTTGCCGATGCCGGAGTCGCCGGCGACGACCGCGAGCGACTCGCTGCGCAGGCGGTCGACCACCGCGCTGATGTCGGCGCCGCGCCCGTAGAAGACCGCCCTGCGCCCGGCGTCGAACGGGGCCAGACCCGGGTAGGGATTGCCGTCGGGGAGGGCCGGCGCGCCGGACAGGATGCGCTCGAGGCGGTGGGCGACCTCGTCGGCGGACTCGGGTCGCGCGGCCGGGTCGCGCGCCAGGCAGTCGGCGACCAGCGCGGCGAGGTCCGCGTGGACCGCGGGTGCCTGCTCGGCGAGGGGACGGGGCGGCGCGCCGCTCACCACCGCCTCCTCGAGCGCCTCGCGGCTGAGGTGCGGGTAGGGCGGGGCGCCGGCGATGAGCTCGTAGAGGAGCGCGCCGAACGAGAAGAGGTCGCTGCGCGCGGTGGCCGGCTGATGCAGCCAGACCTCGGGCGCGAGGTAGCGCGGCGTGCCGAGCATGGCGCCGGTCGCGGTGTGGTCGAGCGGCGTGTGCGGGACGGGGGGCGAGCCGAGTGGCGCGGCCGGCCCCGGCGACGTGGCCGCGCGCGCGGCGGCTGCGGAGGCCGGCGTGAGCGGGCCGGTCTGGGTCGCCGACCGCGAGGCTGCCGCCGGTGACGTCGGCGCGGCCACCGGTCGCGCCGCGGGCGCGTCGAGCGTGGTGGCCAGCCCGGGCAGCGGCGAGCCGGTGATGACTCTCGCCGCCGGTTGGGAGCCCAGGGCCGCGCCGGTGCGCAGGCCCGGATCGTGGGCCGAGCGCTCGAACCAGGTCAGCTTGGCCAGGCCGAAGTCGAGGAGCTTGGGCGTGCCGGCCTCGTCCACCATCACGTTGGCCGGCTTGACGTCACGGTGCAGGATGCCGCGCCGGTGCGCCGCGGCCAGCCCGCGCGCGATCCCCAGGCCGATCTCGGCGGCGCGGCGCGGCTCGAACGGCAGCGGCAGCTGGTCCAGGCTGTGCCCGCTGATCCACTCCTGGGCGATGTAGGGCTGACCGTCGCGGGTGGTCGCGGTGCGGAAGATCGTCACCACGTTCGGGTGGCTGAGCCGCGCGATCGCCCGCGCCTCGGTCAGGAAGCGCAGCCGGCTGATCTCGTCGGCCGCGCGCGCGCGGATGAGCTTGATCGCGACCAGCCGGTCGAGGACGGTGTCGTGACCGAGGAACACCGTGCCCATGCCGCCGTGGCCGAGCGCGCGCACCAGGCGGAACTCGTCCAGGTCGCCCAGCGCCGATCCGGACGCGGGAGCTTCGCCGGCGGTCACGGGCTCTCCCAGTCGGACGCGATGATCCGGTAGCGCCGGAGCTTGGTGGCGAAGGTGCGGCCCGGCATGCCGATGCGCTCGGCGGCGCGGTTCTGCACCCCGCCGGTCGCGCGAAGGGCCTCGACCATGCGGGTCCGCTCGAGCTCGCGCACCTCGTCGGCGATCGGACGGAAGCGACCGAGCAGCTCCGGCGTCGCGTCGGTGGCGTCGCCATCGTCGGCGTCGGCGTGCCCGGAGGCCGCGCCCGCGAACCCGGTGTCGACGATCGAGGCGTCCACGTCGCGGACCATGGCGTCGAACAGCCCACCGGGGCGCCCCCCGTCCTCGAGCGAGGCCGATCCGGTCAGGGTCTCGAGCCCGGCATGCAGCGGCGAGCCGGTGCGCATCGGCGATCCGAGCGCCGCGCCGCCCGCCCTTCGCGCGACCCGGGCGAGCGCGGTCGGCAGGTGCCAGACGTCGATCTCGTCGGCGCTCTCCGGCGCGGCGGCCGCGGCGTAGCCGAGCGCGTTCTTGAGCTCGCGAACGTTGCCCGGCCAGTCGTGCAGGAACAGCGCCTGGGCCGCGCCGACCGCCAGCCCGAGGGGAGAGCGGCCCAGCCGCGCGCAGATCTCCGCCAGCATGAGGGGCGTCAGCACCGCGATGTCGCGCGGTCGATCGCGCAGCGGCGGCAGCTCGAGCCGGGCCGCGCCGAGCCGGAAGTAGAGATCGCGGCGGAACCGCCCGTCGGCCACCTCGCTGGCCAGGTCGCGGTTGGTCGCGGCCACCACCCGCACGTCGATCGGGCGCGGCTTGACCTCGCCGATCCGGGTGAGCTCGCCGCTCTCGACGACGCGCAGCAGCTTGGCCTGCACCTGCGCCGACAGCTCGCCGATCTCGTCGAGGAACAGGGTGCCGCCGGAGGCCTCCTCGATCTGGCCCGGCTTGGCCGCCATCGCGCCGGAGAACGCGCCGCGCGCGTGGCCGAAGAGCTCGCTCTCGGCCAGCGCCTCGGGGATCGCGGCGCCGTTGATCGACACGAACGGCCCGCTGGCGCGCGGCGAGAACGCGTGGATGGCGGCGGCGGCCAGCTCCTTGCCGGACCCGGTCTCGCCCTGGATGAGGATCGGCATGCTCGAGCGGGCCAGGCGGCGAGCCAGGTCGTACAGCTGCGCCATGCCCGGGTCGGCGATCAGGATCCGGTGCGGGCCGACCTCCAGGATCTGGACCGCGTCGCGCGCGAGGCACACCGAGCCGGGCGCGGCGGCGTCGGCGGCGGCGCGCGCGCCGGCCAGGAGCGTATCGCCGTCGACGCCGTCGGTCGGGGACACCGCGACGCCGCACGCGAGCGGCTCGCCGCCCGGCGCGATCGCCGGGGCCAGCTCCGCTGCCATCTGGCTGACCTCGTCCTCGCCGACCTCGGGCAGGAGCAGCGCCACGTGGTGGTCGCCGAGGATCGCGGCGGTGTCCATCAGGCGGAGCCGGGTGTCGAGCACGGCGGCGGCGCGGGCGGCGTCGAACGGGGCGGTGGCGCGCAGCACCGCGATCCCGAGCTCGCGCTGGTAGAAGAGCGCGCGCTCGTTTTCCTGATCGACCCGGCGAGTGAAGCCGGCCAGGTCGAGCACGTGATGCGTGACGGAGGCGCGCAGCGGTCGCTGCACGACGACCAGCGTGCTGCCCAGGGTGATGACGTCGCCGGAGCGGACCTGCCGCGCTCCGGTCATGCGCTCGCCGTTGACCAGGGTGCCGTGCCGGCTGTTGAGGTCGGTCAGCCGGAGCCCGTCCGGCGCGACCAGCAGCTGAGCGTGCCGGCGGGACACCAGGGCGTCCACCACGGTCACGCCGGCGTCGGTTCCGCGTCCGATGACCAGCTCGCCCGACGGCGGCAGCCGCACGGTCCACGACCGCTCGCCCTCGATCACGAGAAGGTAGTCGCTCGAACGAATGGGGGGCTCCACCGCAGGGGTCTCTCGGAGGTCCATCGGTGGCCTGCGCATCGCCGCGCCCTGCCTCCGACGGTACCTGTGTGACACGACGACCAGCAAGACGGGCGCCACATGTGACCGTTCGTGGGAGGCTCCACGCGGATCGGCGATCTTGCTTGCCGTCGCGGCGCGGCGAGCCGACCGGGGCGCCGAAAGCGCAAGCGACCGCACATCCAGCACGTCCGCGCGGGCGAGCGCATGCTGAATCGGCACGCCGTTCCTGCCTTTGCTCGTTCCGGCGCGCCGACTCGGCCGTTTCCAGGCCGCGGCCAGGCCCGGCCTGGCGCGGCGCGCCGCGGCGAGTCAGCAGCTGCGGCGGCCGCCGGAACCGAGAGAAGAGCGCCTATTTCACCGTGATCGCGGCCCAGGCGCGCTTGCCCGCCTTGACCACGTAGCGGCCGCCGCGGGCGAGCGTCGCCCTGGTGTCGGTGACACGGATCCCGTCGACCTCGACGCCGCCTTGCTCGACGCGGCGGCGGCCGTCGGTCGAGCTCTTGACCAGCCCGGCGAGCGCGAGCGCCTTCGGGATCCAGACCCCGTCACCGTCGGCCGCGACCTCCACCTCGGCGAGCGCGTCCGGGACCTCGCGCCTGCTGAACTGCCCGTTCCACGCCGCGGCCGCCGCCTCCGCCGCGGCCTCATCGCGGTAGCGGGCGACGATCTCCCTGGCGAGGCGCATCTTCGCCTCCTTGGGGTTCATCTCGCCGCGCTCGCATGCCTCGCGCATCGCTCGCACCTCGTCCTCGGCGGCGCTGGACAGGAGGGCGTAGTACCGCCACATGAGCGGGTCGATGATGCTCATCAGCTTGCCCAGCTGCTGCTCGGCCGGCTCGGCGACGCCGACGTAGTTGTCGAGGGACTTGCTCATCTTGTCACCGACGATCACGCCGTTCTCGAGCCGCGCGCTCAGCCCCTCGAGGATCGGCACGGTGATCACGATCTGCGGGGGCTGGCCGTGCTCGCGCATCAGATCGCGGCCGACCATGAGATTGAAGAGCTGATCGGTCCCGCCGAGCTCGACGTCGCAGGCGAGCGCGACCGAGTCGTACGCCTGGGCGAGCGGGTACAGGAGCTCGTGGATCGAGATGCTCGAGTGCTCCAGCCAGCGCTTCTTGAAGTCGTCGCGCTCCAGCATCCGCGCCAGCGTGTACTTGCCGGCGAGCCGGATCACGTCGTCGAACTTCATCGATCCGAGCCACTCGCTGTTGTAGACGACGCGGGTCCGGGCCGCGTCGAGCACCTTGAAGGCCTGCTCGGCGTAGCTGCGCGCGCCTTCGCGGATCTCCTCGCGGGTCCGCGGCGGCCGCGTCGCGTTGCGTCCGGTCGGATCCCCGATCGACGCGGTGAAGTCCCCGACCACGAAGATCACCTCATGGCCGAGCTCCTGGAACTGCCGCATCTTGTTCATCACCACCCCTATCGCGAGAAGAAGCGCGCGTTGCGCGCGACGTCGTCTCGATACGCGACCGGCACGTCGGTCTCGTGATGGATGGCGTCGGCGGGGCACTCGGGGAGGCAGGCGCCGCAGTCGATGCACTCGTCCGGATCGATGAACAGCTGCAGGCCCGGAAACTGGCTGCCGCGCTCGCTCGCCGGCGCGGCGCGCAGCTCCTCGAGCGGGACCGGGCCGAGGATGCAGTCACAGGGGCAGACATCGACGCAGGCGGTGTCGCACGTGCCGATGCATTTCTGGGTGATCACGTATGCCATGGCGGATGACATGAGCAACCGCCGCGCCACCGAATAAATATATGAAACTATTAAAGTACGGCGATGGCGAGCACTGATATTTCAGTGTCAGCCACTGACATGGCAGTGTTGAGGTCGTGCCGTCCGATGCCCCGATGCTGCTGCTCGCGGACCTGCTCGCCGCGCTCGCCGACGCTCACACGCCGCGCGCGACGGTGCGCGCCATCGCGGCGACCCTCGCGACCCGGGTGCCGCTCGCTCGCGTCGAGCTCGGCCCAGCCGACCGCCGCGTGATCGTCGAGGCGTCCGGCGACGGCTGGCGACACGTCGAGGCGGCGGCGCGGGGGCCCGCGTCGGTCGAGGTCGCGCCCGGGCTCGCGCTCGCGCCGCGTGGCGAGCTGCCCGGTTTCTTCGCCGAGGCCGGGTTTCGCGCCGTGCTCGCCCGGGTCATCGAGGCGGCCGGGCGCCACCTCACCGTCGTGCAGCGGGTTGCCGAGCTGTCGCGCCGCGCCCACGGTGTCAGCCGCGAGCTCCGCGCCGACCTCGATCGACTCGCCGCCGGCCCC
>DATHKR010000215.1:0-49510 GCA_035489015.1 Kofleriaceae bacterium | reverse complement strand
CAACGAGGCGGTGTGGATCGCCGTCGAGCGCAAGGCGCGACGACGACGGGCTACTCGCTGTAGCTCGAGGAGTTGCAACGCAGCGATCGGCGGTGAGGCGCACCGGATCGTTGATGTCATTTCGGCCGCGGTGCACTAGTGCGGCTCCCGTCGGGCGCGCCGCCGATCTGCGCGGTCTCCATCGACGTCGATCCGATCCCCTGTTACTACCGGATCCACGGGCTCGACCCCGGCTCGGCGCCGCACGAGCTGCGCGACCTGGTCGCGCGCCGCGCGCTGCCCCGCTTCGCCGAGCTGTTCGCGTCCCGCGGGATCGCGGCCACCTTCTTCGTCGTGGCCGAGGACATCGACTCGCGCGCGCTTGGGCCGACCGCGCGCGCCACCGCGGCCCGCTACGGCGATCTGGTCCGCGCCGGCCACGAGCTCGGCAGCCACAGCTACAGCCACCCGTACGACCTGGCCCGCTGGCCGGCGGCGCGCGCGCGCGACGAGATCGCCCGCGCCCACGACCTTGTCGGCGGGCTGGCCGGACGCGTGCGCGGGTTCCGCGCGCCCGGCTACGACCTGTCGCCGGCGATGGTCGACGAGCTCCTGCGGCTCGGCTACCTGTACGACTCGTCGATCTTCCCGGCGCCCGGCTACTACGCGGCCAAGGCGGTCATGATGGCCGCGATGCGCGCGACCGGGCGCAAGAGCGGCGCGGTGATGACCGACCCGCGCGCGCTGTTCGCGCCGGCCACGCCGTATCGCCCGTCGGCGCGCGCGCCGTGGCGGCGCGGCCGCGCCGAGCTGATCGAGCTGCCGGTGGCGGTCACCCCGCTGGTGCGCGCGCCGGCGATCGGCACCTCGCTCCTGCTCGCGCCGGAGTGGATGCGCCGCCGGCTGGTCGCGGCCATGCGCGGGCGCGGCTTCTTCAACCTCGAGCTCCACGGAATCGATCTCATCGACGCCGAGGAGGACGGCATCCCCGGCCAGCTGGTCGCGCGCCAGCCGGACCTGCGCCTGCCGCTCGCGCGCAAGCGCGCCGCCCTCGACGCGGTGCTCGATCAGGTGCAGACCAGCTTCCAGATCGGCCGCCTCGGCGACCTGGCCGAGCGCTGGTCGGCCGAGCTGTGAGGCGCGCGCCGCGGCGCCGCGCCGAGGCGCTACCGCCGGGCGATGACCGCCGCGTTGGCCAGCTGGTCGCAGCGCTCGTTCTCCGACACGCCGGCGTGGCCCGCCACCTTGATTGCGCGCAGCCGCGGGAAGTGGACCGCCTCGCGGCGCAGCTGGTCGACCAGCTCGACGTTCTTCTTCGGCTTCCAGCCCTTGCTGAGCAGGCCGAGCGCGTAGCTCGAGTCGGAGTGGACCAGGACCGGCCGCTCGCGATCGGCGGGCGGGATGAGCTCGAGCGCGCGCAGGATCGCGGTCAGCTCGGCGATGTTGTTGGTCCCCTCGCCCAGGAACTCGGACACCTCGCGCCGCTGACCGCGGTCGAGGATCACGACGCCGATCCCCATCGGGCCCGGGTTCCCGTGGCACGCACCGTCGGTGTAGACGATGATCGACTCGGCCGCGGTGCCGGCCTGGACCACGGCACCCCCGTCGGGTGGCGTCTCGATCTCGAGGTCGAGCGGCTTGTCGTCGGCCGGATCGCCGGTCGCCTCGAGGTTGCCGGCCGACGCGCGGTAGATCTTGCTGCCGGGGACGGGGTTGTAGATGACGTCGACTCGCCCGTCGGAGCCAGCCCGCAGCTTCCCGCTCCGATCCGCGCGTGCAAACACCTCCTTGCCGCGCAGCAGTCGCTTGATCCAGGGCATGCGGGACGCATCCTGACCGAAGGTGGACCGTCCTACAAGTGGGGGGCCGGTCGTGCTAAGAACAGCCCTTCGAAGAGGAGGAGCACCGTCATGAAACGCACCATCACCACCACCCTCGTCGGCGCTGCGGCGATGGTCGCTCTGGCGGCCGCGGGCGCCGGCTGCAAGAAGGAAGAGACCGCCGGCCAGGCCGGAACCGGAGGGGCGCAGGCCGCGCTGCCGGCCAAGACCGGCTTCGCCGTGTTCCCGGCGACGAGCAGCTTCATCGGCGGCGTCAACTTCGCCAGCCTGCGGTCGAGCGCTCTCTTCACCCTTTACAAGCCACAGATCGACGCGGCCATGGCCAGCAGCGAGATGGCCGAGTTCAAGGCCGCCTGCGGCTTCGATCCACTGACCCAGATCCAGTCGCTGGTGTTCGGCGGCGATGTCCAGGGCAAGGAGGTCGTGCTGGTCGCCAAGGGCGTCGGCCGGGCCCAGATCAAGACCTGCGGCGAGAAGCTGTCCGCCACCAAGGGCAAGAAGTTCGTCTCGACCGACGAGGGCAACCTCACCAAGTACGACGTCGACAACGAGACGGTGTGGGCGGCCTGGCTCGACGAGAACACCGTCGTGTTCAGCCCCGAGAAGGACAAGGACTTCGTCGCCAAGCGCGCCACCGGCGACGCCGGCCTGGCCGAGGGCGCCGAGGTCATGGGCCTGCTGAAGAACGTCGACACCAGCGCGACGCTCTACATCGTGGCCGGCTCGGCCGCGCTCGCCCAGTCCCCGGCCACCGCGATGGTCCCGGGCGTGAAGGGCTTCTTCGCCTCGGTCAAGCTGGGCGAGGGGCTCGACGTCGACGCCGGCATCCGCTTCGACACGCCCGACAACGCGAAGAAGATGACCGACATGGCGCAGCAGCAGATCGCCGCGCTCAAGGGTCAGCAGGTGCCGGCGCAGATGGCCGGCATCATCAAGATCGCCGAGCGCGCCGAGATCAAGCAGAACGCCAATGACATGCTCATCCAGCTCAAGATCTCCAACCAGGAGCTCAAGGAGCTGGGAGCAGTCGTCCAGCAGATGGGCGCGGCGTTCGGCGGCCTCGGTGGTTCCGGTAGCCCGCTGTAGCGCTCGACTGGCCGCTACCGCCGCGCTGGTCGCGGCGGTGGCGACGGGAGCCTGTCGCGAGAAATCCACCGAGGAGGCGGCGCAGGCGGCGATCGCGGCGGTCGAGGGGATGAACGCGGTGCCCGCGTCCGCCGACGTGGTGGTGGGCGCCGAGATCGGGCCGCTGTCGCGCTCGGTGCTGATCGAGCGCGCGGTGACGCGCATGTTGAGCTCGGACCCCGGCCTCCAGGGCGACCTCGAGGCGCTGTTCACCGGGTGCGGCTTCGATCCGGTCCGCGATCTGTCGACCGTCCTGGTCGCGATGGACAACCCCGCCGAGGGCGCGCCCGGCTCGTCGGACCGCGTCCTGCTCGTCGCCAGCGGCCGCATGTCCGAGGGCAAGCTGGCCGCGTGCGTCGGGAAGCACATGTCGCGGCTGGGCGGTCAGCTGGTCGAGAAGAGCGTCAGCGGGCGCGTGCACTACCAGGCCGACGCGCCGCCCGGGCGCATGGACGTGTGGTTCGCGTTCGGCTCGCCGCAGACCCTGGTGGTGAGCTCGTCGCAGGAGTTCCTGACCGAGGCGCTGTCCGATGGCCCGCGCCTGGCGGCCGACAGCCAGATGGCGGAGCTGGTCCACCGCGCGCGGGTTCCCGCCGCCTCTCTGTGGGCGGCCGGTCGAATCTCGCCGGAGGTGGGCAAGGGGCTGGCTGCCGCGACCGGCGGTCAGGTCGGCGCTCCGCGCGCCATGTACGGTCACCTGGCGGCAGAGAACGGGCTGGCCGCCGAGCTGGGCGTCGAGCTGGCGTCCCCCGACGAGGCCAAATCGGCGGTTTCGCTGGCAAACGGACAGCTCCGGTTGCTCAGCCAGATCGCCCAGAAGTGGAAGCTCGGGCGCGCCGTCGCCAAGATCACGACCGAGGCAGAGGGCTCGACCCTGCTCCTCCGCGTCGCTTTGACCGACGACGAGCTGAGGCTGGTCCTTGCGCCCATTGACACCGACGCCGGCCCCGAACAGAATCCGGCCCCAACCGAGGGAAATCAAGGAGCCCAGCCCCATGGCCAAGGAGACGCCTCTCCAGGCAGTCAAGCGCCTCTACGGAAGCAAGGACAAGCTGATTGACAAGCTCGTCGACGTCGCGCGCGGCGCGGACGAAGACGCAGGTGAAGTGAAGGAGCGGCTGGGCACGGTGTCCAACAAGAAGCTCCTCCACCTCGCCGATGTCACGAAGCAGGTCAAGGACAAGTACGGCACCCGCGACAAGCTGGTCGAGACGCTGACCAGGTCGCAGGGCAAGGCCAAGGACAACGACTACGCCGCCCGACTGGGCGCGCTGTCCACCGCGCGCCTGCTCGACCTGGCGCGCGCGTCCGAGCGCCGCGCCCGCCGCGCCTAGCCGGATTTCCGGCTCACCGCGATCCCGGCTCCCGGCCTCGCCGGAGCCGGATCGCGCCACATCCCCGGGGCGAATCGGCCCCGGTTTGCCGGAGGCGCGCCCGCGGCGCCGGGGCGGCGGTCGACGGCGACGCCGCGCGACCGACCTCCACAGACGTGAGCCGAGTGCCGCGCAGCCGCGCCGGCGGCCCATGAGCGCGGCGAGGTTGCTCGAGCCGAGAGTCGGCGACAGTGCCGGGCATGACGGGTCGATCGTCCTCGCGCGTCCTGGCGTCCTCGCGCGTCCTGGCGTCCTCGCGCGTCCTGGCGTCCTCGCGCCCGATCATCCCGGTGGGCCGCCTCGCGGCCGCGTTTCTCCGGCCTCGCCGGGGCAGCGTGGATCCATCGTGCGGTCGGTCCGGTGCTCCCTTGCGTCGGACACTCCGCGCCGGCTCTCGCTCGTGGCCAGGCGGGCGGTTCCACGCGAGAACGATCGACTTGTCCATTCGCGGACCCTTAAGCTCCGTCGGTGATGGCCCGTGTCCCCGGCTGGGCCGGCCCGTGCGTCGCGGCGGCCACCCTGCTCGCGGCGACGCGCGCCGACGCGGCGCCCGACCCGAGCGTCCACCGCTACCTGTCGACCGGCAGCGAGGTCGAGTGGGTCGCCCTCACCGCGCCGACCGCCGGTGAGCGCCTCGGCACCGTCGCAGCCGGCGAGCTGGACCGGGCCGGCGCCGCCGCGCGCGGCGAATCGCCCCGCCCCCAGCCCAGCCTCGAGGGCGACTCGACGCTGCGCGCCCTGCCCGCCGACTGGGCCCGCGCGCCGCTCGCCCGCGCGTCACGCGGCCGCGCCCCCCTCGCAGCGCGCGGGCTCGACGGCTCGTGCGAGTGCGCCACCCAGATCGGCGACGAGAGCGCCGCGCGGGTCGCCGCGCTCTACGTCCAGCGGCGATTCGCCGTGGGCGACGAGATCACGCTCGTCCGCCTGCTTCACCTGCGGCTGCGCTACGCCGACGGCGTGGTGGTCCACCTCAACGGCCGCGAGGTCGCCCGCCGGGGCATCGCGCGCGGCGCCGGCCCGCTCGCGGTCGCCGCGCTCCCCACCGGTCAGGAGTGGGAGACCTTCTACGTGCCGGCGACCGGGCTGCTCCGGCGGGGCGAGAACCGCCTGTCGATCGAGGTCCGACCGTCGTCGATCGCGCGCTCGCCCGCCCTCGACCTCGAGCTCGAGGCGCGCAGCGGCGCGCGCATCGTGCGCGGCCCGATGGTGCGCTGGACCGGGCCGACCGGCGCGGTGATCGCGTTCGACACCGACCTTCCGGCCCGCGCCACGGTCGAGTACGCGGTCGGCCGGGCTGCTCGCTCGCGGGTGGCCGCGTCGGCCGGCGGCGCCCTCGCGGTGCACCACGAGGTCGCGCTGCCCGGCCTGGCTGCCGCCTCGGCCGTCCGCTACCGGGTCGTGGCCGGCGCCGACGCCACCCCCGAGCGCACCTTCTACACCGCGCCCCGCCCAGGCGGCGTGATCCGCTTCGGCGTGTACGGCGACACCCGCGGCGGCCACGCGGTGCACGCGCGCATCGCCGAGTCGCTCCTGGCCGAGGCGCCCGACTTCGTCGTGGTCACCGGCGACCTGGTCCTGCGCGGCAGCGACGAGGGCGACTGGCAGCGCTTCTTCCAGGTGGCCGGGGAGCTCCTCGCGCGCATCCCGTTCTACCTGGCGGTCGGCAACCACGACCTGGGCCGGACCGGCGACGAGCAGCGCCGCGTGAACGAGATCTTCGACTTCCCGTCCACCGGCGGTACCGGCCACCCGGATCCGGCCCACTGGTACTCCTTCGACGTCGCCGGCCTCCACTTCGCCATGCTCGACTCCAGCGCCTACGACTCCGCCCAGCAGCTCGCCTGGCTGCGCTCGGACCTGGCCGCGGCCCGCCGGGCCGGTGCGCGCGCCCTGTTCGCGGCAGTCCACCACGGCCCGTACTCGCGCGGTCCGCACGGCGGCAGCCAGCTGGCCCGGGAGCGCTACGTCCCGATCCTGGCCGAGTACGGGGTGGTGCTGCTCTTCGCCGGCCACGACCACATCTATCAGCGCGGCGAGGCGGGCGGGATCCGCTACGTGGTCAGCGGCGGGGGCGGCGCCCCGCTCTACCCGGTGCGCTGCGGGGTCCGCGGCCGTCCTCGCTGCGACGTGGCCGACGGCGCCGACATCGCGGTCAGCGAGAACCACTACGTGATGGTGACCGTGCAGGGCGACTACGCCCAGCTCTGCGCCCGGCGCCCCGATCGCACGCCACTCGAGAACTGCGTGCGTTACCGGATCGCCCCACCCGCGCGCTGACGACCCGACCGGCGCTCCGGTTTGACCGATCCGATTCAGGTCAGCGGGGTCGCATCTTCGGATGCGCGAGCGGCCATCACCCACTATCAGCAAGGTAATGGAGATTGCCTTACTGTTACGCGAATGTGCGCCGACACGCCTGGAATCATTGAATTTAAGTGGGATAAATCTTGTTCTGTATACTTCTATCGTACATAAAAATGAATTGACTATTAAGGTTCATGGAATTAAATGGGGCGGCCCGAAACGCCGGGTATGAGAAAGGGAGGAGACATGTCCATTCCGGGGACTAATCTTCTACGATGGTCGGCTGCCCTTGCGCTGACCTTGAGTAGTGGAGCCTGCGCATCCGATGTCACCGATCCCGTCGGTGACTCCACCCTTGCAGAGGAGGACTCGTTCGCGGTCAACGCGGTCAATCCTGGCGATCCGTTGCCTGGCTTGACCGAAGAGCAACTCGCAGCCTTCGAGCTGGGCGAAGAAGACTTCGCCGAGGTCGAGGAAGCGGACGAGGGCCTCGGCCCCGTCTTCAACAACACCGGCTGCGGGGTCTGCCACGACCAGCCCGTCACCGGCGGCGCGAGCACGACCAACCTGGTCGAGATCCGCTACGGCAAGACCAACGCCGACGGCAGCTTCGATCCGCTGTCGCAGTTCGGCGGCTCGCTGCAGCAGCTCGCCGGCATCGGCAACTCCGGGATCCCGGGGTGCGAGGCGGTCAACTTCGCTCAGGAGACCATCCCGCCCGAGGCCAACACGCTCGGCGGTCGCCTCACCCAGCCCCTGTTCGGTCTCGGCCTCATCGACGGCATCCCGGACTCGAGCTTCCACACCCTGGCCGCGCTGCAGGCGGCGCTCTTTCCGTCCACGGCGGGTCGGGTCAGCATCGTGACCAACATCGCCACCGGACAGCCGGACGTCGGCCGCTTCGGCTGGAAGGCCGTCGTCGCGTCGGTGTTCGACTTCTCGGGTGACGCGTACCTGAACGAGATGGGCATCACCAACCCGCTCTTCCCGAACGAGTCCTGCTTCAACGGCGACTGCGCCCTGACCGCCCAGTGCGATCCGACCCCGGATCCGGAGGACGACGGCACGGCGCTCGAGAACTTCACCAACTTCATGACCTTCCTCGCGCCGCTGCCGACCGGGCCGACCAACGCCCAGACCGTCATCGGCGCCGGCGCGTTCGCCGCGATCGGCTGCGCCAACTGCCACGTGCCGATCGCCAAGACCGGCTCGAGCACCATCCCCGCCCTGGACCGGAAGACCTTCAATCCGTACTCGGACTTCCTCCTGCACGACATGGGCAGCCTGGGTGATGGCATCGTCCAGGGCAGCGTCGGCGCGCGCGAGATGCGCACCGCGCCGCTGTGGGGCGCACGCGTCCGCACCGCGTTCCTGCACGACGGTCGCGCCGCCAGCGTCCGCGACGCCATCCTGGCGCACGCTGGCCAGGGCCAGAGCGCTCGCGACCAGTTCGCGGGGCTCCCCGGCTTCCTGCGCAACGCGGTGGTCGCGTTCGTGAACAGCCTGTAGCAGCTCCGCGAGCAGCTACGCCACGACGAGGCGCGCCTCGGTCCACGGACCGGGTCGCGCCTCTTCTCTTTTCGGCGACCGCCGCCGCCCGCGCCCGCTACGGCACGCGGAAGGTGACGGCGGCCGAGCCGATGTTGCCGGCCTCGTCGGCCACCCGGATGGCCAGCGTGTGCGCCCCCGACTCGAGGTCGTCGGGCAGGCGCAGCTTCAAGATCTCCGTGGTGTCGTCGAGCAGGCCGTCCTGGGAGCCAGCCAGCTGCCAGGCCCCGTCGTCCACCGAGAACGCCACCTCGCTGAGCGGACTGAGCGCGTCGGTGGCGCGCGCCGAGGCGGCCGGATACTTGACCGACACGTTGCCGATCGTCGGCTTCTGGTTGTCGACCGCGAACACCGCGCTGAGGAGCTGGGTGTCCAGCGCGCGGTCGTCCGGGTTGGCTCGCCGATCGCTCGCCGTGACTCGCAGGCGGTAGTAGCCGTCGGGATAGGTCTCGGTGTTCCAGTCGAAGGTCACCGCGGTCAGCGGCTTGCCGCCGGTCGCGATCGGCCGCCACCTGACGTCGCCCTCGCGCCGCACTGCCAGCTTGTAGACCGTCTCGTCGCTGTCCTCGTTCTCCACCTTCCACTTGAGCTTGAGCACCGGGCTGCGCGGGGTGCTGGCCGCCTGCTCCAGCGTCTTCAGCTTGTCGACGTCGGCCCCGCTCACCGTCACCTCGGTCAGCCGGGTCGGCCGGTTCTGGGGCAGGTAGTAGACGCCGGTCTGGCGCAGCACCGCGTCGTCGGTGGTCAGCCGGGCGCGGAACTGGAGATAGCGCCCCGGGGGGCTGGCCACCTTGGCCCGCTGCCCGCCGCCGCCGGCCGCGTGCGCGTCGCGCAGCTTCTGCCAGCCGCTCCAGCCCGGCCCCGGCTCCTCGGTGTTGCCCGAGCGCGTCTCCATCGCCACGCCGCCCGAGCTGCGCCAGCCCAGGCTGCCGAACCGGGCCGGCGCCTGCGCGTCGAACACCTTGGACGTGTAGCTGGCCGTCCCGGCCCGCCCGGTCGAGCGATACAGCGCGGTGGCGTCGCCGGTCACGAACGCGAGCTTGCCGCCCGGCTCGAGCAGGAGCTGCGAGATCTGCCGCTCGGTCACGTCGAACGCGGTCGAAACGCTGTCGTCGGCGTCGATGAGGTAGATGCGCCCCTTGTCGCCGGCCCCGGCGAAGATCTGTCCCGCGTCGTTCACCACCACCGACGAGAAGTAGGTCTGGCTGAGCGAGTGGAGCTGCTCGAGCTGGCCGTCGCCGCGCACCCGGTAGAGCCCGCCCTTGCCCTTGCGCTCCCCCTTGCGCTCCGGCTCGGTCCCGCTCGGGGTCGCCTTGTCGGCGCCGGGCTTGCCCTTCTCGGCCGTCTTGGGCTTCTCGCCCTTGACCTCCTTGCCCTCCGCCTCCTTCACCGCGGCGGTGGTCTTCACGCCGCTCGTGCTCGGCTCCTTGATCTCGTTGGCCGCCGCCACCACGCTGCCCTTGTACTCGGCCAGCGCGGTGACCTCGTTGCCGGCGAAGTCGGCCATGGCGCGGGTGGTGCCGCGGGCCGGATCGTGTCGAAACAGGAGCGCGTCGTCGGAGGTCCCGAACCAGAGCGCGCCGTCGTAGGTCGCCACCATCGACAGGATGCGCCGGTCGTTGCTGTCGAACACCATGTGGGAGGCGCCGGTCCTGGTGTCGATGCGGAACAGCTTGCCGTCCGGCCCGGTGCCGGCGAACAGGTGCCCGGCCCGGTCCATCGCCAGCGACCAGACCGTCTCCACCCCCTTCAGCTCGGTCAGCTTGCTGGCCTTGCCCGACGAGCGATCGATGCGCCACACCTGCCCGCCCGGCATGGTGCCGGCGTAGAGCGCGTTGCCGGGCCCGAGCGCGAGGGCGACGACCGCCACCGCGCCGCCGCCGACCGAGGCCAGCTTCCTGGCCTTGCCGTTCGACACCGCCCACACGGCGGCCTTGTCGTCGCTGCCCAGGTAGATGACGCCGTTGCCGGCCCGCACCGCCGCCCACGACCCGCCGACCTCGAGCTCCGACCTGGTCGTCTTCCAGCCCGGCTTGACCGCGCCGGTCGATGTGATGAAAGCGGAGTCGGCGTCCCCCTCGTCCCACTGGTCATAGCCGTCGACCGACCAGCGCGCGGTCGACCCGGCCTCGACGTGACGGATCGGGAGTACGAGCGCCGCGGACGCGACGAGAGCAGACCAGAGCCATGCCACCCGACGGCGGCGCGCTGCGACAGTCACCACGGAGCCTGCCTCCTGAATGAGCCCGTCACTCGGGCTTGTTGTCGGCGATCTTGACCAGGATCGACTGCTTGCCGTTGATGACCCGGCCAGCCCTGGACGTCGACCGCGCGATGGCGCGGTAGCTCTCCACCCGCTGCGTCGCCGCGCCGGCGTGCAGCTTGTCGAGCGCGCTCGACGGCAGGTCGCGGATGACCTTGCCATCGACCGCGGCGCCCTCGTTCGCGGTGTACAGCGTCACCGCGTACACGTTGCCGGGCAGGAGCTTGCGGAACACCGAGATGAGGTCGCCGACCGACTCGGGCGGGGCCGCGTCGAGCGCGGCCGAGTCGCCGGCCGAGACCTCGAGCCTGACGATGGAACCGGCCAGGCTGGCCGGCACGAAGAACGGCACCCGCTCGATCACGTCGCGCCCGTCGTAGCGGCGGAGCTCGACCTCGACCACCGCCTTCTTGCCCGGCTCCAGCTCGCGGCTGGGCAGCTCGAGCGCGCGGATCTCGCCGAAGTTGGTGTCGTAGCGCAGATCGACCCGCAGCTCGACCCGCTCGACCGTGAGCGGCGCGAACGGGTTCATGAGCAGCGGGACCAGCGCGCGCAGCCCGCGCGCCCCGTCGACCACGCCCGATGCACCGCCGGACGAGTAGAGGTAGTCCACGAACTGGAGCGCCTCGTAGCCCTTGATCTTCACCTTCGACCGCATCGTCGCGGTGACGTGGTCGCGATCGGGCAGGTAGAGCGACACCGCATTGGTGGTCGCGATCGAGGCCAGCGCGGCGGTGAAGAACCGGTTGTCGAGCACCTCGACGTGGAACTCCGCCTTGTCGCGCGACTGACCGGCGCCGGCGTCGATGTAGATGTCGACCGGGATCATCCGGGTCTTCAGCCCGACGTCGGCCGAGATGGTCGACTGGCGGTCCTGCACCAGCGTGCCCAGCTCGCGCAGCGGCGACGCCACGATGAAGGCGCTCATCGCCGACGGGATGACCGTGTGGATCTCGGCGGCCGCGACCGGCGCGTACAGCTCGCCGGCCTGGAACAGCGGGTGACCGAACGCCAGCACGCCGTCACCGTCGAGGAACGACACCGTTCCGGTCGCCGCGGCCGACATGTCGCCGCGCACCAGCTGCACCGCGATCGCGCCGCCCAGGGCGAATTCACCGGGCCCGCTCGACGCGTCGCCAGTGCCGCCCGCCTGCATCGGCTCGATCGGATAGCGCGCCATCAGCTGACGCGCCTGCTCGAACGCCGGCGCGGTGAACCCGGACATCGCCATCGGCACCGCCGCCGCCGTCATGCCGCGCTCGTCGGCGGAGCCGCCCAGCTGGGCGCCCGGGCGAGCCGCGGCGCGCGGCAGCGGCGCGCTCAGCAGCCACGGCGATCGCGGCGGACCGAGGCGATCCATCGCCGCGCCGACGCGCCCGCCCGGCGCGATCTCGAGCCACTCCTGCCGGGTCGCGGCCGTGCGCGGCGAGACCACCGGCGTGGCGGCGCGGCGAGCGGCCCGGGCCGCGCCGATCGAATCGCCGCCCCGGCGCACCGCCTCCTGGTGGAGGTTGCGCGGGACCTTGAACCCCTCGCGCTTCATGTACTCGATCGGGGTGCACCCGCCGATCGCCACCTTGTTGAAGCGGAAACCGTACGAGAACGCGCAGGCCAGCTTGCCGTCGATGAAGAGCGGGCTGCCCGACATGCCCTGCCAGAAGCCGGTCACCTCCAGCTTCTTGTCCTTCGACCTGACGAGGATGATGTCCATCTTCGGCAGGAAGTTGCGAGTCACGCCGATCACCTCGAACTCGAAGCGCTCGGGCGTGGTGCCCTGCATGGTGGTGAGCCCGTAGCCGACCTGGCCGCGGCGCACCCGGGCCAGCGGGAACGTCTCGACCGCGCCGCTGGTGATCGAGCTGGCCGCCGCCGTGCCGGGTGACGCCTCGGCGTCGCCCAGTCCGACGCGGAACGAGAGAAACGCCGCGAGCAAGCCGGCCAAAAGAGCGACTGAGACCGTGCTACGGCGCATCAGACACCAGGATAGCGAGAACCGAGCGATGCCGCCAGGATCCGCCCAGGGGCGCCCGAAGCGTGACGCTGGCGTCACGATGTGGTGTTGGTATTCGACCATGCCGCTGGCGAAAGCCTGACAGGATTTTGCCCCAATTCGCTTCATTTACGGCCAGTTGAGTCGAATGGCAAGAGGCGGCACGGCCCCTGCATTTCAAGTGGGCCGAGGCCGGTCCAACTGGCGACAGAGGAGATTGTCGGGATGAGCACCTACGTCGAGACCTGGAAGGGTATCGCCCACGCGCTCGGTCGGTCCGAGAGGTGGTGTCGCTACATGGCTCAGCGCGCGCAAGATCCGCTCCCGGTATTCAAGGTGGGTGGGATCGTGCGCCTCAACGGCGACGACCTCGCCGACTGGCTGCTGCGCCAGCGCGAGCGCAGCCTGACCCCGGTGCCGGTGGCCGTCGCGCCCGAGCCGATGGCGCGGCCCGAGGTCAACCTCAAGCTGATCGCGTGAACCGAGGCGGCCCGACCGGGGCCGCCCGTGTGCTATAGGGTCGGCGATGTCGCTTCCGCTCGCGGAGCTCACCGGTCCGGTTCGCGCGCTCTTCAGTGATCTCGACGGGACTCTGTCGACCAAGGGTCGCGTCGAGGGGTCGACGTACATGGCGCTCGAGCAGCTGGGCGAGGCCGGCATCCCGATCATCCTGGTGACCGGGCGTCCGGCCGGCTGGGCCCAGGCGATCGCCGGGCTTGTCCCGTTCGCGGCGGTGGTGGCGGAGAACGGAGGGGTCACCTTCTTCCGCTACGGCACATCGCTGAAGAAGATCTACGGCGTGCCGGCCTCGTCGCTGCCCGAGTGGCGCCGGCGCATGCAGGCCGCCGCGGTCGAGGTCATGAACGAGATCCCAGGCGCGCGCATGTCGACCGACAGCAACTACCGCGAGGTCGACCTGGCGATCGACTGGAACGAGGAGTCGCGGCTCTCGCGCGAGGACGCCGAGCAGGTGGTCGCGATGCTGCGCCAGCGCGGGTTCAGCGCGGTCCGCTCGTCGGTGCACGTCAACTTCGGCCCGCCCACCTTCGACAAGCTGTCGGCGTGCAAGGTGCTGGTCGCCAAGGTGCTGGACGGCGACCCGGCCGACCTCTCACCTTATGTGTACGTGGGGGACGCGCTCAACGACGCGCCCATGTTCGCCGGCTTCGAGAACTCGGTCGGCGTGGCCAACATCCGGCGCTGGTGGGAAGAGCTGACCCACAAGCCGCGCTTCATCACGCGCGGCGAGGAGGGGGCCGGCCTCCGCGAGGTGGTCAGCCACATCCTCAGCCTGACCCGGTAGCTCGGCCAGGCCGGCGCTACGCGGGGGCGTCGCCACCCAGGCTGACCGCCGGGAACCGCGCCGCGGTGTCCATCGCGTGATCCATCTGCGAGTCGGACAGCCCGAAGCGCTCCTTGGCGGTCTGCAGACACCTGACCTCGCGCCAGTCGGCGCGGTCGTCGGCCCGCCCGATGATCATCATGTAGACCGTGGTCCAGTAGCGATCGGCCGGGTCGCGGATGGCGTCCGAGATCTGCGCCAGCGCCGAGCTGACGTCGACGCCCTCGACTCGATCGAACGAGTCCTGCATCGCCTCGTCCAGCTCCTCGCGGGTCAGGACCGCCATGTCCGGGATGTTGCGCAGGACCGCGCGCAGCCCGGCCCGCTCCGACTCACGCACCTTGCCGTCGGCCGCGGCCATCAGCGCCATGCAGTCGACGAAGCGCGGCATCAGCCGGCGCATGACCGCGGCCCGCTCCTCGACCGTCTTCAGGCCGCTCTTCTGGCGCGCGCCCTCGAACAGCGCGCGGGCCTCCTCGTCGCCGAGCGCGAACGCCTGCTGGAGCGAGTCGAGGTAGGCGATCTCCATCTCCGGAAGGTCGGCGTCGGACACGCAGAGCTCGGCCGCCATGGCGTACGCGGTCAGCCGGTGGGCCCGGCTGGGCAGCCCTCCGGCGATGGCGTCGACCCGGCGGCGCCCACCGCCCGCCTCTCGGATCGCGTCGGCGGCGATGTCGATCAGGCGCGAGCGCTCGTCGGAGGTGAGCCCGGCGAACAGCTCGTGCTCCTCGAGCACGCGCTCGAAGGCGTCCATCTCCTCCTCGGTCACGTCGCTGTCCGCCTCCATGGCGGCCAGCATCGCCTCGACGATGTACCGGCGCGGGTCCTCGCCGCTGACCTCGCCGCTGAACATCTGGCGCAGGAAACTCATCGGTCGCTCTCCTCTCCGCTCGGGCCCGGGCCGCGCAAGAACGCGAAGTAGCGGTCGGGCACGTCATCGAACTCGAGCTGGCCGCCGCACCCGGCGCAGCGCAGGCACGGCGCGGTGACGTGGCCGCCCTCGCGCAGGAGCGCGTCGGTCTCGAGCAGGCGCAGGTCGTCGCGCCGGCAGGTCTCGCAGTGATAGGGCGCCTCGAGCGATACGACCCGCCCGCTGCCCAGCACCATCGGCACCATCGCCGCCTGCGACGCGAACGCCACCGACGCGTGGCGGAAGACGTACTCGGCGCTGCCAAGCCCGGTGACCAGATCGCACCACGCCTTGACCCCGGCGGAGCTGATGTAGCGCACGCCGGCGGTGTCGAACACGATGCGCCGCTGGCCGCGCAGCCCTTCGGCCAGCGCGGCGAAGTCGACCGACTCGGTGAGATCGCCCTGCAGGATCACCTCCACGCCTCCCGCCAGCTCTCCGTCCGGCCCGGCCGGCACGATGTCGAACAGCGACATCTCGTCGAGCAGGAGGCGCTCGCGGCGCCGCAGCTCGTCGCGCAGCTCGAGCCCGACCAGGGTGCCGGGCTCGGGCGGATCGGCGGAGCGAGTCCACGCCACCACCGCGGGCAGCTCACAGGTGACGCCGCCGCGGCCCATGCGGGCGACCACCGCCTGTCCGGTCACCAGCAACCCGGCGACTCGCACGACCAGGGCGCTGGCGCTGACGTGCATGACCGTGCCGCGCAGCGACTCCACCCCATCGAGCAGCTTGGTCTCCAGCACCACCGCCACGCGCGGCGAGCGCCGGCTGGGCAACCCGCACAGCTGGGCGATGTGGTGAAAGAAGTCGTCGCTGTGGATCGGCAGCGACAGGACGTCATCGCACCGCGAGCGCTCGATGCCGTCGAGCTCGGCCCGGCTGATGCGCTGGGCCAGGAGCAGGATCACATGGGTGCGGGCCAGCTCAGGATCGTCCTTGAGCGCCCGGCAGACGTCGAAGCCGCTCTCGCGATCCCCCATCGCCGCGTCGAGCAGGACCAGATCCGGACGCAGCCGCCTGACCAGCTCGGTGATGGCGGCGCCGGTCGTGGCGGTGTGCTGCTCGACCTCGAGGCGGCGGAACGGCGCGCTGCCCAGGTGGCGAAAGACCTCGCCATTGTTGCTGGTTACGATCCGAAGCATCACGCCTCCTCCGCTCTCGTGAGAGCCCCGTTCCACTGTTTCGAATCGACAGGGTTCCAGCTAGTCTAGCGGACATGCAGTTGCTCCGGGAGGCCCTGGAGCGGGCGCGTGCACACGAACCCCACGCGCTCGTCACGGTGATCCACAGCTCCGGTTCGACGCCGCGCCACGCGGGCGCGAAGATGCTGGTCGACACCGACGGTGAAATACGCGGGACGATCGGCGGCGGCCGCGTCGAGCTGGAGGCCATCACCCTTGGAGTGCGCGTGGCCAGCGGCGCGCCGGCCGCGCGGGTGAAGCACCACCTGGTCCGCGACCTGGCCATGTGCTGCGGCGGGAGCATGGAGCTCTACGTGCAGCCGGTGGCGCCCAGCGCGGATGTGATCGCGGCGGCGCTGGCCCTGTGGGGCGCCCGGCGGCCCGGTCGACTGGTGACGCGGCTCGAGGGATCGCCGATGGCGCTGGAGGAGACCAGCGCGCACGGGCCGCGCGAGCCGCGCCTCGACGGGGACCGGTTCGAGGAGACGCTGTGGCCGATCGACCGAGCGGTGCTGTTCGGGCTGGGCCACGTGACCCGCGCGACCGGCCCGATCCTGGCCGGCCTCGGCTTCGAGGTGGTGGTGTGTGACGACAACGAGACCGGCGTGCTCGACGGCGAGCTGCCGCCCTGGGCCTCGCGCGTGGTCGCCTCGTTCGAGCTCGTCGACGTCGTGCGCGAGATCGGGCCGCTCGGCGCCGCCGACCACGTCCTCATCCTCACCCGCGACCACGCGGTGGATCAGCGGATCCTGGAGCAGACGCTGGCCCACGAGTCGCTGCCCGAGCTGGCCTACCTCGGGCTGATCGGCAGCCGCGGCAAGGTCGGGCGATTTCACAAGCGGCTGGTGGCCAAGGGGATCGCGACGCCGGAGCGGTGGGCGCGTCTGCGCGCGCCGATCGGCATCGACATCGCAGCGGAGACGCCGGCCGAGATCGCGATCTCGGTGGCGGCGGAGCTGGTCCAGGTGCGACATCGAGCGGGCGCGGAGCCCGCCGGGTGATCGCGGCGGAGGTGGTCGTGGTGATCGTCGCCGCGGGCGCCGGGCGACGACTGGGCGGCGTGGCCAAGGCGCTGCTGCGCGCTCCGGGCGCCGACCAGGACGCGGCGCGCACCGCGGACGGGCCGACCTTCCTCGCCCGCATCGCGGCCACCGCCGCCGGGGCCGGAGCCGGGCGCGCGGTGGTCGTGGTCGGCCCGCCTCACGGCGAGCGCGTGGCCGAGGAGGCCCGCCGGCTCGGCCTCGACCTGGCTCACAACCCGGATCCAGATCGAGGGATGAGCTCGTCGGTCGCGATCGGCTTCGCTCACTGCGAGCGCCACTTCGCCACCGCCGCGGCGGCGCTGCTGTGGCCGGTCGATCACGCGCGGGTCTCGCTCGCCACCGTCGCCGGGCTGATCGCCGGCGCGGCCGCCGACCCGGCCGGCGTCGTGATCCCGACCTGGCGCGGGCGCGGCGGGCACCCGACCTGGTTCGGGCGCGCCCTCTGGGGCGAGCTCGCCGCATGCGCCGGGCTTCCCCGCGGCGCGCGCAGCGTCGTCGACGCGGCCGGTGCCCGCGTCCGCCGCCTCGAGGTCGCCGACCCGGGCGTGGTGGCCGACGTCGATCACCCGGCCGACCTCGGATAGCATGGGTCGGCTCGCCGCGCGTCTGGTCGCGACCTGCCTGGCAACCGGCTCGGCGCTCGCACCGACCGCGTGCGGCGGAGGCGGCCGCGCCGGCGCGCCACGGCCATCGGCCGCCCCCGGGCCGACCGCGATCGACACCGACGTCAGCCGCGACGCCCTCGCGCATGAGCTCGAGGCCACCGTGCTCGAGATCTACAGCCACCTCACCCTCGGCAACTTCGCCGCCTTTCGCGACACGCTGGCCGGGGAGGAGCCGGTCGCGCTGTTCGGGGTCACGCCCGGCGACACGGTGGTCGGCATGCAGCCGCGCGAGGCCGGCTACGACCGGCGCCTCTACCGCGCGAGCTCGCCCACGGTCCTGGCCAAGAACCTCGAGATCCACGTCTCGGCCGACGCCTCGGTCGGCTGGACCTTCGACGAGCTGAGCTATCGCGTGCCGTTCGGCGGGCGAGTCGCGTCGATCCCGGTCCGCAGCACGAGCCTGTTCATCCGCGACTTCGACCGCTGGGTGCTGGTCCTCGAGCATCAGTCCTACCCGACCGCGATCGACGACCTGCGCGCGACCGCCGCCGCCGGCCACGCCCTCTTGCCCCGCCGGTTCGCCAGCCGGCCGCTGGTCGGGCCCGCGCGCGAGCTGGTCCGCCTGGTCGGCCTGCTCCACGACGCCGACGCGCACGGCGGCGTTCGCATCGCCGCCGGCGACGAGACGCTCGTCCTCTTGCCCGACCGCGATCACGAGCTGCACGGCGCCGAGGCGGCCGAGGCGCCGTCGCTGGCCGCGCTGTTCGGTCCCGGCACCACCGTCGCGCTGCGCGACTATCGCCTCGGGATCGCCAAGAACCAGTCGATCGCGTGGCTGGCGGCCAACCTGGTCGTGCACACCTTGGTCAACGACGAGCGGGTCGAGATCGGCATGCGCGGCACCTACGTCTTCCGGCGCGCCGCGCGCGGCTGGGAGCTGGTGCAGATGCACGTCAGCGCCCCGGTCGGCGAGCGCGAGCTCAGCCGGCGCGTGTTCGGCTCGCCGTGAGCATCAGGCGGCGCGCTCGTCGGCGTCCGCCTCGTCGGCGCCGGGCAGCGCGGCGGCGAAGTTCCTGACGTAGGGGTCGTCCAGATAGGTGTCGGTCAGCGGCTTGCGCCGGCGGAACGGCGCCGCGATCAGCCGGAACGGCAGCGTGACCAGCGAGATCAGCGCGCCCGGCAGCTTGGCCGCGTAGGCCTCCGCCACCAGCAGCGCCTTGCGCGCCCCCGACATCGCCGCCAGCGGGCGATCGATGAGGCCCATCCGCTCCATGCGCTGCTCGGCGCAGCCGCTGGTGTGGTCGAGGAACGCGGTCATGTGGCGCAGCACCGGGTGATCGGCCGGCAGTCGCTTCTGGATGAAGCGAGCCAGGCGCCGGACCGCCCACAGCGACACCAGGTGGAGCCCGGTCAGCCGCCGACGCCGCCCCGCCCGCCCCTGGATCGCGCGCATGGTCTGCTGCTCGCCGAACTCGACGTGGCGCTCCTCCTGCTTCACCGCGCGGCGCAGGATGTCGATGCTCGGCTGGTGGTCGAGCGTGTCGATGATCGCGTAGAACGCGACCAGCACGAACCCCTCGCCGGCCGCCATCTCGAGGCAGACGTGCTCGGCCCACGACCCGCCCATCATGCCGGTCGACAGGAAGCGCACCAGGGGATGGGCCGGGCGCGGCTTCATGTCCATCATCCGCAGCATGCGGAGGAAGTTGTCGACGTGCTGCATCTCCTCGAGCGACTGGCGGGCCAGGAACTTGGCCGCGGCCACGTCGGGCGCGCGGAACAGCCAGTGGCCGACCTGGATGCCGGTCATCTCGCCGTACAGGAACTGGTTGAGGATCCACTCGACCAGGTCCTTGTCGCGGACCGGGTCGAGGCGCGCGCCCTCGAAGTCGAAGCTCATCTCGGCGCGGGTGAGCAGCATCGCCATGACACTCGAGTATAGCGCCGAGGCCGCTCGCCGGCCGGCGCGAAACCGACGAGCCGGAGGCCGGTCAGCTCAGCCGTCGACCAGGGGCAGCGCGATGCGCACCAGGTTGCCGCTGGCCCCGGACAGCGCGGCCCCCGCGCGCCGCTCGATCCACATGCGGCCGCCGTGCGCGCGAACCACGCCGCGCACCAGCGCCCAGCCCAGCACCGACGCGGGCCGCCGGCCACCTCCGCCGTGCCCCACCTCGGGCTTGCCGTCGGGGACCGCGCCGAGATCCGGCGCGCCGTCGCCGATCGACCAGATCATCTCTTCGTCGCCGCGGTCGACCGACACCGTCACGCGCCCACCCGGGGGCGTCCGCTTGACCGCGCCCTCGATCAGGTAGTGCAGCGCGCGCAGCAGCCGCGCGCGGTCGCCGCGCAGCCGGATCCCGGGCCGCGTCGATCGCTCCAGCTCGATGCCGGCGTCGGTGGCCGCCGCCCACGCCGCCTCGTACGCGTCCTCGAGCACCTTGCCGGCGTCGAGCGCCTCGACCTCCGCGTTCATCGCGCCCGACTCGAGCCGCCCCGCCTCGACGATGTCGGTCAGCAGGCGGTCCATCGTCTTGGCTGCCCGCTCCAGCCGGCCGAGCTGTCGGGTCACCGCCTCCGGCATCCCGTCGCCGGACAGGAGGTCGACCGCGAGCAGGATGACGCCGAGCGGCGTGCGCAGGTCGTGCGACAGCACCGACAGGACCTCGTCGCGCTCCGAGCGGAGCCGCGCGCGCTCCACCGCCGCGGCCACCGCGCCGGCCAGCGCGCCGGCCAGCGCCAGCTCGGTGTCGCCCATCGCCCGGCGCGACTCGACCGAGGCCAGCGTCAGCGCGCCGGCCACCACCTGCCCGATCCGGATCGGCACGACCACCCACGACGACAGCCCCAGCTCGGCCTCGACGCCCGGCCGCGCGCGATCGCACGCCGGCACGACGTCGGCCTGGCCGGTGCGCAGCACCTTCATGAGGCCGCTCGGCGCCGCCTCGTCGAGGATCGGTCGCCGGCGCACCCGCCGCGCGCGATCGCACAGGTTGGCGTCGGGGTGCGCGGCCGCCGCCAGGCGCGGCGGCAGGCCCGGCTCGTCGACCAGATCGACCGCGCAGAAGTCGGCGACTCCGGGCGCGGCGACCACCGCCTGCGCCATCGCCTCGAGCCCGCGCTCGCCATCCGCCGACTCCGCGAGGAGCCCGATGACGTGCGAAAGCAGTTCGAGGCGCTGGGCGTCCGTCGAACCCATGACGCGCATTTGTACTCGATCACGGCGATCAATTGGGAACGATTGGCGCCTTGTCGCTCTCCGGCCGAGCTGTTACCAACGCTTCATGGCGCGCCAACTGTGCGGGTTCTGGCCAGGCCTTCGACTCGCCACCGCGCTCGCGCTGGTGGTGGGCTGCGGTGGCGGTGGCGGCGGCAAGAGCGGCGACGGCTCGGCCCGAGGCGACCAGGCGGCGGGCGCTCCGCGCGGTGGACGCGGCGGTGGACGCGGCGGCAAGCCGGCGCCGACCTACGTCAGTCCCGGGGGCATGTGGATGCCGTCGCAGATGCCGGGTCAGACCGACGTCCTCCAGCGGCTCGGCATCGACATGAATCCCGCGCTGCTCGCGGATCCGGCCTCCTCGCTCCTGCAGAGCATCGTCAGCCTGGGCGGCTGCTCGGCCTCGTTCGTGTCGTCCGAGGGGCTCATCATCACCAACCACCACTGCGCGAAGGGGGCGCTCCAGTACAGCTCCACCTCCGAGCAGAACCTGGTCGACCTCGGCTACCTGGCCAAGATCCGCTCCGACGAGAAGTGGAACGGGCCGACCTCGCGCGTCTACGTCACCGAGAAGGCCGAGGACGTGACCCCGGCGATGACCGCCGGGCTGGACCGGATCGGCGACGACGCCCGCCGCCACGACGAGATCGAGGCGCGCCAGAAGAAGCTGGTCGCCGAGTGCGAGGGCGGACGCGCTCACGTGCGCTGCCGCGTGGCCAGCTTCTTCGAGGGCGCGCTGTGGATGCGGATCCAGAGCCTGGAGATCCGCGACGTACGCCTGGTCTACGCCCCGCCGTCGGGGATCGGCTGGTTCGGCGGCGATCAAGACAACTGGATGTGGCCGCGTCACACCGGCGACTTCGCGTTCTATCGCGCCTACGTCGGCCCCGACGGCGTGCCGGCCGATCACTCCGACCGCAACGTGCCGTACCGCAGCGAGCACCACCTCAAGGTGGCGAGCAAGCCGCTGCGCCAGGGCGACCTCGTGCTGGTGACCGGCTTCCCCGGCGCGACCCGCCGCTACCGGACCGCCGGCGAGCTGGACGACGTGGTGTCGTGGCAGTACCCGCGCCTCATCGAGCGCAACCAGGCGCTCCTGGCCGCGCTGCGCGAGGCGGGCGAGCGCGACCGCGAGGCCGCGCTGAAGTCGCAGCAGATGATCTTCGGGCTGGAGAACTCGCTCAAGAAGACGCGCGGCCTGATGAAGGGCCTGGTCGACGGCGGCGTCGCCGACCGGCGGCGCAAGGCGCAGGCGGCGCTGGCCGCGTGGATCGATCAGGACGGCCAGCGCAAGCGCAAGTGGGGCGACACGCTGGCCAGGCTGGGCGAGCTCGAGGCCGAAGCGCGAGCGACCCGCGACCGCGACGCGGCCCTGGACGACCTGCGCACCGCGCGGCTGGTGGCGGCGGCGACGACGATCGTCCGCATGGCCGAGGAGCGGGCCCGACCGGACGCCGAGCGCGACCCGGAATACCAGCAGCGCAACTGGCCGCGCATCGAGGCCTCGCTCGTCGACCTGGGCCGGCGCTACAGCCGCCCGATCGATCAGGCGGTGCTGCGCGTGGTCCTCGAGCGGGCCGCGCGCGACCTCGAGCACAACCGGGGCTGGCTGGAGCGCGTGGTCGATCGGCGGGCGCTGACCGCGGAGACGGCCGGCAAGCCCGGCGCGCTTCGCCCGGCCATCGACCGCGCCGTGGCCCGCCTGTACGGCGGGACCAGGCTCGACCGCGAGGCGGTCCGGCTCTCGCTACTTCGCGAGGCGAGCAGCGCGCAGCTGGCCCGCAGCGGGGACCCGCTGATCCGCCTGGCGGTGGCGCTCCGCCCGATCCATCGCGAGATCGAGGATCGCGAGGACCGCCAGGCGGGCGCCGCGGCGCTGGTCCGCCCGCGCTACATGGCGGCGCTGCGCGAGCAGCAGGGCGGCGAGCTGGCGCCGGATGCGAACGGCACGCTCCGGATCGCGTTCGGCACGGTGCGCGGCTATCGCGCGCGGGCCGGCGCCGGCGCGGTACGGCCGTTCACCACGCTCCGCGAGCTGGTCGGCCGGCACAAGGGGGCCGCGCCGTTCGACGTGCCGGACTCGCTGCTCGCCGCGGCGGCGCGCGACCTCGGCCCGTACCGCGACCACAAGCTCGACGACGTGCCGGTCGATTTCCTGTCGGACGCCGACACGACCAGCGGCAACTCCGGATCGGCGACGCTCAACGCGCGCGGCGAGCTGTGCGGGCTCCTGTTCGACGGGACATTCGACTCCGTATCCGCCGACTGGATGTTCGTCCCCGATTCACAGCGATCCATCCACGTCGACCTGCGCTTCGTCTCCTGGGTGATGGATGCGGTCGACGGAGCCGATCACATCCTGGCCGAGATGGGCGTGACTCCATCGCTCTAGCGAGCTCTGTACGAGGGGCCTTACAACTCGTTGCCATTCATTACATTTGAGGGTTTGCCGGTATGGGCCTCGCCCAGTAGCTTGCCTCTGAAGAAGGAGGCAGATCGCATGAAGAAGAGCTCGCTCATCACCGCACTTTTGGTTTCCCTCAGCCTGGCCGTCGTCCCGGCGTGCAAGAAGAAGAAGGCCGAGGACAAGCCCGCCACCGAGGACACCACCGGCGCGGCGAAGCCTGCTGATATGCCCGCGACTGACCCGGCGGCGTCGGGTGCTGCGGCTGGCGCCGCGGCCGGCCAGGCTGCTGGCGGCACGGCTGACCCGGCCGCGGCCGGTACGGCCACTGATCCCGCGGCGGCCGGCTCGGCGGCTGGCTCGGCGGCTGGCCAGGCGGCTGGCGCGACCGGTAGCGACCCGGCGGCGGCTGGCGCGGCTGCTGGCGCGGCGGCTGGTCAGGAAGCGGCCGACAAGCCGGCCGACAGCGCTGGCGCAGGCGGCGCGACCGAGGGCAAGAAGGACGAAGAGAAGAAGGACGAGGGCGCCAAGAAGACTGGCGAGGGCGGCTGGTAGTTTCTCCCCGCTTTCTCGTTCGATCGACATAGTTAGGTTTTTTGGAGCGCACCTCGCACACCGCGGGGTGCGCTCCTTCATTATTGGGCGTGGATCGAGTGGCGTCAGGCCGGGTCGCGCGGATGGCGGCCCTGCTCGTCGCGGTGGTCGCCGCGTGTCGCGGCTCCGAGCCGTCACGCGGCGAGGTCCCCGGGCACGGCTCGCCGGTGCCCGCGGCGGCCGAGCCACACACCGACGATCTGGCCGCGCTGCAGCGATACGAGGAGGAGCGGCGGAGACGGACTGACTTCGCCGCCCTGCCCGACGCGACCTCCGCGCTCGGCTCGAACCCGTACCAGCTTCAGCCGATCGGCGACGGTTCGGTGCTGGTCGGGATCCTGCGCGGCGCCGGCGCGGTGGTGCTCATCGACCGGCGCGGGCGCGAGCTGGCGCGGGCGACGGCGCCACCGTCACCGACGGCGCTGGCGGTCGATCGATCGGGCCGGATCCTGGTCGGCGGGACTGGCTCGGGTGCGATCGCGATGTACCGGGCGGATGGCGCGAGCAGCCTGGTCCGGACCGGCGAGCTGGCCATCGCGGGGGCGTGGACGGTGCGCGCGCTCGCCACCGGCCCCGGCGACTGGGTCTACGCGGCCGACCAGCGCACCGGCGCGCTGACCGCGCTGGAGCTGACCCGCGCCGGCCGGGCCGCGCACGAGCGGCGGATCGATCGGTGCCGCTCGCCCATCCAGCTCGCGGTGGTCGCGGGCTGGCTGGTGGCCGACTGTGTGGCCGAGCACTCGCTGCTGGCCTACGCGCTCGACCCGCGAGGAGCACCGATCGACGTCGCCCCGGTGCGCATGTCGATCGACGGGCCGTTCTGGTCGGTGGCCGCCGCATCGTCCGGGGATCGAGCGCTGGTGGCGGCCGGCGGGATCGAGGACCACCCGCTCGAGCGACAGAGCGGCGGCTTCGGATATATAGATTCTTTTCTATATCTCTACGAGCTGCCGCGCGCGCGGGGGGAGCCGGCCCGCCGGATCGCGGCGGTGAACCTGGGCGCCGCGGGCGTGGTGACCCCGAAGTGGGTCCGGCTCGAGCTCACCGACGGCGGCGGCGCGGTGGTGCGGACCGCGGGCTACGCCACCGCGTCGCTGGTGACCCTCACCTGGCCGACGGTGACGGCGGACGCCGCGCCGGCGGTGGAGAGCCGGCGATTCGCGCCCGGCACCACCGACTGGTCGCCGGCCGCGGGCGGCGGGGCGGAGGTGGCCGCGAGCCCGCTCCTCGATGGCTGGGTGGTGACAGGGCCGGGCGGCGGCGCGCCGGTGATCGCGCCGGCGGCGCCGGCGAGCGGTACTCCGCAGCGGTCGACCGAGTCGCGCGTGGGCGAGGCGCTCTTCTTCACCACGCTCATGTCGCCGTGGAACCGGAGCGACGGCAAGCTCAGCCGCTTCACCTGCGAGACTTGCCACTTCGAGGCATACGGCGACGGGCGCGTGCACTTCACCGGGCGGGGGACGGTGCACTCGGCGACCAAGCCGCTGCGCGGCCTGTTCAACAACCGGCCCCACTTCACCCGCGCGCTCGATCGGACCATGGCGCGGATGGTCCACGCCGAGTTCCGCGTGGCAAACCGGTGGAGCGGGCGCGATCCGTGGTTCTCGCTGGCGGCGGCCGACTTCCCCTGGCTCGCGGTGGTCGACGGCGTGCCGGCGACGATGTCGCCGATGTACCTGCGGCGCTCCTTCATGTCCTTTCTCATGGACCTCACCTTCGAGCCGAACCAGGCGGTGCGCGGTCGCGAGCGGTTCAGCGCGCGCGAGCGAGAGGGCGCCGGGCTGTTTCGTGAGCGCTGCGCGTCGTGCCATCGCGCGCGCACGATCACCGAGGAGCCGGCCAGCGAGGTCCCGTTCGATCGATGGGAGCGGCTGGTGTTCTCGACGCAGGGGCCGATCGTCTGGGCCAGCGCCGAGTACCAGAAGACCGGGATCGAGCCGTACGTGCACCAGGAAGGGGCGCGCACGACCTCGCTTCGCCGCGCCTACCAGAAGTACCCGTACTTCACCAACGGCAGCGCCCGCTCGCTCGACGAGATCGTGGAGCGCGCCGCGTGGGCGAACGGGCGGTTCTTCCACGATCGCGCGCCGACCAGCGGCCACCCCGGGCGATTCAGCGCGGAGCAGCGCGCGGCGCTGGTCGCGTTCCTCGAGCTCCTCTGACCCCGAACCGGGTGCGAGGCGTGGCCCGGTGTATGATGCTCGGGCATGAGCGAGCGAGGAGGGGGCGGCGGCGGTGGACCACCCTATCCGCCCGGCGAGGCCGCGAGGCACTGGCCCAGACCGGGGCGCGAGGCACCGGCGCAGGACCCGGCGTCCGGCGCGGCGCCCGGCGGGCCGCCACCCGGTGGACAACCGCCCGGGCCGCCCTCGGGCCAGCCGCCGCAGGGGCCGCCGGCGTCGGGCCAGCCACCGCAGGGGCCGCAGCCGCCGCGCCCGTTCCAGCACGCACCGCCACACCTGCAGCCACCCCGTCCGTTCGGCCATGCGGCGCAGCCGCCACAGCCGTACGGGCCGCCGCCGGGACCGCCGTCGCAGCAGCCGTCGCCGTTCCCGCACCAGCCACCACCGTACGCGCCGGCGCCGGGACAGGCGCCGCCAGCCCAGGTGTTCCAGCCGCCGCACGGCCCGGGGCCGGGGCAGCCGCCCCATCCGCAGCAGCCGCCGTTTCAGGCCCATTCGCAGCAGCCCTTTCAACAGCCGCCGTCTCCGCAGCCGCCGTACCAGGCCCAGCCGCCGTATCAGCCGCAGCCATTCCCGCCGGGGCACGGCCAGCCGTTCCAGCCGCCGGCGTCGTTTCCGCCGGCCCAGCCCCAGCCGTTCCAGCCCCTGCCGCACCTCTCGCCGGCCCAGGGCGGCGGCCAGCAGGCGCCGTATCAGCCGCCGTTCGCCGGGGTCGGCCCGGGGCCGTCGGCGCCGCCTGATCCGCAGGCCGGTTCCACCATGCTCGGCTGGCAGGCCTCGCCCGATCCGGCCTGGGCCCAGAACCACTCGTCGCCGTCCGCGCCGCTCGGGCCGGCCTCGGCCGACGACTCGGCACCGCTGCGCGCCCCCAACACCGCCGCCGCGTCCTTCGCCCTCGCGCTCCGCCGCGCGTTCCGCCTCTACATCGACGCGCGCGAGGTGACCGACGCCGAGCGCGCCGCGCTCGAGGCCACCTCGCCGCCGATCACCGATCCCGACGTGCAGGGTTTCCTGTCATGGCGCCGCTCGGTCCACCTGGTGGTCGCGGTCGCGATCGTGCCGCTGCTCTTGTTCCAGATCATCGGTCTGGCCGACTCGAAGGACTCCCCGTCGGCATGGAGGGCGCTCCAGGTGCTCCAGCTCCTGGTCGACGCGTCCTTCGCCCTTCTCCTCTGGACCCAGCTCCGCAACTGGACCAACTGGCACCGCCAGCGCCGCGTCCTGGCGATCGGCTGGCTCGCCTTCTTCCTCATGCCGTTCGTCTTCTATCTCTACCCGCTCCGCTCGGCCATGGACGAGGTCCTGGCCCAGCAGGCGGGCACCGATCCGCGGGTCGCCCAGGCCTTCTCCGGGCTGTTCGGGATGATCGCGTCGGTGGTCGCCATGATCCAGCTGGCCCCCAAGGCGATCTCGCTCATGCCCGGGCTCCTGCGCGGCGCCCTCACCTCCAAGCTCCTCTTCCCCGGCTCCTCCGGGCCCGGCTGGCTCATGCTGCTGCTCGCGCCGATCTATGCGCTCTTCATGTATGTGGTGCTCATCATCCCGTACCAGATCACCGGCAGCGGCTACTTCGTGCCGGCGATGATCGGGCTCATCGGCGCGCAGATCTGGCTCGGTCGCATGGCGTTCCAGCTCGCCCGCCCCGAGCGGCTCGAGGAGGCGCTGGCGCTGGTCCGCAAGGTCCGCACCACCTACTTCGTCCTCAACCTGATCGGCCTCGTGTTCGTGGTGATCGGGCTCTCGCAGCTGCTCAAGCAGCTCCACATCCCGTTCTGGAGCGGCGTGCAGGTGCTGTTCTCGCTCCTCGTGAACGTCCTCCTGCTGACGCTCATCGCCACCGACCAGATCGTTGCCAACCTGGTGCGCGGTCAGAAGCTCTTGACCATGCCGGGCTCGGGAGACGCGCAGGCCGAGTTCGCGCGCGACATCGCTCACTTCGACGACCCGCGACTCTAGGCGAGCTCGGGCCGGCTCCTGCCGGGAGCGAGCCTCGCTGACAGTTCGGCAGCGTCTCGCCGGCGGAGATGACAGTCTGGCCGAGCCGGCCTCTCGCCGGCGCTCCAAGCGGTCCAGATCGCTCCGTTCGCCCCGCTGGCAGACTGATTGCATTCTTTCTGGTGCAGCGGGGTCGGACCTCCTCCCCTCCGGGCCCCGCGACGAGGATGAGCGGGGAGGGACTGTCGCGCGCGCTCTGCGGCAGCCCCTCCCCCGCCTCCTTCTCGCACGACTGCCACCTCGAGTGAGCCGCAGTCGATTGTGGCGCTCGGCAGAGCGATGTTATGCCCGTAGGTCCATGCCGAGCCCGCTCTTTGCCCGCAAGTCATTCGCGATGCTCCAGGAGGAGGTACGCGGCGCAGACCGCCTCCACCGGGTGCTCGGACCCTATTCGCTGACCGCGCTCGGCGTCGGCGCGATCATCGGGACAGGCATCTTCGTCCTGAGCGGCAAGGCGGCCGCCGATCTCGCCGGCCCCGCCGTGATGCTCTCGTTCGTGGTCGCCGGCATCACCTGCGTGTTCGCCGCGCTCTGCTACGCGGAGTTCGCCGCGATGGTGCCGGTGGCCGGGTCGGCCTACACCTACTCGTACGCCACGATGGGCGAGCTGTTCGCCTGGATCATCGGCTGGGACCTCATCCTCGAGTACGCGGTGGCGTCCGCGACCGTCGCCCATGGATGGTCGCATTACTTCCAGGACTTCTTACGGGTCGCCTCCAGCGACACGCTGGTCTGGCCCGCACGGTTCGGCAACGCGCCGTTCGACTACAACCTGACCACCGGCGACTTCTTCAGCACCGGCGCGATCATCGACGTGCCGGCGATCATGATCGCCTTCGCCGTCACCGCGATCCTGGTGAAGGGCATCCGCGAGAGCGCCGGCTTCAACGCGCTGGTGGTGACGCTCAAGCTGGGGGTGGTCCTCCTGGTGGTCGGCGTCGGCGCGACTCTGGTCGACCCGGCCAACTGGAAGCCCTTCGCGCCGTTCGGCTACGGCGGCATCGGCGTGCTCGGCAAGACCCTGATCGGGCAGAGCACCGCGGGCGGCGCGCCGCTCGGCATGATGGCCGGGGCCGCGACGATCTTCTTCGCGTACATCGGGTTCGACGCGGTGTCGACCCACGCCGAGGAGGCGCGCAACCCGCAGCGCGACGTGCCGATCGGCATCATCGCGTCGCTCATCATATGCACCGTGCTCTACATCGCGGTCGCCGCGGTCCTGACCGGCATGATCCCCTTCCACCTCATCAACCGCGACGCGCCGGTCTCGAACGCCTTCATGCAGGCGGGCAAGCCGTGGGCCCAGTTCGTCGTCTCGCTCGGCGCGGTGGCCGGCATCACCTCGGTCCTCCTGGTCATGATGCTTTCGCAGCCGCGTGTCTTCCTCGCCATGGCGCGCGACGGCCTGTTGCCGCCGAGCTTCTTCGGCGCCATTCACCCGCGGTTCAAGACGCCGTGGAAGTCGACGATCATGACCGGTCTGTTCGTCGCGCTGCTGGGCGGGTTGCTGCCGCTCAACATCCTCGCCGACCTGGTGAACATCGGCACGCTGCTCGCCTTCCTCATGGTGTGCGCGGCGGTCCTCATCATGCGGCGCACCAACCCGAACGTGGACCGGCCCTTCCGCGCGCCAGGCGTGCCGTTCACCCCGATCGCCGGGATGGCCTGCTCGCTGACCCTGATGCTGTCCCTGCCCGGCGAGAACTGGCTTCGCCTGTTCATCTGGCTGGCGCTCGGCTTCATCATCTACTTCGCGTATGGCCGCAAGCACAGCGTCCTGGCCAAGCTGAGGCGCGATGAGGGGGCGCCACCTCGACCCTGAGCGTCCCGCGGGCCGATTTCGGCAATGACGGGTCCGGACGTTAAGTGCTAGCTTAACGCCTCCATGGCCTGGCTCTTCCATGATCCGCTGACCCGCCTGCTCGCCCAGGCGATCGTCATCATCGCAGCCTCACGCCTGGTCGGCCTGTTGACCAGGCGCATCAACCAGCCGTTCGTGATCGCCGAGGTCGTGACGGGCATCCTGCTCGGCCCGTCGCTGTTCGGCTGGATCGCGCCGGGGGCGTCGGCGGCGCTGTTCCCGGCCTCGTCGCTCGGGATCATGCAGATGGTCGCGAACCTCGGCGTGGTCCTGTTCATGTTCCTGGTCGGCCTGGAGCTCGATCCGCGGCTCCTGCGCGGCCGCGGCCACACCTCGGTCGCCATCTCGCACACCAGCATCATCGTCCCGTTCGCGCTCGGCGCCGGGCTCGCCCTCTACATGCACCCGCGCTTCTCCGACGCGTCGGTGCCGGTCCTCTCCTTCGCCCTCTTCATGGGCGTGGCGATGAGCATCACCGCGTTCCCGGTGCTGGCTCGCATCCTGACCGAGCGCCACCTGCTCCGCACCAGGGTCGGCGCGGTCACCATCGCCTGTGCCGCGGTGGACGACGTGACCGCCTGGTGCATCCTGGCCTTCGTGGTGGCGACCGCGCGCGCCGCCGGCGTGCACGGCGCGATCATCACGACCGGGGTCGCGCTGGCCTACATCGCGCTCATGTTCCTGGTCGCGCGCCCGCTCCTCGCCCGTCTGGCCGCGCGCGTGGCCACCCCCGACGCGATGTCGCAGAACGTGGTCGCGGCGGTCATCGTGCTGGTGCTCCTGTCCGCCTACCTGACCGAGCTCATCGGCATCCACGCGCTGTTCGGCGCGTTCCTGTTCGGCGCCATCCTGCCCAAGGAGGGCGGCTTCGCCCGCGCCCTGGCCGAGAAGCTCGAGGATCTGGTCCTGGTCGCGTTCATGCCGCTGTTCTTCGCGTTCAGCGGACTGCGCACCCAGATCGGGCTGCTCGACTCGCCGTCGGACTGGATCACCTGCGGCGCCATCATCGCCCTCGCCTGCGCCGGCAAGTTCGGCGGCAGCGCGATCGCGGCGCGGTTGACCGGGCTCACCTGGCGCGAGTCCGGCGCGCTCGGCGTGCTCATGAATACGCGCGGCCTGATGGAGCTGATCGTCCTCAACATCGGGCTCGACCTCGGTGTCATCTCGCCGACCGTCTTCTCGATGATGGTCCTGATGGCGCTGTTCACCACGTTCATCACCACGCCCATCCTCGAGAAGGTCTATCCGCAGCGCGAGATGGCGCGTGATCTGGTCGACCTGGCCGAACCGGCCATCGCGGCCTCCGCGGCGGCGGAGGCCACCGCGGGCGCGTCCGACGTCGTCGCCCCCGCGACCGGCCATCGCATCCTCCTCTGCGTGTCGCACGCGCGATCGGGCGGCGGGCTGTTGACCATGGCGGGGGCGCTGCTCGACCGCAGCAGCGCGTCGCGCCTGTACGCGCTCCACCTGGTCCGCGACACCGAGCGCGGATCGTCGCGCCTGGCCGGCGGCACCGACGAGTCGGGCGCGATCCTGGCGCCGGTGGTCGAGCGCGCGGCAGCGCTGGAGCTGCCGGTCCGGTCGCTGTCATTCGTGTCGAGCGAGCCGGCCCGCGACATCTCGCAGGTGGCCGAGGTCCGCCAGGCCGACCTGATCCTGCTCGGCTGGCACAAGCCGGTCCTCAGCCAGTCGCACCTGGGTGGCGTGGTCCACGACGTCATGGCGCAGGCAGCCCCGACGGTGGGCGTCTTCGTCGACCGCGGCCTGACCTCGGTCAAGCGGGTGCTGGTCCCGTTCCTCGGCTCGCCCCACGATCGCGCCGCGCTGGGCCTGGCCCACCGGCTGCAGCAGAACGCGGGTGCCGAGGTGGTCATCCTGCATGTGGTCAAGCCGTCGGGCGACCGCAAGTCGTCCGCGCCCGGCAGCGCCGCGGGGCAGCTGACCAGCAGCGTGTTCGGCGAGGACGCGGCGAGCGTGACCATGACCGTGGTCGAGAGCCGCTCGCCGGCCGAGGCCGCCCTCGAGCACAGCCGCAACGGCTACGACCTCGTCGTGGTCGGGGTCGGGCGCGAGTGGGGGCTGCAGGAGCGCCGGTTCGGGCTCCAGCCGGAGGTGCTGGTCCGCGAGTGCCCGGCGTCGCTCCTCATCGTGCGCGGCCCGCGCGACCGCGCCCGCTCCCTGTCGCACGCGCCCACGCTCTGACTAGACTCCATGCATTTCGGCGCCACTCTCAGGCTCGTCCGGGTCGATACCGGGGTCAGCCTGCGCGACCTGGCCCGGCGGATCGGGGTGTCGACCGCGTACCTCAGCCGGGTCGAGCACGGCCACGACGCCGCGCCGACCCCGGATCGCCTGGTCGCCATCGCGCGCGCGCTCGACCTGCCGCCGCTCCTTCTGGTCGAGCTGGCCGGCCAGGCCGGCCCGATGGTCTCGTCCTACATGGCGCGGACGCCGGCCGCCGCGTCGCTGTTCTTCGACCTCGCCCGGCGCGACCTGTCCAACGCCGAGGTGTCGCGGCTGAGCGCCCTGGTCGAGCGCGAGTTCCCGACCGACCGGGCCGAGCGGCGGCGCGCGGTCCGCCTTGGCCCGCTGCTCGGCGCCGATCGCGTGGTCATCGACCTGGTGTGCGACGACATGACCGACGTCGTCGAGATCGCGGTGGGCCGCTTCGGCCTGCGCGACGGCGCCGCCGCGCGCGCGGTGGCCGACCAGATCCTCGCCCGCGAACGCGAGACCCCGTCACGGCTCGGCAGCGGCGTGGCGCTGCCCCACGCGCTCGGCAGCCACCTGCCATCCGCGGCCGCCCTGGTCGCGCTGCGCAGGCCGCTCGGCGAGGACACCCCGGATCGGAGACCGGTCGAGCTCGTCGTGGTCATGACCGGACCGGCCGGCCCTCGATCGCTCGAGCTCCTGGTCCACGTCGCCCACCTGGCCGGGCGCGGGCTGGCCGACGATCTGCGCGGCATCGACCAGCCCGAACGCGTGCTCGCCCGGCTCGAGGCGCTCGAGTCCTGGTAGCTCGGGCTCGGTCGGCCGGTCAGTTCTGCAGCAAGCGGGCGTCGAAGCCGCCGCGCTCGGGCGCCTCGACCGGCAGCTCGAGCGTGAACATCGCGCCGTGCCCGGGACCACCGCTGCTCACCCGCAGCGCCCCACCCAGCTCGCGCGCCGAGTTGGCCGCCGCGTGCAGGCCGAAGCCGTGGCCGTCCTTCTTGGTGGTGAAGCCGTGCTCGAAGATCTGGTCCAGGTTCGCGGCCGGGATGCCGATGCCCGTGTCCTCCACCTGGATCTGGATGCGCTCGCCCTCGGGGAGGATGCGCACGGTGAGCCGACCACCATGCTCGCCCTGATCCTTGATCGCGTGGCGCGCGTTGGAGACCAGATTGAGGAGGATCTGCAGCACCTTGTGACGGTCGACCAGCGCGGACGGGACGTCGCCGTACTCCCTGACCAGCTCGATGCCGTGACGAGTGAACGAGATCTCGACCATCGTGAGCGCGTCATCGACCAGCTCCTTCATCTGCAGGCGTTCGCGGTGGGCGGCGACGCGCGCGTAGTTCTGCTGCATGGCGACGATGTTCTTGATGTGCTCGACGTGGCGCGCCACCGACTCCAGCTCGGAGACGATGCTCGCGTTCTCGTCGCTCAGGTGCTCGGCCATGCTGGCGAGGTACTGCGGGAACAGCTTTCCCTTGTCGGTGGCGAGGAACGCGGGCAGTCCGCCTGGCTGATGAGCGAAGAGGTCGACGCTGCGCGACAGGGCCGACACCTTGGAGCTGCGGATCTTCTCGCTCATCACCCCGACGGACACGTTGAGGCTGGTCAGCACGTTGCCCACGTTGTGCAGCACCCCGGTCGCCACCTCGGCCATGCCGGCCATGCGCGACACCGTCAGGAGCTCGCGCTGGAGCACCTCGGCCCGCGCCGCCGCCTGGCCGCGCTCGGTCTGCTGCGCCTCGAGCTCGCGGGTCATCGCGTTCAGGTAGTCCTCGAGCTCCTTCAGCTCGCCGGCTCCTCCGCACGAGAGCGTCTCGCCGAACACGCCGCCGGCCACCTTGCGCGAGAACACCATCATGTGGCGGATCGGGGACACGAACGCGCGAGAGAAGCGGAAGCCGTACGCGGTCGCGGCGCACCAGACGACGATGACGAGGAGCGCCATACGCTCCTCCCACGTGCGCACGTTCTCGACCCGCCGGGTGTCGAACACGATCGACACCTGGCCGAGGTCCAGCCCCTCGAGGCTGACCCCGCTCCACGAGCGCACCGTGTGGTCGTCGTTGCTCTCGGTGGCCTCCCGGGGCTGGCCACCGTTCAGCGGGCCGGCCGGCCGCACGCCTCGGTTGTAGAGGATCTGGCCGGTCGGGTCGCGGACCTCGACGTAGCTGAAGTCGGGGTCGGCCACGAGCTCGGCGACGGCGCTCTCGATGAGCTTGGGCTCGCCGGCGCCGAGCGCGACGTCGAGCTGGGAGGCGAGGCTGACCGCCGCGGTCTCCGCCTTGCGGTGGAGGTGCTCCATCACGATCGGGAACACCACGTGGCGGAAGTGGACGTAGCTCGCCGCGAAGAGAAGGCCGAGGATGGCCAGCTGGGTCGAGGTGAACACGAGCAGTCGTGTGCGCAGCTTCATGCGGGCGTGGAGCGGGTATGGAGCCGCTCTCCCTGAACTTCGACCGGGGGACGCTCGCCTTGAGGCTCAAGGGTCCGGTCGACCGGTCGATTGCACCGTTCGAGAGGTTTCGCCCCTCGCGGGCCGGGGCGTGCCAGCGACGCCGCCGAGCAGTTCACCCCGGACGGGCGAACTGATGCCGGGTTGGTTCAGGGCTCCGCGTCGTCCGTGCCGAGCAACCGGTCGATCTCGCCGATGAAGCGGGCCAGGAGCTGCGCGAACGCGTCCACATCGCGCCGCGACCAGTTCGCGGTGGCGCGGCGGAACAGCGCGACCCGCGCCTGCCTGATCTCGTCCAGGAGACGCTTTCCGCGCTCGGTCAGGACCAGGCTGCTCCGGCGCGCGTCCGCCTGCGAGACGCTGCGCGCGACCAGACGCCCGGCGACCGCGGCGCTGACCAGACGGCTCGCGCGCGACTGATCGATGCCGAGTCGCACGCCCACCTCACCGACGGTGGCTTCGCGCTTGTCGACCTCGATCGCGTCGTCCACCGCGTCGAGGACGCCGATGACCGCCACCTGCGACTTGCGCCGCGAGCCGACCAGGCCGTAGCGCGTGATGCTGCGCCGGGTCTGGCTGCGGCGGATCCGCACCATCGATCGCTCGATGAGCTGGATCGATCCAGCGGGGCTGAGCGTGCTGGAGGCGCGTGAGCTCCGCGTGGGCGACATCAGTCGCAAAACGCTAGAACGACTCGCGGGTGCGCAGCAAGCGCGATGCGCCGAGATGCTGCGCGCGCGCGTGCTTCCGGATCGAGATCGACGCTTTTGCGATTCGCTGGCTGCTACAGGTGTAGTGCCGATCGCCGTCCGCATCGGATGCGATGCGCCGCCGTCGCATGAAGGCCCGCCGGCGCCGCGATCCGGCGGAACACATCATCCCTCGACCGCCGCTCGCGAGCGCGCGAACACCGCGTCGAAGTCGGCCTCGCGCAGTCGCCCGGTGAAGGTGTTCTGCTGGCTCGGGTGATACGAGCCGATCAAGAGGTAGGCGCCCACCGCGGCCTCGGCGCCGTGACCGAAGCGCGGGCGCGGCGACGGCGTGGCGACGCCTCGCCCGCGCAGCGCGCGCAGCGCCGCGTCCCACGCGAACCCGCCCAGCGCCACGATCACCCGCAGGCGCGCGAGCGCGGCCAGCTCGCGCACGAGGTACGGCATGCACCGATCGCGCTCGTCGATCGCGGGGCGGTTGTCGGGCGGCGCGCACCGCACCGCCGCGGCGACGTAGCAGTCGCGCAGCCGCAGACCGTCGTCGAGGTGCTCCGACGTCGGCTGGCTGGCGAAGCCGGCCCGGTGGAGCGCGCGGTACAGCCAGTCGCCGGATCGATCGCCGGTGAAGACCCGCCCGGTTCGATTGCCGCCGTGGGCAGCTGGCGCGAGCCCCAGCACGAGCAGCCGCGCCCGTGCGTCGCCGAACCCCGGCACCGGGCGCGCCCAGTAGTCCTGGCCGCGGAACCGGAGCGGGGGACGCGCCGCGGCCTCCTCCCGCCAGGCCACCAGGCGGGGACAGCGCGCGCACGCGACCACCTCCGTATGGATGCACGCGAGCGAATCGCGGATCTCGGGCACCCTGAGATGCTACTGGCGCTGGTTCAGCAAGCGGGAATCAGCGCGCCATCTGTGCGGTTCTGGCAGGGGCTTGTGTGTATGCGTTTTCGTGACCACGCTAACCCGACTTCGAGGGCGTCATCACGCCTCTCGATGAGAGGAGCCGTGGCAAACCGCAATAAAATTCACCGCATCGAATCGCATTCGGCTCCGGCCAAGCAGCGTCGCCGGCACAGAGAGCCGGAGCTCGTCGATGAGTCCCTCGCCGACCTGTCCGACCCGCAGGAGGCCGCTCGCGCGGCCGCTGCCGCGGCGGCGGATCGGATGTCCGATCGCCGCATGCCGCTCTACGCGCGCGCCGCGGCGAAGAACCCCGTGCTCGACGCGGTCTCCGAGCGCACCCTGGCCCGCGAGATCGCCGAGGGCAGCGCCGAGCTGTGGACGGTGGCGCTGGCCGATCCGGCCACCATCCGCTTTGCGGTCGGCTTCGCGACCGAGCGAATCCCGGCGGCGGCGCGCACGCTCGCCGCGGTCGAGGCAGCCGCCGAGCAGGCCCGCACCGCGCGCAGCGCATCGTCGCGTCAGGCGCTCCGGCGCGCGGCCGACAAGGCCAGTCGCCGGCTCTGCGAGCTCGATCCGGATCACGAGGTGATCGATCGTCTGGTCGTCGAGCTCGAGGACGCGCGCCAGCACCCGGACTCGGCGCCGCGCGCCCTGGCCCGCTCCGCGCGCACCCGCGCGTTCGCCGCTCACGTCGAGCGAGTCGAGAGCGCGTATCGCGCGGTCAGCGAGTCGCGCCATCGCCTGGCCCAGGCGAACATCGGCCTGGTGTTCCATGTCGCTGGCAAGTATCCGAACCGCCACATGACCCTGCCCGACATGGTGCAGGAGGGGATGCTGGGCCTCCTGAAGGCGATCGACCGGTTCGATCACCGGCGAGGCTTCCGCTTCTCGACCTACGCCACCTGGTGGATCCGGCACCACATCGGACGCGCGCTGTCGGACAAGAGCCGCCTCATCCGCGTGCCGGTTCACATCCAGGAGACCCACCAGCGGCTGAACCTGCTCGGCCGGGAGCTCCGCACCTCGCTGGGGCGCGATCCGACCTCGGCCGAGCTCGCCGTTGCGGCCGAGACGACCGAGGACCAGATCGAGCTGGTCCGGGACGCCATCCGCGGCAACCAGATCTCGCTCGACGAGCCGCTGGGCGACGACGAGGACCGCACGCGCCACGACCTCCTGCCGATCCAGGACCCGGATGCGGACACCGCCTTCGACGTGATCCACCGCCAGGGCATGGCGCGGGCCGCGCGCCGGCAGATGGAGCAGCGACTGTCCCGCGTCGAGCTCGACGTCATCCGCAAGCGCTTCGCGCTCGACGGCGTGGACCGCGAGTGGACGCTGCAGGAGATCGCGGACACCCACGGCCTGTCGCGCGAGCGCATCCGGCAGATCCAGGACCGCGCGCTGGCCCGCCTGCGCAACGGGCTGTCCGAGGAGCGGATCGACGCCGAGGCGGCCTGATCGGGCCCCTCGGCGTCGCGCGCCCGCCCAGTCAGACATGCGTCTCCGACTGCACTTCGATGAGGGCGTGGCACGCACTCGCAGGTACGCAGGTGCGGTCGCGGTGGGCTCTCTCGTCGTCGCGCTGGCCGCGGCCGGATGCGACCGGTCGAGGAGCGACGCCAGGCCGGCGGCGGTGGATCAGGCCCCGGCGGCCGTGCCCGCTGTCGCCGCGCCGGCCGCGGTGAAGCACTCGGCCCTGCCCTCCTGCGCGCTGGTGACGCCGGCCGAGATCAGCGCCGCGCTCGGCATCGGCGAGCTCGCGGTCCCCGCGGCCACGGTGAATGGCCCGGTGACGATCTGCAGCTACGCCGACGATCGCCTGCCGTCGCGCGTCACCATCCGCTTCGAGACCGGCACCAGCGCCGCCAGCATCGCGGCCTCGCGCAGGGAGATCGAGAAGATGGGCCAGCGCTCGGTCGACGAGAAGCGGCTCGGCGACGCGGCCTACTCCACCGCGGTCGGCAAGCGGAACACGGTCGCGGTGCTGGTGGGCACCACCCAGCTCGCGGTGACGTCGAGCGATCCGACCACCAGGCTGCGATCGCTCGCCGCGCTGGTGGTCGACAAGCTGAAGAGGTAGCCGCGGCTCCGCCGCTCAGATCTCGGCGACCGACCCGGCGTACATCTTCTCGATCTCGCCGGCGAAGTTGACCTCCACCCGCTTCCGCTTGATCTTCATCGACGGCGTCATCTCGCCGTCCTCGATGGTGAGGTCGCGGGGGAGGATCGCGAACTTCTTGATCGTCTCCCAGCGGTTGAGCTTCTGGTTGAGCTGCTTCAGGTAGCCCTCGACCATCGCCTTGGCCTCGGCCGAGCCCGCGATCTCGCCGTATGGCTTGCCGGCCAGCGGAGTGCTCGCCGCCCATCCGCCGAGCGCGTCCGGGTCGAGCGTGATCAGCATGGTGCAGAAATTTCGGGCCTGGCCGATCACCACGACCTGCGAGGTGTACGGGCAGATCGCCTTGAACTGCCCCTCGATGTACGACGGGGCGATGTACTTGCCGCCCGAGGTCTTGACCAGATCCTTCTTGCGGTCGGTGATGCGGAGGAACCCCTCGGCGTCGAGCTCGCCGATGTCACCGGTGCGGAAGAAGCCGTCCTCGGTGAACGCCGCCGCCGTGTCCTCCGGCTTGTTGTGATAGCCGCGCATGACCGGCGTGCCGCGCAGGAGGATCTCGCCGTCGGTGTCGAGCTTGCACTCGAGGTCGCCGAGCGACTGTCCCACCGTGCCGATCCTGAGGTGATCCGGCCGGTTCACGAAGTTGCCGGCGCTGGTCTCGGTGAGCCCGTAGCCCTCCATGATTGGCAGGCCGGCGGCGGCGAAGAACTCCGAGATCTCCCGGGACAGCGGCGCCGCGCCCGACACCAGCAGGCGGATGCGGCCGCCCAGCCGCGCCTGCAGCTTGGAGAAGACCAGGCGGGTGGCGAGCGCGTAGCGCACGCGCAGGCCGAGCGGGACCCGCTTGCCGGCCTGCTCCAGGGCGACCTTCTGCTTCCCGATCCGCACCGCCCACGCGAAGATCTTCGCCTTGGCGCCGCCGGCGGCCTGCGCGACGGTGACCGATCGGTTGTAGACCTTCTCGAATACGCGCGGCGCGGCGCACATGAGGGTCGGCTGGATGCGGGCGAGGTTGTCGACCAGCTTGTCGACCCGGCCGTCGACGTAGGTCGGCATCCCGACGTGGACCACGCTGCAGATGAGCGTCTTGCCGAACGAGTGCGAGAGCGGCAGCCACAGGTACTGAAGGTCACTGGGCTGGAGCAGGCCGAGCTCGCCCTGGGCGACGCCTTCCCAGCACCAGCCGGCGTGGAGCAGCTCCACGCCCTTGGGGCGGCCGGTGGTGCCGGAGGTGTAGATGAGCGTGGCCAGCTGGTCGGGCCGGATCTGATCGACCGTGCGCTTGATGAGCTCCGGGTCGGCGGCGAGCGCCACGGCCCCGGCCCGCTCCAGGTCGGCGAGCGTCATCTGCGGCACCGAGGAGCCAGCCTTCGGCTCGCCCTCGATCAAGATGATGTGGGTGAGGTCCGGCAGCGACGCGCCCTCGACCTTGGCGGCCTGGCGCGCGTCCTCGGCGATGAGGATCTTCGACCCGGAGTCGGTCAGGATGAAGGTCGCGTCGTCGGCCTCGGTGGTGGGGTAGACCGTGGTCGTGGCCGCGCCGGCGCACATGATCCCCAGGTCGGCGACGATCCACTCGTATCGGGTGTTGGCCAGGATCGCGACCCGGTCCTCGCTGCCGATGCCGAGACCGCGGAGGCCGGCGGCGACCGCCCGGGCTCGCTCGCCCATCTGGGCCCAGGTCAACCAGACGACCTTCTCCGAGCCGGCCGCGCCGGAGGGATAGCCGAACGCGTCGCGGTCTGGAGTGCTCGCGACTCGCTTGAGGAACATGTCCGGGATGGACGTGTACGGGACATGCAGGCCCATGGTGGTTGCGTCGCCTCCGGGAGAAACGAGTGAGCGGGAAATGTGCGGTCGGTGCAGGACGGGCTGACCAGATCGACCAGCAGCAGCGGGCGCCGACGCCTACCGCTACCTGGCCGTCGGGCTCGGAGGAGATAGTCCCGACGGCGCCCGGACCGGTCAAGCCCCTTTGGCGGACCAGCGGGCTCAGCGCGAAGTTCGCCGCGGCCGGCGACTGGCCAGCCAGGCGTCCACATCGGCCTGGTCGGCGCGGGCGCCCCCGATCGTCGCGTAGCCGGCGCGAGCCCGCTCGGCCAGCTCGATGGCGCGCGGCCGCTCGCGGCCTGCCGCCCACAGCGCGCGAGCCAGGGCGAAGGCGATGCGCGGCCGCTGGAACACCGCGATCGGATCCCCGTCGGCCAGCTCGCGGGCTCGCTCGAGCGAGGCGACCGCCGCGCGGGCGTCGCCGCCGGCGAGCTGGCACAGCCCCTGGCCGAGTCGCCCGACCGCCATCAGCGCGGCGCCCTGCGGGCCCAGCGCGGCGGCTCCGGCCACCCCGCTGGCCAGCAGCGGCTCGGCCTCGCTGCAGCGCGAGGTCAGGGCGTACAGGATCGCCAGGTCGATGCGGGCGTCGGCGATCATCGAGGGGGCCGTGGCCCCGAGCGCCTCCATCTCGGCGATCTGCTGGCGCAGGAGCGGCTCGGCCTCGGCGTGGCGCCGCTGCAACATTCGCATCGACCCGATGTTGCCGGTGGTGATGGCGTGGTTGAGCGCCCCGGTCGGTCCCGCCGCCTCCCAGGCCGCCAGCGAGCGCTGGAACGCGGCCTGCGCCGCGTCCCACTCGCCGCGATTGACGTACATGAGCCCGAGCGAGTTGGCGACCGCGCCGAGCTCGAGGCGGAACTTGTCGGCCCCCGCCTGCTGCCACATCGCCTCGGCCCGCCGCAGCTGCTTCAGCGCTTCCTGGTGATCGCCGCGCATGAAGCGAACGGTCCCGACCCGGTAGGCCAGCGCGGCGGCGCGGAGATCCTCGGCCGGCAGGCGCAGCATCGCCAGCTGGGCGCCGAAGATCGTCTGGTCCAGCTCGGCGTCGTACCGGGTCGACCGCATGGCGAGGGAGACCAGCTCGAGCCACGCATCGGCGGCCAGCGACTCCTCCTTCACCTCGGTGCACGCGCGGATCCCGTCGAGCAGCGCCGTCCGCGCCGCGTCGACCGCGTCGCGCATCGCCTGGCCCTGCCCGACCATGACCAGCGCGGCGCACAGCGGCTCGGTCTCGCCCTGGGCGCGGGCGCGCGCGGCGACCTCGCCGGCCCGGCGGATCACCTCGTCCGGCTTGCCCGCCGACAGATCCAGCCGCGCCTGGATGAGGTCGCGCATGGCCGGCTTCCACTCCTGCTTCTGCGCCTCGGTCGCGTTGCCGACCACCAGCGCGTCGCAGCTGGCCGGCCGCTCCAGCCCGTCGACCGCGGCGATCGAGACCTCGACCAGCTCGCGGCTGGCCGCCTCGATGTAGGCGGTCACCAGGGCGTCGACGGTGCCGATGCGGCGCTCGAGGCACTGCAGTCGATCGGCGACGAAGCGCTCGGTGACCGCGACCCGCCGCATCGGCATCTCGCACAGCTCGATGCGCCTGGCCGACCACTCGGCCGCCCACCCGTCGAGCGCGGCCGAGGCGTGCGCCGCGATCGCCGCGGCGCGCGGATGGCCGGTCGCGAGGAAGCTGCGCCCGAGCGCGGCGCGGCGGGCCGGGGTCCACACTCGCTCGACGTCGGCGCCGGCCGCGGCGCAGGTCTCGGCGATGCTCGGATCCGCATGCGAGCGGGCCCACACCGCCCATCCACCCGAGACCGCCGCGACCAGGGCGAGGACCGCCGCGCCGATGCGCGCCCCGGTGACCCACGGCCGGCGACCCAGCTCGGCGAGCAGCGCGCCCATGTCCGCGTGGCGCGCGGTCGAGTCGACCCGCAGCCCCTGCAGGATGGCGCGCCGGACCCGCGGGGTCACCCCGCGCACCGCCGGCGCGGCGACGATCTCGCCGGCCAGCCGGTGCTCGGCCAGCGCGCGGTAGGTCTCGCCCTCGAACGGCAGCCGCCCGTACAGCGCCTCGAACAGCGCCGCGCAGAAGCTGAACTGGTCGCTGCGCGCGTCGACCTCGCCGCCGCGGTCCTGCTCGGGAGCCATGTAGCCCGGCGTCCCGACCACCGCGCCGGCCCGGGTCAGCGGCGAGCCGTCGGCGTCCAGCCCCGGCTCGTCGTCGCCCGGCGGACCCGCCGCCGCGATCATCGCCGCGCGCGCGAGCCCGAAATCGAGCACGCGGACCCGGCCGTCCTCGCCGATCATGACGTTGTCGGGCTTGAAGTCGCGATGGACGATGCCGACCTCGTGGGCCGCGGCCAGGCCAGCGCCGGCCGCCAGGTAGACCGCCAGCACGTCGCGCGGTCCCGGCGCGCGCTCGCGCAGCCACGCGCGCAAGGTCTGCCCGGGGACGAACTCCATGGCGAGGAAGACGTCTCCCTCGAAGGTGCCGACGTCGTGGACCGCCACCACGTTCGGGTGCGAGAGGCGGGCGAGGGTGCGGGCCTCGCGGCCGAGACGCAGCCGCGCCTCCTCCGCCCCGCGGCCGAGCCCGGCCAGGCCGACCAGCTTGAGCGCGATCGTTCGGTCGAGCTCGGGGTCGAACGCCTTGTACACGACGCCCATGCCGCCGCGGGCCAGGAGCCCGAGGATGACGTAGCGACCGACCACCGTGCCGGTCGGCAGCTCGATCGGGTTGGCCAGCGCCAGGCCCAGGCCGGGCCCCACCGGCTGCGCCGCGCTGGCGCTCGCGCCGTCGGCCCGCGCCAGATCCGCGAACAGGAAGCGACAGGTCGAGCAGCCGTCCAGGTGCTGCTCCAGCGCCTTGCTCGATTCGTCGTCGAGCATCCCGCCGACGTAACCGAGCAGCGTGTTCTCCGCGGGGCAGGCCACCTGCCGGCATTTTGCAGGATGCGCGCGGCGGGTGGGCGCGCGGCGCACCGGATCTGACCGGCTCGCCGCCGGCGGCGCTCGCGCCCTGGTACGCTGGCGCGGTGGAGCCCGGCGCCGGCGACGGTCTGACCCGATGGGTCGATGCCGCGCGGCGGCGATGGCCGGAGGTCGATCTGGCGCCGGCCGCGCTCGGCGAGCACCTGACCGCCCTCGGCATCGCTGGCGATCCGTCCCACCCTCACGCCGACGATCTCTATCTCGCGTGCGCCGCGGCCCGCGGTGACCGCGCCGCGATCGCCGCCTTCGAGCGCGAGCTCGAGCCGGTCGCCCGCGCCGCCGCGCGCCGGGTCGACTCGTCGCACGACTTCGTCGACGAGGCGGTGCAGGCCACGCGCGAGCGCCTGCTGGTGGCCCGCGACGCGGCGCCGCCGCGGATCGCCGAGTACGGCGGACAGGGCACCCTGGCCGCCTGGGTGCGCGTCGCCGCCATGCGGATCTCCATGAACCTGGTGCGCGGCCGGCGCCAGAACGTCCTGGTCGACGACGAGGCGTTCTTCGACACCGTCACCGAGGGCACCGACACCGAGCGCGCGCAGATGCGGACGCGCTACGGCCAGGCCTGCGCGGACGCCCTGCGCGCCGCGTTCGCCGCGCTGACCGCCCGCGAGCGCAACCTCCTGCGCCTGCACCACCTGCACGGCCTCACCGTCGACCAGCTGGCCCCGACGATGAAGGTGCACCGCGCCACGGTGGCGCGCTGGCTCGCGCGCGCCCGCGAGCGGCTGCTGGCCGCCACCCGCGCCGACCTCAAGGCACGCCTGTCGGCCGCGGACTCCGCGGTCGACAGCATCCTGCGCGAGCTGCACGACCGCATCGACGTGACGCTGAGCCGCCTGCTCGCCGAGTAGCCCGACGGGGCCGGCCTGCAGCGGAGAAAAAGGCGGGCCCGCCGTGCGACGAGCGCGGCGAGCCGTGTCGTACCCGTGAACCACCCGGAGTCCGACATGCAACGACCTCTGTCCCCCTTCCTCCTGATCGCGGCCGTGGCCGCCGTCCCCTCCTCCGCGGGCGCCCAGCGGCACGAGGGCCTCCTCCTGCGCGTCACGCCCGGCATCTCCAGCGCCGCGGCGTCCGCCACCGTCGACGACCAGGAGATGTCGCTGCGGGGCGGCGCCGGCCAGCTCGGCATCACGGCCGGCTGGGCCATCGCCCCGCGCCTGATCCTGACCGCCGAGCTGCTCGGCCACGCCATCCTCGGCCCCGACCTCGAGATCGACGGCGACGTCACCGAGACCGACGAGGACGTCGAGTGGGGCATCTCGTACGCCGGCCTCGGCGCAAGCTACTACTTCCGCAACAACCTCTATCTGGCCGGCTCGGGCGGTCCGCTCATCATGACCCTGGACAGCGACGAGCTCGAGTCGGCCGAGACCGACGTGGGCGGCGCCGCCAGGCTCGCGGTCGGCTACGAGTGGTGGGTCGGGTCCGAGGTGGGCCTCGGGGTCGCCGTCGATCTCATGGCCGGCGCGGTCCCCGACGACGAAGACATGTGGGGCGTGGCCACCCTCGGCCTCGCGCTGAGCGCCACCTACAACTGAGACCGAGAAGGAACCCATGCCACTCATGCTCCGCTCCTCGCCTTCCATTGCGCTCCTGTCCCTCGCCCTCGCCGCGTGCGGGCCCGACTCCTCCACCGACGATCCGCACTGCACCGGCGGCAAGTGCGACGACGCCGGCGAGCCGGACGCGTGCGAGGCCGAGGGCCGCTACGGCGACGGCACCTGCGACGGCACCTGCGCCCTCCCGGACACCGACTGCTTCCTGTTCTTCGACGACCACGCGGCCGCCGACGACTGGTTCACCGGCTTCGAGGCGACCCTGGCCGCGTCCGAGTCGCGGCCGCCGCGCTCGCTCATCCCGCCGTCGGATCCGCGCTACATGCGCATGCGCGAGCTGCTCGACCGCGGCTGGGCCAGCTACGCCGAGCACCGGCCGGTCGGCCAGCTCGACCGCGCGCCCGAGCTGGTGGTCATCGACGATCCGGCGGTGAACGCGTTCGTCGCGTTCGACCGGCCGAGCGGGACGATCGGCTGGACCGTGATGGTGCAGAGCGGCCTCATCGAGCTGGACGCGTCCGAGCCGGCCATCCTCGGCGTGGTGATGCACGAGCTCACCCACGCGGTCGATCGACACGTCCTGCCCGGCGCCGGCGACCGGATCCGCATCCATTACCAGCTCGAGCCGGGCGAGGCCGAGCCGCTCGGGTTCGCGCAGGACGACGAGCCGCTGGCGCGCGCGGCGATCAGCGCCTGGCGCAAGCTCGGCGAGGAGGCCGGGCCGTACCCGGTCGCCGAGCTCCACGGCATCCCGACCGGAAGCGACTCGCTCATGACCAAGGCGATGAACGCGGTCCTCCAGGCGGCGGTGGCTCACGATCAGGCGGCCTGCGCGCTGGCGATCGATCGGGTCGGCGCGCTGAGCGGGTTCCTCGGCCAGCGGATCTCTCCGCTCGACGGGCTCCTGCGCCCGCTCGACGACGGCGAGCGCGCCGAGCTCGATCGGCTGAGCAGCGACTTCCTGGCCGCATTTCGCGCGCCCTGCCTGACCGGCAGCTCGCTCGACCTCTTCCCGCTCATCGCCGAGCTCTTCGGCGTGACCGTCGAGGAGGTGCTCGCCGAGTTCGACCCGGCCGACCAGGCGCTGATCGAGGGCCGACCGATCCTCGACCAGATCACGCTCTTGACCGAGGATCGCTACCGCCGCATGCGCGAGGTCGAGGCCATGCTGATGGCCGACACCGGCGGCGACACCACCAGCCTGCGCTACTACTCGACCGAGGAGGCCGCCGACGACTCGACCGTTCCGGTCCTGGCCGGCATGGGCCTGCCGCCCGACGGGGTCGGCGATTTCTTCATCACGCTGGTTCCGGCCGAAGGGCAGGCCGAGTGCGCCGAGCGGCTCGGCCGCGACGAGGTCCCACCCTACGGTGACCTCATCGACGAGCATCACGCCAGCTGCTGGCGCGCCTACCATGTCGGCGCGGTGGCCGAACAGCGCGAAAATGGCACCGCGTCGGCGAGGCGCCGGTCGCATCCGGGAGCGGCGGCTGCGTACCAGCGCACAGCCGGCCCGCGACTCCCGCGCTTCTGGCGACCATCCGACGACACCAGCTCGGCGCTGCATCGCTGAGCGGTCGGTCTTCGGGAGCGGCCGGATCTCACCGGCGCGGTTTCGTTAACTGGCAGTTTCATCGCGCCGGCGTTCGGGGCCCGAGTCGCTGCGAGTCGCTGTGAGTCATCGGCGTGCAACGCTGGCGACGACATCCATGTCTCCTCTATCGAGCCTCGATGGGCAGGAGATCCGGATGACGACAATCCACACACTCTTCTCACTCTCGCTCGGCTGTGCGCTGGTCGCCTGCCAGGGAGGCGGCGACGCGCTCGAGCACGGCACCGATCCGGGCGACGGCGCTGGCCCGGCCGCGCCCGGCACGCGGTCCGGACGTGCCGCGGGGCCGCCGCGGGTCGTCACGCTCCTGACCGGCCACCGGGTGACCGTGCACGGCGACGGCGTCTTCACCATCGAGTCGCCGCGCGGCTCGATCGGGTCGGCCGCGATTCGCAGCTATCGCGACGGCGATCACCTCCACGTCGTGCCGGCCGAGGTCGAGCCGCTCCTGGCCGCCGGTCAGCTCGACCGCCGGCTGTTCGACGTGACCGAGCTCCTGGCCCTCGACTACGACGACGCCCAGCGGGCCGATCTGCCCCTCATCGTCACCTACCAGCCCGGCCCCGGCTCCGGTCGCGCGGCCTCGTCATCGCGCGGCGTGGCCGCCGCCGCCGCGATCACCGCCGCGGGCGGCCAGGTCACCCGCTCGCTCGCCAGCATCAACGGATCGGCGGTGCGCGCGCCCAGGCGCGGCGCGCATGCCTTCTGGTCCGCGATCGCCGGCCAGGGCCGGGCACCGGGCGCGAGGAAGGCGACCGCGCTCGCCGGCGGGATCGCCAGGATCTGGCTCGACGGTGTGCGCCGACCTCTCCTCGACCAGAGCGCGGTCCAGATCGGCGCGCCGGCCGCGTGGGCGGCCGGCCTCACCGGTCAGGATGTGACGGTGGCGGTGCTCGACAGCGGCATCGACGCGAGCCACCCGGACTTCGCCGGCCACATCGCCGACTCGCGCAGCTTCATCGACGGCGTGACCGACGCCATCGACGACTACGGCCACGGCACCCACGTCGCCTCGATCCTGGCCGGGACCGGCGCCGCCGAGGGCGGCCGCTATCGCGGCATCGCGCCCGACGCGCGCCTCCTGGTCGGCAAGGTGTGTGATCAGTTCGGCACCTGCCCCGAGTCCGCGATCATCGCCGGCATGGAGTGGGCGGCCGAGAGCGGCGCCGCGGTGGTGAACCTCAGCCTCGGCGGCGCGGACAGCCCCGAGGTCGATCCGCTCGAGGAGGCGATCAACACGCTCACCGCCGAGCACGACACTCTGTTCGTGGTCGCGGCCGGCAACTTCCCCAGCTGCGGCGGCCCCCACTTCAGCCAGGTCGGCTCGCCCAGCACCGCCGACGCGGCTCTCTCGGTCGGCGCGGTCGACCGCGAGGACGTCTTCGCCGACTTCTCCTGCCGTGGTCCTCGCGCCGGCGACGGCGCGGTCAAGCCGGACATCGCCGGGCCCGGCGTGGACATCGTGGCCGCGCGCGCGGTCGGCACGCTGGTCGGCGACCTCGATCCAGTCGACGACTTCTACACCAGGCTGTCTGGCACCTCGATGGCGACGCCGCACGTGGCCGGCGCCGCCGCGATCCTCGCCCAGCAGCATCCGGACTGGCACGCAGCCGACATCAAGGCCGCGCTCATGGCCTCGGCTCGCGCGGCCGCCGACCAGAGCGTGTTCCTCGAGGGAGCCGGCCGGGTCGACGTGGCGCGGGCCATCACCCAGGACGTCTTGTCGTCGCCGGTGAGCCTCGCCTTCGGCATGGCGGGATGGCCGCACGACGACGACGAGCCGGTCACCGGCACCTTGACGTACCAGAACCGGGGCGCGAGCCCGATCAGCCTCCAGCTCACCCTCGACGTCCGGGGCCCGGACGGCGCGCCGGCCGGCGCCGGCATGTTCGCGGTCGATCCGGCCGAGGTCACCGTCCCGCCTGGCGGCGAGGCGCAGGTGACGGTGACCGCCGACACCCGCGGGGCCGGACCGGACGGGGACTTCGGCGGCGCGCTCATCGCCGCCGGTGCCGACCGATCGCTGCGCACGCCGCTCTCGGTGATCAAGGAGGAGGAGAGCCACGACCTCGAGCTGATCCTGCTCGACCGCGACGGCGCGCCCGTGGAGGGCTCCGCGGCGATCATCGACGTCGGCAGGGGCGGGCTCACGTTCGTCTCGCTGGAGGGTGGGTCGGGCACGGTCCGGCTGCGCCGCGGCACCTACGCGGTGGACTCTGGCTTCCTCGAGGTGGACGAGAGCGGGCGCGACAGGACCATCTCGCTGGTGCAGCCGCACCTCGAGCTGCTCGCTCCGACCACGGTCACCATGGACGGCCGGCTCGCCCGGCCGGTCGCGATCACCGTGCCGGTCGAGTCCGCGCGCCGGGTGCTGGAGATGGTCGAGTACTCCGTGAACACCGCCGCGGGGTCGTCGGGCGGGGCCAGCGTCTACGCGGGTGTCTTCGACGAGCAGGACCTGTTCGACGGCTTCTACACCGCGCAGATCGGGCCCTCGACGGCAGAAGCCGACTTCTCCAGCGTCGTCACCAGCTTCTGGGCAGAGCCGGGCTCGATCCCCGGCGACCGCTTCGCCGACAGTCCGTACATCTACAACACGGTCTTCGTCGCGGCACGGGGTGGGTTTCCCACCGGGTTCGCTCACGCGGTCGACCCTGCCGAGCTGGCCACCGTCGAGAACGAGTACGCGCAGTCGACCCCTGGGCTCGACTCCACCGTGAGCGATCTCGGCCTCCCGATCACGGTCGATTCCTTCAGCTTCGGAACGCCCACGCCGCTTCACCTCCCGGCCAGGCGAACCGCGTACTACGTGGCCGAGGACATGATCTGGCTGGCCGCCTTCTACGAGGAGGACGACGACCAGGTCCCCCACACGCTGCAGCAGCCGGTCACGTTCGTCGAGTACGAGCCGGGAGAGGCCACTCGCGAGGCCTGGAACCAGGCCGTGATCGGGCCGAACCTCCGCTTCCCGGATCTGCCCGTCGCCTTCATCACCCGTTCCGGCGACCAGATCGACCTGAACGGCCCGACCAACTACGGCGATCGCTCGGGGCACTACGGCTTCTCCTTCTTCGAGACCGGGACGACCCGGCTGTTCCGCGACGGCAGCCTGATCGGCGAGGGGGACAGCCCGACCCTCGCGTCCTTCTCGGTCCCGCCGGAGCCGGGCGACTACCGGCTGGAGGTCGAATCGAGCCGCGGCGGCGCGGCGCGGCTGTCCACCCAGGTGACGGTGGCCTGGACCTTCCGGTCCGAGACCGTCCCCGACGGAGAGACCGCCGCGCTGCCGACCCTGACGGTCCGCTTCACCCCGCGGCTCGACGAGCGCAACGCGGCGCCAACCGGGCGCCTGTTCGTCGTCCCGTTCGAGGTGT
>DATHKR010000214.1:0-63477 GCA_035489015.1 Kofleriaceae bacterium | reverse complement strand
GCGGCCGGTCGGCCGGCCCCGGCACCACCTCGGCGCGCAGCGCGTCGAGGACGTGTCGACTGAGCGCGCGATCGTCGACCGAGCGCTTGGCCGAGAGGTACCTGACGAACGGGTTGCGCTGATCGATCGGGTCCACTAGTGCACCGCCGCCGATATGGCGTCAACGAGGCGGTGTGGATCGCCGTCGAGCGCAAGGCGCGCCGACGACGGGCTACTCGCCGTAGCTCGAGGAGTTGCAACGCAGCGATCGGCGGTGAGGCGCACCGGATCGTTGATGTCATATCGGCGGCGGTGCACTGGTGCGGGCGCATCTTACCCGCCCATGTCGGCGGTGTTGAGCCGATCACCTCGCGATCGCGACCAGGGTCTGCCGGGCCGGTCCGGCCGGGTCGTGCTACATGTCTTGCCTCGCCGATGGAACAGGTCGCCGCACAGCCGCGAACGCCAGCCATGCACGTCATGAGACGACACTGGCCGCGCGTGGTGATCCAGCTGGCGGTGAGCGTGCTGCTGCTCGGCTTTCTCTGGCACCTGAGCGGCGATCGCGTGCTCGAGCGGCTGACCGGCGCCAATCCGTGGTGGGTGCTGGCCGGCCTGGGGTTCGCGACCGTCGCCATGTTCGCCGCCGCCATGCGATGGCGCTTCACCGCGGTGGCGGTCGGCGCCGAGCTCGGCCTGGGCCGCTCGCTGCGCGAGTTCTACCTGGCCAGCTTCCTCAACCAGGTGCTGCCGGGCGGCATCCTGGGCGACGCGCTCCGCGCCTGGCGCCACGGCAAGTCAGCCCCGACCGGCAAGCCCGGTGGCATGGGTCGCGCGGTGCGGGCGGTCCTGATCGAGCGGCTGGCCAGCCAGATGGTCGTCTCGCTGTGCATGGTGGTCAGCCTGTCGCTGTGGCCGTGGCTGCCCGGCGCGTTCGACAACGCGCGCATCTGGGTGCCGCTGGTCGGCGCCGCGACGCTGGTCGCCGCCACCCTGATCGCGATCGCGGTGCTGGCTCGCCGGCACGGCGGCGGGCAGCTCGAGCGCTTCCTGCAGGACAGCCGGCAGGCGCTCTTGACCCCGCGCACGCTGGTGGCCCAGCTCGCGCTCGGCCTGGCGGTGACCGGCAGCTGCGTGGTGATGTTCTACTGCGCGGCGCGTGCGGTGCACTCGCCGCTGTCGGTTTTCCACCTGGTCGCGCTGGTGCCGGGCGCGCTGCTGGCGATGTCGATCCCGATCTCGATCGGCGGCTGGGGGCTGCGCGAGGCGTCGGCGGTTGCGCTGTGGACCATGGCGGGGCTCGCGCCCGGCGCGGCGCTGGCCAGCTCGGTGCTGTACGGCATGATGTCGCTGCTCGGCGCGCTGCCCGGCGCGGTCGTGCTCGCGATCGATCGCTGACCGGCCCGGGTCAGCGCACCCACTTGTCCCCCACCCGGCGCGCGCAGGCCAGGAAGTCGGCGGCCAGGTCGCTGCGGATGTAGAGCGGCGAGCTCGAGTCGCGAACCACCCGGCGATAGCCGCGCAGGCAGGTCCCGCGGGCGATCCGGGCCCGCAGCGCCTTGTAGTTGCGGTGCGGCAGGAAGATGACCTCCGGCCGGTCGCGCTGGCAGCGCGCGTCGAAGTCCATGCCGTGGAACGCGATGTCCTGGTCCATGAGCCCGGCCATGTCGGTGATGGTCGATCGCTGGAACATGACCCCGGGGACGCCGATCTCGGTGTGGTAGAGGCGGAGCGGCTCGGGGATGCACTCGCGCACCGAGCGGAGGCCGCGCACCGTGGTGATCCCGTCCATGTAGCGCTCGATGAGCGGCATGTCCGACGGGAACCGGAGCGACATCGGCGGCAGCCCGCGCACCGCGCCGACCGCGAGCGGGATCGCGACCAGCGCGGCCGCCGCGCCGGCGTGGATGCGCGCCCCGATCAAGAGGACCGACCAGCCGATCGCGTAGGCGAGGTAGAGCGCGCGCGGCACCCGCGAGATCGCCCCGTCGGTGGCGTCGTAGATCAGCCGGTGCTCGAACAGGTACAGGACGCCGGCCAGGTACAGGGCGCAGAACGCGATCGTGACCAGCGGGCGCGAGCGCCGGCGCAGGTCGGGCGCGGCAGCGATGGCGGCCAGGGCCAGCGGGACCAGGCCGGGCACGTAGAAGCGCGAGAACCAGCCCATCACCTCGATGGTCGAGAAGTAGTGATAGGTGCCGAACAGGGCGAACGAGGCGACCAGCGACCGCGACCAGGCGCCGCGGCCGTGGCCGGCCACGTACAGGAGCGGGGCCGCCATCACCATGAGGCCGATCAGGTTCCGGCGCTTCAGCGCCAGGCTGAGCTCGACGAAGTCCGGCGTGTACACGGTCAGCGCGCGCGACTTGAGATAGAAGGCGAGCGGGACCGGGGTGCCGAAGTAGAGGTAGAGCGCGCCCAGCACCGCGGCCAGCCCCACCCCGCACCAGGCCAGCACCCGCCACGGCGGGCGACCGTCGCGCCCCCAGCCGTACGCGCCGATGACGACCAGCGAGATCGCAACCGCGTCGGGCCGGGTCAGGAACACCGCGACGGTGGTGCCGACCACCGCGGCGATGCCCGCGCGCGTGCGCGGCGCGCCGTGGATGACGACCAGGTTGAGCGCCAGCACCACCAGCGCGACCGAGGTCTCCATCCCGCTGTGGACGAGCAGGAGGAGGTACGGGGCGCAGGCGGCGAGGAAGGCCGCGCCCCACGCGATCGCCCGGTCGGATGGCGTGGCGTCGGCGACCATGCGACGCGCGGCCCGCAGATACACCGCGAACAGCAGCACCATCGCCAGCGCCGACATCACCTTGACGATGGCGATGTAGTGGTCCGCGTCGAGGAGGAGCGGGATCAGCGCGAGGAGCTGGAACCCCTGCGACGTGTTGCCGTAGACCGGCCCGTCCTCGACGTTCCAGGCGGCGGTCCCGTGCTCGAGGATGTTGAGCCCGATCCGCTTGAAGAAGTGCGAGTCGTCCCAGGCCTCGAGGCCGAGGCCAGAGGTCAGGTAGACCACGACCACCGCGGCGCAGGCCGCCAGCAGCCAGGCCCCGAGCCAGGGGCCCGGGACCTCGCGCCGGGCCAGCTCGCGCAGCCGGGCCATCATGCTCGGCCGCTACTTGGTCCGGGCGACCGGCTTCTCGAACGAGACCTCGGCCACCGCGCTCTCGCGCAGGATCACCCGGAGGTTGCCCTTGAACTGATCCGCGACCTCGTTGCTGATGTGCTCGTGGATGTACTGGCAGAGGAACTCGGTGGTGGTGTTCTTTCCGCGCAGCTGCGGCACCTCATCGAGGTTCTTGAAGTTCATCACGCCGAGGATGTCCTGCAGCGCGCTCTGGGTCGAAGCGAAGTCGACGATGAGGCCGTACTCGTCGAGCGCATCGGTCATGAACACGGCCACCACCTCGTAGGTGATGACGTGCATGAGCTGCGCCGGGCCGAAGATCTCGCCCTTGAGCGAGTGTGCACACTTCAGATAGTCGCGGATCGTGAGGGTGAACATGCGGGCAGCTTATAGCCCAGCGCCTCCGCGATTGGCAACGCCGACCGCCCGTGCGCGGTTCACGCGCCGCGCGGTGACGGGCGGCCGGGCCGCCGCGCGACGTCGGCGGCATACGAGTAGAGCACCAGCGCGACCGCGATGAGGGTGATCGCGTCCTTGCCGCCCACCGGGATGAACGGGGTCAGATCGGCGATCAGCGCCACCACCAGCCCGACGTGGACCAGCCGGCCGCGCAGGGTGCCGGCGTGGTTGGGGCTGGGCGAGCGCCCGAACAGGCGCAGGCCGGCCAGGACGCACACGTAGATCGGCCGCATCGCGGCGATCACGAACACGAACGGGGTGACGCCCAGATAGAGGTGAGCGACCCCGCACATGGTGGTGACGTAGAACGCGTCGCTCTCCATGTCGAAGACCGCGCCCCGCTCGGTCGGTCCGTCGCGCCGGGCCAGCGCGCCGTCGACCCCGTCGAGCACGATGATGAGGATCGCCAGGCTCACCTTCCCCCAGCTCGGGCGCGGGTCGAAGGCGTGGGCGGTGAACAGGGCCGCGCACAGGAGCGCGCGGACCAGGGTGACGCCGTCGGCGCGGCGCCGGTGCCCGCGAATGTGCGCGAACAGGTAGCCGAACGCGCCGAACGTCCAGGTCGCGTGGATCGCCGCCATGGCGGCCGGGGTCAGCGCGGCCGGGGCGGCCAGCCACACCGCCATCGCCACCAGGCTGGAGATCGCCATGGCCAGCGACCACGCGTGCAGCGACTCACGCCCCTTGCTCATGCGCCGCCCCTCTGACCAGGACCAGCTCGTCGTACTCGAGCAGGCCCAGCTGGTGGCAGCGCTGCAGCGCGTCGCCGCCGACCAGGGACTGGCACCAGTAGCTCCACCGGCGGCCGCGCCGGAGCAGCGGTTGCAGCGCGCGGATCAGGCGGTCGCGCGGGCGGCCGAGGCGCATGTACGGCGACAGGCTGGTCCGGCGGACCAGCTCGAAGCCGGCGCCGGCGGCGATGGCCGCGATCTGGCGCGCGCTGAGGAGGGACTGGATGTGCCAGCCGGCGCGGACGTCGTCGAACAGCGCGGCGGCCCCGGGCGGCGCGTCCGGCGCGCCCGGCCCGCCCTGCCCGTTCGATCCCGCGCCCGCGCCCGCGCCCGCGCTCGCGATCGACTCGGCTCCGTCGGTGACCATGTCGTCGACCAGGACCAGGCGCCCGCCCGGCCGCAGCAGCGCGGCCACCTCGGCGAAGAAGCCGGCGGCCGACGGCGCGTGCACGAACGACTCGATCGCGTAGGCCAGGTCGGCCCCGGCCAGCGCGCCGCGAAGCTCGGCCGACAGCGCGCAGAAGTCGCCCTCGTGGAACGCGGCGCTGCCGGCGAGCGAGGTCCGCCGGCGCGCGCGCCGGGTGGCGTGCGCGATCTGGGCCGGGCTGAGCGAGATGCCGTGCACCTCGGCCGGGATGTGCTCGGCCAGGTAGAGCGCGCCGGCCCCGACCCCGCAGCCGAGGTCGACCACGCGGGCCCGGCCGGACGGCTCGAGCGCGGTCACCTCGTCGAGCACGCGCCGGTGGATGTAGTGGAGCGCATCGCGCCGGTCGGCGGTGCCAGGGCCCCACAGCTCGCGGTGGAGCGCGCCCTCGGCGCTGGTCAGGACGAACTTCCAGGTGTTCGCGTCGTAGTATTCGCGGACCTTGCTCATGGCCCGCGTCAGAAGGTGATGCCGAAGCGCCGGCAGCGGACCTGGACGATGCGCTGGTTCGACTCGCTCATCTGCTGGTAGTGCACGCGGGCCGAGGACTCGTCGCCGACCGCGCAGGCCGACACCGCCGCCACCCGCTGGACGTACGCGTTGTCGGCCTGGAAGCGGAGGAACTCCTCCGCGCTGCGCAGCGCGCCCTCGTAGTCGCCGGTGTCGTACGCGTCGCTGACCGCGCGTCGCTTCTCGATCATCTCGGGCGGCGCGTCGGCCGGGAGGTCCGGCGTCGCGCCGGGGGCGGCCTCGCCGGCCTGGCGCTGGCCCTCGCCTTCCTGCTCGCCGCCCTCGGCCCGCCTGGCGCGCTCGGCGGCGCGCGCCCCCTCGAGCGCCCGCGAGCCGAGCTCGGGCTGGTCGCTCGGCGCCCCCGATTCCGGCAGGGTCGGCGCGGCGCGCTGCTCGCTGGCCAGCGGCGCCCGCCCGTGGCTGGACGCGGCGCCCGGGCGCGAGTCGCCCTCGTGCCCGGCCCGCGACGCGGCGGCCAGGTCCGACGGCGTGACCGCGGGCGCGCGCGCGGCAGCGCGAACCCGCACGAACAGCACCACCACCATGATGAGGACGGCGGCCGCGCCAACCAGGAGAGCGACCACACGCCGCTGCATGGGTCTGGCTTATAGCACCGGGTCCGGCCAAACGGGAGCGGCCGCGCCCTCGCGCTCCGGGCAGCTACCGGTCGGCGCGCTCGAAGTCGCCGAGCTGGCGGAGGAAGTCGCCCGCGGCGGCCGCCCAGGTGTACTCGCTTCCGGTCCGCAGCGACTGTGCGGCGATGAACAGCTGTTGCATGCGGTCGGGCGCGCGGACCAGCTCGAGCATCCCGTCGACCAGCTCGCCGACCGTCTCGTACAGCGCGCCGGTGATGCCGTGCTCGACGTGCGCCGAGGCGTTTCCGCCCCGGCAGGCAAGGATCGGCACCCCGTACGCGCGCGCCTCCTGCAGCGCCATGCCGAAGGTCTCCATCTGCGAGGTCGATACCAGCAGCGAGGCGTCGCGGTAGAGGGCGTCCATGCCCTCGTAGGGGACCACGCCGCGCAGGCGGACCACCGCCTCTACGCCGCCGTCGAGCCCGGCCTCTCGCACGGCGCGCGCGCACTCGGCGGCGCAGGCCGGATCGAGGTCGTCGCGCCCGACGACGTCGACGGTGAGCTGGTCGCCCGGGCGCAGCGCCGCGGCCAGCGCGCGCACGAACGGCACCACGCCCTTGCGCGGGATCAGGTTGGCGACGAGGAGCGCGCGCACGCCGGGGCGGTGCTCGAGCGGCGGACGCGGCCGCTCCGGCAGCGCCGGGCGCACCGTGATGCACGGCTGCAGGTGGCCGCCCGCGCGCAGGTGCGAGGCGGTGTACGAGCTGGTGACCACGAATCCGTCGAAGCGCGGCAGCGCGGCTCGCTCGACCGCGAGGGACGGATCCCCGTCGGACAGGCCCGGCTCGAGGCTCGGCAGGTGGTGGACCACGAGGAGGAAGCGCTGGCCGGCGCGCGGGGTGACCGGCAGGAACCGCTCGAGGCTGACCGTGTCGACCAGGTAGATCGCGCGCTCGCCGGCGGCGACCAGCGCCGCCCATCTCTCCTCGGTGACCTCCTCGATCGGCCGGCGGCGGCGCACGGCGTCCACCAGCTGCCGATTGTAGAGATTGCCGCCGGAGACAAGCTCATTCTCGGGCGGCAACACGAACACCAGGCGCTCGCTCGTCGTCATGGCAACACCGGGGCGATCACCGATTCTTTGCAGATGTCAGCGAACACTTGGGCGGCTCGCGCACTGTGTTTCGGGCGAGTAGCAGACCGAGGGTGGTAAAAGCTTGCCTCACGCCCGCGACGCGACTCCACTGGTTGAGTGAACCAGGCCGAACCTGTAAGCTACCGCAGCCGCCCCAGAGGTATCAGGGAGTTAGACTAACGTATGGGAAGGTACAGCAGTTCCGCCAAAGCGACCCCTCGGCAGCAACAGTGCTTCCTTCACAGCGAGTCCTCGCTCGTCACCGATAAGGGGGTTTTCAGGTTCCTCTGTTATCGGTCGGCCGACGGCGAGGAGGCTTACGCCGTCACCATGGGTGACCTCGCCGGGTCGGAGCCGGCTTTCGTGCGGGTTCACTCCGAGTGCCTGACCGGTGAGGTGTTCGGCTCACTGAAGTGCGATTGCCGCGATCAGCTGGAGCAGGCGCTCCAGCTCATCGGTGAGCGCGGCCGCGGCGTCCTGGTCTACCTGCGCCAGGAGGGACGCGGCATCGGGCTCGGCAACAAGATCCGCGCGTACGCGCTGCAGGCGCTCGGCGCGGACACGATCGAGGCCAACCACGAGCTCGGCTTCCCGACCGACCTGCGCGAGTTTCACCTCGCCGCCGCGATCCTGCTCGACCTCGGCGCGTCGCGCGTCGTCCTCCACACCAACAACCCGGACAAGGTGGAGGCGCTGCAGAGCGCGGGCATCGCGGTCGAGTCGCGCGCGTCGGCGTACGGCTCGGTCAACCAGCACAACCGCGAATACCTCGAGACCAAGCACCGCGAGCTCGGCCACGACCTCGGCCTCCTGCTCGCGGCGCCCCGGTCCGAGCCCGAATCGCCGTAGCACCCCGCCGGGAAGAGATGGGTTCCGATCGTCGAGGCGCCCCGATCGGCGGCGAGCTCGACCTCGAGCGGGCGTGGGACCTCCTGTCCCGGCTGGCTGCTCGCGCCGGCCAGGGCCGTCCGGTGGCGGACGTGGTCGGCCTGCGGGTCGACCGCGGCGAGCTCCGCGAGGTCGCGGCCGCCGACGGGTGGATCGTCGCGCAGCCGGATCGACCGAGCGGCTGGTCGCGGCCCGGCGAGCCGGCGAGCCCGGCGTCGGCCCCGCTCGCGCGCGGGCCACTCGAGGCGATGCTCGACCTCTACATGCCGCTGTGCGTGGGCGCGGGCTGCCACCAGCTGGTGGTCGGGCACCTGGCCCAGAGCCTCGACGGGCGCATCGCCACCGAGTCGGGCGCGTCGCAGTTCATCAGCGGGCAGGAGGACCTCGAGCACGCCCACCGGATGCGCGCGCTGTTCGACGCGGTCGTGGTCGGGGCCGGCACCGTCGAGAAGGACGACCCGCGCCTCACCACCCGGCTGGTGTCCGGCTCGCATCCGACCCGCGTGGTCATCGACCCGCAGCGCCGCCTCGGCGGCGACTACAGCGTCTTTCGCGACGGTGAGTCCCCCACCCTGCTGGTCTGCGCCGCCGGCCCGGACGCCGCATCGGCCGGCGAGCAGCACGGCCACGCCGACCTGGTCACCGTCGAGTGCGACGCGAGCGGCCTGGCCATCGCCGACATCCTGGCGGCGCTGCGCGCGCGCGGGCTGACCCGCATCTTCATCGAGGGCGGCGGGGTCACCCTGTCGCGCTTCCTCGCCGCCGGCGCGCTCGATCGCCTGCACGTGGCGGTCGCGCCGTGCATCCTGGGCTCGGGCCGCGCCGCGTTCTCGCTGCCGGTCATCGAGCAGCTGTCGGACGCGGTCGTCTTCGAGTGCCGCCACTTCGCGATGGGGCCCGACATCCTGTTCGACTGCGCGCTGCGCGCCGGTCAGCCCGCGCCCGATCCGGCGGCGTAGACCACGCGGTGGCACAGGTGCAGGCCCGGCCGGGCCAGCCGCTCCATCGCGGCGGGCAGGTCGTCGAAGCTGCTCTCGCTGCTGATGAGCGCGTCGAGCGTCGGATCGGCGAGCAGGTCGAGCGCGAGGGCGAGCCGGCGCCGGTAGGTCCAGCGCGGCTGCCTGGCCGGCGGGATGGTGCCGACCTGCGACGAGCGCAGGGTCAGGCGGCGGTGGTGGAACGACTCGCCGAGCGGCAGCGTCACCTCGCGGTCGCCGAACCAGGACAGCTCGACGATCGTGGCCTCGACCCCGGCCAGCCCGAGCGCGGTGCGCAGCCCGGCCGGATCACCGCTGGCGTGGACCACCACGTCGGCGTCGGGGCGGGCCGCCCCGGGCGCGGCGAAGCGGAGGCCGAGCGCGACCGCCACCGCCGCGCGGGCCGGGTCCACGTCGATCAGCTCGACGTCGCAGCCGGGGATGCGCGCGGCCAGGTAGGCCGACAGCAGGCCGACCACGCCGCCGCCGACCACGGCCACCCGATCGCCGACCCCGACGCCGGCGTCCCACATCCCGTTGACCGCGGTCTCGAGGTTGGCGGCCAGGACCGCGCGCGCCGGCGGCACCCGGTCGGGGATCGGGGTCACCTCGCCGGCGCCGATCACGTAGCGCGACTGGTGCGGGTAGAGCGAGAAGACCGCGCGCCCGACGAGGTGGTCCGGTCCGCGCACCACGCGCCCCACGCTCGCGTAGCCGTACTTGACCGGGAAGGTGAAGTCGCCGTCCTGGTGCGGCGCGCGCATGCGCTCGGCCACCGACGCCGGAACCCGCCCGGCGAAGACCAGCGTCTCGGTGCCGCGGCTGACCCCGCTGTACAGCGCCTCGACCAGCACCTGGTCCGGCTGCAGGCCCGGCAGCGGCGCGCGGCGCAGCTCGCCTCGGCCGGGCGCGGTGATCCAGAACGCGCGCGCCTCGCCACTGTCGACACTCGGAACCATCGGCGTGTCGTAGCACGCCGGCGCGGTCACCAGGCCAGGATGGGCCAGCCGCGCCGGCGGGCCGCCACGCGCAGGCGCGGATCCGGGCTGACCACGCGCGGCTGGCCGACTCGCTCGAGCATCGGCAGATCCGAGTAGGAGTCGCTGTAGAAGTAGCTGTGCGCCAGGTCGGCCCCGCGGGCCGCCGCCCAGGCCTCGGCGCGGGTCACCTTGCCGCGCCCGTAGCAGAGCGGGGGCTCGAACGCGCCGAGCAGGCGGCCGTGCGGATCGGTCGGGAACTGGTTGGCCAGGAAGTCGTCGAAGCCCCATCGCTCGGCCGCGGCGCGCGCCTCGAACGCGGAGCTGTTGGTCAAGATGACCAGCGCGTCGCCGCGCCGGCGGTGCTCCTCGACCGCGGCCAGCGCGCCCGGGCGCAGCCGCCCGGCCACCTCGCGCTCGAACCAGGCCCGGGTGCGCTGGTCGAGCGCGTCGGCGTCGGTGCCCCGGTAGTGGTGGAGCGCGCGGCTGACCGCGGTCTCCATGTCGATCGCCGCGACGTGGTAGAGCGCGGTCCAGATCAGCGCGCGCGTCATCTGGTACGCGCTGATGTGTCGGTTGCGGCGCTCGTGGCGGGCCCACAGGAGCCCGCTGTTCACGTCGATGAGCGTGCGATCGAGATCGAAGAAGGCGATGGTGGTCGACATCCGGCCGGGAAGGTAACGCGCTCACCACCGGCGGGCCACGCGCCGCCGGTCGCGGACGTATGCCGGCGTGCCGGGGTTTTCCCGCGAGACCCCTGGTGACTCCCCCCTGCCCTACATTCCGTCTCTGTAGAACTGAATCAGTATTGTAATCAGGAACACCACGACCGGTTCAAATTGAACTCCGCCGAGCGCTGCCGAAGAATTGAAGTTTCTCGGCGCGGGTCCGGGATGGGGGTGCGGCAGATGGCGAGCGACGCGCGGCTCGGGAACAAGCTCGGCCTCGCGTCGGGCGTGTGCAGCGCGTTCGTCGGGGTGCTCGGGCTTGCGGTCCTGGTCGGCTGGGTGCTCGACATCGACCTCCTCGAGCGCACGCACCCTCCGCTCGGATCGATGAAGCCGCTCTCCGCGCTGGCCTTTGCCATGAGCGCGGGCGCGCTGTGGCTGCAGCGCGAGCCGGGGCGAGCCGGGCGGACCGGGCGGGCGCTCGGCTGGGCGGTGGCGCTGCTCGGCCTGGTCACGGTCGTCGAGTACGTCACCGGCCACGAGATCGGGATCGAGCGCCTGCTGTTCGGCGACGCGGTGAGGCTGGAGTCGACGCTGACGCCCGGGCGCATGTCGCCGGTCACCGCCGTCCACTTCATCCTCCTCGGCCTCGCCGCCGCGCTGCTCGATGCCCGCGCCGGCCGGGCCCACCGGCCGGCCGAGTGGCTGGCCCTGGCGGTCGCCCTCGCCTCGCTGCTCGCGCTGCTCGGCTACCTGCTCGGGGCGCGCTCGCTGTACGCGGTCGGGTCGTACCCGTCCATCGCGCTCCACACCACGATCGGCTTCCTGGTCGCGGCGGCGGCGGTCCTGCTCGCCCGACCGGACCACGGGCTCATGCGGCTCATCACCAGCGCGACGCCGGGAGGTCACCTGGCCCGGCGCATGCTGCCGGCCGCGCTGCTGGTGCCCGCGGTGCTCGGCCTGCTCCGCCTGCGCGCGCTGCGGAGCGGCGCGGTCGGCTTCGAGCTCGGGCTGGCCCTGTTCTGCGCCGCGAACATCGTCTGCTTCACCGGGCTGGTCCTGTGGAACGCGCGCGCGCTGGCCCAGCTCGACGAGTCGCGCCGGCGGGCGGAGGACGCGGTGCGCGCCAGCGAGGAGAGCCTGGCCATCACCCTCGACAGCATCGGCGAGGCGGTGGTGTCGACCGACGCCGACGGGCGGGTCGGGCGCATGAACCCGGTGGCCGAGGCGCTGACCGGGTGGCGCGAGGCCGAGGCGACCGGGCGCGACTGCGACGAGGTCCTCCGCATCGTCAAGGCGGACACCCGCGAGTCGCTGCCCAGCCCGGTCGGGCGCGCCCTGCGCGGCGACGTCGTCGCGCGGCCGATCGAGCGCGCGCTGCTGGTGGCGCGCGACGGCGGCGAGCACGCCATCACCGGGAGCAGCGCGCCGATCCGCGACGCCAGCGGCGTCCTGCGCGGCGCGGTGGTGGTCCTGCGCGACCGCGCCCCCGAGGAGCGGGCCGAGCAGGTCCTGCGCGAGAGCGAGGCGCGCAAGGCGGCGGTGCTGGAGGCGTCCCTCGACTGCATCGTCACCATGGACCACACCGGCGCCATCGTCGAGCTGAACGGCGCGGCCGAGCGAGACTTCGGCTTCACCCGGGCCGCGGCGATCGGCCGGCAGCTCGGCGATCTCATGATCCCGGTCGCCCTGCGCGAGCGGCACCGGCTCGGCGTCGAGCGATACCTGGCCGACGGTCAGAGCCGGATCCTCGGCCGGCGGATCGAGCTGTCCGCGCTGCGCGCCGACGGCAGCGTGTTCCCGGCCGAGCTGACCGTGTCCCGCATCCACTCGACCGGTCCGCCGATGTTCACCGGCACCATCCGCGACATCACCGAGCGGCAGCGCGCGGCCGAGGCGCTGCAGGCCAGCGAGTCGCGCTTCCGCCGGCTGTTCGAGTCGGGCCTGATCGGGATCGTGGTGGCCGACTCGTCGGGGGTGATCTGCGACGCCAACGACGCGTTCCTGCGCATGGTCGGCTCCTCGCGCGACGCGCTGACGGCCGGCCTGCTCGACTGGGGCGAGCTCGCGCCGCCGACCGGGCCGGGGACGGACCGGCCCGCGCATCCGCCGCCCGGAGAGCAGCCCGTGGAGCGAGAGCTGCACTGCCGCGACGGCGGCCGGGTCCCGGTCCTCCTCGGCGTGACCCAGCTCGACGAGACCAGCACGATCGCGTTCGCGCTCGACCTGAGGGAGCGCCGGCGCGCCGAGGCGGCGATCGCCTCGCTGCGGCGCGAGCGGGCCTCCGACGCCAAGTTCCGCGCCCTGCTCGAGGCCGCGGCGGACGCGACGATCATCACCGACCGCTACGGCATCGTCATGCTGGTCAACGGACGCACCGAGGTGATGTTCGGGTTCCCGCGCGAGGAGATCCTCGGCCAGCCGGCCGGGAGGCTGGTGCGCGGCGCGGCGCCGGACGGAGCGCGGGGCGAGCTCGGCTCCACCGTCGAGCTGGTCGGTCGCCGGAAGGACGGCAGCGACTTTCTGATCGAGGTGAGCGTCAGTCCGATCGAGACCGAGGACGGGTTGCTGGTGTCGAATTCGATACGCGACATCACCCAGCGCAAGGAAGCAGAGGCGGTGCTGCGCCGGGCCCGCGATGAGGCGGAGATCGCCATCGGCGAGCTCGAGGCGTTCAGCTACTCCGTGGCGCACGATCTGCGCACGCCGCTGCGCGCCATCAACGGGTTCAGCAGCGCGCTGCTCGAGGACTGGGGTGAGCGGCTCGACGACGAGGCGCGCGAGTACCTGAGCCGGATCCGCGGCGGCGCCAGCAACATGGGGCAGCTCATCGACGCGCTGCTGACCCTTTCGGGGGTGAGCCGCGTCGGGCTGTTGCGCGAGCCGGTCGACTTGACGCAGCTGGCCAAGGAGGTGGCGGCGCAGCTCAGCGGCGGCGAGCCCGGGCGCCGGGTCGATTTCGCCATCGAGGACGGCCTCGAGCAGATGGGTGATCCGCAACTCCTGCGCGTCGTGCTCGAGAACCTGCTCGGCAACTCGTGGAAGTTCACGAGTCGCCAGAAGGCATCTCACATCCAGTTCGGTAGCGCGCCGGGCGAAGCTGCCGTCTATTATGTGCGCGACGACGGGGCCGGGTTCGACATGAAGTACGCCGACAAGCTATTCACTCCCTTCCAGCGCCTGCACCAGCCCGGCGAGTTCAGCGGGACCGGCATCGGTCTCGCCACCGTTCATCGGATCGTCCGGCGCCACGGCGGGCGCATCTGGGCAGAGGCAGCAGAGGACCGGGGCGCCACGTTCTGGTTCACCCTCTCCGGTTGACCGGAGCACGAGGAGAAGTCACTTGGGCGAGCGCAAGTTCATCCTGCTGGTCGAGGACAACAAGGACGACGAGCTGCTCATGCTGCGGGCGCTGCAGCGCAACCAGATCCCCAACGAGGTGATGGTGACGCGCGACGGGGTCGAGGCGCTCGACTTCCTGTTCGCGACCGGCGCCCACGTCGGCCGCGATGTGAGTCAGCTGCCGCAGGTGGTGCTCCTCGACCTCAAGCTGCCCCGGGTGGACGGGCTCGAGGTGCTGCGCCGGCTCCGCGCCGACCCGCGCACCCGCCTCCTGCCGGTTGTGATCCTCACCTCCTCGAAGGAGGAGGCCGACGTGATGCAGAGCTACGCGCTCGGGGCCAACAGCTACGTCCGCAAGCCGGTCGACTTCGCCCAGTTCACCGAGACGATGCGCACCCTCGGCATCTTCTGGCTGCTCCTCAACGAGATCCCGCCGGTACCGCGCGTCGCGTCGTCATGAGCGCAGGCCGGCCACGAACCTGGCCATCGCCGCGAGGGTGACGTCGCGGCCGTCGCGGTGCGGGCTGTGGCCGCACGCCGCGACGATGCAGCGCTCGACCGGCCCGGCGGTCCCGCGCTCGATGGCGTCGACCTGCTCGAGGGTGCCGTACGGATCGTCCACACCCTGCACCACCAGGACCGGCGCGGCGATGGTCGGCAGGTAGCTCTCGATGTTCCAGCGGCGGAAGTCCGGATCCAGCCAGGCCCGGTTCCAGCCCCAGAACGCGACGTCGACGTTGGGCCCGTGGTGGCGCTCGAGCCGGGCGCGGAGGTCGCCGTGGAGAAATCGATCGCGGGCCGCCTCGATCGCGCGGATCGCGCAGTCCTCGACGAAGACGTGGGGCGCCTCGAGCAGGAGCCCGATCACCCGCGGCGAGGCGGCCGGCGTCGACGCGTGGATGAGCGAGATCGAGCCGCCGTCGCTGTGGCCGACCAGGAGCGCACGCTCGATCCCGGCCGCGTCGAGCACCCGGGGGAGGTGGATCAGCCCCTCGTCGTGCATGTAGCCGAGCGGCCGCGGCAGCGGCACCGGATCCGAGCCGCCGTGGCCGGCCCGGCTGTACACCAGCGCGCCGCAGCCGGTCTCGGCCGCCAGCGCGGACGGGAAGTCGCGCCACATGCTGACGCAGCCCAGCCCCTCGTGCAGGAAGACCAGCGTGGGCGCGTCGGCCGGGCCGGGCCCGTGCCACGCGTACTCCAGGCGCTGGTCGCCCGCGAGGAGGGTCTGGCTCATCGGCCGAGCGTGACACAGCCCGGCATGTTTCTCCTCTACGGGCGCATCACCACCTTCACGCACCCGTCCGCCTTGGCGTTGAACATCCTGTACGCGTCAGGCGCGTCGTCGAGCCCGACCCGGTGGGTCACGATGAACGAGGGGTCGAGCTCGCTGGCCAGCACCTTGTCGAGCAGCGGCTTGCCGTAGCGGTGGAAGTGGGTCTGCCCCATCTTCAGCGTCAGGCCCTTGCCGAACGCCGCGCCCATCGGGAACTTGTCGATGAGCCCGCCGTACACGCCGGGGATCGAGACGGTGCCGCCCTTGCGGCAGGCCTGGATCGCCATCCGCAGCGCGGTCGGCCGGTCGCTCTGCGCGCGCAGCTTCTGCTTCACCTTGTCGTAGATCGCGGCCGGCCCGTCGCCGTCCGCCTCGAGCCCGACCGCGTCGATGCAGGCGTCGGGGCCGCGCCCGCCGGTCAACGCGTCGAGCCGGGCCAGGAGACGGCCCTCGCGCGCGTCGAGCGCGGTGACCCTCGGGTTCCGGCCGGCCATGTCGAGGCGCGCCTGGACCCGGTCGATCGCGATGACCCGCTCCGCGCCCTGGGCCAGCGCGGAGATCGCCGACAGCTGGCCGACCGGGCCGCAGCCGAACACCGCCACGATGTCGCCCGGCTGGATGCCGCAGCTCTCGGCCGCCATCCAGCCGGTCGGGAGGATGTCGGACACCAGCAGGACCTTCTCCGCCTCGACCGAGGCGGGCGACGTGGGCGAGGCCGGCGCCGCGGGCAGGACCAGGCAGCCGACGTCGGCGAATGGCACCCGCACCAGCTCGGCCTGCCCGCCCGAGTACCCGCCCATGACGTGCGAGTAGCCGAACAGGGCCGCGCCGGCGTGGCCGTACATCGTCTCCATGACGTCGGCGCTGGGGCTCGGGTTGCTGTTGTCGCACGCGGAGAACAGGTCGTGCTTGCAGAACCAGCACCGCCCGCACGAGATGCCGCACATCACCACGACGCGATCGGCCGGCTTGATGTGCTCGACGGCGCTGCCGACCTCGATGACCTCGCCCATGAACTCGTGGCCGAGGATGTCGCCCTTGCGCATCCCGGGCATGAAGCCGTTGTAGAGGTGGAGATCGGACCCGCAGATCGCCGACAGCGTCACCCGCACGATGGCGTCGTGGGGCTGCACGATGGCGGGATCGGCGACCTCCTGGACCCGCAGGTCGCGCGGGCCGTACCAGCAGACGGCGCGCATGACTACTGCCTCCCCGCCGGCGTGAGCTGGGTGCGCGCGTCGGCGCGGACCTGGCGGCGGCGCGGGACCGACACCCCGAGCGACGCGGTGCTGGCCGTCTCCTTGTCGCCGGCGAGCTCGGGTCGGCGCGCGCCGGTCGAGATCGCGCCGGTCTCGAGCAGCTGGCGCAGCCTGCCCAGCTCGCGCGCCAGCTGGTGCCCGGTCATGCCGGACAGGAGCCGGCGGAACGGCGCCAGCCCGAGCGGCCCCGGCGCCAGGTAGCGCAGCTGCAGGGTCAGCTCGGTGCCGCGGTCGCCCGGCGCGTCGCGCAGCTCCAGCGCGCCTTCCGCCTCCAGGCCGCCTCCCTGCCGCGACTCCCAGGCCAGCCGGCGACCTTCGATCTCCTCGGTGATGTCGGCGTCCCAGGTGAGCGAGAGCGGGCCCTCCCCGATCGTCCAGCGCGAGCTGCGCGGTCCGGTCACCTCGACGTGCGCGACGTGCTCGAGGAACGCCGGGAGGTGCTCGAAGTCGCGGAACACCCGGTAGACCGTGGAGCGCGACGACAGGATGGTCACCGAGCGGGACACGTCGATCACCGGAGTCGACGCCAGGAGACGCCGGTAGCCGGGGCATCGCCCGGTGGCGGCGCGGAGACCGAGCAGCGCGCCGCCGGCGGCGAGCGCGTAGCCGAGTGGATCGCGGCGTCCGAGACCGTAGGTCAGCGCCGCGGCACCGAGCGCGCCGGTGGCGATGCGCTCGATGGGAGGGACGTTCACACCGTCGCTTCTGCGTCGGTGAGAGGGAGAGCTCGTTGAAGTCATGGCACGGCGCGCTGCAGACGCCGTGCCGCCTGACGCCTGCGGTCAGCTCGACCTCTCGTCCTCGATGAAGCTCGGATCGGCGGTCGGATCGGCGGTCGAGTCGCCGGTGGCTCGCCTCACCTGGCCCAACCCCTGCCGTCACCCGCGTCGGGCACGGCCCCGGTCCGGGCGGAGCACCAGGGCGCGGGCGCTCATCTGTGACACTCCGGCGTGCCGAGGCGCGGCGCTATCCGGGTTCTGTCACGCGCAGGAGGGCGTCGAGCGCGCCCAGGTTGACCGGCTTCAGGACGTACTGCTGAAAGCCGGCCCGCTGAGCGGCGGTGCGGTTGGTGTCGTCGCTGAAGCCGGTCAGCGCGATGAGGCGCAGCCGCGGCATCAGGCGGCGCATCTTCGACGCCAGCGCGAAGCCGTCCATGACCGGCATCGCGAGATCGATGAGCGCGACCGTGCAACCGCTCACCTGATAGAGCGCCTGCTCCGCCGAGTAGGCGATGGTGACGCGGTGGCCCAGGCTGGCCAGCCCCTCGGACAGGAGATCGGCGGCGTCGCAGTTGTCGTCCACGATGAGGACGTCGACCGCGTCGCCGGCCGAGGCCGAGCTGGCCGGCGAGCTGGCCGGTTGGAACACCCGCTTCGAGTCGGCCAGCGGCAGGCTGATGATGAACTCGCTGCCGCGGTTCAGCCCGTCGCTGCGGGCCTCGATGGTGCCGCCGTGCAGCTTGACCAGCTCGCGCGCCAGGCTGAGCCCGATGCCGAGCCCGGTGGTGGTGGTCACCCCGACCTGCTCGAACATGTCGAAGATGCGGTTGAGGGCGGCGGGCGGGATGCCGATGCCGAAATCGCGGACCCCGACGATCGCGCGATCGCCCACCCGACGCAGACGCACCTCGATCCGCCCGCCCTCCGGCGTGTACTTGGCCGCGTTGTCGAGCAGGTTCGTGATCACCTGCTGGAGCCGCAGCGGATCCCCGTCGACCGTGAGCGCCTCGGTCTCGCGATGGATGGCCAGCTCGTGTCCCTTCTGCCGGTAGAGCAGCCGGGAAGACTCCGCCGCGGCGTTGACCACGTGGTGCATGTCGATCGTCTCGTGGGCGAGGTTGATCTTGCCGTGGTAGACGCGAGAGACGTCGAGCAGGTCGTCGACCAGGCGGGTGAGGTGGCCGATGTGGCGCTGGATCATCCGCACCGCCTCGCGGCTCCGACCCTGGCCGGCCTCGCCGTCCGACGCCATCACCTGGCTGGCCAGGTCGATGGCGGCGAGCGGGTTGCGCAGCTCGTGCCCGAGCACCGCCAGGAACTGGTCCTTGCGCACCGCCTGCTCCTCGAACCAGTCGCGCTCGCGCGCCCGCTCGCGATCCGAGAGATCGACCAGCGCCCAGCGCAGCGCCGTGCCGCGCCCGTCGCGAATGCGCCAGAACGACAGCTCGGCGGGAAACGCCCGGTCGCTCCGGATGGTGTGGATGCGCAGCTCGAGCCGATCGGGAGCCCCCTCGTCCTCGGCCTTGATCTGGCGCAGCCACTGCTGGGTCCTCGGCCTGTCCTCGACCGCGACGAAGAACGGCAGCGGCTTGCCCGCCATGTGCTGGATCGGGACGTCGAGCAGCTCGCTGGCGGCGTGGTTGCCCTCGAGGATCGAGCCACGCTCGTCGGTGACCAGGTACGCCCCCGGCGCCGAGAGAAAGAGGTCCTGGTAGCGGCGCCGCTCCGCCTCGACGTCGGCGTGGACACCCTCCAGGCGCCGGTTCAGGCCGATCATCTCCTCCTCGGCGACCCGCAGCTCCTCCATGCTGGTCGACAGCTCGGCCAGCACGTCGCCCATCCGGGTCCTGTCGAGGGCGTCCTCCTCGAAGGCCCGGATGAGAGCTCCCGCGCGCCGCTCGAACTCTTGCAGCTGGGAGCTGAACCGCTCGCGATCCATCACCATTCTCCTTGGCGTGATTCGCCCGCGCGAGCGGTGAGGTCCTCCATGAGGATGCACACGCCCTTGCCGCGCTCTCCGTCGGGCGCCAGCCGGCTGATGACCAGGCGGCAGTCGAACGACCGCCCGCGCCGGTTGACCGCCTTCATGATGAGGTCGCGAGACTCGTTCTTGCCGTTCGGCTGGGCGATGAAGGCGCGGATCGGCCCGATGAGATCGCCGACCGGCAGGCCGATGTCGAGGGCGACGAACGCGCGGCCGACCACCTCTTCGGCGCGCAGGCCCCACATCTCGACCGCCAGGTCGTTCCAGGCCCCGACGATGAGGTCCTCGTTCAGGACGGCCAGCCCGGCCCGCAAGCTGCTGAGCACCGCGTTGAGGAACCCGTTGGCCTGGTTCAGCTCACCCTCGTGCATGCGAAGAGCCTGGTTGGCCCCCTCGAGCTCCTCGTTGGCCGAGCGCAGCTCCTCGTTGATCGTCTCCATCTCCTCGTTGGCTGCCTGCAACTCCTCGTTGGTCGTCTCCAGCTCCTCGTTGGCCGACTGCAGCTCCTCGTAGGCGGTCTCGAGGTTCTCGCTGAACCGCTGGAGGTTCTCCTGCAGCTTGTGGTGGTGACTGACGTCGGTGAAGGTGATGGCGGTCGCGACCAGGAGCCCGTTGCGCAGGATCGGGGCGACCGCGACGTCGAGGTAGAGACCGCCGCGGCCGTCCTTGTACTCCACGTTCTGTCGGTGGACCGGGAGGCGCGAGGCCAGCGCCTCGTCCATCATCGAGCGAAGGTCGGCCGGGCGGTACGACAGCTCGAGGTCCTGGATCGGCTTGCCCAGGTCCGACGAGCTCAGGTTGAACAGCAGGATCGCCTTGTGGTTGATGACGCCGATCCGGCCGGTCGGATCGAGGACCACCTGGGCCACCGGCGACGCCTCGAGCGCCGCCTCGCGCAGGCGCGCGTTGCGCGCCGGATCCTCGTCGCGCCGGCGCGAGACCGGCGACAGAGCCCCCCGGCGGTCGGTCCAGCCCGGGCCGGCCGGCGCCTTCGCGAAGATGCGGTGGCGGAGCTCGATCGGGGTGAAGGCCTGGCTGCGCGAGAGCAGCATCTCGGCCCGGCCGAGGAAGAGGTAGCCGCTATCCTCCAGCGAGAAGTGCAGGCGAGCCAGGACGCGCGCCTGGGTGTCCACGTTGAAGTACATGATGGTGTTGCGGCACAGGAGCAGATCGACGCGCGAGATCGGCGCGTCCTCGACCAGGTCGTGCTGGCCGAAGATGACGACCCGGCGGAGCGAGTTGTGGAGCGTCGCGGTGCCGTCCTGGGTGAGGAAGTACTTCTGCCGCAGCTCGTCGGGCACGGTCTCGAGCGAGTCGGTCGGGTAGCGCGCCTTGCGCGCCTGAACCAGCGCGCCCTCGTCCCAGTCGGTGGCGTAGATCTTGACGCGCCGGTTGTACTCCTCCAGGCCGAGCGCCTCGGCCAGCAGCATCGCCGCGCTGAACGGCTCCTCGCCCGACGCACAGCCCGCGCTCCACAGCCGGATGGGCGCGTCCGGCGGCTTGGCGCGCAGGATCCTGGGGATCACCTCCTGACCGACGTAGGCCCACGCGTCGGGGTCGCGGAAGAAGGAGGTGATGTTGATGAAGATGGTGTCGAGGAGGACCGAGAGCTCCTCCGGGTGATCCTTCAGGTGATCGCGATAGAGCCCGAGATCGTCCCCGACGCCGAGCGTCCTGGCCCGGCTGGCGATGCGGCGGCGCAGGCTGGTCCGCTTGTAGCCGGTGAAGTCGATCCCGCGAGAGCTCCGGATGAAATCGAGGAGATTCTCGAGCGGGCGGTCCTCCTCCGCCTTGTCGCTCTCGTCACCGCTGCGACCAGACGTGGGATCACTGCTGGCCATGGGGCTCCACCCATCCTACCCGCGTCCTCCGAGCAGGGTCACTTCAGCAGCTCGCGCAATCGCGAGGCGTGCTCGCGGAGCGCGGCGGCCCGGGTCACGTACTGATCAGCCAACCGGACGTTCCCGATCTCCGAGACGCGCTGGGCCAGGCTCTGAAGAATGCTCGCCCTTTCCTCGAGGAGGCGCAGGGCGACCCAGAGCGAGCGCTCCATCTCGTCGCGCTGGGCGGACAGGAGCGACTCGGGGCTGTAGGCATGGCCGAGGTAGCAGCGGAATCGACCGAGTCGGCCCTCGTTCAGCTCGAACAGCCCGCCACCGCAGTCGGGACAGGCCACCCCGGTCGCCGCGCCGGCGGCCACGCTCATCTGGCTGGGCCCGGGATCGAGCACCTCGGAGGAGGCAACCTCCGCACGGGTGAGCGCGGGCGCTCGCTCGGGCGGGTCCACCTGAGGGACCGGCATCCCGACCAGCTCGGCCAGGAGCGCACCCATCTCGCTGATCGGGACCACGTGGTCCGGCGTCACCGCCGCCAGCGCGGCCAGCGGCATCGCGCTGCACGCCGCATCCTGCGGATCTTGCACGATGGCGAGCCCGCCGCGCTGCTTGATCGCGAGCAGGCCGGCCGCGCCGTCGTCCAGATAGCCGGTCAGCACCACCCCGATGACACGCGGGCCGTAGCCGAGCGCCGCCGAGCGGAAGAGCACGTCGATGGCGGGACGTACGCGGTTCTCGCGGGGGCCGCGGCCGAGGAGCACCTGGTCGTTCTCGATGAGCAGGTGATGGTCGGGAGGAGCCACGTACACCCGACCGGGCCGGATCTCCTCGCCATGGTCCGGATGAGCCGCGGGCAGCGGTCCTCTTCGCCGGAGGATGGCGGGCAGCGCGCTGGGTGTTCCGGCCGCCACGTGTAGCACCACGAAGACAGCCGCCGGCAGGTCGGCGGGGAGCTTCGCGACCAGCTGACTCAACGCCTCGATTCCGCCGGCGGATGCGCCGATCACCACTCGATCCAGGCCGGCCCGCTGGGACGCCATGGGTTGCGCTGCTGCAGGACGGGTGCCGGGTCCGGGTGAGCGACCCGGGTCCGCGCCGCGGCGCGGACGGCGGGACACTACACGCTCTTGCCGTCGAACTTGTGAACCGGCAGCGCGTCGACGTCGACGCCCTCCAGGCACCGGACGTTGATCGCGCGCATCTCCTTGCCATCGGGACCGGCGCCGCCGGCGAACGAGCGGATGCCGCAGCGGGGGCAGAAGAAGTGGTGGAGCCGCTTCTTGCCGAACTGGTAGTCGGCGACGAGGTCGGCGCCGTCCAGGAGCACGAACTGGTCCAGCGGGGCGAAGGCCAGGAGCGTCCCGGTCCGGCCGCACATGGAGCAGTTGCAGCTCATGACCTGGCCGAGCTTCATGGTGACCTGATAGCGAACGCCGCCGCAGTGGCAGCTGCCGGTGTACGTCTTCGCTTCGGTCTCGGTCGCGGTCTCGGCCATGGTCATCCTCCTGTCGCGGCGCGCGCGGGGGGCGGCGCCGGGCTGTGGGTGGAGCGATGGTCCGAGTATCTACCGGATCGTCGCCGGCTAGCGCTCGGCGTCCTTGCTGCCGACCACGGTCATGTTCATGCCGATCTGGACCGAGAGCGGCTTGCCGTCGACGGTGACGATGGTCTTGGCGTTGAGGTTCCAGCCGAACGAGCCGGTCGAGAACTCCTTCACCTCGGCCAGCATCTCCTGGCCGTTGATCACGATCTTGACCGGCTCGGCGTTCTCCGAGAACTGCGCGCGCGACAGAGGACAGGTCGACTTGGCCATGGCGGCGTACGGTACACCAGCGGGCCAGCCGGAACGAGCCCGCCGGCCCGCTGCTTCAGCGCCGGAGCAGCTGGTTGACCGCGTCCCGGTGCGCCGCGGTGGTGAAGCAGCTCGGCTCGGCCAGCTCCTCGGTGACCAGCGCGTTGGCCCACGACTGGTCGGCGGCGGCGCGAAGCAGCGGCTTGGCCATGCGGACCGCGTGCTCGGGCAGCGCGGCGATCCGGTCGCACCAGGCCAGCGCCGCCGCCTCCAGATCCTCCGGGGCGCACACCGCGTTGGCCAGGCCCAGGCGGAGCGCGTCGTCGGCGCCCAGCGCCTCGCCCGACACGAACAGCTCGAACGCGCGCTGGTAGCCGATCCGGCGGGTCAGCGCCCAGCTCATGCCCACCTCCGGGATGAGCCCGATGCGGGCGAACGCGGTGACCAGGCGCGCGCGGGTGGACAGGAGCACGAGGTCGCAGGCCAGGGCGAAGGCCAGCCCGACCCCGGCCGCGGCGCCGTCGACCGCCGCGACGAACGGGATGTCCGACTGCGCGATCAGCCGGACCACCCCGCCGAACTGCTGGCGGATCCACCGCCACAGCGCGGTCGCGCCGGCCGGGCTCTCGAGCAGCGGCCAGGCGGTGTCGCGCATGAGCCGGAGATCGCCGCCGGCCGAGAACGCGCCGCCAGCGCCGGTCAGCACCACCGCGCGGGTGGTCGGATCGGCCAGCAGGCGGTCGATCTCGTCGCGCAGGCGGACGGCGAGCGGGCCGGACAGCGCGTTGAGGCGCGGCGGGTCGTTCATCACCACCACCGCGCAGCCGGGCCGCGGGCGGCGCACCTCGACCAGCCCGTCGCCGGCGGCGCGAAACTCGTCGACCCAGGACTCGTAGCTCTTGCTCATGGCGTCTCCTTTGCCTGGTGCACCGCCGCCCAGGCGGCGTCGGCCAGGGTGCGGCGGGCGCGGCCGAGGTCGCTCAGCGCGTGGCCGGCCAGGTGCTCGCGCGCGAAGCTCATCACCGGCCCGATCAGGATCGCGACCAGGAGATCGGGCGGCATGCGGCGGCCGGCCGCGACCCCGAGCCGATCCAGGTGCTGGCGCACGCCGCGGAACAGCTCGCGGTTGCCGGCCCGGATGTCGGCCTCGACCGCGGTCACCGCCGGTGACCGGCGCGCGTCGAACAGGAAGCGGGCCGCGTCCGGGTGGGCGCCGACCCAGTCGAGGGTGTGCTCGACGATGCCGCGCACCGCGCTCCGCCCGCTGCGCGCCCGGGCCAGCCGCGCCAGCAGCGGGGCCCGGTACGAGCGCAGGGCGTCGACGTAGAGCGCGCCGAGCAGCGCGTCCTTGCCGGCGAAGAAGTGGTAGATGCTGCCGGTGGTCGCGCCGGCCCGCTCGCGGATGTCGGCGATGGTGGTGGCGTCCACCCCGCGCGCGGTGAAGCAGGCCAGCGCGGCGTCGAGGATCTCGCCGCGGCGGGCGCCGCGCAGGTGCGGTCGGGCGGCCGGGGCGGCGGCGGGCATCGACCAGAACTTTGTTCTAGAACGCTGTTCTAGTCAAGGGCGCGGGGTGAGCAGGCCCTTGCCCGGCACGTGGTTGACCTCCAGCCGGATCCCGTCCGGATCCTCGAACAGGAGCGAGTAGTAGCCCGGCGCCCACGGCCCGTCCTCGGGCGGGTGGACCACGGTGGCGCCGAGCTCGACCACCAGCGCGTGCACGGCGTCGACGTCGGCGCGCTCGCGGGCGCGGAAGCAGACGTGGTGCAGCCCGACCCGGCGCTGGACGAACCTCTCGCCGCGGTGCTCGGGGTCGGCGCGCGAGATCGCCACCCCGGTGCGGGCGCCGACGCAGTAGTAGAAGCCATCCGCCTTCATGACCGGGGTCAGGCCGAGGAAGGGCAGCAGCCGCTCGTAGAACCCGAGCGCGGCGGCGAAGTCGCTGACCGAGAGCTGGATGTGCGCGATGCCGTTGATCTCCATGCCGCCAGCATCGCCTGTCGGGGCGCGGCGCGGCCAGCCGGTGCACGGCGTCGTCAGCCCGTGCGCCGCGGCGCGCCCGGACGTAGTCTCGAGGGGACCGGTTCGCCCGAATGCACGACGAGCTTCCACTGCCCGGCGACGATGACGCCCCGCCGGTTCGCTACCGCGAGACCGCCCCACCGCCGGCGCTGGCCCGCTCGGTCTGCTGCACCTGGAGCCTGGTGGTCGGCGACGGCGCGCGCGATCACCTCCTGCGCGTCCTGCCCGACGGCTGCGCCGACCTGGTCTGGGTCGACGGCGCCCCGCCCTTCGCCGCCGGTCCCGCCACCCGCACCGACGAGGCGCTCCTGGCGCCCGGCACCGTGGTGGTCGGGGTCCGCTTCCGCCCGGGCTGGGCCCCGTACGGCCTCGGCGCCGAGGCCAGCGACCTCCTCGATCGCGACGTCCGGCTGACCGACCTGTGGGGCCGCGGCGCCGCTCCGCTGATCGACAGCCTCGATCGACCGGCCACCGCCCGCGCCCGGCTCGACGCGCTCGAGCGCGCGCTGCTCGCCCATCGCGGAGCGCCGGGGACCGGTACGGTCGATCCGCTCGGGCCGGTCGCGACCGCGTGGCTGGCCCGCCACCCGGGCGGACGCATCGAGGCGCTGGCCCGCGAGATCGGAGTCAGCCCGCGCCAGCTCCACCGCCGCTTCGTCGCCGCGGTCGGCTACGGCCCGAAGACCTTCCAGCGCATCGCGCGCTTCCAGCGCCTGCTCGCCCTGGCCCGGCCACCGGCGCGCGCGCGGCTGGGCCAGCTCGCCCTCGAGGCTGGCTACGCCGACCAGGCCCACATGACGCGCGAGGTCGGCGAGCTGGCCGGTCGCACGCCGGCGGCGGTGGTCGGCCGGGTGGGCAGCGCGCTGGAGGTGGCGGATCTGTTCCCGTCGGCGCCGGATCCGCTCAGGGGTACCACTCCACTCCGAAGGTGAAGCGGTACTGGTGGTAGTAGAACGGGATGCCGCGCAGCTGCGGCGCCGAGACCACGAAGTCGCCCGGCTTCACCACCAGCTTCGTGTGCGCGCCGAGCGGCAGCGCCAGGCCGAGCGGGTTCCAGCCGGCGAACAGCCCGACGCTGCCCTTGTCGACCCCGACCAGGTCGAACAGGATCGTCGTCGCGCCGGCGTAGGCCGTGGAGCGGAGCTCCCAGGTGCCGAACCGCTTGAGCCGCCAGATGACCGGCACGTACAGGCTGGCGGCGCCGGCCGCGACCTCGAACCCGGACGCCGATACCCACGGGTTGTACTCGGCGTCGAGGCCGAAGCCGAGGTCGCGCCAGGGGTTCCAGCGCAGGCCGACCGACACGTTGCCGGCGCCGCGATCGATCGCCGCGCCCAGGTTGAACGCCGCGCCCCAGGTCTCGACCACCGGGTCCGGCAGGCGCTGGATGACCTGATCCTCCCGATCGAGCGTGTTCTCGGTCGCCTTGTCGGACGTGTTGGCGGCGTCCTCGCGCCGATCGCGCTCGTTCTCGTCCGCCTCGGTCTGGGCCAGCGCGGCGCGCGGGACCGCGAGCGCGGCGAGGACGGCGATCGCGACCGCCAAGGGGCGCAGGCCGGGACCGCCCGGATCGGGCCGGCGGCGGACGCGATGACGAGCGCGCGCCGCGCGGGCGCGGGCGCGGGCGACGGAGCGGACCCGGCCTCGGCGCAGGAAGAGCGCGGTCAGCGCGAGCAGCCCGGCGCTCCACAGCCCGCCGCCGCCCGGGCCGGCCGCCGAGCAGCCGGTCGACAGCGACGCCTCGGGCGAGTCGCAGTAGTCGTTGGCGACGGTGCAGCCCTCCTCGCGCCGGGTCTGGTCGTTGAAGACCTGGCGGGCGCGATCGACCCGCTCCGACTGGCCCGCCGCCGCCATGCCGACCGCCTCCATGAGGGCGGCCGAGGCCGCCACCGCGCCGTCGCGGCGGATCTGCTCGTCCGCGTCGGAACCACATGTATCGAGCGCGGAGACGTGGGGGTGGCCGTTGACCGACTCGTCGCTGCTGCCGTCGAGGTTGCCCTCGACCCAGTTGAGCACGGTGCGGATGCGGCCGTCGTCGTGGTTGCGGAACGTGTGGGTGAAGCTGTCCTGGAGGGCGTGCAGCGCGCGGCCGAGGTGGAACGGATACGCCGGCAGCTCGACCTCCACGCCGCCGCGGAACACCAGGTGAGTCTCGACGGCGATCGACGCGTCCATGTCGATGACGCCGTCGTCGGCCTCCTCGCCCAGCGCCGCGCGCACCTCATCGAGCACGAACTCGCGGCAGGCCTCGAGCGCGGCCAGGTCTCCCTCGGGCCCGTCGTCCTCCAGCCGGCGGATGCAGTGCTCGACCTGGTGGTCGGGATCGCCGTGCAGGGTGGACAGGCCGGGCAGATCGAACGGGTCGAGCGCGCGCAGGTCGTTGTACCGGATGCCGATGAGGAGCGCGATCGTCCACAGATCCTGGCGGTCATCCGGAAGCGAGAACGGGAGGTCGTCGGCGATGCGCTGGCCGGTGTCGTCGAGCGGCGGCGGATCTCGATCATCGGGCCATCCGATCTGATCGAGCGCGTCCAGAGTGATGCTCTCGTGGCACGAGCTGGTCTGGGAGGTCTCGACCTGGAAGGCGGTCGCGGTGGCCGGCGCCGCCAGCAGCGCGACTCCCGCGGCCGCCGCGGCGGAACGCCACATCGAGGCGCTTCCGCTCAGTCGGCGGGAGAGGCAGCTCGTCTGGATCGGCATCATTGGCATCGATTCCGCTCACCGTGCAACGCGTGCGCCAATGACACAAAGGGCCGCCCGCTGCGTATGCTTGCCACGCGGCGCGAGCGCGCGATGGATCGCCAGGCCGCATTGCTCGCCGCCACCGTCCCCAGCCACCAAGGAGTGCCATGAGCGACATCGAGCGCGTTCGCCTGAGCACCGGCCACTGGATCCCGCGGATCGGCCTGGGCGTCTACCAGGCTCGCCCCGCCGACACCGAGGTCGCCGTGCGCGAGGCGCTGCGGATCGGCTACCGCCACATCGACACCGCGCGCATCTACGGCAACGAGGCCGACGTCGGCGCGGCGATCCGGTCGAGCGGGGTTCCTCGCCCGGAGGTGTTCGTCACCACCAAGCTGTGGAACGACGACCAGGGCTTCGATCAGGCGCTGCGCGCGTTCGACGCCAGCCTGGCCCGGCTCGGCCTCGACACCATCGATCTGTACCTGGTGCACTGGCCGGTGCCGGGCAAGCGCCTGCACTCCTGGCGCGCGCTGGAGCGGCTGTTCGCCGAGGGTCGCGCGCTCGCCGTCGGCGTCAGCAACTACATGACCCATCACCTGGAGGAGCTGTTCGGCCACGCGAACGTGGTGCCGGCGGTGAACCAGATCGAGATCAGCCCGTTCCTGCAGCAGCGCGAGGTTCGCGCGCTGTGCGCGGTGCACGGCATCGTGGTGGAGGCGTACAGCCCGCTGACCCGCGGCGCGCGGCTCCATCACCCGGTGGTCACGGCGATCGCGCGTCGGCTCGGGCGCACGCCGGCCCAGGTGATGCTGCGCTGGGCGGTGCAGCGCGACCTGGTGGTGCTGCCCAAGTCGATCCACCCGACCCGCATCGCCGAGAACGCGCTGCTGTTCGACTTCGAGATCCCGGACGAGGCGATGGTGGAGCTCGACCTCCTCGAGGAGGGGCTGGTCACCGGCTGGGACCCGCGGAGTGAGCCGTGAGCGAGGTGCGGGGCGCCGGCGACGCGCCAGGGGACCGCACCGCGCTGGTGACCGGCGCCAGCCGCGGTCTGGGCCGCGAGACCTGCCGCGGGCTCGCCCGCTCGGGTCACCGCGTGATCCTGACCAGCCGCGACGTCGATACCGGGCGCGCGGCGGCGGAGGAGCTGACCGGCGCCGGCCACGCGGTGGAGCACCGACAGCTCGACGTCGAGGATCCGGCCAGCGTCGCCGCGCTCGCCGCACAGCTGAGCGCGGCGGGCGTCCGGCTCGACGTGCTGGTCAACAACGCCGGGATTGCCCTCGACGGCTTCGACGCCGAGGTCGCGCGGCGCACGGTCGAGGTCAACTTCACCGGCGCGCTGCGGGTGACCGACGCGCTTCTCCCGCTGGTGCGAGACGGCGGCGCGGTGGTGATGGTCTCGAGCGGGGTCGGCGAGCTGTCCAGCCTGGGCCCGGCGGCGCGCGCCCGGCTCGCCGCCACCGACCTGACCCGGGCGGCGCTCATCGATCACATGCGCGCCTTTGTCGACGACGTGGCCGCCGGTCGCCATCGAGAGGCCGGCTGGCCGTCGTCGGCCTATCAGGTGTCCAAGGCCGGCATGAACGCGCTGGTCCGCGTGCTCGCACCGGAGCTGGCCCGGCGCGGGATCCGGATCAACGCGGTGTGCCCCGGCTGGGTGCGCACCGACATGGGTGGCCCGCACGCGACGCGCAGCCTGGCCGAGGGTGCCGCCTCGGTCCTGTGGGCGGCGGCCGTGGACGGCCCGACCGGCGGCTTCTTTCGCGACGGCAAGAGCATCCCGTGGTGACGGGACCAGGAGAGAGCGGAATGAAGATCGTCTTCTTCGTCTTCGATCGCATCACCGCGCTCGACGCGGTCGGCCCGTACGAGGTCCTCGCCCGCCTGCCCGGCGCAGAGGTCGTCTTCGCTGGCCTCGAGGTCGGCGTGGTGCGCACCGACAACCGCAGCCTGGGGCTGTCCGCCGACGTGTCGATCGACGACATCGGCGCGTGCGACCTCCTGGTGGTGCCGGGCGGGTTCGGGACGCGCGTGCTCGAGCGCGAGCCGCGGGTGACGGACTGGATCCGGCGGATGGACGGCTCGACCCGCATCACCGCGTCGGTCTGCACCGGCGCGCTCCTGCTCGGCGCCGCCGGTGTGCTGGCCGGGCGGCGGGCCAACACGCACTGGGCGGTGCGCGAGCGGCTGGCCGAGTTCGGCGCGGTGCCGGTCGCCGACCGCGTCGTGCGCGACGGCAAGTACGCGACCGCGGCCGGGGTGTCGGCCGGCATCGACCTGGCCCTCGCCCTCGCCATCGAGATCGCCGGGCCCCAGCTGGCGTCGGCCATCCAGCTCGGCATCGAGTACGACCCGGACCCGCCGCTCGACGCCGGCCACCCCGACCGGGTGTCGCCCGAGGTGCGCGACGCGGTGCGGACCCGGATCCGCGAGAGGAGCTGACCGTCGCGCGGGCTGCGGCGCGGGCCGGCGTCGATCAGGGGTGGAGCTTCTCGCCCCGGTCGAGCATGTCGACGAAGGTCGCGATCCGCCGCGCGCGAGTCTCCGGCTTCTTGGCCCCGTGGATGCGGAACAGGACCGCGTAGCGGTTGCGCGAGTCGAGGCTGGCGAAGAACGCGCCCGCGCGGGGGCGAGCGGCCAGCGCCGCGGCCAGGTCGTCGGGGATCGCCGCGAGGCGCTGGCCGTCGTAGGCCGCCTCCCACCGGCCGTCGGCCCGAGCGCGCTCGACCTCGGCCAGGCCGGGCGGCTTCATCTCGCCGCTGGCGATGAGCGCGAGCGCCTTGTCGCGGTTGATCTTGGACCAGATGCTGCGCGCGCCGCGCCGGGTGAACTTCTGCAGGTACCAGGTCTCGTCGAGCGCCTGCCGCTGGCCGTCGATCCATCCCCACGCCAGCGCCACGTCGAGCACCTCCGGGTAGGCGATGGACGGCGTCCCCGAGCCCTTCCGGGCCAGCTTGGCCCACACGCCCGGCGACGAGGCGTGATGCGACGCCAGCCAGGCCGACCAGGCGGCGCGGTCGCGGAACGGAATGGTCGGCTGGAGCGCAGACGGCGCGGACGGCTTCGCTCGGGCGGGCGGCTTGGCCCGGGCGGCCGGCTTCACCCGGGCGGCCGGCTTCGCTCGGGCCTTCGAGGTCGGCTTGGTCTTCGCCGTCACCGTCTTCGCCGTCTTCGCCGCCTTCGCCGCCTTGGCCGTCGTCCCGGCCATCTTTTTCTTCGCCGCGGTCTTCTGTCTCATAGACTCGTTCCGTGGAACCTCATGCGGCGCTCGACGCGCTCGTCCACCATCACATCCTGACCGGGATCGTCGACCGCGGCCACGCTCCACCGCTGGCCGAGCTCGCCGCGTCCGTCGCCGTCTCGCCGTCCGCGATCGAGGACTCGCTCGGCCGCCTCGGTGCCGCCCATGGTCTGGTCCTCCACCCCGGCTCGACCGACGTGTGGATCGTCCACCCGTTCTCGCTGTCCCCGACCGCCACCTGGGTGGAAGCGCATGACGGGCGCGGCTGGTGGGCGCCGTGTCTCTGGTGCGCGACCGGGATCGCCGCGCTCGCCGCCCCGCGCGCCGCCATCCACGCCCGTCTCGCCGGCGAGGCCGAGGCGATCACCATCGCGATCGAGGACGGCCACCCGCGCGGCGACCTCCTGGTCCACTTCGCCCTCCCGCCGCGCGACGCGTGGACCAACGTGGTCCACTTCTGCTCGACGGTCCTGCCGTTCCGGCGCGAGGCCGACATCGACGCCTGGTGCGCGCGTCATCGCCTGCCGCGCGGCGCCGCGGTGCCGATCGCCCAGGTCGCCGAGCTCGGGCGGGTCTGGTACGGGCGCCACCTCGATCGCGACTGGCGCAAGTGGACCGTCGCCGAGGCCCAGGCGATCTTCGAGCAGGTCGGGCTCACCGACGGCTTCTGGCGGCTCCCGGACCAGCGCGGTCGCTTCTGAGCGCGCTGCGGCGATTGCCAGCCCGCCCGACCGCCTTACAGGGATCCATCATGAAAGAGCCCGGCCCCGATCACCCGATCACGGTGAAGCCCAATCCCCGCCGCGTGCGCGTCCACTTCGGCGGCGTGGTGGTCGCCGAGACCACGCGCGCCCTGAGCCTGCGCGAGGCCAGCTACCCGCCGGTGCACTACATCCCGCGCGCCGACGCCGACATGTCGCGGTTCACCCCCACCGATCATCGAACTCACTGCCCCTACAAGGGCGACGCCTCGTACTTCACGCTCGACGTGGACGGCAAGCGCGCCGAGAACGCGGTGTGGTCGTACGAGCAGCCGTACCCGGCGGTAGGGGAGATCCAGGAGCACCTCGCCTTCTATCCGGACCGAGTCGACCGCATCGAGGAGATCTGACCGACGGGTTCGGATCGACGAGATCAGATCGCCCCCACGCCCACCGCAACTTCCGCCAAGTCGATCCCCGGCCGGGGCGCTACTCTGTTCCCGGCATGGAAGCTCTCGGATACACGCTGTTCGACACCGCGATCGGCCGCCTCGCGATCGCCTGGGGCGGCCGCGGTGTGGTCGGCGTCCAGCTTCCCCAGGGCAAGGAGGTCGCCACCCGCGCCCGCCTGAAGAAGCGCTTCCCGGGGGCGAGCGAGGCCGCGCCGCCGCCCGACGTGCAGCGCGCGCTCGACGCCATCGCGGCGCTCCTGCGCGGCGACACCAGCGACCTGTCGGCCGTGCCGCTCGACATGGACGCCGTCCCCGACTTTCACCGGCGGGTGTACGAGGTCGCTCGCGCGATCCCGCCCGGCGTGACTGCCTCGTACGGCGAGGTGGCCGCGCGGCTGGGCGCCCCCGGCGCCGCGCGCGCGGTCGGTCAGGCGCTCGGCCGCAACCCGTTCGCGATCGTGGTCCCCTGTCACCGCGTGCTGGCCGCCAACGGCCGGATCGGCGGCTTCTCGGCCGACGGCGGCATCGCCACCAAGCTGCGCCTGCTGTCGATCGAGGCCGAGGCGGAGGCCGCCCGCGCCGCCCCGCCGGCCGACGACGGCGCGCTCGGCTTCGATCGCGACGCGGCGGTCGCCCATCTTCGCGCGGCGGATCCCGCCCTCGCGCGGCTGATCGATCGGGTCGGCCCGCTCCGCCTGCGGGTCGACCGCACCAGCAGCCTGTTCCTCGCCCTCGCCGAGTCGATCGTCTACCAGCAGCTGACCGGGCGTGCCGCGGCGACCATCTTCGCGCGGGTCCGCGCGCTGTTCCCGCGCGTGCACCAGGGCCCGACCCCCGAGCAGATGCTGCGCGTGTCGGAGGAGAAGCTGCGCGGGGCCGGTCTCTCGCGCGCCAAGCTGCTCTCGCTCCGCGATCTCGCCGCCAGGGCCCGCGCCGGCCAGATCCCGTCGATGGACGAGGTCCAGGGCATGGACGACGAGGCGATCATCGAGCGCCTGACCGAGGTGCGCGGCATCGGCCGCTGGACGGTGGAGATGCTGCTCATCTTCCGGCTCGGCCGCCCCGACGTGCTGCCGGTCGACGACTACGGCGTCCGCAAGGGCTTCGCCGCGGCCCTGCGCCGGCGCGAGCTGCCCGGCCGCGCCGACCTCGAGAAGCGCGGTGCGCGCTGGCGCCCGTACCGCAGCGCGGCCAGCTGGTACCTGTGGCGCGCGGCCGAGGGCGCCGGCCGCTGAGCAGGTGACGCAGGTGAGGTGAGGGGAGCGGCGCCGCCGCGCCGGTGAGCTAAAATGCAGGGATGGGCACGGCCACGATCTTCCGGCGGGGACCCATCCGGGTGGTCGACTTCCACTGCACCGCCAGCCCGGGCGACCGCCCGTTCGTCGAGCTCCACGACACGTTCTCGATCGCGTACGTCCGCAAGGGCGGGTTCGGCTACCGCACCCGCGGCGAGTCGTTCGACCTGGTGAGCGGCTCGCTCCTCATCGGCCATCCCGGCAGCGAGTACATGTGCACTCACGACCACGTGTACGGCGACGAGTGCCTGTCGTTCCAGCTCGGCGAGGAGATGATCGACGTGATCGGCGGCCGCGCCGTCGCCTGGCAGTGCGGATCCTTGCCCCCTCTGCCCGCGCTGGTGGTGATGGGCGAGCTCGGCCAGGCGGTCGCCGACGGGCGCAGCGACGTCGGCCTCGATGAGGTGGCGCTCGGGTTCGCCAGCCGCCTGGTGGCGATCGCGACCGGTCGCGCGCCGCGGCCGCCGCGGCTGCACGCGGCCGACCGCCGCCGGGCGATCCGGGCCGCGCTGTGGATCGACGCGCACTCGCACGAGCCGATCGACCTCGACGGCGCCGCGCGCGAGGTCGGGCTGAGCTCGTTCCACTTCCTGCGCCTGTTCGCGCGCGTGCTCGGGGTGACGCCGCACCAGTACCTCGTCCGCTCGCGCCTGCGCCGCGCCGCCCGCCTGCTGGCCGACGGCGACCGCCCGATCACCGAGGTCGCGCTCGAGGTCGGCTTCGGCGACCTGTCCAACTTCGTCCGCACGTTCCGGCGCGCGGCCGGGATCTCGCCGGGCGGCTTTCGCAAGGGTGCGCGCGGCGGCAGCAAGATCCTCCAAGAGGGAACTGGGTCCGCTCTCCATGATGGCCTCTATCGAAGGAGGCCAACATGTACGACCACATCGGCTTGAAGGTGAAGGATCTCGACGCCAGCGTGCGCTTCTACCAGGCCGCGCTCGCCCCGCTCGGCCACGTCCTGTGCAGTCGCGACGACTCCGGCGCCGGCTTCGGCCCCGCCGGTGAGCCGGCGCTGTGGCTCTATCCGGACAAGGGATCGCGCGCGGGCGCGCACGTCGCGTTCCGCGCCGGCGACCGCCAGGCGGTGGACCGCTTCCACGCCAGCGGGCTCGACGCCGGCGGGCGCGACAACGGCGGCGCCGGGGTCCGCGCCGACTACAGCCCGACCTACTACGCCGCGTTCCTGATCGACCCGGACGGCAACAACGTCGAGGCGGTCTGCACGCGCTGAGCCGGTCGGGCGGGCGCCCGCGGGTCAGGTGGGCCGCGCGATGCCCACGATGAGCGATCGGAGCAGGTCGACGCCCCGCGTGCGCAGGCCCGGTCGCTCGACCAGCTGGTAGTCGACCCGCGGCGCGCCCTCGAGCGGCAGCGCCACGGTCCCGCGCGGGGCCGGGCAGAAGTCGTTCACCACCGCGATCCCGAGGCGCAGGCGCGCGAAGTGGAGCATCGGCTCCCAGCCGGTCGCCTCGACCGCGACGGTCCACGCGCAGCCGGCGCCGTCGAGCAGCTGGCTCAGCATCCGGCGGTGCGGGCTGCCCGCCGGCGCCACCACCAGCGCCTCACCGTCGAGGTCGGCCGGTCGGAGCGAGCGGCGCCGGGCCAGCCGGTGCGACGACGGGACCACGGCGCGCTGGCCGACCGAGCGAAGCCGCGCGCAGGCGAGGTCGTCGACCGGCCCGTCGATCGCCGCCACCGCCAGGTGCGCGCGGGCGTCGCGCACCGCCTGGACCGCGTCCGGTCCCGCCATGGCGAGCAGCCGCAGCGGCCAGGTCCGGCGCGGGAACCGCCGGATGGCCGGGCCGAGCAGGTAGAGGAGCGCGCCCTGCCCCGAGGCCAGCACCACCGGCCCGGACAGCGCCTGGCCGCGCACCTCCTCGAGCACCGCGCGGCCGCGCTCCTCCACCTCGCGGCCGAACGCGGCCATCCGGCTCCCCTCCGCGGTCAGGACCAGCCCCCGGCCCGAGCGCCGGTAGAGCGGGCGGCCGACCGCCTCGCTCAGCTTGCGCACCTGCACGTGCAGGGCGGGCTGCGAGATGTGGAGCTGGCGGGCGGCGCGGGTGAAGCTCAGGTGATCGGCGAACACGGCGAACGCGAACAGCCAGTCATAGTCCATGCGTCAGCTATAATGTCACGTTATAGCCAATCCAAAACCGATCGTTCCGCCGGCGGCCCGGATGGTCCAGGCTCATCGGCAAGGAGATCGGACATGACCAGCATCCTCGACAATCCCCGGTTCGCGGCCGCCTACCAGCAGCTGGCCGGCGTGCGGCTCAACCCGCGCCGCCACAGCGCCGCCAGCGCCCTCGAGCACTCGGAGGCGGTCGCGGCCCGGGCGGCCGACCTGGCCCGCGCCAACCGGTGCGGCGTCGACGAGGTGGCCCTGCTCGAGGACCTCGGCCGGGCCCACGACATCGGCAAGATCACCGGCACCGCGCGGCCCGAGCGATCGCTCGGCGTCCTCGGCGAGTGCGGGATCGACGACCCGCGCCTCCTCGCCCTGGTGAAGTGGCACGACACCAACCTGCCCTGGTACCTGGCCGACACCCGCGGCCAGCCGCCGTCGGATCGCGCCTGGCGGCGCCTGGCCGCCGACGTGGACGTGCGCCTGCTCGCCCTGTTCATGGTCGCCGACCGGGTCGACGCCCCGCCGGGCTGGCGCCGCAACGCCCCGCTGGTCTGGTTCCTGGGCCAGGCGCGCGCCCGCGGCCTGATCGCCGACCTCACCCTCGATCTGCCCGGCGCGCCGGGCGAGATCAGCGCGGGCGGGGCCCTCACCCGCGAGCGCGGCGGCGAGCGCGAGCTCCTCGTCATCCGGGTGCGCGCGGCCGGCCTCGAGATGCCCAAGGGCGGGATCGAGTGGGACGAGCTGCCCGAGGACGCGGCGGCGCGAGAGGTGCGCGAGGAGGCCGGCATCGAGTCGGCGCTGCGGACCGGTCGCGAGCTCGGCCACCTCGACTACCCGGTCGGCGAGGGAGACGATCGCCGGCTGAAGCGCGCCCGTTACTTCGCGATCGAGTCGGACGGGGCGCTCGAGCTCGGGCCGCTGCCGGAGCGGACCCGCGAGCGCCGCTGGATCCGGCGCGACGAGGTCGACGCCATCCCGCTGGTCAGCGAGGCGCTGCGCCCGCTGCTGCGCGACGCGCTCGACGGCCCCGACGGCAGAGACGGCCGGGCGTCGTGAGTCGCGGCCCGGTCAGGGCCCGGGGAACTCGATGTATGCCGGCGGCACCCGCTCGACCAGCCACACGCCGTTCTGCGACCGGTAGAACACGTGCCCGTCGCGGTGCATCGCGCCGGCCGCGATGACCAGCACGACCGGCCGACCGCGCCGCATCGCCACCACCCGCGCCGTCGCGGTGTCCGGGGACAGGTGCACGTGGTCGCGCGCCATCCTGGACAGCCCGTCGGCCCGGATGCCGGCCAGGCTGGCCTCGACGGTGCCGTGATAGAGCCGGTCGGGCGGGACCGACGGCGCGTGGCCCAGCTCGACCCCGATCGAGTGGCCCTGGCTGGCCCGCACCCGCTGGCGGTCGTCGCTGATCGCGAAGCGCTGCTTGGGGCTGGTCGCGGTGATCCGCTCGATCGCCTCGCGCGACAGGTCCACCCCGTGCGCCCGGCTGCGCGCGACCAGCTGGTCGATCTCGGCCCAGCCGCCGCCGTCCAGCTCGAGGCCGATCGAGCCCGGCTGGTGGCGCAGCACCAGGCTCATGAACTTGCTGAGCCGGGTCTGGGTCTTCGGGTCCATGCGACGCGCAGCCCGATCAGGATGGATCCGTCGGCCCCTGGCCCGGGCCACACGCCGCGGCGCGCTCGAGCATGAGCTCCCGCTCGCGCGCGTTGCGGGTCAAGGAGGCCGCGCGCTCGAACTCGCCGCGGGCCTCGTCGAGGCGGCCCAGCTTGACCAGGAAGTCGCCGCGCACGCTCGACAGCAGGTGATAGGAGGACAGCGCCTTCCCCTCGGCGAGCGCGTCGACCAGCTCGAGGCCGGCCGCCGCCCCGTACGCCATCGCCACCGCGACGGCGCGGTTGAGCTCCACCACCGGGGAGGGAGTCACCTCGGCCAGCCGGGCGTAGAGCGCGGCGATCAGCGCCCAGTCGGTGTCGGCCGCCACCCTCGCGCGCGCGTGACACGCGGCGATGGCGGCCTGCAGCGCGTACGGACCGGACGCGCCGCCCAGCCGCTCGGCGCGGTCGAGGGCGGCCAGCCCGCGCCGGATGAGCAGCTGATCCCACAGCCCGCGGTTCTGGTCGAGCAGCAGCACCATCTCGCCCGAGGGACCACTGCGGGCGCCTGCGCGCGACGCCTGGATCTCCATCAGCGCCGCCAGCCCGTGCACCTCCGGCTCCGCCGGGGCCAGCTCGGCCAGGATGCGGCCGAGCCGGAGCGCGTCCTCGCACAGCGCCGGACGCATCCAGTCGTCGCCCGCGGTCGCCGAGTAGCCCTCGTTGAAGACCAGGTAGATCACCTCGAGCACCGACGACAGCCGCCCGGCCAGCTCCTCCCCGCGCGGCACCTCGAACGGCACCCCGGCGTCGGTCAGGGTCCGCTTGGCCCGCACGATCCGCTGCGCGACGGTCGGCTCCGGGACCAGGAACGCGCGGGCGATCTCGTCGGTGGTGAGGCCGCCGAGCAGGCGCAGGGTGAGCGCGACGCGCGCGTCGGGCGAGAGCACCGGGTGGCAGGCGGTGAACACGAGGCGCAGGAGGTCGTCGCCGACGTCGTCGTCGCGCGCGGCCTCGATGTCCGGAACCTCGAGCTCGCGCTCGGCCACCTCGTGGCCCAGCTCCTCGTGCTTGCGGACGAGCAGCTTTCTCCGCCGCAGGTGATCGATCGCGCGGTGCTTGGCGGTGGCCATCAGCCAGGCGCCCGGGTTGTCCGGCACGCCCGACTCCGGCCAGCGCTCGAGCGCGGTCACCAGCGCGTCCTGGGCCAGCTCCTCGGCCAGCCCGACGTCGCGCACCATCCGGGCCAGCCCGGCGATCACCCGGGCCGACTCGATCCGCCAGACCGCCTCGATGGCGCGATGAGTGTCGATGCCGGGCACGCCCGATCAGAGCATCTCACCGGCCCAATGCAAGGCCACCGGGCCGGCGACGCGAGCCCCGACCCGCTTCACGGCGGCCACGGCGGACCGCTCGCGGCATCGTCGCCGTCGCGGCCGTCGCCGCCGTCGTCGCGGTCGTCGTCTATCGCGTAGGTGACCCGATGCGCCTCGGACGGCGCCGGCGGCGACCAGCGCTGCAGCATGCGCTCGATCGCCGCGCGCGGGACCGGCTCGGCGCGGGCGCGGTTGCGCTCCGCCTGCACCCCGGCCGGCACCTCGACGTAGACCAGGTGCACCCGGGCCGCGTAGCCGACCAGGAGGTCGATGAGGGTGGCGCGCAGGGGGCGACCGAGGTTGGTCGCGTTCCACGCGAACGACTGGCCGCCGCGCAGCAGCTCGCGCGCACGCTCGCGCGCCGCGGCGATCACCCGTCCCTGCCCCTCCGCGGCATCGACGTCGAGCTCCTCGCGCAGCGCGTCGAGCCCGATGACCGGCATCCCGCGTCCGTGCCGGGCCAGCCACGCGTCCTTGCCGGCGGCGGGGAGCCCGGACATGACCACCACCTCGCAGCGAGTGTCGTCGTGGGCGATCACGTCGGGCGAGCGCCGGGCCGGCTCCCCGGCGCGCAGGTAGACGAAGCGGGTGTGGTCGGTGGGGAACCGGCGCGGCCGGTCGAGCGCGCCCTCCTCGCGCGCGAGCTCGACGAACAGCGCCGTGTTGTCGAGGATCCGGCCCTGATCGCGCGAGTCGCGGCAGCGCCGCCCGCGCGCGTCCGCCTCCGCCACCAGGGCCAGCCAGTCGCACCGCGTGACCAGGCTGAGGCGGGCCAATGTCTGCTGCGCCACCGCTGGCTCCGAGTCGACCAGGAAGAACGGCACCTGATGGTGGCGGACCAGCGCGCAGACGTGCTCGCGAGCGCCGAACGGCACCCCCGCCCCCCAGAGCAGCTGCCTGGCCAGGACCTCCCCGCGCCCCGAGTGGCCGCGCGACGAGATGCGGCCGTCCGGCTCGTGCCGGGTGCAGGCCGGCTTGCCGACATCGTGGAGCAGCGCGCCGGCGAACACGATCGCGCGCGCGTCGGCGTCGAGAGACCGCCACCCGGGCATCGCGATCAGCGCCTCGCACACCATCCCGGTGTGGATCCAGACGTCCCCCTCGGCGTGGTACTCCGCGCCCTGCGGGGTGGCGGCCATGGCGTCCCGATCGATCACGCGCTCGATCGCGGCCCAGTCGATCCCGAACCAGGGCGGCTGCGGGCACAGCCGGGCCAGGAGGCTCATCCGACGAGCTCCACCCCGTCGGCCAGCCGGTTGGCGAGGATCGGGCGAGACAGCCAGTGCGAGCCGGAGTCGACCACCGCGGTCAGAAAGCCCGCCCGGATCCACTTGTAGCGCTCGACCACCAGCCCGCCCTCCTCCACCTTGATGTAGAGCCCCTCGGCGTCATCCGACGGATCGGTCTCCGCGCGAGCCCGATCCGGATCGATGCCGGCCGCGCGAGCGCCGTCCGCCAGCGACTCGCGCCAGCCGGGCGACTTGTAGAGCGAGGGCCCGACCAGATCGGGCAGCGACGCCGGATCGCGAACCGTCCCCTCCCACAGCACCGGCACGCTCGCGATCGGCGCCCCGGCCAGGATCTCGCGCCGCCGCGCCGTCGACAGGAACCCGACCCCCGGCTCGAGCACATCGAACTCGAGGAAGTAGTGAGGGAGCCGGTCATAGAAGACCGTGTGCTTGGCATACAGCCACTCGCCGTAGAGGACCCGCCCGCCGGCCACGGCGAGCGCAATGGCCCCGGCATGCGCCGCGCTCCACCGCTTGAAGAGATCCCAGTGACGCTCGCGCGCGCCGCCGACCAGGTAGTGCCCGCGACTCTGCAGCGCCGGTCGACCATCATCGCCGAGCGAGATGCCGGCGTTGGCGCCGTCCAGCTTCTCCTCGACCACCACGTGTCGCCCGCGGAGCACCGCCAGCGGAACGGCCGCGAGGTCCTCGTCGCCCGGCTGCAGCCGGGACCCCTCCAGATGGCGAGTCCGGGGGTACTTGATGATCCCTCTCATCGCAGCGCCACCGCGACGATGTGCCCGCGCACGTGCTCGACGGAGACCCGGCGAGCACCGGCCGCGAGGAACAGCGCCTCGAGCCGGGCCCCGTCGAACAGATGGATGTGCTCCGGGTTGTCGTCCTCGTGCGAAGGCACCGTGGCGATCACCGCCCGCCCCGCCACCCGCATCGCCTCCCCCACCGCCGCCGCCGCATCCGGGATGTGCTCCAGCACCTCGAGAACCGTGACCACATCGAACGACCGGGACCGGACCGCCAGCCGGGTCGCGTCCATCCGCGCAGCCGCCAGGCGCGAGACCCCGCCCCGGGCCACCGCGGCCAGCCCCGCGACCCGATGAGCCAGCCGATCCACCGCCAGCACCCGGAGCTCCGGCATCGCATCCACCAGCGGCCAGAGAAACACCCCGCGCCCGCTCCCCAGATCCAGCAACTCCGCCGGAGCAAGCCCGAGCAGAGCCCCGATGACCCGCCGGACCCGCGGCAGCTCCGCCGTCCGCTTGAACCGGTGAAGCCGAAGCCCGGCCACCACGCCGGCGGCCACCGCCGACTCGTCGTCGCTCCCCGTCAACCCGAGCCGCCCGCGGCAGTACGCCGCCGCCAGCGACACATAATGAGAATCGCCGGAGATCACGCGCCTGCTACTCGAACAGGCGGAGCTGGGCGGTCGCCGGCGGCTGGTCCGGTTCGAGGCGGCCGTCTCCGCGGATGTGGAGGACGGCGATGTCTCGCTGGCGGAGGACCGGGGCGATGAGGCGGCGGCGGTGGCAGCCGTCGGGGTCCTCCTCGGCGCAGAGGATGGCGGTGGGCGCGGCGGCTGCGAGGGTGATGAGCTGATCGATCCCGGCGAGGAAGTCGAGGGCCAGGGCCCGGCGGGCGGGGTCGAGCTTGCCGTCGGGGCCGAGGTACTCGGCGCCTTCGGGGCGGCCGCCCAGCTCGCGGCCGAGGAAGACGTAGTCGATGCGCTCGGCGCGGAGGGTCTGGGCCAGGACCTCCTTGCGGAACTGCGGCGCCCACTTCGAGTAGGGGCGCGAGCGGACGTCGACCAGGGTCTCGATGCTCTGCCCGCGCAGGAGATCGACCAGGTAGGGGGCGGGGTGGCCGGAGTGGCCGATGGTGTAGATCGCGGTCATGGGGCTCCGGTCATCTCGATGAGCTTCAGCACGGTGCGCCAGTTGCGCGCGGTGCCGCTGGTGGCCAGGCGGCGCTCGAAGTAGTCGTTGGTCAGCTTGCTGCGCCCGATCCCGTCGGGGCAATGGAGATAGATCTCACGGCCGCTGACCGTGAACTGGTCGGGCGGGGATCGGCGGGGGTCGAGCGCGGCGATCATGGCCGGAGCCGGTCGATCGGCCAGGAACATGACGTGCAGCGCCTTTGGCTCGGCGCCGGCGCGCAGGAACGGGTTGGCGCTCGCCACCGCGTGGAGCTCGGCGGCCGCGCGCACGACCACCGGGATCGGGCACCCCAGGCGGGCGGCGATCGCGGTCGCGACCAGGCCCGGCACCCGCGCAGCGCGCGTCTCGCTGGCCCGGAACACCACGTTGCCGCTCTGGATGTAGCTGGTGACGTCGGCGCAGCCGGCTGCCTCGAACATCGCGACCAGCTCCTTCATCGGCAGCGAATTCTTGCCGCCGACGTTGATGGCGCGGAGGAGCGCGACGTACGCGCTGCCGGCCCTCTTGCCCGCGCCAGCCACGGGCTCACTCTACACCGGGGCGCCCGACCGCGCCCGCGCCAGTCACGACGGTCGGCCGCCGCTCGCGCGGATGATCTCGCCGGTGACCGCGGTGTTCAGCCCGGAGCAGAGGAACACGATGGTCGGCGCGACCTCCTCGGGCGGCAGCAGGCGGCGGATCGGGTACGCCTTCTCGCGCTGCTCGCGGATCGCCGGCGGAAGCGACGCGCTCATCCGCTCGGTCACCGTCACCCCCGGCACCCCTGCACCGACTCGAGGTCGTCGAGGTCGAGCGCGGCGCACAGCGCCTCGCCGCCGGCCTGCTCGATCTCGGCGACGATCGCCTCGGCCCGGGCTCGCTCGCGGTGATAGGTGAGCGCGACCCGTGTGCCCTCGGCGGCGAGCTGGCGCGCGGTCGCCGCCCCGATGCCCTGGATCCGCCCGTCACCAGGGCGACCTTGCCCGTGAGCCTCAGATCCATGACAGCCCTCCTCTGACCGGGAAGGGCTCACCCTGGCCCTACTGGAATTATATTCCAATAGGAAGACCGGCCGAACCGATCGCCGTCGCGGTAACCTGGCCGGGTGGCGACCTCGCGCAGGAACGGGCTCGAGCGGCGCGACGCGCTGCTCGACGCCGCGCTCGCCTGCTTCATCGAGCGGGGAATCGTCGCGACCGGCATCGAGGACGTGAGGAAGGCGGCCGGGGCCAGCCCGTCCAGCGTCTACCACCTGTTCGACGGCCTGAACCAGCTGGTCGTGGCGCTGCTGGCGCGCACGTTCGAGCGCTTGCTCGGCCACATGACCGCGCGCGTCCTCGCCGCCGACACCGCCGAGCGCGCGGTGCGCGCGCTGGTCGAGTCGCACCTCGAGTGGGTGACGGCGCACCGCGACCAGGCGCGCTTCATGTACCAGGCGATGGCGCTCGAGCTGGCCGGCCCCGACCGCGAGCGGCTGCTCCAGCGGAAGGCCGAGCTCAAGCAGCCGCTGCTCGAGCACCTCGGCGCGAACGTGGCCCGCGCCGCGCCCGGCTGGCCGGTGGTCGCGCTCGAGCTGGTGCTGCTCGGCCCCAGCCACGAGGCCTGTCGCCGGTGGCTCGCCGGCGGCGAGGTCGATCTCGAGTGGATGCGGGCGACCCTGCCCGAGCTCGCCTGGCGCTCGATCGCGCCGCCGGCGCCCGCCCAGCCTGCCCGCCCGGCCCCGCCTCGCCGTCGCGCCCGGCCGCGGGCGCGCATCACGCGGAGCACCTGAGCGCCATGCCCGATCACATCGGCGTCGTGGCCTGCTCCGCCGAGGGCGCTGCCCTCTGCTACCGGACCATCTGCTCGGAGGGCGCGCCGCTGCTCGGCCCGCACGCTCACCCGGAGGTCTCGATCCACACCCACTCCCTGGCCGACTACGTGCGGTGCATCCACCGCGGCGACTGGCGGGGCGTGGGAGAGCTCATGCTGTCGTCCGCCGACAAGCTGGCCCGGATCGGGGCCGACTTCCTCATCTGCCCCGACAACACGATCCACCAGGCGTTCCCGTACGTGGAGCAGCGCTCCCCGCTGCCGTGGATCCACATCGCCGAGGTGGTCGCCACCCGCGCGGTCGAGCGCGGGTTCCGGTGCCTGGGGCTGACCGGAACCCGCTGGCTGATCGAGAGCGACGTCTACCCGGAGAAGCTGGCCGCACACGGCCTGCGCCACGTGCGCCCCAGCGCCGACGATCTCGAGGAGATCAACGAGATCATCATGGAGCAGCTGGTCTACGGTGTCTTCGAGCCCGAGGCGATCCGGTCGCTCCAGCGGGTCATCGGGCGGATGCGAGACGCCGGCTGCGACGCCGTCGTCCTCGGTTGCACCGAGATTCCGCTCATCATGGACGACTCGAGCTCGCCGCTTCCGACGCTCGACTCCACCCGCCTGCTCGCGCAAGCGGCGCTGCGGCGCGCGGTGCGAGGCGGCGCGAAGCCGCGCTGAGCAGGCGCTCGTCACCACGGGTTGCCGGCGCGAAGCCAGGCGATGTAGGCGGCCATGCCCGCCGCGACGTCGGTGGACGGCGTGTAGCCGGTGTCCTGGCGCAGTCGCGCGATGTCGAGATGGGAGAGCTCTCGCGCGGCGTCCCCGGCCGGGCGCCGCGGCAGCTCGAGCTCGAAGCCGGGGACGAGCGCCTTCACCGCGTCGATCAGCTCCTGGTTGCGCGTCGCGCGCCCGCTGCCGACGTTGTAGATGCGGTGGCTCAGCCCGGCGGCGGTGTGGAGCAGCGCGATCGCGCGGGCGCCGTCCTCGACGTAGCACATGTCGTAGCCGTCGTCGGCGAGCGGGCGATCGAACAGCAGCTGGCCGAGGTCGGGTCGGTCGCCGCGCACGGCGGCGTGGGCGAGCAGCGACGGCAGCGCGTTGGTCGAGGCCTTGAGCGGCCCCCACAGGCCGGCGAGGCGGAGGAGCACGACCTCCACGCCGATCCGCTCGCCGACGTGCGAGGCCATGACCTCCCAGCACTTCTTGACCGCCGGGATGAAGTGCGGGCTGGCGACCGGCAGGGCCGCGTCCTCGCGGCAGCGGGCCTCCGCCAGGCCGGCATACACGCCGATCGTGCTGGCCAGGCTGACTCGCTTCACCCGCCACGCGCGCGCCACCTCGAGCACGTTGACCAGGCTGGCGAAGGCGTCGCGCGCGGCGTCGACCGGGTCACCCGATCCGAGGTGGGCGGCCAGGTGAATGATGCCGTCGATCGCGTGTCGCTCGCCGATGCGGCGAAGGCTGGACGGGTCGCCCACGTCGAGCGGCTCGACGTGGACCCGGCCGGCCGGCGCGGCGCGCAGGAAGTCGGGCATCCGGTCGACATGGTGTCGGCCGAGGACGCACGACTCCCCCGCCGCGACGAGCGCGCGCGCGGTGTTGAGGCCGATGAATCCCATCCCGCCAGTCACGAGGATCACGGTGCTCTCCTTGTCGAGGGTGCCAGCCGACTGTGGCGCTCTGCTCGACGGCCGGCTTGGAAGGAACGGACATCCCGCGCGCGCCCGACGCAGCGCTTGAATCGATGCAGCGGCCGCACCACACTGGATCGGTGACCCCAGCGGATCTCCATCGTCCCGCCGCGGGGCTGGCTCGCTTCGTCGAGCAGGTGAGCGTCACCCGGGCGACCGCCGCGCCGACCCCGATCGAGCGCCTGCCGGACGGCACCGCCAGCCTGGTCCTCCGGGCCCGCGGCAGCGCCCGATGCGAGCTGTTCGTGGTCGGCCCGCGCACGCGCGCCCTGTTCAAGCGGCCCGCGCCGGCCGACCTCGCGATCTCGATCCGGTTCCGACCCGGCCAGGTCGGGCGGGTTCTCGGCGTTCCCGCCGGCGAGCTCACCGACCTCGTCCTGTTCGTCGACCAGCTGTGGGGCGATCAGGGCACCCGGCTGGTGGACGCGCTCAGCGCGGCGGCCCCACCCGCGCGGCTGGAGCTACTGCAGCAGGCGCTCGTGGCCCGCGCCGGACAGAGCCACGAGCCACCCGCGGCCACCCTCGCGCGGCGGGCGGTCGGTCTGCTGATCGACTGCGGCGGTGCGGCCCGGATCGGCGCCATCGCCGGGCAGCTCGGCATCACGCCGCGTCACCTTCGCCGGGTCTTCGTCGCCACGGTCGGGGTCGGGCCCAAGGAGTACGCGCGGATGGTGAGGCTCCAGCGCGCTGTGCGGTCGGACGGCGCCCCGTCGGGATGGGCGGCGACCGCCGCGGCGCTCGGCTACACCGATCAGTCCCACCTCATCGCCGAGTTCCGCGCGCTGGTCGGCATGACCCCGCTCGAGTTCGCCAGGCGCGATCGCGCCCCGGAGGTCGAAGCCGCACCCGGCCCGATGCTGGCTACCCCGCAGCGTCTCGCAGCCGGGCGGCGCGGGTGATGAGGTAGTTCCGCTCCGCCGTGCTGGCCGTGCGCTCCGCCGCGCGCTGGAAGAATGCGATCGCGCCGTCGCGGTCGCCGGCTCGCTCGAGGAGATGGGCGCGGACCGCATCGAGCCGGTGATGACCCGCGAGCCGCGGATCCCGGGCCAGCGCGTCGAGGCCCTCGAGCCCTGCGGCCGGGCCTTCCACCATCGCGACCGCGATCGCGTGGTTGAGCGTCACCATCGGGTTGTCGGAGATCCGCTGGAGCAGGCCGTACAGCGCGAGGATCTGCGGCCAGTCGGTCTCCGCGGCGCTCGCCGCCTCGTCGTGCACCGCGGCGACCGCCGCCTGCAGCTGATAGGGCCCGACCGCCCCGCGCGGCAGCGTCGCGGTCAGGAGCGCGACCCCCTCGCCGATCGCGTCGCGGTCCCAGCGCGATCGATCCTGCTCGTCGAGCGGGATGAGCTCGCCGGCCGGACCGGTTCGCGCGGCGCGCCGCGCGTCGGTCAGCAGCATGAGCGCGAGCAGCCCGGCCACCTCGCCGTCGTCGGGGATCAGGCGGTGGAGCAGGCGGGCCAGGCGCAGCGCCTCGCCCGACAGGTCGGTGCGGTGCAGCTCCGGCCCGGAGCTCGCGGTGTAGCCCTCGTTGAAGATCAGGTAGAGCACGTGGTTCACCGCGCCCAGCCGCGCCGCCCGCTGCTCGGCGGTGGGCACCTCGAACGGCACCCCGGAGGCCTTGATGGTCTGCTTGGCCCGGCTGATCCGCTGCGCCATCGTCGCCTCCGGCACCAGGAACGCCCTGGCGATCTCGGCGGTGGTCAACCCACCGACGGAGCGCAGCGTGAGCGCGATCGCCGACGACGGCGACAGCGTCGGGTGGCAGCACATGAACAGGAGGTCGAGGGTGTCGTCCCGCTCGTCCCCGTCGACCGCGGCGATGGCGAGCTGCTCCTCGGGCGGCACCAGGCTCACCACGATCTGCTCGCGGTGGCGGCGCGCGGTCTCGGCGCGGACGTGATCGGTCATGCGCCGCCCGGCGACCCGGATCAGCCAGGCGCGCGGGTTGTCCGGCAACCCCTCGCCCGGCCAGTGGGTCACCGCCGCGATGAGCGCCTCCTGCACCGCATCCTCCGACGCGGCGAAGTCGCGGTACCGACGGACGACGGCGCCCAGCACCTGCGGCGAGAGCTCGCGCAGGAGGTGCTGGATGCGGCCGTCCAGGGGCGGCGCCCCGGCCATCAGAAGGAGTCTGCGGGCGGCCCGCTCATCACCTGCCGGACCTCGATGGGGAGGTTGAGCGGGGCCCCGCCCGGTCCGGGTGCCGCGGATGCCTGCGCCGCGATCTGGTAGGCGCGCTCGGGGCTGTCCACGTCGACGATCCAGTACCCGGCCAGGAACTCCTTGGACTCGGGGAACACGCCGTCGGTGATCGGCGTGCCGTCCTTGCCGGCGCGGACCACCTTGGCCTGATCCGGACCGGCCAGCCCCTCGGCGCCGACCAGCTCGCCCGACTCGCCGAGTTGCCTGGCGAAGCTCATCATGAACGCGATGTGCGCCTTGATGTCCTGCTGCGGCCACTGCGCGATCTGGTAGGGGCCACCGGTCGGGGTGTTCATCATCAGCATGTACTTCATCGTCGGCTCCTCTTCATGGGGCCCTTGGGCCGCTCGTTCATCCGGTAGTCGGAGCCGGCTCGCGATTCTCGACATCGGCGCTCGGCCTCCCGCGCTTTTTTGGCCGGCCAGGCGCAAGGATCCGGAATCATGCGCGCGAGGCCGGGACCTCAGCGCTTCTTCGCGCGCCGCGCCGGCTTCGGTCCGCCCCCGGCGACGGCCGTCTGGTCGGGCGCCGACGACAGGCCGCCGATCAGCCGGAGGCAGTGGCAGAACAGGTCGCGCAGGTCGGCCGGCAACGGCTCGAGGATCTGGTCCTGGACCCGTCGCACCACCGGCATGACCTCCTCGAGCAGCCGGATCGCGGCGGGCGTGGCGGTGATCGCGTTGGTGCGCGCGTCGCCCTCGGCGCGGCGGCGCTGGAGCAGCCCGCGCTCGATGAGGCGGCCGATCATGTGGGTCAGAGTGTTCTTGTCGATCCCGGTCAGGCTCACCAGCTCGGCCTGACTGGCGCCGGGCCGCTGGCAGACGGTGACTAGCACCGCGATCTGCTGGCGGGTCGGTCCGTCGGTGCCGACCGCCGCGGTGAACAGCTCCTCGGAGCGCTGGTGACATCGGCGCAGGAGGTGGCCGGGCGCGTCGGCGAGGGCGAAGGCCTCGATGGAGTCGATCGATCGACGCTCTCTGGCTCTGTTGCCGCTCATACGTGAAGATCTTCATCCTAGCGGAACACGCGCGATGGCGCACCGCGTCGCCATCCGCTCGTCATCTTCCTGTTGACCGAGAGGCACTAGTACGTGTACGTACTAGTAACGATGCGCTGGTTCGAGGACATCCGATGCGTACGCCTGGGCAGCTCGGATCTCGACGCGAGCGTCCGGTTCGCGACCGAGACGATCGGCCTCCACCTGGTCCGCCGCGACGCCGGCCGCGCGTACCTGCGCGCCAGCCCGGGCCGCGACCACGATCTGGTGTACGTGCGCGGCGACGCCCGCCGCGAGTCGCTGGTGTTCGAGCTCGGCTCCGCGCGCGAGCTCGACGACGCGGTCGCCTCGCTGGCCCGCGATGGCCACCTCGTCCGCGAGGGGACTCGCCTCGAGTGCGAGGAGCGCCTGGTCGACGCGATGTACTCGCTCACCGACCCGACCGGCAACCGCCTCGAGCTGACCCGCGGGCTGCCGGCGTCCACCGACTGCCCGTGGTCGCGCGACGCCGGCATCACCTCGTTCAGCCACGTCGGGCTGCGCACCACCGACGCCCCGCGCGACGAGCGGTTCTGGACCCAGAGCCTCGGCGCCCGGGTCAGCGACTGGATCGGCGATGCGGCGCTGCTTCGCCTCGACCAGGTCCACCACCGGATCGCGCTGTTCCCGTCGCGCCGCCCGGGCGTCCAGCACGTGAACTTCCAGGTCGCCGGCATCGACGACCTCATGCGCTCGTACTACTTCCTGCAGCGCCGCGGCGTGCCGGTCGTGTTCGGGCCGGGCCGGCACCCGACCTCGGGCGCCATGTTCCTCTACTTCCAGGGCCCCGACGACATCGTCTACGAGTACTCGTGGGGCGTTCGCCTCATCACCGACGAGCGCGACCACGTGCCGCGGCGGTTCCCGTTCGAGGCGTCGTCGTTCTGCATGTGGGGCGCGCGCCCCGACATCCCCGAGTTCCGCGCCGCGGACTCGTCCGGCTCGCCGCGGGAGGGCACTGTATGAGGCGCACGCCCCCGACCTTCGAGGACGAGGTGCGGCTGGCGGCTCGCGCGCTCGCCCGCCACCGCCTGGTCCACGCCTACGGTCACGTCAGCGCGCGCGTCGACCAGCAGCGCTTCGTGGTCACCCCGCCGCACCCGCTCGGCCGGATCCAGCTCGACACCCCGCTGGTGCCGTGCTCGATCGACCGCGATCTGCCGGAGGCCGCGCTCCCCGAGGTGCGCCTGCACCAGGAGATCTACCGGGCCCGGCCCGACGTCGGCGCCATCTGCCGGTTCCAGTCGCCCCACGTCATGGCCCTGTCGGCGATCGGCCGCACGCCGCACGTGCTGCACGGGCTGGGCGCCTACTTCGCTCCCCGCCCGCCGATGTGGGACGACCCGACCCTGGTCCGCGATCGCGAGCGCGCCGCCGCCGTCGCCGTCCTCCTCGGCAGCGAGCGCGCCATCGTGCTGCGCGGCAACGGCGCCGTCACCGTCGGACCATCGGTGCGCGAGGCGGCCTGCCACGCGTTCTTCCTCGAGGACGCCGCGCAGATCGCGCTGGCGGTGCTCCCCAGCGGCGAGCACGGCATCCCCTACAACCCGGGCCAGGCGGCGCGGCGCGGCGCCGGCGACACATCGCTGTACGACCGCATGTGGGAGTTCCTGGTCGACGACGACGTTGACCTTCCGGAGGTGAACCGATGATCCGCTCTCTCCAGCACGTTGGGCTCACGCTCCCCGATCCGGCGGTGGCGGCCCGCTTCTACGCCGCGTTCGGACTCGAGGTCGGCGAGGCCGACGGTCGCGTGGTCGCGCGCTGCGGCGGTCGCGCCCAGGACCAGATCGTGGTCTCCGAGGGCCCGCGCCGCGGCCTCGACTACCTCAGCTTCGGCGCGCGCGCCGGCGACCTGCCGGTGGCGCGCCGCCAGCTCGAGGCCCGCGGGGTCGCGCTGCTCGATCCGCCGCACCGGAGCGCGCCCGACGGGGTCTGGTTCCGCGACCTCGACCACAACCTCATCCACCTGGGCGCGTCGGCCAGCGCGCCGACCCGCCCGGCCGAGCCGGTCTCGGTCAACACATCGACCGCGCTGGTCCGCGTCGGCGAGCGCGGCTGTCCCCCGTTCGATCTGGACCCGCGGCCGCTCCGGCTCGGCCACGTCATCCTGTTCACGCCCGATCCCGCCCGCCAGGCCGCCTTCTACTGCGAGGCGCTCGGCATGAAGCTGTCCGATCGAGTCGGCGACGACATGGTCCTGTTCCTGCGCGGCGCCTCCGACGGCGACCACCACCTGCTCGGCCTGCTCCGCGATCCGACCCCCGGCCTCCATCACGCCAGCTTCGAGATGGATTCGATCGATCACATCGAGGTCGCCGCCCGGCGCGTCCGCGACGCCGGCTTCCAGCACGTCTGGGGCACCGGCCGCCACACGGTCGGCTCCAACCTCTTTCACTACTTCCGCGACCCGTGGGGGACCATGGCCGAGTACTTCCACGACCTCGACTTCATCCCCGAGGGCAGCGAGTGGCAGGCGCGCAGCTGGTCGAAGCAGGAGGGGCTGTTCCTGTGGTCGAACGACGGCCCGCCGCCGCCCGACTTTCCCCGCAACCTGGTCGGAGCCGGCTGACCGTGCGCCCCTTCCACCTGGAGACGATCGCCCTGCCGTCCGGCCCCGCGGTCGCCATCGCCGCCGCCGGGCACCACGTCCCGCTCGCCGCGACCGGCGCGCGGCTCGACCTGCCGATCGCCGACGTCAGCCTGTTCGAGCTGCTGGCCACCTGGGATCAGACCTGGCCGCAGATCGCCCGGATCGCCGAGCGTGCGGCCGGCGACGCCGAGCTGGCGGTGCGCGGCGCGTCGGTCGTCCCGCAGTTCGGCTCGGCCCGCAAGGTGATCTGCGCCGGCGCCAACTACTACAAGCACCTGGCCGAGATGGGCGTGGAGCTCGACAAGAAGCCGGGCACGCCTCCGTTCTTCTTCCTCAAGCCGCCGCGCGCCCTGGTCGGTCCGGGCCGCACGGTGCCGGTGGATCCGAGCATCGAGATGCTCGACTGGGAGGTCGAGCTCGCCGTCATCATCGGGCGCGGCGGTCGCGACATCGCGGTCGCCGGCGCGCTGGACCACGTCGCCGGCTACACCGTGGCCGTCGATGTCACCGCCCGCGATCGCCTGTTCAAGCCCGACTCGATCTTCAAGTTCGACTTCCTGGCCGGCAAGGGGCAGGACGGCTTCTGCCCGACCGCGGCCGGCATGCTGCCCGCCGCGTTCCTGCCCGATCCTCAGGACGTCCGCCTCCAGCTGGCCGTCAACGGCGTCACCAGGCAGGACGGCCGGACCAGCGACATGATCTACTCGGTCGCCGAGCTGATCGCGTGGGCGAGTCGCCTGATGACCCTCGACCCGGGCGACGTGCTGCTCACCGGCTCGCCCGACGGGGTCGGCTTTCCGCGGCGCGAGTTCATGAAGGCGGGTGACGTCCTGCGCGTCCAGCTCGACGGGCTCGGCGCGTTCGACGTCGAGCTGTTCGCCAGGCCGGTGCCGGCATGAGCGCGATCCGCGCGACCTCGAGCATGCTCGACCGCGCGCTCTACGTCGCCCTGTCGCGGCGGCTGCCCGGCGCCGACCTGGCTCCCCGGCTCCAGGCTCACCTGGAGTTCATGATCGGCCTCGAGGAGCGCGGCATCCTGTTCGCCTCGGGCCCGTTCTTCGGGCCGGACGGCTCGACCAGCGGCGCGGGCATGTCGATCGTGCGGGCCGGCTCGCTCGAGGAGGCGCGGGCGATCCTGTCCGCCGATCCGTTCGTCGTCGCCGGCCTGCGCATCTTCGATCTGCACGAATGGCACATCATGGAGGGCTCGCTGCAGCTGACCGTGCTCGCCTCGCGCCAGCGGGGGCTCCTGCCATGAGCCAGCGCACGCTCGGCATGATCGGCCTCGGACGCACCGGGCTGCCGGTCGCCTTCAACCTGCTCGCGCGCGGCCACGCCGTGGTCGGCTACCGCCGCTCCGACGCGGCCGACCTGGTCCGCGCGGGCGGTCGCGCCGCGCGCAGCCCGCGAGAGGTCGCCGACAGCGCCGACATCATCCTGTCGTTGCTCCCCTCCGCCGCCGCGCTCGACGACGTGATGACCGGCGAGCACGGCCTGCTGGCCGGCCTCGGCCCCCGCCACACCGTGGTCGAGCTGTCGAGCTACCCGCTGGCGGTGAAGGAGCGCTACCGCGATCTGGTGGCCGCGCGCGGCGCGACCCTCCTCGACGGCGAGATCTCCGGGACGCCCGCGATGACCGCGTCGCGCACCGCGGTGGTCCTGGTGGCCGGCGACCGGACCCGCTGCGAGGCGGTGCTCGACGTCTGCCGCGACGCCACCGACCACGCGATCTACGCCGGCGCGTTCGGGTCGGCCACCCGGCTGAAGCTGGTCGCCAACCTGCTGGTCGCCGTCCACACCGCCGCCGCGGCGGAGGCGCTGCTCCTGGTCGAGCGGATCGGCCTGGACGTCCCGCTCGCGATCGAGGTGCTCGGCCTCGGCGCCGGCTCCTCGGCGATGTTCCGGGCCCGCGCGGCCAGCATGGCGGCGCGCCGCTTCGTCGACCCCGCGCCCGGCCCGGTCTCGATGCTGTCGGCGTACCTGCCGGCGATCGACGCGCTGGCGGCGTCGGCCGGCGCGCCGGTCCCGCTCTTCTCGGCCGCCGCCGAGCTCCTGCGCGCCGCCCTCGGCGAGGGCCGCGGCGACCAGGACATCGGCTGCGTGATCGAGCTGCTCGACGCGGCGAACCCGCCCACGAAAGGAACCCGCTCATGATCTCGCTGGAACGGAGCATCCGGGTGAATCCACCAGGCTCGACCTCGAAGGTTTCGCGCGCGGAGGTGTGGCGCGGGCTGGTCCTCAAGGCCGACAACGCGCTGCCCTTCGTGCCCTCGATGACCCACTGCCAGGTGATCGAGCGCGAGAGCAGCACCCGGTTCGTGCGCGAGATCGAGTTCCGCGGCGACCGCATGCGCGAGCGGGTCACCCTCGAGCCGGAGCGCCTGGTGACGTTCACCCGGCTGTCGGGCCCGGTGCTCGGCACCATCCGCAACTTCATCGACGAGGACGCGTCGGGTGAGCTCAGCCTGCGCTTCGCCTTCGAGCTGGAGGTGGCCGGGGTCGCCGCCGGCAGCCCGGCCGAGGCGGAGTACCTGGCCCGGATGGAGAGCGCCTACCTCGGCGCGGTCGACGCCACCCTCGGTGCGATCCGCAAGCTCCACGACGAGTCGCGGGCCGGCCTCATCGACCCGGCCATGCGCGCGCGGATCGCGGACCAGCTGGCCGGTCGGTTCCAGGGCGACGTCATCGACCGGGACCATCCCGACTACCCCGCGCGCAGCGTGGTGTGGAACGCGATGGTCGCGCACCGGCCGGAGCTGATCCTGCGCTGCACCAGCACCGCCGACGTGGTCGCCGCGGTCGACGTGGCCCGCACCTCGGGCCTCCACCCGGCGGTGCGCTGCGGCGGCCACCAGGTCGCCGGCAAGGGCCTGTCCGATCGCGGGCTCACCATCGATCTGAGCGGCATGCGCCGGGTGTCGGTCGATGTCGACCGCGGCCTGGTCCACGTCGACGGCGGTTGTCTGCTCGGCGACGTCGACGCCGAGACCGCGAAGCACGGCGTGATCGTGCCGGCCGGCATCATGTCCGAGACCGGCGTCGCCGGCCTCGCCCTCGGCGGCGGCATCGGCTGGTTCTCGCGCCCGTACGGCCTGACCTGCGACCAGTTCGTCTCGCTCGAGCTGGTCCTGGCCAGCGGCGAGGTCATCGAGGTCGACGCCGACACCCACCCGGATCTCTTCTGGGCGCTGCGCGGCGGGGGCGGGAACTTCGGCGTCGTCACTCGCTTCACCATGAAGTGCTACCGGTTCGGCCCGATGATGCGGATCGGCGCCGCGCTCTACGAGCCCGAGCACGCCGAGCACGCGCTGCGCGAGTACGCGCGCATCTACCCGACCCTGCCCCGTCAGGTCGGCTGGCACGCCGCGCTCAAGCCGGACATGCCGAAGCTGCCGTTCGTGCGCGACGACCTGGTCCACCGGCGCCTGCTCATGTTCATCACCATGTGGCTGGGCGACGCCGACGATCCGGCCGGCGAGGAGATGGTGAACCGGCTCAACTCGGTCGGCACCCCGGTGCAGACCGCGATGCGCGTGATGCCGTTCGCGGCCGGCGTCCAGCGGATCATCGACCACGAGTTCGAGGACGGCCACCGCTACTACACCAAGGAGGCGCACGTCGAGTCGCTGGCTCCGGAGGCGATCGGCCGGCTGGTCGCGTTCTGGAAGGCGATGCCGATGGACGGCGAGGTCGAGATCATCGGCCTGGGCGGCGCGATCGGCGACGTGGCCGAGAGCGACACCGCCTTCTCGAACCGCCAGTACCAGCTGTGGCTGAACTTCGCGATCCGGTGGGACGATCCCGCCAAGGACGGCGAATACATGGAGATGACGCGCGCGGCGGTCCGCGATCTGGAGCCGTGGACCGGCAAGGGCGTGTACGTGAACATGCTCAACGCCGACGAGGGAGGACGGGTCGTGGAGGCCTACGGCGGCGCCGAGAAGTACGCCCGCCTCGGCAAGATCAAGGCGACGTACGACCCGGACAACCTGTTTCGCATGAACGCGAACATCGTCCCGACGGGCGGCGAGTGAGCTCCCCGGCCCGGCGGATGAGAGACATCCACCACTTCATCGACGGCGAGGCCACGCCGTCGCGCTCCGGCCGGACCTTCGACGACATCAACCCCGCCGACGGCACGGTCATCGCGCGGGTCGCCGAGGGCGGGGCGGAGGAGGTGGACGCCGCGGTGCGGGCCGCGCGCGCGGCCCTCGCCGGACCGTGGGCGGAGCTCACGGCCGCGCAGCGCTCGGATCTCCTGCACGCGGTCGCGGACGGCATCGACGGGCGGGCCGACGAGTTCGTCGACGCCGAGGTGGCCGACACCGGCAAGCCGCGCTCGCTCGCCGCCCACCTCGACATCCCGCGCGGCGCGGCGAACTTCCGGGTCTTCGCCGACCTGGTGAAGAACGTCCCGTCGGAGTCCTTCGAGATGACGACGCCGGCCGGGCGGCCGGCGCTGAGCTACGCGCGGCGCCGGCCGCGGGGCGTCGTCGCGGTGGTGTGCCCGTGGAACCTCCCGCTCCTGCTCATGACCTGGAAGGTGGGGCCCGCGCTCGCGTGCGGCAACACCGTCGTGGTCAAGCCGTCCGAGGAGACGCCTGCCACCGCCGCGCTGCTCGGCGAGGTGATGAGCTCGGCCGGCGTGCCGCGCGGGGTCTACAACGTCGTCCACGGCTTCGGCCCGCAGGCGGCCGGACAGCTCCTGACCACCCATCCCGGCATCGACGCGATCACGTTCACCGGCGAGACCGCCACCGGCGCGGCGATCCTGACCGGCGCGGCCCGGGGCATAAGGCCGGTCTCGATGGAGCTGGGCGGCAAGAACCCCGCCGTGATCTTTGCGGACGCCGACCTCGACACGGTGATCGCCGGACTGCGCCGATCGGTGTTCGAGAACGCCGGCCAGGTCTGCCTCGGCACCGAACGGGTGTACGTCGAGCGGCCGATGTTCGACGCGGTGGTGGCCCGACTCGGCGATGTGGCGCGCGGCCTGGTGCCTGGCGATCCGCGGCTGGCGAGCACCACGATGGGGCCGCTCATCTCCGCCGCGCATCGCGACAAGGTGCTCGGCTACTATGCCGGCGCGGTCGAGGCCGGCGCGACCGTGGTCGCGGGCGGCGGGATCCCGACCGTGGCGGCCGCCCTCGCCGCCGGGTTCTGGATCGAGCCGACCGTGTGGACCGGGCTGGCCCAGGACGCCGCGGTGGTCCAGGAGGAGATCTTCGGGCCGTGCTGCCACGTGATGCCGTTCGACGGCGAGGACGAGGTGATCGGCCTGGCCAACGACACCCGCTACGGCCTGGCCGCGTCGGTCTACACCCGCGATCTGTCGCGCGCGCACCGGGTGGCGGCGCGGCTCGAGGTGGGAGTGTGCTGGATCAACTGCTGGTTCGTGCGCGACCTCAGGACAGCGTTCGGCGGCTCGAAGATGTCGGGCATCGGCCGCGAGGGCGGCGTCCACTCGCTCGACTTCTACACCGAGCTCACCAGCGTCTGCGTGCAGCTGTGACCGACATCGCCAGGCTGGCCGAGCTGGTCGACACCGCCGCCATGACGGCTCGCGAGATCGACCAGCTGTCGGCGAGCCACCCGCTCTCGCTCGAGGACGCCTACGCGGTGCAGCGGGCGTCGATCGCGCGGCGCCTCGAGCGCGGCGAGAGGCGCGTGGGCATGAAGATGGGCTTCACCAGCCGCGCCAAGATGATCCAGATGGGCATCGACGACGTCATATGGGGCCGGCTGACCGACGGCATGCGGGTCGAGGACGGCGGGGAGATCGACCTCGCCGACCGGGTCCATCCCCGGGTCGAGCCGGAGATCGCGTTCGTGGTCGGGCGCGAGCTGCCGCGCAGCGTCGGCCCGGCCGAGGCGCTCGCCGCGGTCGAGGCGATCGCGCCCGCCCTCGAGATCATCGACTCGCGCTACCGGGCGTTCCGGTTCTCGCTCGCCGACGTGGTGGCCGACAACGCGTCGTCGTCCGGGTTCGTGCTCGGACCGTGGTCGCCGCCGTCGGTGGACATCTCCAGCCTCCGCATGACCCTCGAGCTCGACGGGCGCCCGGTCGAGATCGGCTCGAGCGCGGAGATCCTCGGCCACCCGCTGCGCTCGCTGGTCGCGGCGGCGCGGCTGGGCGCCGACGCCGGCGAGCCGCTGCGCGCCGGCGATATCGTCATGGCCGGCGGCGCCACCGCGGCGGTCGCCCTGCGCCGCGGCGCCCGCGCGCGCGTCGTGGTGGAGGTGCTCGGCCAGGCCGGATTCCGGACCAAGGAGTGACGATGCCGCTCGTCGAAGTGACCCTCATCGAGGGCCGATCCAGGGAGGTCAAGGCCGCGCTCATGAAGGCGCTGACCGACGCGGTCGAGGCCGCCCTCGGCGCCCCGCGCGACAGCATCCGGGTGATCGTGCGCGAGGTCCCGGCCGAGAACTGGGCGGTCGGTGGCGTGCCGAAGGGCTGAGCCGCGATCGCCGCGGACGGGCCTTCCCGTGCCCGGGTGCCCGTGCGATGAACGGGCAGCCGATGCCGCTCGCCTACCTGCCCGAGGCCGAGGCCCTGTTCCTGTGGGGCGACGCCTCCGCGCCGCGCGCGCTGCCCGACCTCGGCCGCGGCGGTGCGCCGCGCTCGGCGGTGCTGGTGACGCCGGACGGGTCGAGCCGGGTCGACGGCCTCGCGCTCCCCCTGGTCGAGACCATGGCGATGCTCGCGGTGCTGCCGGCCGCCACCGTCGAGGCGCTGCCGGCGTCGGTGGCCAGCTGGGCGCTGGCCAGCAAGCTCGCCATCGAGCTGGTCGCGCGCGAGCGGGTCATCCCGACCATCGCGCGCCGCGGCGGCGCGATCGAGGCCCGCTGGGCGGCGGCGCTGTCGGCCGGTGAGGACGCGGCCCGGGTCGCCGCTGTCGCCCGCAGCATGCCGCCGGCGGCGCACGCGGTCCCGGTCGCCGGCGGTGGCGCGCTGGATGTGTGGGCCCCCGAGGCCCTCCTCCGCGCGTACCTGGACGCGGTGGTCGACGGGCTGGTGCGCGGCGCTCGCGGCGGGCCGGCGCTGCCGCCGGCGAGGCGACCCGCCGCGCGACCCACGGCGCGACCCGCCGCACGAGGAGACGGCGGCGTCGCCGCCGGGCCGTGGGACCAGCGCTGGCGCGCCGCGCTCGAGAGTGACCGGCGCACCTTCGAGACCCACGGCTTCGCCGAGCGCGGGCTGGTCGACGAGCTCGAGCGCTGGAGCGAGCCGGCGCTGGGCGCCCGCGATCGCCTGCGCGCCTGCTTTCGCCTCGAGCTGCCCGCCGCCGATCGAGATCCGTTCCTGCTCCGCTTCCTGCTCCAGTCGCCGGACGACCCCAGCCTGCTGGTGCCGGCATCGGAGGTCTGGAAGACGAAGGGGCGCCGGCTCGAGCGGCTCGGCCGCGCATTCCGCGACCCGCAGGAGTCGCTGCTCGAGGCCCTGGGGCGCGCGTCGCGCCTGTTCGCGCCGATCGAGCGCGCCCTGGCCAGCGCGACGCCCGAGGCGCTCGAGCTGGATCCCGCCACCGCCTGGGCCTTCCTCGGCGACGGGGCGGCGGTCCTGGCCGAGGCCGGCTTCGGCGTGATCGTGCCGGGCGAGCTGACCGCCGCCGGCCAGCGCCGCCTGCGCCTGCGCATGCGGGTCGGCGGCAAGGGGGCCCGGGTGGCGGGCGCGGTCGCCGGCGCCGGCGGGCTCGGCCTCGACGAGCTGCTCGCGGTCGACTGGCAGGCGGTGATCGGCGACCAGCCGCTGACCGCCCGCGAGCTGTCCGCCCTCGCCCGCCAGAAGGCGCCCCTGGTGCGCTTTCGCGGCGCCTGGGTGGCGATCGATCCAACCGAGCTGGGCGACATCCAGAGGCGCATCGCCGGCGGACCGGCCAGCGTGACCATGCGCGAGGCGGTCCAGGCGGCGCTGGCCGGAGAGGTCCGCCAGGGTCAGCTCTCGGTGGTGGTGGCGGCGACCGACTCCTTCGCCCGGCTGATCGATCGCCTGCGCCACAGCGCCTCGTCGGATCTGGCCGCGCCCGCCGCCCTGCAGGCCACGCTCCGCCCGTACCAGGAGCGCGGCCTCAACTGGCTGGTGACCATGAGCTCGCTCGGCCTCGGCGCCTGTCTGGCCGACGACATGGGCCTGGGCAAGACGATGCAGCTGCTCGCCTTCCTGCTCCGGCGGGCCGAGGCCGCCGGCAACGGTCGGCCTGCCCTGCTGGTCGCGCCGACCTCGGTGGTCGGCAACTGGGAGCGCGAGATCGAGCGCTTCGCCCCGTCGCTGGCGGTGACGCCGCACCACGGCGCCGGTCGGGTGCGCTCGGTCGAGGAGTTTCCGTCGGGGCCGGGCTCGCTGGTCATCACCACGTACGGGCTCCTCCGCCGCGACGCCGCGCTGCTCGCCGGCGTCGACTGGTCGGTGGTCGCGCTCGACGAGGCCCAGAACATCAAGAACTCGGCGTCGGCCACGGCCCGGGCGGCGCGCGCGCTGCCCGCCGCCCATCGCTTCGCGCTGACCGGCACCCCGGTCGAGAACCGGCTCGCCGAGCTGTGGTCGATCCTGGAGTTCGCCAACCCGGGGCTGCTCGGCCCGCTCGACGCCTTCCGCCGCGAGCTCGCGGTTCCGATCGAGCGGTACGGCGACGACGAGGCGGCCGCGCGCCTGCGCCGCATCGTCAGCCCGTTCGTCCTGCGCCGGCTCAAGACCGATCCGACGATCATCCAGGACCTCCCGCCGAAGAACGAGATGAAGGTGATCTGCACCCTCACCCGCGAGCAGGCCACCCTCTACAAGGCGGTGGTCGACGACGAGATGCGCCGGATCGCGGAGTCGGACGGCATCGAGCGGCGCGGGCGCGTGCTCGCCCTCCTCACCTTCACCAAGCAGATCTGCAACCACCCGGCCCAGTACCTGTCGGAGAGCGGCGCGCTGGCCGGTCGCTCGGGCAAGCTCGCCCGCATCACCGAGATGCTGGAGGAGGCGGTCGCCGCGGGCGACAAGGCGCTGGTCTTCACCCAGTTCCGCGAGATGGGAGACCGGCTGGTCGCGCACCTCGAGGCCAGCCTGGCCTGCGAGGTCGTCTTCCTGCACGGCGGCACGCCCAGGAAGGCGCGCGACGAGATGGTGCGGCGGTTCCAGGGCGAGCCGCGCGGGCCGCGCATCTTCGTCCTGTCGCTGAAGGCGGGCGGCACCGGCCTCAACCTCACCGCCGCGGCCCACGTCTTCCACTACGATCGCTGGTGGAACCCGGCGGTCGAGGATCAGGCCACCGATCGCGCGCACCGGATCGGCCAGACCCGCGCGGTCCAGGTCCACAAGCTGGTCTGCGCCGGCACCGTCGAGGAGAAGATCGACCGCCTGGTCGAGCAGAAGCGGGGGCTCGCGGCGAAGATCGTCGGCGCCGGCGAGCGGTGGATCACCGAGCTCGGCACCGCCGAGCTGAGGGACCTGTTCGCGCTGTCGAAGGGCGCGGTGGTCGGCGACGGCGACGACGCCGCCACCACCACCTCTTCCTCCCCGGGCAAGGCCGGCAAGCGGGCGGCGCGAGCGAGCCGGGCCCAGGTGCACCCATGAGCCGGTGGGGCGGATGGGGCTCGTATCCGCGGGCGCCGAAGAAGCCGCCGCCCGAGCACGGCATCAAGATCAAGAAGGCCGGCACCACCTGGTGGGGCCAGCGCTGGATCGAGGCGCTCGAGAACGTGCTCCGCGGCGACGCCGGCCGCCTGGCCCGCGGCCGCACCTACGCGCGGGCCGGCCGCACCCACGATCTGGTCGTCGAGGGGGGCGTGGTCACCGCCAAGGTCACCGGCTCTCGCTCGACCCCGTACCAGATCACGATCGAGCTGGCCCAGCTGCCCGATCCGGCGTGGACCCGGGCGATCGCCGGCATGGCGGCCAGGGCGCAGTTCGCCGCCGAGCTCCTCGCCGGCCGGATGCCGCACGAGATCGACGAGGTCTTCCGCGCCGCCGGGACCAGCCTGTTTCCCGCGCGGCGGGCCGATCTGGTGACCAGCTGCTCGTGCCCCGACTGGGGCGATCCGTGCAAGCACGTCGCCGCCACCCACTACGTCCTCGGCGAGGCGCTCGACCGCGACCCCTTTCTTCTGTCCGAGCTGCGCGGACGGACCAGGTCGCAGCTGCTCGACGCGCTCCGCCTCGCGCGAGCCGGCGAGCCGGCGCCGGCGCCCCGGAAGGCGCGCGGCGCGGTGAAGGCGAAGGCGAAGGCGCCCGCGAAGGCGAAGGCGAAGGCGAAGGCGCCCGAGGTGCCCGATGCGCCGGAGGTGGCGAGGGTCGCGCTCGGCAAGATCGCCCCGGCCGACTACGACCGCGCGCCGGAGGCCCTGCCCTCGCTCCACTTCTCGTTCGACCAGCCGATCGCGCACGGCGCGGTGCTCCGCCAGCTCGGCGCACCGGCCGCGTGGGGCGGCGACGGCTCGCCAGCCGACGCGCTGTCGCCGATCGTTCGCCGGGCGGCCGAGGCCGCGCGCCGCATCGCCCTGGCGGAGCCGGACCCGGCGGCAGCGCCCGACGACGGCGAGCCGGGCCCGGCCAGGTCGCCCGTCGCGCCGAAGAAGCCGCGGCGCGCGCGGCCGCGGTGAATCGTCCTGTCACCTCGGTGGTGAGCGAGGAGCGTCCTCCGCGCGCAGCCGCTGGCGAAGGTCTTCCCTCGCCTCGGCCAGGTACCGCGGATAGTCCGCCGCGTTGACCAGCGGGCTGGGCACCTCGCCGGCGCGCAGGCGCTCGCGCTTCCCGGCGAGCAGATCGGCCGGGTGGGCGGTCAGGAAGATGTCGGGCCTCAGCTGCTCGAGGGCGCGCAGGCTGTGGGCCAGATCGTCGGCGATGGTCGGGTGGCGCGGATTGCCGCGCAGCTTCACCCCGGCGTTGGCCGCCGGCACCCCGACGAACGCGACCGCGTAGCGGCGCCCGTTCTCGCGGGCGGTGGTGATCCAGGTGGTGCAGCCCTGGGTGTGCCCGGGGGTCCACAGCGCGCGCAGGGTGACCTCGCCCAGCACCACCTCGTCGCCGTCGCGGAGGACTCGATCGACCGTCACTGGATCCCAGCCGACGTCGCCGAGGGCCGAGAGATCCTGGCCCGACGAGAGCGCGGGCACCTCCTCGGCCAGGGCCATGACCCGCGCCCCGGTCAGCCGCTTCATCGCGGCCAGCCCCTCGACGTGGTCCCAGTGGGCGTGGCTGGTCAGGAGGACCTCGACATCCTCGAGCCGGAAGCCGAGCTTCACGATGCCGGCGCGCACCACCGGCTCCATCTCGCGCGGCCCGGTGTCGATCAGGATCAGCCCGCGCGAGGTGGCGATGAGATACGACGCGATGTTGGCCCCGCCGACGTAGTAGATGTTGCCGACCAGGCGAAACGGCTCGACCGGCCGCGCCCCCTCGCGGCGCAGCCGGAGGTCGGCCTCGATCGACGCGGCGTCCTGGGGGACCTGGGCGGTATGCCGCGCGGCATCGTGCTGGGCGGCGCGGTGCTGGCGCAGGAGATCGAGGCCGAAGTCGCCGCCGGCCTGCTCGCGCGCGTGCCACACCGTGTGGATGTGGGTCGCGTCCTCCTGCGTGTTGTCGAGCTCGTAGAGGAAGGTCGGCCCGCTCACCTGGTAGTAGTGGGGCTCGCGCGCACCGGTCCCGCCGGCCCAGCTGAACACCACGCGGCCCGGATCGTGCGCGGCGATGCGCGCGCGCTCGCGCTCGGCCAGCTCCCGGGGCAGGCTGCCGGTCGCCTCGTCGACGATCGCATCGAGCAGGGTGCGCTGGAGCGCGGTCATGCGCGCCGCGGCGAGCCCGGGCAGCGCGGTCAGGCGCGCGCCCGGTCCGCTGAGGATGTCCTCCGGGGCGCTCGCGCGGACGATGGCCCGCCGGCGCTGCTCCGGGTCGAGGCTGGTGACCAGGCGAGAGCCCAGCTCCTCCTCCCGGCCGAGCACGCTGGTCTCGTGCAGGAAGTCGCCGGTCGGGCGCGAGGGCGCCGCGCCGAGGAAGGCGGGCGACGCGACCGGGCGCACCCCGTCGACCAGGGTCAGGTTGAGGGACAGATGATGTCCCTCGAGCCGCCAGCCCCAGGTCGCCGCGGTCGATGGCTCGCCGAACACCGTCAGGTAGTACGCGCCCGGATCGCGCACGTACGACCCGCGCCCCTGGTCGCGCCGGCGCAGGACCTCCTCCAGCGCCATGATCCCGGTGACCTTGAGCAGGCCGCCGCGGCCGAGCGCGGTGGCCAGAAACCCGTAGGCCAGCGGACGCTGGGCCGGACCGAGCTCACCCAGCGAGACCCCTCGCCGGGCCTGCGGGATGTAGTGCCAGCGCAGCCGCTCGTCGGCGCCGAGCGGAAACACCGCCCGGCCGCGCTGCTCCGCGGACAGCGCGCCGAGGTAGCGGCGGGCCGCCTCGGCCATGTCGGCGGAGAGCGAGATCTCGCCGGTCGCGAGCGCCGCCGCCGGCTTGCCCTCGCGCGGCGGGCCGGCTGCCTGCTCCTGCTCCTTCTCCTGCTGCTGCTCGCGGACCGAGGCCGGCTCCGGCCCTCCCGCGCAGGCGCACGCGACCACCGCCGCGCCGCAGACCATGAGCTCCAGCCACGTTGCCGACATCGCGCCTCCTTGATGTCGCCATGGTGAGCGACCGGGCCGGGCGCGTCCAATCGATAGAAGGAGACGGTCTCCATAGAATTTATCTATGGAGACCAGAGGCCCTGATCAGTCGTCGAGGTGGCCGAACACGCCGCGGCCGAGGTCGTCGATCGCCTGGACGATCTCTCGCTGGCTGTTCATCACGAACGGGCCGTACTGCACCACCGGCTCGTCGATCGGCTCTCCCGACAGCACCAGGAGGTGGGC